>JAUSGI010000003.1 GCA_030649135.1 bacterium | reverse complement strand
AACCTCGACGGAAAAAACGGCGAGAAACAGTATCTGGCGGGCAGTTTGAGTGGGGCGCTCTCCTCCCAAAAAGTAACGGAGGATTCTATTAAGGTCAGCTAGGCGCGAATGGAAACCGTGCCGATAGTGTAATGGCACAAGCTGGCTTGACTGTGAGACGTACATGTCAAACAGGTGCGAAAGCAGAGCATAGTGAGCCGACCGTACGCGTTAGATGCGGCGGAAGATCAAAGGATAAAAGCTACCCTGGGGATAACAGGCTGGTTGCGCCTAAGCGTCCATAGCGACGGCGCAGTTCGGCACCTCGATGTCGGCTCAACTTATCCTGGAGGTGGAGAAGCTTCCAAGGGTATGGCTGTTCGCCATTTAAAAAGTTACGCGAGCTGGGTTCAGACCGTCGTGAGACAGGTTGGACTCCTATCTACTGCAGGCGTTCGATTCTTGAGGGGATTTGACTCTAGTAAATTTTGCTACTTCACGAAGTAATTTGTGATGACAAAGTGGCTAATAACGGTGAAATCTTGTGGACGTTTGGTCTGTTGATAACTATTGCCGGCCTAGTCCGTAGGCAGTGGTACAATGGTAAGTATAAACTTACTTGAGGACCAGAAAAACACAAGACAATACCGTGGGAAGTCGATCCAATCATCTTGCTTATATTGCTGGGTTTCTTGATGGAGACGGAAGCTTAATGCTTCAAATCAAGAAGCGTAAGGACGGCGCGCTTAAAAGGCGTTTTATGCCGACCATTTGCTTCTATCAAGACACTCGACATGAAAAGCCGTTAATGTGGGTTAGAGAAATTCTTGGTATCGGGTACCTTTCCAAAAGAAATGATGGAATGACCGAATTAAGAATAAATGGATTCGTACAAGTGCGAGATATACTCAAAGCACTTATGCCATACATTCGTTTCAAGAAACTTCAGGCTATTGCTTTACGTAAAGCCTGTGAAATTCTTTCTCTAGCCAAACGGAGACGACTCATAAATAAGCAACTACTCGTTTTAGCTGATCTTATCTTAGTAATTCAAGAAGAAAATTATGTTACTAAGAAAAAGCGGTCTAAAAACGAATTGTTAGAGATGTTGGGTTTGACCCCGTAACGACTTGTCGGTGAAAGCCGGCAGACTTGCATAATGAGGAATCGTTTCATTGAAAACGACAGCATATGCAAGTAATACGCCAACACCCTAAAACATTTTAAAATGTTTGGGTGAAGATATAGTCTGCGCTCCTAGTGATAGGGGAATGACGCGACGAGAGGACCGAGTTGAACCGACCTCTGGTGTACCTGCTGTCCTGCCAAGGGCACCGCAGGGTAGCTAAGTCGGGCACGGATAAATTCTGAAAGCATCTAAGAATGAAGCCAACCCCAAGATTAGGAATCGTTATTAGGGCCCTGGGAGATGACCAGGTTGATAGGCGCTAGGTGTAAGCACCGCAAGGTGTTGAGCCGAGGCGTACTAATTGCCCGAATTCTATTAGGAAACTTCGAAATCACTACACGAATTTACGCGAATCCAATCGAATGATACGAATCTATTCGATCATATTCGTAACAATTCGTATCTCTGTCCTGCTAAATGAAATCAACTTAAACAAATTCGAACCTTATGTTCTGGTGCTTCGTCGCCGGGGTCCCACCCGTTCTCATTCCGAACACGGAAGTTAAGCCCAGTTGAGGCGATGATAGTCGCAAGGCAAAAGTAGCTAGGCGCTAGCACAGAGTACTTGATTTTAATTTCTCCTAGCCGAGATCGAGTGGCGGGCGAAGCACGATCCGGAGTTCTAGGGGTTTCTAGAGGTTAAGGCCCTGTGACGGCAGACAAAAAGTCCGCTTATACATGGGGCTTTTTGTTTGCCCCAACTCTGCTAAAATTAACTTATGAATCAATGGTCTGTAGGGCGTAAGAGAATTATTTTTTCTATTGTGGTTCTCACCCTTATCATATTTGTTGGCGTACCCGTTTTTTACTTATTCTATAGAGCACCAACTTGCAGTGACCTAAAACAAAATGGCGATGAAACCGGTATTGACTGCGGCGGGTCATGCCAGCTTCTCTGTACTGCCCAGTCTCTGCCGCTTATTCTCAAGGGTGACCCGCGAGTGCTAGAGCTAGGGCCGAGTCTCTACGCGGTAGTGGCCGTAGTAGAGAACCCTAATGTCACTGCCGAGATTTATCATGCTCGCTATATTCTCAAACTGTTTGAAGAATCATCCTTGGCCCCCGTTCGTGTCATAGAGTCGGAGGCCTTTGTACCCAAGAGTGATACTTTTATTATCTTTGAAGGTCCTCTGGACATGGGAGAGTGGCGGCCTGTCCGGGCCACACTCGAGTGGCAGACAGACGCGTTTGTCTGGCAGAAGAATACCCAGACGGCAATAGACTTGTCGGTAAAAAATGCCGCTCTTACCAGTAGAGATAGCAACCCGAGAATTGATGCCGTCTTGGTAAACAATTCCCTGGGCTCGGCTGCCAACATTGAACTTACGGCATTGGTGTCGGGGGAGGACGGCAACCTCATAGCGGCTGCCAAAACTTTTGTGGAGAATCTTCTCGGGGGGGGTCTAACACCCGTCGTCTTTAACTGGTCAGAACCCTTTAAGATTAAGGAAGATATCTGTGGCTTTCCCGTAGATGTGGCTTTGGTTATCGACCGCTCCGGCAGTATGGATGATTTGGGAGCCAATCCGCCCCAACCACTAACTGATGTAAAGAATACCGCGCTCTACTTTATCAACCATCTTGGTAAGAATGACCGCCATTCCCTGATATCTTTTGCCAACGAAGCAAGTACACCGGTTGATGCGGCGTTTAGTGTAAATATCGACACTATTCGACAGGCCATTACTAATATTTCGATTGCCACCACCACCATTCAGAATACAAACATCGGTGCGGGCATCCTGGCTGCCAGGGAAGAATTAAATTCCACTCGTCACCGCGAGAAGGCCGGTAAGGCCTTGGTACTTTTAACAGACGGGATACCAACTTTGCCGATAAAAGCGGGGGTGGGCAATTATCCTGAAACTTATGCCGTAGAATCCGCGAGGTTGGCTCGGCAGGATGGCATCAGTATCTACACCATTGGACTCGGCAAGAATGTGAACAAGAATCTTTTGCAAACGCTGGCAACCACCACGGCCGAGGCTTACTTCGCTCCCTCAACGAACGAACTCAACGGTATTTATAACCAAATCGCCACTAAAATCTGTAGGAAAAGTCCGGCTGTCATAGATATCTACATAAGAGTTCTTCCGAACAAAAGTTTTCTCCGATGATCGGGCTTGGACTCAAGTTTAGAGAGAGGCTCCATGTTGACTGGTATATGTTTGTGCCAGCGGCCCTATTGTCTCTGGCCGGACTGGTCACTATGGACTCGTTCTCCGGTGAGAATTATTTTTTCTTCCGTCAGAGTATCTGGCTCCTCGTATCACTCATTATTTTCTTTGTCGCCACTACGGTTGACTGGCGGTTTCTGCGCCGGACCAGAGTGCTCGTGCCAATTTTTGTCGCTACTCTAATAGTGCTGGCTTTTCTTTTGGTCGTGGGCCAAGCGACCAGAGGTGCGCAGAGTTGGTTTCAATTTGGAGCTTTCGCATTTCAACCTTCTGATCCGGCCAAGCTGGTAATAGTCTTAATGCTCTCGAAATATTTTTCCCGCCGGCACGTTGAGATAAAAAATCTGCGGCACATCCTGGTCTCGGGTGTCTATGCCCTCCTGATTTTCTTGCTTGTCTTTTTACAGCCGGATTTTGGCGGGGCTATTGTCATCTTCGGAATTTGGTTAGGCATGGTACTAGTCTCCGGTATTTCCAAGAAACACTTTGCCTTCGTAGTAATTTTGGGGATAGTGGCCTCGGCTATTCTTTGGACGTCGGTTTTTGCCCCTTATCAGAAAGCTCGTATTATCTCTTTTATTCATCCGCTCGCAGATGTTCGAGGTGCCGGCTACAACGCTTATCAATCAACTGTCGCTGTTGGTTCCGGCGGGGTACTTGGTAAGGGAATTGGCCAAGGTAGCCAGTCGAAACTACGCTTTCTGCCGGAATACGAGACTGATTTTATTTTCGCCGCTTTCACCGAAGAGTGGGGTTTTGTCGGCGCAGTTATTCTCTTGCTCTCCTGTTTTGTCTTACTGGCGGGCATCACAAGTAGTGCTCAATTAGCTGCCACTAATTTCGAAACTTTTTTCGGTCTAGGCGTGGTCATCTGGCTCTCTGTCCAAATTGCCATCAATGCCGGTATGAATATGGGTGTCTTACCAGTGACGGGTATCACTTTTCCATTTATGAGTTACGGTGGGTCGCATTTAGTGACCGAGTGGTTTGCCCTCGGCATGCTCTCGAGCATGAAGCGCTATTCCCAAGGACCGAGGGTAATTTAATACAAAGCAAAAGTATTTTTCACCATTTTTTCGAATGAAAAATCTTCTTGGACTGATGATTTCAAATTAGTGCCAAGGCGTTTTCTTAACTCTTCATCTTCGGCCAAAAGTACGAGAGTGGAGAAGAGGGCCTCCTCTTCCTCTGCTGGCACGAGGACACCGTTTATGCCGCTTTCAATAACCTCCGGAATACCTCCCACAGAAGTCGCGATGACCGGTAGTTCAGCCAAGCCTGCTTCTAACAGAGTGTAAGGCATAGCTTCTGAACGGGAGGGTAGGACGAAGATGTCGAAGCTTGATAAATATTGTTTGGCATTTTCCACATAGCCTTTGAAGTTTACTGAATCAGTAATGCCCAGTTCTTGAGCTTGGGTTTCTAAATTCTCTTTCTCCTCTCCAGTACCCATGATGACGAGCTTCGCTTCTGGGTGCTTTTTGTGAAATTTATTCCAAGCTTTGAGCAAGATATCCAAGCCCTTGATTCTATGCAGTTCTGCGATTGTCCCGACTGTGAACGACACATCTTCACGTTGAGCAAGGTTAAACCTTGATATCCCGTTGTGAATCACGGTCAATTTATTTTTTATGAAGGGCCACCTCTCGGCGTCTTTTTTAGTTTTTTCCGACACGAAAATAGTTTTGTGCGCCGAGAGTATAGTTACCCAAGTAAAAAATTTTATAAGAACTTTCTGCCATGCCGGACGCGGTTCATTGAATGCCCAGCCGTGGGCCGTGAAGATTATTTTCCTGATACCCAACAGACGACCAGAAAAAATTCCCGCGCCTCCCATTTTGGCACTACTAATATGAAAGACATCTGGCTTCTCACGCCAAACAGTTTTAATGATAAACAACAGATGGGAGACATCGGCTAATAAAGCCATATCTCTACCGAAGCCGGGTATGGTAATAACCCTGATATTTTCCGCTTTCAATTTTTGGGCAAGAGGGCCATTTCCACCGCAGAGTACTGCCACGTTGTGGTCGAGCTTCTTAGCTTCTACTGCCAATTCATATACATAGCGCTGGGCGCCTCCAAAATTTGATTTGGTTATACCGTAGAGAATTTTCATTGACAATAGCCATTTTATCATATATAGTTATCAAAGAACAGCCAACTTCTCGAGCCCGCAGTACATCACTAACTTAGGAGAACCTTATCATGACAACAGCGAGTTCACCGAAAGTTCTGATCGTCGAGGACGAGGAAGAATGGCAGCGCATATGGACTCGCCATCTCAAGAGGGAAGGTGCCGAAGTCATTGTGGCCTCTTCTGTAGAAGATGGTGAACGGCTTTTCGAAGCCAATGCCGACCTCACCCTCGTGATCATAGATGGTAGCGTGGGCGGTGAGAAGCTGAATTCTGCATCGCTCATTCAGAAGATGCGCCAGACTTTCCCGGGCCCCATCGTGGCTGCTTCCGGAAGCTCCATCTTCCGGAAGCAAATGATGAAGATCGGTTGTAGCCACGAGGCAGAGAAACACATGATCTCGATGCTCGTTTCCAAGATCCTCAAGGAGTTGTAGTGCCGTTCTCGTCCCACTCGAGTGATGAAGTTTGTTTTCTCCGCCCAGCGCGCATGCGCGCTGGGCGATCTTCATTTTATTTCAAATATCCCGTCTCCTTGGACGTATATTTACAAACTACGTTATCTACTACCTATAGGCATAATATGACGTATCAAGAGTTGAGGCCAAATTTATAACGAAGATGGCGATCGTTTTCTATTTCACTAGCGATGACATAAAGTAAATCTTTTCCAATACCAAAATCTGTTTTCAGAAGTCCAATAATATCTTCACAATCATATGGATACACCCAAACACTATCTTGTAATCGATAGAACCCCGCTTGGTTGGAAAGGGCCGTTACTTGTTTCCGTATTCCCTTTTTCTTTTCCGGAATGTCAAAAATGATCATTCTCCATTTTCTGTCCCACTTTTTTGGTTTTTTTAATTTATAATCTGATAACTCCCATCTTCTCAGTACCTTTTCTCCATCTATTGTTAGTCGATAATAACCATCCTTAAACTTTAATAGTCCTCGTCTAACAAGTTTTGAAGCGGAAGAAGAGGTGTACTCTTGCTGGCGAAGTTTGGGCAAAATACCAAGTTTGTTCAGGGCATTGATAACATTTGGCGCAATAAGACCAATACTTAAAGCACCGACGGCGGCTACTGAACTCAAAATGATTCTCTGCAAATTCTCTTTCCCGCCTCTTTTTCTGTCTTTTTTCTCTAACTTACCCATACGTTATTCACTACCTATAGGCATATTGTAGCGTAGTTGAGGGTATATTAGGGGGTGTGGGTGCACTTCCTATTTTAGGTTTATTGTTGTATAATGCACGTCTATGAGTTTGCTCAATAGGAAAGAGGCCCTTATTCTGCTTTTGGGAGACATTTGCTCTTTTGTGGTAGCGCTTTGGCTGTCTCTTTTAATACGGGGCTTGGAAGTGCCATCTAATGACTTATTCCTAACGCACTTTCTGCCTTTTAGCATACTTTTTGTGCTATGGATTCTCGTTTTCTACATTGCCGGCTTATATGAGAAACACACGGTTATTCTAAAGTCGAAACTGCCGACTATTATCACCAATACTCAACTGGCTAGTTCAGCTTTGGCGGTGATGTTTTTTTACTTCATACCATTCTTCGGTATTACGCCTAAGACTATCCTATTCATATATCTGGTAGTATCTTTCGCGCTCATTCTTTCTTGGAGAATGTATGGCTACTTCATCATTGGCCACGGTCATCCGAACAATGCCATCCTGATTGGCTCCGGAGATGAGATGAAAGAGCTCTATGAAGAAGTCAACAACAATTCAATTTACAATATCAAATTTGTCTCTTCAGTCGATCTGAATCGCGCCGATGAGAAGGGTTTCTGGGACGAGATTATCTCACATGTTTATGCCGAGGATGTCTCCGTTATAGCCATTGACCTCGCCAATAAAAATGTCGAGCCCGTCTTACCCCATCTCTATAATCTGATTTTCTCCAAAATCAGTTTTATCGATATGCACAAGATTTACGAGGATATTTTTGACAGAGTACCGCTCTCACTCCTTCGGTACGATTGGTTTCTGGAGAATATTTCCACTGCGTCCCGCGGTGGGTACGATATTCTGAAGCGTTTAATGGATATCTTGCTGTCCATCCCTCTGCTTGTGGTTCCTATACTCGCATGCCCTTTTATTTTTGTGGCTATGAAACTTGAAGGCAGTGGGCCCATTTTTACCGTCCAGGACCGTGTTGGGCGAAATAACCACATTATCCGTATCTTGAAATTTCGGACCATGCTTTTCAACGACAACGGTGATTGGCAGACTACAGATGTGGTGAATAAAGTAACTCGAGTGGGCAACTTTCTTAGGAAAACTCGGCTAGATGAATTCCCACAATTGTGGAATGTGCTTCGGGGCGACATTTCGCTCATCGGGCCACGGCCGGAATTCCCGGAAGCAGTCAAGCGCTATACTGACGAGATTTCCTACTACAATGTTCGTCACCTGATTAAACCCGGTCTCTCCGGTTGGGCGCAGATATATGGCGAGCACCCGCACCATGGCACTGATGTGGATAAAACTAAAAACAAGCTTTCCTACGACCTCTACTACATCAAAAACCGTTCTTTCCTATTGGATCTAAAGATAGCTCTTCAGACGCTTAAGACTTTTGCTTCTATTGCCGGGCGCTAGATTTGCCGTATAATTGCGCACTATGGGATTAGGAAAGCACATCTATCTTTCGGCCGTTCTCCTCGCTGTTTTCATATTTCTGGGCTATTTTTTGGTAGTCGAACAAAGACCCGGGGCGAAATTCCCCTTCAGTTTCGGGCTTGACTTGGTGGGGGGTACGGAACTGGTATACAAAGCCGACACTTCCAAAGTGGATGATACCCGCGGCGCTATGGAAAGTTTGAAGGAGGTCATCGAACGCAGAGTCAATATTTTCGGCGTCTCCGAACCTTTAGTACAGACCGAAAGTGCCGGATTAGTATCGGGCAACAAGGACGAGCGCTTGATAGTGGGTCTGCCCGGCATAACTGATATCGATCAAGCCGTCGCACTCATAGGCCAGACACCCTTGCTTGAGTTCCGTTTGGCAAGTCCCAACACAGAGGAAATATTGAAAGCTAACCCAGAGGCGCCTCTCGATAAGTTGTTCGTTCCTACCGGTCTGTCCGGTCGATATTTGTCGCGAGCGCGAGTAGAGTTTAATCCGAGTACGGGTGCTGCGTTGGTCGGGCTCGAGTTTAATAAGGAGGGAGGTGAGCTCTTTGCCAAGATTACTCGCGAGCATAAAGGAGAGGTCTTGGGTATCGTGCTTGACGGCGCGGTGCTCTCGGCCCCTGTCATTGTGGATGAGATTAATGATGGTAAGGCGCAGATTACTGGTTCCTTCACCCCCGTGGAGGCGAAAGATTTGGTACGTAATTTGAATTACGGAGCCCTGCCGGTGCCTATCACTCTCTCTACCAGCGAGACCGTGGGAGCCACTCTCGGGGAAGCCGCTCTTAATTCTGGAGTACGAGCCGGCATAATTGGATTTATCGCGCTTTCGCTATTCTTGATTCTCTGGTATCGCTTGCCGGGACTGGTCTCGGTAGTGGCCTTGGTCTCCTACATTATTCTCTCGCTTGTCATTTTCAAACTCATTCCCATTACTCTCACCGCCGCAGGTATCGCTGGGTTTATTCTTTCCATTGGCATGGCGGTAGATGCCAATGTGCTTATCTTTGAGCGTACGAAAGAGGAGCTTAAAAAAAATAAGAATATCCATGACTCCCTGCATGAAGGATTCAAAAGAGCATGGCTCTCGATACGTGATTCAAATATCTCCTCAATCATTACCGCGGTGGTACTCTTTTGGCTCGGCACTTCCGCAGTCAAAGGTTTTGCTCTGACTTTGGGCATTGGAGTGCTTATCAGTATGTTCACCGCCATCACCGTCAGCCGCACTTTCCTCTTTGCCATAGCGCCCCGCACAGATACCCAAACCAAAAGATTCTTCTTCAGTAACGGTTTCCACAAATAATATGTTTATCGTCCGACACAGGAAAATATTCTTCGCCATCTCCGGTCTATTGCTCGCGGTTTCTCTATGGGCAATGTATGTGTTCGGGTTTAACACCTCCATCGACTTCAAGGGTGGTACCCTGACAGAAGTAAAATTTTCGGAAAGGCCGGCACAGAATGAAGTGGAATCAAAAATCGGTGCGCTTAATCTGGGCGGTATTTCAATTCGTCCCTCCGGAGATGCTAATTACGCCATCCGTACCAGAGAATTAACTACCGAGGAAAGACAGGCGCTTATCGAGGTTCTAGGTAGTGCCGTCGTGGAAAGACAAAACACTATCGGTCCTGTAGCCGGTCGAGAGCTTAAGGACAAGGCAGTCAAGGCTATTCTCGTGGTGATACTGATGATTGTGCTTTTTATCACCTTTGCTTTCAGAAAGGTTTCCCAACCTGTTTCGTCTTGGAAATATGGTCTTGCCACTATCGTGGCGCTCGCACACGACATTATCATTCCGACCGGGGCGTTCGTCTTGCTCGGGCACTACATGGGAGCAGAAATTGACCTGCTTTTTGTCACGGGGCTCTTAGCAATTCTTGGTTACTCGGTGCATGACACGATTGTGGTGTTTGACCGTGTTAGAGAGAACTTACGTATCAGCAAAGAGACGAATACGCACGAAGATTTCGAGGTTATAGTCGGGAAATCTGTTACCCAAACATTTGGTCGTTCCATCAATACTTCTCTGACTATCTTTATAACTCTACTTGCCCTTTTTCTCATCGGTTCTCCGGCTACCAAAGATTTTGCCCTCCTCTTAATCATCGGAGTGATTGCCGGTACCTACTCCTCCATCTTTGTGGCCTCGCCTTTGCTTGTCACTTTCTATAAATTTCGGAGGAAATAGGGGGTCTTGACTCCAAGAATGATATCCGTATACTTATGCCCACGTCCTAACTACGCTTTAAAACCGTCCAGTTGGGACGGCAGTGTACTTTGAAAATTGAATGAATTACAAGATAAGAGCAGTACAATAACTGTTCTATTCTAAAAAATGAAACCAAGTGAGCGAGGACAGACTCGATGGGGGAAATGGAAACCAAATATTGTTTTCTGTTTTGTTCCGTTAAAATTTAGAGTTTGATCCTAGCTCAGGATGAACGCTGGCAGCGTGGATGAGGCATATAAGTCAAACGGATTCAAATCAAGTCGCAAGACTCGATCTGAATTAGTGGCAGACGAGGTAGTAATACGTAGGTACATACCCGGAAGTCTGGTATAGCTTCGCGAAAGCGGGGGTAATCCCAGATGTGGTAGCAATACCAAAGGAGCAATTCGCTTCCGGAGTGGCCTGCGGAGTATCAGCTAGTTGGTAGGGTAACGGCCTACCAAGGCAACGACGCTTAGGGGACCTGAGAGGGTGACCCCCACCGATGGAACTGAGACACGGTCCATACACCTACGGGTGGCAGTAGCCGAGAATATTCGACAATGGGCGAAAGCCTGATCGAGCGACGCCGCGTGATGGATGAAGTCCCT
>JAUSGI010000005.1 GCA_030649135.1 bacterium | reverse complement strand
AGAAAAAGAGGATAAAGATAATAAAAATGAGAATGAAAAACCAACCAGACAACAGCAATAACTTTACTACCAGCTACTTCTACGCGGCCGCCTTTCTTGTGGCCAAAGGATACACGTTACTAGGCATAGACAAAGCCGACTCGCGCCGGTTTCATTTTATTTTTACCAATGAGCCTTATCGCCCCCAGTTGGTGAGCGCTTTCTTTGCCGGTTTAGTCGAGGTCAACGCTAAAGGGTTCGTTACAGCGATCAAAGAACTGAAGTCGCTCATGTATAACGATGCTATGAGTTAAACCGGTCCAACATGGAATATGAATATGGAAAATCTACCATTCGAAATAGACAATAACGATTACGTAAAGCTTCCCCGAAGCATAAAGACCGCTCTCGTGGACGGGTATTTACGATTTGAGGAATACTCGGTATTGGTCTGGCTTTGGATCAATGCAAATCCAAGAAGTGGCAAAGCCCACGTGAGCTACGCCGGATTATCTAAAGATTTCAAAGAAAAGTACTCCAAAAATCATATCAACCGTCTGATGCTAAACCTTAAGCGTAAGAAGTGTGTATGGTTTGTCGGACAGCAAGGTCGCAGAAGTTCGTTCCATGTGGATATCGCCAGTTATCCCTTATCTAATGGCGGTTTTGTAGACCTTGAAATCCGTAGCAAACAGAAGTCTGGCAGAAGTGAGAGTGGTTCTGATGACCAATCACTGGCAGGAGTGCCGACAGAAGTCAGTGATGTTTTGCAGAAGTTGGAAAGTGATAAAAGTGCTTTGGTAGAGCGGTTTTCTTTCACTTCAAAAAGTTCGTTCGGCAGAAGTCAGAAGAACGATAACGAAAAAGAAAATAAAAACAATCGATCGACTCGTCGTCCCGTAAGAAGTTTCAGTCCGAGAAGCTTTGAGGAGGAAAAGTGTCTTGAGATCGCCCGATATCTCGAGGAAGTAGATATGAGCTTTATGCTTTCGGCTCTTAAGAGATACGGACTTCCCCGAATAGAAAATGCCTATGAAAAGTTGAAGCGAACACCCTCCGGAACGATTGAAAACAAAGGTGCATATTTTAATGCCCTGCTTTCAATAGCCGGTGAAAGCGGTTAAACGGCAGTAAACCGCAACAAACGGCAACGTTTTGAGCAAAAAGTCGGAAATATGACTCACACCAACTAACACTAATTAACACTAAAAAAGAAAAAGATAAACCCAACAAAACCCGGTAAAACCCAACAAAATGAGCAAAAAAGAACCATATTCAAAGAAATTTATGACTGGTGCAGTGTTAGTTAGGATTGTGGGCAACCAAGCTTAGCGGATCAACAAAATTAGTATAGGGTGTCTGTGAAAGGTCTCTTAATAAAAATTAACCAAAAATTAGAATGAAAATACTATGGAACATGCATTAATTTACTGCCGTGTCTCGACTGAAGAACAAGCCGAGGACGGCCACCATTCCCTCGCTACCCAGCTCAAACTCTGCAAGCGAGCAATCGAGGAAAGTAATAAATTCAAGCTTGCGAACGAAGGAGTCTTTGAAGACCCGGGACGATCAGCCACGAATATGAACCGTCCGGGACTTCAGGATATGCTACTTCGGGTCCAAGACGACAAGGCTATTCGCGCCGTGTTTATCCAAGACACCGACCGGCTTGCGAGAAACGCGCTCGATCACATGCAGATCAAAGCGATCCTCAAAAAGCATAACGTCGAATTGTTTTCAGTTTCCCAGCCGGGCATAACCGACTCTCCGGAGGGAAACTTCATGGACTTGGTGATCGCCGGTGTAAACCAGCTCCAGTCGCAGATCACCTCAAGAAAAACCATAAAGAGCCTCGAGCAGAAGTTTTGGGATGGCTGGTGGCCGACTGGTGTTGCGAACGGATATCTTAATGCCGGCGATCCGAGTGATGAGAAAAAGAGGATCATTATTACCGACGAAGAACGCGCACCGCTTATTCAAGAGGCATTCAAGATGTATGTGACCAGTGACTATTCCGTTTACGAAGTCCGCGACACTTTATATAAAAAAGGATTTAGAACTCACGCCGGCAAGCGGCTCGCGCATAGCAAGATGATCGAGATACTTAAAAATCCTTTCTATTATGGCGAGATGCGCTGGCGAGGATTGGTGAACACCGGAAAACATAAACCGCTCATCACCAAAGAAACATGGGAACGCGCCCAGCTGGTGATGGCCGAACACAATCGCTATGCCTGCCGTCGCCAAAAGTTTAATTTCATACTGCGAGGCCTTACATTCTGCGCGATCTGCGGCCAGCGATACACCGCCGAACATCACCCAAAGAAAAATAAATCCTACTATCACTGCAACCGGTCCGGCGATCAGATCAAATGCACTGACAAATACGTGGAGGTTTGGGATTTGGAACAGCAGATCGCCGATCTTTTCAAACTGATCGGATTTACTCCGACATTCGTGAATCGAATGGTCGCCAAGATCGAGAAAATATATAGCGGTCGAAAGGAAGTCATAAATAAAGACAAGAAAGCCCTCAACACTCAAAAGATGGTGCTGGAAAAGAAGCGCGACACGGCCGAAGAAAAACTATTTGCCGGACTGATTTCAGATGACGATTTCACCCGAGTCAAAGTGAAGATCAAGGAACAGGTCGAGGGCATACAGGACGAAATCTACACCCAGGACAAAAAACTCAACATGCGGATCGACGAACTCCAAGACATCCTGCTTTTTGTGAGAAACGCATACGAGGCATATATGAAAGCTCCGGATGAGATGAAGCGACTATTCCTCGGCCTCTACTGGGAACGCTTCGAGGTTACCGACAAGAAAGCCGTAACGGTCATACCAAGCCCGATCATACGAGCATTGATGCAAGCCGAAGGATTGGTATTCACCAATAAATACAAAGAAGGCCAGATGCCACGGATCGTGACCGACATGGCGGTAGAATTCAGCCCGGTGGTGGCCGGCAAATCAAAGTCGAAAGTTGCCCCTAAAACTCAAAAATCCCGACACAAAGTCGAGACTTTCGAGGTGGCATCCAATAAACCTTCTGCAGTTATATTAGATACCGTTTGGGGTGCCTACAGGGAATCGAACCCTGATTGCGAGCTCCACAAGCTCGAGTGTTAACCGTTACACCATAGGCACCATCAAAGTTAATTGTAACGCGAAGGGCGTCTAAGTCGAATGTGCGCGGGAGAGGATTTGAACCTCCACGCCCTTGCGAGCACTACCACCTCAAGGTAGCTTGTCTACCAATTTCAACACCCGCGCATTACCGTTAATATTACTTCGCTTCCGCTTCAGAAACTACCCCTTCAACCTCTTTCGCCATTCTGAGATTTCTCATTTGGCGGCTGATTTCTTTGGTGGCTTTTTCTCGGATATGGTAGAGCTTGGCACGGCGGACCGATGAGCGCTTCACCACTTCAATCTTGTCTATCACGGGAGAATAGAGCGGAAAAATCTTTTCCACACCTACGCCGGAAGACATACGACGGACGGTGAAAGTGGCACCCGCCTCCCTGCCGTGTTTACGCGCGAGCACCAGACCTTCAAAGGCCTGCAAACGAGTCTTACCCTTCTCGACAATTTTCTGCCAGACCCGCACGGTATCGCCCGACCTTAGGTCGATTTTTTGTCTCTCTTCGATATTTACCGGGCTAATTACCCTATTCATAAGGACATTAATCTAACACATCTTAACCGACAATGTCCATGGCGTTCACAAAATCCTTAGGATATGGGGCTTCGATGGTTATTTTTTTGCCACCGACGGTGTTGAAAGTAATAGCGCGAGAGTGGAGAGCGAGGCGATTGAAACCTAAGAGGCAAGGTTTGTTGACCGCGTAGAGTTTGTCGCAGACAACCGGATGATGAAGCGCTTTGAAATGCACCCGAATCTGGTGAGTCCTGCCCGTCTTTGGTTTAGCTTCGACAAAGGTGACACTCTCATCCTCTGCTCGTTTAATGACCCTAAAGTAGGTTACTGCCTCTCGCTTCTCCCCTTTGGCCCCCCGCTCGGCGGAGCGCTTGCGGAAGTTACTGGCACTTCTGCCTATCGGTAAATTAATGGTACCCTGGTCGTCTTTAAGATTACCGTATATGAAAAGATGGTAGATTTTTTCAATTTCTCTTTTTTGAAACTGTTCTTTAAGCACTTTGTGCCCGATTTTAGTCTTAGCGAGGAGCAGTATTCCTGAAGTTTCCCGGTCTATTCTATGCACCACACCGGGTCGCTCAATATCGCCAAACTTTTCGCCCACCTCTCTAGACTCCGGATACATCTGACCAAACCACTCCGATACGCTCGGCTCCTTGGTGCGACCGTCTGGATGCACCACGAGTCCTGCCGGCTTGTTAAGCACGATGATATCTTCGTCTTCGTATAGAATATTTTCGGATAAGTCAGTCATAGACGGTTTACTACGAGCTTGTCGAGTGGGCACGGGGAGACTCGAACTCCCAAGCCTTGCGGCACACGCTTCTGAAGCGTGCGTGTTTACCAATTTCGCCACGTGCCCCTGCACAGACCATACAATATATGATAACATCGTGCCATTAGGGCGGTTAGCTCAGTTGGTAGAGCGCCTCATTTACACTGAGGATGCCAGGGGTTCAAGTCCTCTACCGCCCACTTGAAAAAAGATTATCAAAAATTAAGTATTGCGGCCCATCGAAAAGCTCGCGGAAAAATCTCGGTGATTGGGAAATTGCCCGTCAAAACCCGGGAGGATTTATCTATCGCCTATACGCCGGGCGTCGCCGGGCCGGCACTGGCTATAGCCAAAAATAAAGCACTCGCCTACGACCTGACCGCTACCAAAAACGGCGTAGCTATCGTCTCGGACGGCTCAGCGGTACTGGGATTAGGTAATATCGGCCCTGAAGCGGCGCTTCCCATCATGGAGGGCAAGGCCGTCCTTTTTAAGCGCTTTGCCAATATCGATGGCTTCCCTATTGTGCTTTCTACGCAAAACACCAATGAGATAGTGGCCGCAGTCAAAGCAATTGCCCCGACCTTTGGTGGCATTAATTTGGAAGATATTTCTGCGCCACGTTGTTTTGAGATTGAAACACGTTTGAAAAAAGAACTCTCGATACCGGTGATGCATGATGACCAGCATGGCACGGCGATTGTGGTGCTCGCCGGTTTAATTAATGCACTAAAAGTGGTGGGAAAGAAAAAAGAATCCATACGGGTGGTTATAAACGGCGCGGGAGCGGCGGGGGTAGCTACCACCAAACTACTTTATTACTATGGGGTGCGTAAAATATTAGTCTGCGACACCCACGGAGTTATCAGCGGGAAAAGGCGCGGCTTAACCCCTATCAAGAAAGAGATTCTCAAAATTACAAATAGAAACAACGCTTCGGGCTCGCTTTATGACGCTCTTAAGGGCTCCGATGTCTTTATTGGAGTTTCAAAGGGTAATTTGCTTAAAGCTTCTGACGTAAAAACTATGGCCAAGGGAGCAATTATTTTCGCCATGGCTAACCCCATACCAGAAATCATGCCAGAAGAAGCCAAACTGGGTGGAGCAGTTATCATCGCTTCAGGCCGCTCCGATTTCCCTAACCAAATTAATAACGTTCTTGTTTATCCGGGAATTTTTAAAGGGGCAATAGAGGCTCGTACTTCCCAGATCACCGATAAAATGAAAACTGCGGCGGCACTTGCCCTGGCCGCTGTGGTCAAGAGACCAACCACGGAGAAAATCATTCCGGATATCTTTGATAAAAAAGTGGTGCTGGCTGTTTCCAACGCCGTCAAAAAACTTGCTAGATAGCCCCCATACTGATAATTTTAGATGGTATCTTGTCCCCTGTCCCCGTAGCTTAATGGATAAAGTAGAGCTCTTCTAAGGCTTTGATGCAGGTTCGATTCCTGCCGGGGGCACCATGTAGGAAATCGGGTTATAATGGGGAAGAAAATTTTTTAATCCAAATCAAATAATTCAGAAACCTTGAAAAAGCCCTAAAATATAGGCTTTTTCTGTTGGGCTTGACTTCCAAGACCATATATGCTATATTGGTTTAAGAATCGGAGTTATCCGAAATCCCCACCGCGAGGGCTTCGCGGAATAGCACCTTAAGGAGGAAAAGGCGATGAAGAAAACGCACCTGCTCGGGATGTTGTTCTATAGCGCGCTGTTCCTGACGGGCTGTGCCGCCGGTCCCAACACCGCCGCGCATATCGTTGCCTCGGACGGGAGCCTCGCTGGCTTCTGGCTCGGTCTATGGCATGGGATGATCGCGCCGATCACTTTGGTCATCTCGCTCTTCTCGAACAATGTGGGCTTCTATGAGGTTCATAACAGCGGCGGTTGGTACAACTTCGGTTTCGTACTCGGCGTCGTGATTCTGTTCAGTGGAAGAGAGGTCGCGCCTTCGCAGAGGTCGTAATGGCTTCTTCGAAAACAGCTCGTACTCGAGCCCCTTGCGGAATTCAATTCTGCTTGGGGCTCTGCTTTTTTCTAAAATTGAAATTTTTGTCATAATCTTGTATTATTTAGATATTCACTCCGTGAATTCCTGGATTTAATGCCGCCAACCTTCGATAAAACTCAGGTCGAGAAGAAAACTTGAAACCGCACCTATAACGAAGGATCGGCAGTTGGGATTCTCGTGCTCTTAATTTTCTCAAGCTCGAGCGCCTTATTTTGATAATACAAAACGGTTTCTTTGAGAAGCGCGGTATCTAGAGCTTTTTCTTTCTGCACTTCAGGCATATCTGCCACAAAGATTTCTCCCTTGCCAACTTTTATAAAAATAAAAACACTAAGGGCGATAACCGAGGCGGCAAGAATCATCGCCGAGATTAAAATAATCTT
The DNA here is from genome assembly GCA_030649135.1 of bacterium. Classification (GTDB taxonomy): domain Bacteria; phylum Patescibacteriota; class Minisyncoccia; order Phycocordibacterales; family Zambryskibacteraceae; genus UBA5004. Next base: position 62,935 of record JAUSGI010000005.1, on the reverse strand, counting down.
CCAATCGGCCTCCGGACTGGTACCGAAAGTAAACAAGCCGCCTTTAGCCTTCCTACTCGACTTCTTTAGAGATGCTGGGGAGTTCTCCATAGTATTAGTTAAATGAATAAAGTGATAGGACCATTCTTAAACGCCAACCGACCTCCGCTTTCGAGAGACCGAGCTCATCTATTACCACTCGGTTAGGCAAACTCTCGATAGCCCGCAGAAAGGAAAGGTTTTGCGCCCATGAACCTTGAGTCTCCATCACTATACGAATCATGGCCGGCTCGACAGCTTTTTTGTCCTCTATTTTCCCCACAGATACGATATCGGTATTAAGACCAAGGGCCTTGCCAACCCCCTCCACACTTTCAATGAGAGGTACAAGCTTACTGTCGGAAAGCGTAAAACTATCAAAAGCCGCCAATTCTTCGGCGGCACTACTTTGTACCGTGCGGATGGACTGGGCCAAAGTTCTTGCCTCGGCAGCGCGATCCGCCAAATTAAGAAGTTCGGAAGCCTCCTTATTCTTGAGTTGTATTCTGTATGCTCCCAATACCAGCACGGCAAGAAGTGAAATAGAGATGAGTGAAAGTATGATAAGAAGTGGCTTGGAGTTTTTTAAAATCATGGCGTTTGAGCGGACGGCGTAGGTAGAGCCGGCGAGAATTTAATTTGGAAATCAATGTCTTTATCTTTGGCTAAGTTGGATATTGGCAAAGTAACTTCAGAGAAATATCCCGAAGAGTTAATGCGGTCTTCAAATGTGATAAGTGCCTGGCGATCTAAAGTGATGCCATTGACCGAGAGAGTGACCTTATCTTTCGCCCTTATCCACGAAAAACCGGTAACACGCACACCGGTAGCTTTCTGGTCGAGAACTCTCTCGATAAAAGCCGATGGCCGGTCCATATCAAGTGCGGGGGAAAGTATCCGAAGTTTGCGATTCATCTCTTTAAGCCATGCCTGTAGAACTGACTCATTATCGATTTGTCCGGCACTATTCATGATTCTCGTACGCTCCAACGCCTCGTTCTGGCGGGCATTCGAGAGTACGTATGACGGCAAGAGTCCTATTATTCCCGCAACAAGCACGAAGATGAATGCAGAAAGCATGACCACAGCTCGATGCATAGCATATTTGTGCGCCACCTTATGACCTCCTTCTTCTGTCAGTAGTTTAAACATGTCTTTTCTGCCCCTGGGAAGAACCAGGCCTATGGCGGAAGCGTAACTTAGAGATTCATCGAAAGGTATCCCCGAAACATGGCTCCGCGAAGGAGACATGTTGAGCCCCACATCCGCCGGCGCATATGGAATATCGCTTTCGCTCATCAATTTTTCAACAAATTCCGTCTTACTGCCTCCGAGTCCGACTAGGATTACCTTTTCAATTTTCTTTTCTGGTTTACCGGATTTATCAGTACGAGCATTCCAAAAAGCCAGCACTTTGCGCATCTCCGCCTTTAAATCATTAAGACTGGGATAAGATTCGTCTTCACCAATCCCATAAGCCGGCGTAGTGCTAAACTGCACCACTTCGTCCGCGACTATATAGAAACCGGTTTTACGCAAAGACAGATTGACGATAAGTTGCGTACGTTTGTCCCCGCGGTGAATGACTGCCCGCGCGATAGCTTGCGACTCAAGGTCGAAGGAAATCGGAGTGATGCCGACAGATTCAAAAAGTTCTACATAAGCATTGATGACATTTTTAGGCACCACAGAAACAGCCAGGTTAATCTCGTCCGCATGCTCATCTTCTTTGATAATCTCAAAGTTGAATACCGATTCGGACAGAGACACCGGCGCGTTCTCTTCCACAATGAATGCCACCGCATCCTTTAGACCTTCCGGAGGTACCCAGTTAATGCGAGTGGTAAAGAGATATGTCTTCTCTTCCGGCAAGGAGGCGTGGGCATAACGAATACCGTAGGGCAAAGCAAGTTTCTTTAAAACAGCGCCGAGCGCGTCGGGATTATTGATTAGACCTGCCTCAACCGCACCGGCAGGATTTGCCGCTTGGCTTGAATTGGCTAGTTTGAACCCGTCTCCCAAAATTTCTCTCCTTAACTGTACGAGTCTCGTGTCGGTATCGGTAATGACAATGCCGACAGTCGAGAGCAGGAGAAATTCGGGTGCAGGGAAAAAGTCCAGAAAAGTTTTTTGCCCTAGAAGCGCGGTCATGTGCCTTTATTATACACGGTATCAAGAAAACTCTTGAGAATTAGGGCGGCGGCGGAAGCGTCGGTCATTTCCGTTTGCCCCTGAAGCCGCCTGGCCTCGACAGTAGTAAACACTTCCGGATGGGAAACGACTTCGGCGCCACGTTTTTCCAGTTCGCTTTTAAATTTTTCTATCTCTTTCTGAATCGGATTGGCGCTACCATCCAAGTTTCTTGATTCACCGACAATAATTTTCTCTATCCCCTCATCTTCCTTGAGTTTAAAAATCTTGTCCAACAAAGTCTTATCGTTCGGCCAGACGGCACGCGGCAAAGCGAAACCGCCGGTCTCGTCCGTGGAAGCAATGCCCACACGCTTTTCTCCGTAATCGATAGCCATCAGTCTCATAGGAAGAATTATAGTATAATTAGCCTGTCATGGAATCAATAAATATACTGGCTGGATGGGTAGAGACAAACCCTCTCCTCATCGCCCTCGCAATAATATGGACGCTGACATGGAAAGGGTTCGCCCTTTGGAAATCAGCCGAACTTAGACAGAAGTACTGGTTTATCGTAATTCTCTTAATAAATACGCTCGGTGTTCTTGAAATAATTTACCTATTCTTTGTCGCCAAGAAGTATAAGGTGGAAATAGTGGAGGAGGAATAATTTCCCAGAAATTTATTTTAGAAAAGTTAAAAGGCGTGGGGAGATTCCTCCCCACGCCTTGCTGCGCTCGGACTACCTGTTGGTCGCCAGCCTCGGTCGATTGCCAAGGCCGTTACCGTTGCCATTGCCGTGGTGAGCGACCACGGCTGGCATCGCCCGCTGATTGCGGGCGTCGCCCCTCTGGCAGGCGGCGAGAAAGTTATTCGCCGGGACCTTGTTTCTCTCCGCCTGCTCGTAGAGCAGGTGCTCCCTACCCTCGCGCGTGAGCCGCGCGATGGTGGCGTGAAGGTCGGTGACCTTCACGCCCGTCTGGTGGGCGCCATCGACACAGATCGGACAGATCGGAACGACCTGCTCCTTCCCGCCCTCGATGTAGACCGCCGAAAACATCTTGTTCACCGGCTCGGGAGCCGCCGAACAGCCGGGAACCCGGCAGAAGAACACGGCACCGGCAAAGAGAGCATCGAGCTCCCTCTGCCGGGCATCGTGGCTCTCGACCTCCTTCGCGTTGGCGACGATGATCGCCCGAGCCTCCTCCTCGCGCTTGATGAGCGAGGAGATGAGAGGCGCGGAGATACCGCGCTTTGCCGCATCCCCGGCGCAGGCCAGGCAGATCGGCTCGGCCACGACATCCTCGCCGTCCTGGCGGAGGCGAGCGTGAGCTTCCTCTGGGAGGATACCCTCCTTCGAGGCGGGGCAGTTCCCGTTCACACACGCAAGCACGTTGGTCAGGTCGGGAAACTTCAGCTTCATGGCAAACTCCTTGGCTAGAATACGCTTACTTTGCGTACCCCGCCTGTAGATCGGTTAACTGCAATCGAACGTCTGGGCACCATTATACATATAAACTATCCAATGTCAAGTGGTTCAAATTCCCTTGCGGGGTCATGGGCACGCTTAGGTAATTTGGATTGCCATAAGATTAAGTTAGTTTGCTTCCAAGTGTTACCGGATCACTCTTCGGTTCAATAAGAACCCACCCGTCACCTGCACTATTCTTAAAGCCAAGAGTTAGGACTTCCGACTTAAATGGCCCCACTTGCTTTGGTGGAAAATTAACCACACAGCAAACAAGCGAGTTGAGAAGCTCTTCTTTTGCATGAGCTCCTACTGCTTGAACACTTGATTGCTTTATCCCGATCTCGGAGCCGAAATCAATCTTGAGTTTGTATGCAGGCTTCCGAGCTTCCGGAAAGTCAGAAATTTCGACAATTTTCCCAACCCGAATATCCACTTTTTCAAATTCTTCGTAAGTAATCTGGCTCATATTGTTTTCATTTGGCCAAGTCCTTCTAAAACTTGGACATTAGGCAGAGATGCTAAAAAGCTTCCAGGAACAGCGAGTTTCGATTTTCTAATTCCACTTCCAATAATTACATAATCAGAATCAGCTACCGCTTTATCAATCAAAATAGACCAATCATTAGGCAAGCCAACTGGTGTAATAGCTCCATATTCCATACCGGTCTGAGTTACCGCCTGCTCCATTGGCGCAAATGACACCTTGCGGGCATCCAAGGTTCTCCGAACCAGACCATTTACATCGGCTCTGGTATTGCCAAAAATTACACAAGCGGCAAACCAGCTTTTATCTGCCCGCTTCGCTTCTAATACTACGCAGTTGGCTGCATGGTTCATTCCAACCTTATAGTGTTCACAAAAACCAGCTGTGTCGGAGAGATTAGGGTCAATTTCGGCAACCCCGACTTTGTCAGCATTAGGTAAGACAGAAAGGACCTCAACCACCGCTTTTGCAAGTAACTCTGGACGTTCCATTGCTATCGCGAAATCTAATGTCCCTAATTTGATATTCATAATAAAAAAAGTATATCAGATTCGACCAAAGGACACGTTAAGGCACTCGGGTCGCTCCGATGCAACCTGGCGGACTTTGTCACGCCGAAGCCGAGCGAAGCCCGCCTACGCCCTTGCGGGCTTCGGCGAGGCGAAGGCGGAGGGGGTGAGATTCGAACTCACGGTGGGATTTACCCCACGCCGCATTTCAAGTGCGGTGCGATAGACCTCTCTGCCACCCCTCCAGATACCTTACTGTATCAATTTTTTAAAAGCTTCTCCACTTTTATATGACTTTATCTGGTGTTCTCTTTTCCATGCTTCAGCTCGAGTTTCAAATGATTCTGAATACACAAGGCTCCAAGGTATACCGCTTCTCGTAGAAATATTCCTGCCGGTATTGTGATAAATGATTCTTTTTCCTACGTTACTTGTATACCCAATGTAATATCTGTTGGTGGTTTTGCTTTTAAGAATGTAGGTTGCAAACATAAACAAATATGCCTTAAACCTCCCACCGCCGCTTCACCGCCATTGGCGGGATCCCGCATAATGCGGTGAGGCGGGGCCTCGCCGTAGGCGATGGTCAGCCACCCCTCCAATAATCAAAAGATTAAAACATTTTTGGAAAGAAAAATCAATGCGCGGTGAATGTATTTATGACAAACATTAGAATAGCTCCCGCGAAAAACCATGAGAGGTGTCTAAAATAAAGATTTTCATGTCTTGAAGCTCTGACTGAATGCGGGATAAGGTCATGCACCACGACTACCAAGAAGGCACCTGCAGCGAGACCGAGGAGAGGCACTTCAAGCGCTTCAAAACTTTCCAAGAGAAAGAAACCCCCAAGCGCACCCAGAAAAATTGTGCCGGAAATCGCGAAGTTTAAGGCGAGAGTCTGCTTGGTCGAATAACCCGCTTGCCTCATAACAAAAAACTCCGACACCTCCTGCACCAATTCATGTATAAAAATACTTAAAGCGGTCAGTGCCCCAAACGACGAGCTCACCGCGAAGGATGCGGCCAAGAGAATACCGTCTCCCACATTATGCAGAGCGTCGCTCGTCATAATCCGCCGAGCATCAAGTCTCGAGTGGGGGTGTGTCTCGAGCGCCACATCATGATGATGGTGCGATGATGGTAGAAATTTAAACAGAAGCCAGACTGCGAGCGCGCCGATGATTATCCAGACGAACCCGGAGCCAAGAGTGTCCGAATGCTCTAGCGCCTCCACACCCAATTGGCAAGCAATAACGATAAACACTCCCGCGGAAAAACTGACCAAGAGACTCGAATGGCGCTCAATGACTTGCCCTGCCCTATGCCATACAAAGAAGACCCCAACTAGTGAGGCGAGCATGATAAGCGCCGAATATAAAAGCAATTCAGTCATTAGGGGATAGTGACATATAGATTATGATATAATTTTTGCATCTATGCCACGACCATCCTTCAAAATAGAGTGGGATGCACATGAGTATGAGCACAAACAAAGGAGCCCGGACTGGTTCTGGGCAGTAGGTATCATCTCGATCTCCGTGGCTATTGCCTCTGTCATCTTCGGCAACATTATTTTTGGTATCTTGGTGCTCATCAGTGCTTTCGCGCTCTCACTCTTTATCAATCGTCCACCAAGCATGTTGCACGTAGTTGTGGACGAGAAAGGTGTCACCCGGGGTAAAATTCGTTATCCTTTTTCTACTCTCCAGTCATTCTGGATAGACACGGAACATCCGCACAAAAAAATTATTATGCGGTCCGAAAAACTGCTCATGCCTCTTGTCATTGTGCCGCTCGGCAACGAGACCGACGTGGAACAACTGCATGAAAATCTTTCTATCTTCCTGCCCGAAGAATTCCACAGCCTTCCCTTTGTCGAGAAAATTCTGGAATACTTGGGATTTTAATAAAAAATTGTTGCAGATTAATCGACGAACTGAACGATTGCTTTAAAAAGGGAGTAATCGGGCTCCTTTTTTTGATTATCGAGCGTTACGAGACCATAGCGCTCACGCGGAGAAAGATCGCGAACACTGAACCAAAAAAACCCAGGGATGTTAGAAATTTGATTTGAAAGACCTTTTAAAATCTCTGCTCTTTTTGAATCGTCACTCGTTCCCAATTCGTTAAACCATATTGGTTTCTCAAGGCCAAGTGACTTAATAGTTTCTTTCAACTCTGAATGAAGGCTGTCTAAATACCCATCTTCGTAGCCGTAGGGATGGAAAGCAAAAATATCAAAACAGTCACCAGCTCCATTTTGACTTAATTCAGCAATGAATTGCTTTCTTGAAATGTTGTTCTCGTCAGAAGAAAGTCCACCAAGCACAATAAGCGCGGCGGGATCAGCTTCGCGAATACCGGCATTGAGCCCTGATAAATATGCGACATATGTTTTTACATTCACCCTCTCCCCTTCGCGGAAAAAACCGAAACCCGGCAAATTGGGCTCGTTGAAAGCTTCATAGTATTTGATTCTTCCCTTATAGCGAGCGGCAATTGCTTTGCCAAAACTTTTTGCGGCATTTTGTGCAAGTGTCGTATCACGTCCCCATACCCAGTCGGGTGGATGGTTAATGATTGCAAGAAGTCCAATATTTCGCTTTTCCAATTCGCGCATACCGAGATCGACCCCCGCCCATTTGAACGTTCCTTCTGCCGGTTCAATGTCAGTCCAAGGGATATCCAGACGAAGCCACTTAACTCCCAAATCCTGAACAATATTAAATATTTCTACGTCGGCGCCGACCGATCCAATTCCAAAAACTTTCTGATCGATCTTTCCGGTTGTAGGACGGCAAGCCACGGTAAAATCGGTTATTTGATGACTTTCTTTTGGAGTCAGAGAACGAGTGACCCACACCAATATTAATCCGGTCAAAAGGATAATCGCAACAATCAAAATTTTTTTCATGGAGATTCTTTTTTCCTGTTTTTAGTTTTGGTGCTCCCAGTAGGAATCGAACCTACATTTTAACTTCCGCAAAGTTATGTCCTATCCATTGAACGATGGGAGCAGTAGGAAACAAAACGACTTACGATAACTTCTTTATTAACTTCGAAAGGCGAGACTTCTTACGGCTGGCAGTATTTTTCTTAAGCGTCTTACCTTTGACCGCTTTATCGAGAGCGCTCTGGACTTCGCGCATCATGGCCTCGGCTTCTTTTTTCTTGCCGGAAGTAACGAGTTTCTTGAGAGATTTGATAGCCCGGGAAACCTTGTCCTTGCGGCGCAAATTGAACTCTCGCTTGCGTAGCGAGCTCCTATGTGACTTTTTGGCTCCTCGGGTAATCGGCATGGGAGCATCTTAGCAGACTTTGCATTATAATGGCAACATGATTGGTACTTTAAACGGCACGGTCCGACATAAAAACCTAAACGCTCTTGTGGTAGATGTTTCCGGCGTAGGCTACAAAGTTTTCGTCACTACCGAAACAGCGCTAGAAATAACTCCGAGTTCCCCCATTTTCCTCTGGACTCATTTGGCGGTCAGAGAAACTTCTTTGGAACTTTTTGGTTTCCTGGATAAAGGAACTTTGGATATATTTGAACTGCTCATCACCATCTCCGGCATTGGCCCCAAAAGTGCTTTGGGTATTCTGAATGTCGCGAGTCCCGCAATGCTTCGACAAGCCGTGGCAAGCGAAGACACAACTTATCTGACACGAGTATCCGGTATCGGCAAGAAAAAGGCGGAAAAAATCGTGCTGGAACTTAAAGACAAACTCAAAACTACGAAAGAAGACGGGGGCACAGATATGCGCTCCGAAGGAGACGCCCTGGAGGCCCTCGTCTCTCTCGGCTATAGCGAACGGGACGCTCGCGAAGCCCTCAAAAAAGTTCCCAAAGAGACAGCGGGAGCAAGCGAGCGTGTCAAAGCCGCATTGAAATTACTATCTACTAGAAGTTAGTCGTATGCGCTTAACTGATTTTCAGCGTATTGTTGCCATGAATACCATCGCTGGTATTGGTACGGGCCTTGTAGGATTATTTGTTCCTATATATTTATTGGGGCTGGGAAACTCTGTTTCCATCGTAATTACTTGGTTACTGGCACACCATTTATCACTTCTTTTGGGTGCTTTTTTGGCAATTTATGTTTCCAACATCATCGGGCTTGTGCGTTGTTGGTATGTACGCATAGTGTTAGTAACAATTCTCTTCTCTGGGTTATTTTTGTTACCAAGCCACCCATCTATCTTATTTATTCTGGCTATTATAAGTGGAATGGAATCGGCATTTTTCTGGATTCCATACAACATCCTTACTGTTCGTAAGACCGAAGATTCCACAATAGGCTCATCACTTGCTTTTATGTCTAACGTTGGGTCTGCGGTTGGGCTTATTGTGCCAGGAATTGCCGCCCTATTAATTGTTTTTTATGGGTACAACCTTTTATTTGCAGCCGCATTAGTATTTATTCTTATTTCTATTATTCCCGTGCTACCGATGAGACACGAGAAAACGAGTTTTAAATTTGACCTATCAGAAATTAGTGCAATTACTCGCAAAAACAAACATTTCATTTTGCCAGAAATCCTAGATAACCTTGGGCAGGATGCACAAATCATCTGGGTCCTTTTCTTAATCATAACGGGACTCACGGTGCTTGATATTGGGGCACTAGGAGTTCTTGCTGGACTTGTAGGAATTGTCGTAACCCATATCACCGGCACGCTCATCGATAAATGGGATAAAAAAGCAATTGTGCGCTTTGGTGCAATTGCAACAACAGTCACGTGGACTCTTTCTTATGTGGTTGCTATTTATTCACCGACACCGGCTCTGCTCTATATGGTGACCATTCTTCGGGGATTTGCACTAGGAATCTTCGCCAGTGCATACGGTGCGATTATGCTAAATCGCGCCCGCAGTGCCGATGCTCAATTCCTCGTACTACGAGAAGTTCCTACCATTTTAGGAAGGGTCATAGTTTTTACCACCACATTATTCCTTTTGTCTATAGGTAAGTTTGAACTCTCATTCTTGGTTGTGGCATTTATTTCCTTGTATTTCTGGTTTAACAATTTAGAAAATCTTATTAAGCAACCTGAGCGCTAAAATTTTGTATGCCTGAACTGCCAGAAGTCCAAACTACGGTCAATGGTTTGAATAGAACCGTCAAACACAAGAAAATCATTGGTGTAGAAACCAGTTATAACAGCTCCTACCATGCAGGCAAAGATAACATCAAGAATCCAAAGTTTTTTGCAATTTTCAGAAAGAAGGTCGGGGGTAAGAAAATACTACGAGCAGAAAGACGGGCAAAAAATGTGCTTATTCACCTATCCGGCGGACACACTATCATTGTCCATATGAAAATGACGGGACATTTTGTCTATGACCGCCCTGCCACTACTTTTATCCGACTTGATTTCAAACTCGATAACGGCAAACATTTGGTCCTTTCCGATATGCGCAAGTTTGCGAAAGTAACGCTGGTGAGGACGGCAGAACTTGAGAAATCTCTACATCTCGAACATCTTGGACCAGAACCCCTTGATAAAAATTTTCAATTTAAAATTTTCAATTTACAAATACAGAAAAGGCCAAAGGGCAGGATTAAGCAAGTTTTAATGGACCAAAGTTTGATATCCGGTATTGGCAATATTTACTCCGATGAAATTCTCTGGCACGCCGGAGTTCATCCCCTCTCGCATCCAAACCAGATTCCGGAGAAAAATCTTCGAGCCATGTTTAGGGCAACGAAAGAAACTTTGAGAAAAGGCATTGATTTGGGTGGAGACTCTATGTCCGACTATCGAAACATTAAGGGCGAGAAAGGTCATTTCCAAAACCATCACCATGCTTACCGGCGCACAGGGCTATCCTGTGGGAAAAGAGGTTGCCGAGGTGTTATTAAGCGCATCATTGTTGGCGCCCGCAGCGCGCATTTCTGTCCCGTTCACCAAAAATTATTTAAATAATTTAAACAACGCTACACCCGTTGCGACGGATACATTTAAAGATTCTTTCGTGCCTATCATGGGAATTTCCACCACTCGGTCGGCCATGTCGAGTGCGCCTTTTGAAACCCCGGTGACTTCGTTGCCGACAATAAGAGCGAACTTGTTTTTCGGTTTGAAATTTATAATGTTCTCTGCATTTACTATTTGTTCCAAAGCAACAATCTCATACCCTTGCTCTTGTAGTTTACTGAGAACCGGTTCAATCTCTTTTTGATGTTCCCATCTCACAATATCTTCTGCCCCCAAAGAAACCTTGGCAAAGTCTTTCCTCTTACGGCCAAAGCGGTCGGTTGGCGCGGGGGTGGTGCCTACCAGTATAATTTTGACAACACCCAAACAGTCCGCAGTGCGAAAAATGGAGCCCACATTGGCCACGCTACGAATATTGTCCAAAATAAGTACGCATTTTTTCACAGTTCTAGTTATGCTATCATAAAGTCATGCTTAACCCTTTTCCCGAACTCTTGGCGTACTCAATGCTCGGCCCTTTTATCTTGCGGATACTCCTAGCTCTCATTTTTATCGACCTTGGATTTTTAAAATTCCGAAGCGAAAAAGAGGGATGGCTTGCTTCCTTTGAAACACTCGGTCTGCGTCCGGCAGACTTATTCGTGCCTCTCTACGCCCTGCTCCAGATTATCGGCGGGTTGATGCTCTTGGCTGGTCTTTGGACGCAAGTGGCGGCTCTAGCCTTTGTGATTTTCTCCGGCATTGAGCTCTATGTGGAATGGCAGGCGCGCGAAATCCTCAAACGCGACATGGTTTTCTATATTCTCATTTTCGCCATCTCTCTGTCGTTACTGTTGACCGGCGCCGGCGCTTACGCAATAGACATCCCCCTCTAATTGTTATATGTTTTTAGGCTACGCCCCGCCATGGCGGGGTAAATTGCGCCCATAGCTCAGTTGGTAGAGCAGGTCCCTTTTAAGGACAAGGTCGCAGGTTCGATCCCTGCTGGGCGCACCGTATTATCATGACAAAAATCCTGGACGGCAAGAAATTAAGTCAGTCACTGGCCCTTAAACTTCTAAAGAAAATCAAGAAGTTGCCTCGCAAACCAAAACTGGTAATTATTCAGATTGGCGACTTGAAAGAGTCGAATACCTATATCAGAAACAAAAAAAATTTTGCCGAGAGAATTGGCGTAGAGACTATACACAAAAGGTATCCGAACAGCGTCAAGGAGTCACAAATAATTTCTTATATTCTGAAAAGTAACCGGGACTCTTCCGTTCATGGCATCATGGTACAGTTACCCGCGCCTAAAAATTTTCTCATTGAAAAAGTGCTTGAGTCTATAGACCCGCAAAAGGATGTGGACGGGCTAACGGCAGTTAATACTAAGCATTTGTTTGATAATAACGAGGCATTCATCCCCGCTACAGCCAAAGGCATCGTGGACCTGCTCGAGGAATATAAAATCAAACTGGCCGGTAAGAGGATAGTAATCGTGGGACAATCATCTTTGGTTGGCAGGCCGGCCATGCTCGCCTTGCTGAATAAGGGTGCTACAGTAACCATGTGCCATAAAAATACGAGAAACTTAGAAAAAGAAACCAAGCGTGCCGATATTTTGATAACGGCCGTCGGTCACCCCAAATTAATTACAACGAAACACGTTTCCCGAAATCAGATTGTGGTTGATATCGGTATCAATATCACAAAAAACAAAAAAATTGTGGGGGACGTGGATTATGAGAAAGTCAGCAAGGTAGTGAAAGCCATTACGCCGGTACCCGGTGGTGTTGGCCCGATGACCGTCGCCTCCCTTTTTCAAAACCTAATTAAAGCCGCCGCCCGGTAACATGCGGGCGGCGGTGACGTCACGAGAGGTGGCACTTCTCTAGGTCGATAACCGCCTCTTGACTTCCATGGGAATGGGAACTTTTCTGCCATTCCCTACCATGGTCAACACCGTGATGTAGGAAACGGCGAGACTACCTTTCCTGGTGAGTCTCTGTTCGAACACTATGTCTGTTTTGCCCAGCGTGAGACTAGTCACAACAAGACACTTATCCCCTTTCTTGAGCTGGGCCAACCAAATAATACTGAGCCTCTTGATGAACTTCCCGGGGCCACAGGCGGCACTAAATGTCATGCCGCGAGAAGCAAGCAGCGCGTCCTGAGATGGCCGCAATACCCGTTTCAAGGCCTCGCAGTTGAGGTGGCCATACTGGTCAAGCTCCCCTGCACCGACAACAAACTTCTTCTTCGCACGAATCACTAGACACCCCCTGGGAAGATGTTGACTACAATTCCATGTACCATATTACATACAAAATTAATGCAGTCCAGTATCAACGCAATTAAAGTTTCAGAAGTATCTTTTCGACCAGTGTTTCCACTTCCCCCTCGCCCCGACGAGAAAGCGTATAGCCAATAACCAAATCTTCAGAGAGTTTTTCGAGTTCGCCGGGTTTAAAATTCTCGAGGAAACTTTTGGCTTTATTATATGGAAACACTTTCATGTCTGTTTCTCCGACATTTTTTGTCTTTGATGCGATGAGCAGGGATTTCACTTGCCAGACTATTTTGAAGAAAACCTCCTCGGCCGACAAACCGGCTGACAACGCCTTTTGATACAGAATCCAAGCATCTTTTTTATTTCTCGCGCCCAAAGCATCAGTTAGAGCGAAAATATTGAACTCCCGACCCTTCTTGTCGAAAAGCTGTTTGTCGCCCGTTTCCTCGACCGCACCAAGATTAATGTCTACTACCGCACCAAAGATATCTTTATGGTAAAACTCGTCTGTCATATCCGTTGCATTTCCCCCCAATTCTCACCCATCTCGGCTTCGACAGTAATGGGAACGCCGGAAGTTTTCTCTTTAGGTAAAACTGTCTCCATTAGTTGTTTAAAGTGTTTAACAACTTCGTTGACCAAAGAACTTTTTACCTCGTAAACCAATTCGTCGTGTACTTGGAGAATTAAGCGTATATCATCCTCATGCTCCTCGGACCGGATATGTTCATCAATTCTTTTCATGGCAATTTTAATCAGGTCCGCCTGGGTGCCTTGGATGGGCGCATTGATGGCCATCCTTTCGGCTCCCGCCCGCACATAGGGCAAGGGCGAACTTAGCCCCGCGAAATATCGCCTTCTGCCAAAAAGAGTTTCCGTGTATCCCTTCCGCTTGGCTTCGGCTTTTATTTTATCCAAATACGCGGCGAGTCCGGAAAATGTTTCAAAATATTTATTGTAAAACTCTTCGGCCTCTTTACGTTCCACACCCAGGTTGGCTTTAAGAGCATTGACTCCCATGCCGTAAAGGATGCCGAAGTTAATGGTCTTGGCTCTGGTGCGCATGCTTTTGTCCACCGCCTCTTTCGGCACTTTAAACACACGCATCGCCACGCCGGCATGCGCATCCTCTCCATTTTTAAATATCTCAATTAGTTTCTTGTCCCCCGAAAGAATGGCGGCGATGCGCAATTCGATTTGCGAATAGTCGAGGGAGACCAGTTTGAACCCACCTTCCGCCACGAAGGCGTGGCGGATAGCTCGGCCCAGAAGAGTTTTGTTGGGAATATTTTGCAGATTGGGGTTGTTGGATGCCATGCGACCGGTAGTGGTGCCGGCTTGGAGAAAAGTGGAGTGCAGACGGGAGTTTTTATCCAAAAGAGGTGGTATGGCGTCGATGTAAGTCGAGAGCAGTTTGGCAAGTTCACGGTATTCCAGAATCAGAGCGATAATGGGATGTTTGTCTCGCAGTTTTTCCAATTCTGACTCCTTGGTTGAAAGAGCTCCCGTCGGGGTCTTCTTCTGGCGCTTATCAGCCAACTGAAGTTTATTAAAAAGAATATCGGAGAGCACTTTAGGTGAGTTGATATTAAATTCTTTTCCGGCTTCTTTCCAGATAACTTTCTCGAGACGCGAAAGTTCTTGATGATATTTCGAGGAAAGGTCTTTCAAAATTTTTTTATCAATCTTAACGCCCCTCTCGTTCATCTCTTCCACCACTCTCATGATGGGTTTCTCAATCTCCTCAAAAACCTTTCTAACCTTTCGCTTATCGAGCTCGACTTCGATCACTTTTTTGGCTTCTTTAATGCTATCCGTCTTAGTGAACCGGAAAACTTCCTCGAGCGTCGGATTGGCGAGATTGGAATCTATGACCCAGAGCGCCAAACAAAGTTCTTTGGTCTCGGGCGAAAACAGAGTGGGGGCAACTCCAGTCTCCGTTACGGAAGCTCCCCCCACCAATTTTTTTGCCCTCTCCCCCATGGTTCTGAATTCAAGTACGCCAAAGAGGTCGAGTAATTTATCGAGTTCCAGATTTTGTCTCCACTCCGGGGGTAAAATAAAATGAATGGGCGCATCGGTGCGGATAGTCGCCAATGTTTTTGAAAAGAGCGCTTCTTCCTCATTTAGAAGAAGTAAATCTCTAACGCGCTCGCTGATGCCGGCCTTTTTATACGTATCATCTTTCTGCTTGAGCACTTTATAAATATCTTCTACAGTACCAAATGTGGTGATGAGAGAGGTCGCAGTTTTTTCTCCAATACCTTTGACTCCGATGATATTATCCGAAGGGTCTCCGCGTAAACCTTTGTAATCCACCAGAAGTTTCGGTGGAAAACCGAAGCGTGCCATCACTTTTTTCTCGTCGTATAAAATAGTGTCGTTAATGCCCTTTTTAAGGGTATATACCTGAACTTTTTTATCATCTACGAGCTGAAGCGCATCCATATCACCGGTGGCAATGATGATTTCGATATTTTTATCTTTTTTTAAACTGCCGACAATGGTGCCGATGATATCGTCTGCCTCGAAACCGGGCTGAGAATAAATGGGAATACCGAAAGCGGTAAAAACATCTTTGGCGCGCTCAAGCTGTAATACCAAGTTGTCGTCTGTCTTGGCGCGGCCGGATTTGTAAGCTTCGTAGGCCTCGTGGCGGTAAGTGGGCCCAGGCAAATCGAAACACGCCACTAAAAAGTTTGGTTTGAGTTCGCCGATAATTTTTAAAAGCATTGCGGAGAGACCGTAGAGAGCGCCGGTTGGTTCACCCTTTGATGTCGCAAACTCCGGCAAGGCATGATAAGCGCGATGAATAATGGCGTGGGCATCAAAAAGTACAATGCGTTTTTGTTCTTTTTTCATATTTCGATTGCTCTAGTCGTCTCGTCAACAAATTTAAACAAAACTCTCTTGGCATCAGCAGGGATAACGCCGGAAACATTTTCCGGCCATTCCAAGAAAATCAGATTCTCCGGCTCTTTCGTAATTTCTTCCCAACCAAGATGAAGCAGTTCGGAATCTTTTTCCAATCTGTAGGCATCAATATGAATCAGTCTTTTAAAACCCTTAAAGTTTATGGCGTAAATTTTCTCTATTACGAAAGTGGGACTCTGCATTTGGTCCACCACACCCAAAATTTTTCCAATCTCTTGGGCGAAAGCCGTTTTACCTGCCCCTAGATCCCCTTGCAAAGCCACCACCACAGAGGTTAAACCTCTGGGTTGGAGGGTTTCCAGAAAATCTTTTGCTATTCTACCCGTTTCTTCTGGGCTCCTGGATAGATATTTCATGCTGGCATTTTAGCATTTTAGCAACGAAAAGGGGCAGGACTCGGGTCCTGCCCCACAACAACTACCGGCAACCGCCACGACCATTCGGGAGACGAAGGTGGTCCACCTCCCAGACCGCGCTTCGCGATCCATCGTATGTGCTCAGCTGGAACGTGGCGGTTAGCGAGCCGAGATACTCTCGGTTCGCCGTGTAGCCCTTGGCGGTTAGAGACATTTGGCGGTAGCTACCGCTAAATGGCTCCGAGACCATGGGGACGGTGACCGAGCTACCGTATGGTAGTCCTTGAACCAAGACCCCGTTTACGGTCTCGAGATCCAGGAAGGGCGCGCAGTTATTGACCACGCGCACCACCATCCCGACTTGGTACATGATGAAGAGTTGCATTCCCCCGTTAGACCTACCAACGGGTATGGCCACACACCCAACCATCAGCACCACAACTAGTGCCAGTAAAAATACTCTCGCCATCTTGATGTCCTCCTCTTGTGCGCTATCTTCCTACCGCAATTATACCATATTTAATATCAAAAAGTCAAGTAGCTAGTCCCTAGAAGCCAGAAACTGATACAATATAGCCATGGTTAAGTTTGATGAAGATAAACAGGAGGAGCGCGTACGCACTCTGCATAAGAAAGAGGAGGAGGAGCTTGCCTCTACTCTCTCTGCCCGCCACGGCGTTCCCTACCTCGACCTTTCAACGCATCCCATAAATATCGACGCCCTGCGTATTATCAAAGAAGTGGACGCTCGCGCCGCCGATATTGCGGTTTTCAATGTCACGGACAAAAAAATTGACGTGGCAGTGCTCTCGCCCGACAAAGAAAAAACTGCGGAAGCAGTCGAGGACTTGAAGCGCCGTGGCTACATCCCGGAAATTTTTATGGTCTCGCACCAAAGTCTTGAGAAAGTGTGGGAGAGATACAAAGACCTTTCATACTCGTTTGAAACCAAATCAGGCGCTCTCGACATCTCGAATGAAGAACTGCTTGAAATGACCAGAAAGGTTACCTCGCTCGCTGACGTTAAGAAATTAATCGAAGGAGTGATTTCGATGAAGCGGGCCTATCGTATCTCAAAAATTTTAGAAATCATTCTGGCCGGCGCCATTAGCTTAAAAGCTTCCGACATTCATCTCGAACCGGAAGAGAAGGACCTGCGTCTACGTTACCGACTTGACGGCGTTTTGACCGATATTTTACATTTTGACTCCGAGACTTTTGAACTTTTATTATCCCGCATCAAACTGATAAGCGAACTTAGACTCAACGTCAAAGAGAAGGCGCAGGACGGACGCTTTTCCATTAAACTGGCCGACTCGGAGATTGAGGTGCGCACTTCACTGTTGCCCGGCCCTTACGGCGAGTCGGTAGTCTTGCGCGTGCTTAACCCAAATGCTATCGCCGTTGAGCTCGAAGCGCTTGGCATTCATCCGCGTCTCCTGGAAATTTTGAAAAAAGAAATTAGGAAACCGAACGGCATGATTCTCACTACCGGACCAACTGGCTCGGGTAAAACCACCACGCTCTATGCGTTCCTAAAAAAGATTTACACGCCTGATATTAAAGTGGTGACTATCGAAAATCCGATTGAATATCACATTCAAGGCATCGTACAAACACAAGCTGAAGCGGAAAAGGGTTATACTTTTGCCGAAGGTTTGAGAAGCGCCCTGCGCCAAGACCCGGACGTAATTATGGTGGGAGAAATCCGCGACAACGAGACCGCCACGGTGGCCGTTAACGCCGCCCTAACCGGCCACCTAGTGCTCTCCACGCTCCACACCAACAACGCCGCCGGCGCTTTCCCGCGGCTACTTGACCTCGGTGTTAATTCCAAAGTGATAAGTTCTGCTATCAATGTCTCGATAGCTCAGCGGTTGGTGCGTAAACTCTGCCAAGCATGCAAGAAAGAAATTCCGCTGGAAAACGCAAACAAGGAAACTGTCGATAAAGCGCTGGCGAATATTCCGGACCTAACTTATCTCGACGGTGTTCAGAGAGAACACATCTGGACTGCCGTCGGCTGTCCGGAGTGCAGTGGACTGGGATACAAGGGCAGAATCGGCGTCTATGAGGCGATACTCGTGGATTCTGAAATAGAAAAGGCAGTGATTACCAATCCTTCCGAACGCGATATTCGCGAGGCAGCCAAAAATCAGAAACTTCTGACCCTTGTTGAAGACGGCATAATTAAAGCGCTCATGGGTGTCACCACGCTCGAAGAACTCGACCGTGTGGTAGACCTCTCGTCTATTTCGTGAATAATAGAGAGAGACAGAGGGCATAGATCCAGCACAGAAATCTCCAAGCAACATCCCGCCAAAGCGGGACTAAACGAATCTTTCAAGGATGGCCTCAGAAACCTTCACCCCGCCAAGGCGGGGCAAGGATACCAAGAGCGTCCTTAGAGAAAAGTCCAAATACCCCGAAGAGCACGTTGCTTAGAGATTTATGGTCTGGAACTGCCTGCCGGCAGGCGGGTAAGAACAGATTGTAGTCTAGCACATAATATTTTTTATGTCAAGCCAAAAGAATAAAGCACCGAAAGAAAAAGTTGATAAGGAAGAGAGCGGATACGCCTCGTTTCTGGATAATGAGCTCAGACCTTCAAGCTGGCAGGACTATATTGGACAGAAAGCAGTCAAAGATAACCTCAAAATTCTCATTCAGGCCGCCACCGAACGTGGCGTTCCCCCAGAACACGTTTTGTTTTATGGTCCCCCGGGACTAGGCAAGACCACTCTTGCGCACTTGGTGGCTAAGGAAACAGGCCGAGCAATTAAGATTACTTCAGGGCCTGCGATAGAGAGAGTCGGGGACCTTGCTTCTATTCTCACCAATCTCACCTCCGGCGATATTCTCTTCATAGATGAGATTCATCGTCTGAATAAAACCATTGAGGAAGTCCTCTACCCGGCCATGGAGTCCGGCGTACTCGACATCATCATCGGTAAGGGGCCATCGGCCCGCACTATTCAACTAGAACTGCCTCCTTTTACTTTGCTTGCGGCCACCACCCGCGTGGCGATGATTTCCTCGCCTCTGCGCTCGCGCTTCTCGGGCGGAGTGTTTCGTCTGGAATTCTATAGCGAGGGCGAAATCGCGGAAATCTTGCGCCGGTCGGCGAAAATTATTGGCGTCAAGATAGACGATGTGGCCCGGAAAGAAATTGCCAAGCGTTCACGCTTTACTCCGCGTACGGCGAATTATCTTCTCAAACGCGCCCGCGACTTTGCCCAAGTGGAGAATAGAGCGTTGGACCAAGAGGCGGTTGAGCTTTCATTGAAACTCTTGGGAGTAGACGCAAAAGGACTTTCCCCTTCCGACCGAAGCCTGCTTGAAGTTATTGCCGAAAAATTTGCCGGTGGCCCCGTCGGCCTTTCGACCTTAGCGGCCGCGCTCTCGGAAGAAGAAGCGACTATCGAAGAGTTTAACGAGCCATATCTCTTGCAACTCGGGCTCATCGAGCGCACCGCGCGCGGCCGCGCTCTCACCGCTCATGCTTATGCCCATCTCGGCAAAACTCCCCCAGCCCATTTTCAAAAGAAACTTTTATAAAAGAAATGAGATTAGTTAGTTTAAACATCTGGGGCGCAATAGTAAGAGACCCTTTTTTAGATTTTATTAAAAATCATAAAGATGTAGATATTTTTTGCTTTCAAGAATTATACGAGGGCATGACAGAAAAACTGAGTGCCGACCAAAAGGACGGGGTTGGCAAAAATATATGTTCAGAAATAAAAAAACTTTTACCTAATCACCAAATGTTCTTTAGACCAGTAGTGGAGAACGTTTATGGAATCGGAGCTTTTATCCACAAAGATACTGATATTTTAGGGGAGGGAGAAATTATTATTCACACAAACACAAAATACCCGAATAATACTGGCCACCACTCTCGAAACATGCAGTGGATTGATATGCGCATGGATAACAAGTTGTATTCAGTATTAAACGTCCATGGATTATGGAATGGGGGAGGTAAAACAGACACCCCAGACCGCATAGCGCAGTCCCAGCGTATTAAGGAGTTTATGGATACTTTAAACACACCCAAAATACTATGCGGGGACTTTAATTTAAGGCCAGACACAGAGAGTTTGGCTATCCTAGAGAAAGGAATGACCAATTTAGTCAAGAAGTATGATATCCGGAGTACGCGCACAAGTTTTTACACAAAACCAGAAAAATTTGCTGACTATATATTGGTGTCCCCTGATATAACAGTAAATCATTTTGGGGTTTTAAAAGATGAGGTATCCGACCATTCACCATTATTACTAGATTTCAATTAAGCATAAGAAAAACCCTTGGGCCGAGTGACAAAGTGCCACAGGTCCAAGGGTTGAGTCATGCTTCGCAGGAAAAAGAAACCGAAGGTTAGTTGGCGGGGGAGAACACCCGACCGCCAGCATCCCACTCGACGCCGTCGCGCCGCCACGCGTGGACGTCCCACTCGCGGAAGCCGACACTCCAGCACACGTCGACGACGCAGGAGTGAAGGTAGAGGAGGTTGGAGCAACCGTTGTTCACGAGCTCACCCTTCTCTCCCTTCAGCTGACGAGCGATGAGACCAGCCACGATGGCGCAGAGACCCGTCTCGTTGAAGAGATGAACTTTGGGCAGGGCGCCCTCGATCACCTTATCGGCCGCACACTGCATCATGTCATAGCTCTCAACCCTGAAGGTTGTGCCAGCCACGGTCGGCTTAGCGCGAAGGACGACATCTGTCCAGAAGTCGTCCCAGATGTAGAGACCAGAACGAGTCAAGTAGAACCCAACTGGATCATGCTCCTCGGTGAGCGTGACCGTCGTCGAACCACGAGGCTCCAGGACAAGCATCATGTTTATGGCCTGCTCGAGCGCTGTCCCAAGGTGTCCGGCGAAGATCTGGCCTCGACCTTGAAGTGCCTTGAGCACAACCTTGGGGTCGTACTTCTCGGCTAGCCTTGGTAGAGCCGTGGCAACTCCGATGTTGATGATCGACTGCAACTTGCTCATCTGCCCAGGAGTAAAGGGAGTGCCCATAGCGGGAGGTCCTTTCTCTAGTGTTTTTAGCTGTCCTGAAATATGGTTAATCCACATTCCATCAGTCTGTTAGGATTATGCTGATGAGAAAGTTGTTTGTCAATAATTTTCTTATCTGAAAGCTAGACGCTGGGAGCAAGAAGCTATAAGCTAGCCATATGAGCGGGCATAATAAATGGTCGAAGATTAAGAATAAGAAGGCAGTGACGGATGCGGCTAAGTCCAAGATTTTCTCAAAGATGGCGAAGCTTATTTCTACTGCGTCCAAACAAGTAGCAGGCGATGTTACTTCACCCATCTTGCGAGCGGTTATAGATAAAGCACGAGAATACAATATGCCGGCGGATAATATCGAGCGAGCGGTCAAGAAGGGCACAGGCTCGGATGCAGAAACTCTTGATGCCATTACTTACGAAACTTATGGCCCCGCCGGTTCGGCTCTCATAATTGAAGCTCTGACCACAAACAGAAACAAGGCCGCCCAAGAAATTAAATTTATTCTTTCCAAACATGGTTTTGCTTTAGCCACACCCGGCTCCGCCCTCTGGGCATTCACCAAGGAGCAAGCCGGCTGGAAACCGAACACTACTATTCCCCTTTCGGAAGAAGACGGGAAAAAATTGGGGGCTTTGATTGAAGAACTTGAAGACAATGACGAAGTCCAAGATGTCTATACCAACGCTGAATAAAATTGTGCTCGGGGTCGACCCCGGGTTCGACAGAATCGGAATAGCAGTTTTAGATAAAAATAAAGTGCTTTTCTCCGACTGCACTGAAACGAACCGTAAATTGTCACACGCGGAACGTCTGCTGGAGATAGGTACCGTTATCGGGTCGATAATAAAAAAATGGAAACCGGAATGCCTCGCCATTGAGAGCCTGTTTTTTAACCAAAACACGACCAATGCTTTGAAGGTCTCCGAGGCCAGAGGCGTGATTATCTATGAGGCCGCTCGCGCGAGATTAAAAATATATGAATACAGTCCGCAAGCGATTAAAATTGCGGTAACCGGTTACGGTAAAGCGGACAAAATCCAGATGGCAAATATGGTTAAAAAGCTGGTCAGTCTGCCGAAAAAATCCTCCAAAAGACTTGACGATGAAGTGGATGCTATCGCCCTGGGGATTACTCACCTTGTATCCCTTGACAACATAACTAGACGGGTATAAGATAGGGGCATGAAAAACAAATATGGTATCCAGAGTCTCAAAAAGCAGTTCCCTAATGAAGAAACCTGTGTCGAGTTTATCTTTGATACTCTGCACTCACGAGATTGCTCCTGTGGTGGCAAGTATTCGCTTATAAAGGGTCGTAGACAGCTTCAATGCTCTAAGTGTCGTTTTCAGATAGCTCCGACTGCTAGCACGATATTCCACAAGTCTCCTACTCCTATAAATCTTTGGTTCTATGCAATCTTGATGTTCTCTAACGCCAAGAGTGGTGTCTCCGCCAAGGAACTTTCTCGTCAGCTTGAAGTAACCTACAAATGCGCTTGGAGAATGTTAAACCTCATTAAGCAAGCATTAAGACAAGACACTATGAAGAAACTCCGAGGAGATGTTGAGATAGATGTGGGCTTTATGGGCGGTAAAGGTTATGGTGGTAAAAATAATGAAAAGCTAGGAGAAGCTATGGCCAGAAAGTCTATTATCGCAGTAGCAGTAGAAAGAGGCGGTAGAATGGTGGCTGAGATTATTCCAAGCACCGGCTCTCAAGCGATGCAGGAGTTTGTAGAGAGAAACATTGAGACTAAAGCTACTACTCTCTATACGGATAATGCCGACTCATACAAGAGACTAGATAAAACCTATGACCGAGCTAGCGTTACGCATAAAAGGAGAGAGTGGGTCAGAGGTGATGTCCATGTCAACAGCGTGGAGACTTTCTTCGCTCACTTAAAGAGAAGCGTCAGAGGCACATTCAAGTCTATTTCGAAGCAACACTTGCAGACTTACCTTGATGCTTTTGTCTGGCATTATAACAATCGGCACAGCGACAAAGCCCGCTTCGAGGCTTTACTTGGTGCTTTATTACAACCTGTAAAGTAGAGAGAAAGCTAGATTTCTTCATTACTTTCATTGAATAAATTAACCTCTGACTCAACACGGGTAATATTCATGGAAGAAGGGTTGCCTTCAAAATCCATAGTAACATTCCCAATTAAATACACTTGTATTTTGCTTTCTAGAGCAGAAACTAAGATATGTAGCTGCATTTGTTCTATATCTCTAGGGAAGATGAAAGCCAATCGCTTTGAGCCTAAGTCAAGAAATCCACTATGCGCCTTGGTGTCAATCTTACTGATAGTCCCTTTATATTTTACTCCCTCTAATGCCTGCGTTTCTTCTCCAATTACAATGTAGGCAGATTCTTCTTTACTGACCGTTAATGTCTGGCTTTCATCTCTCAAGCCTATTTCTTCTAGAAGCGAAGCGTCTTTTATTAGGGGTTGCACGGCTTTGGCAGTAGTTCTTGCGAGTGTCTTGCTCTGCAAAGCTCTTAAATCATAGTTATTTATTACAATTGTAGCATTGTCATTTGCGGTTATTTCAAACTTCTGTCCTCCGCTTAATGCTTGAATGGCTTTAGGGGGCTTACCTTTAAGTAATTTCTTAACGTTGATATATGTATTTAAGCCACTTATCATGGTCTTACCTACGTCATAAACATTCCCCGCCAATGGTATGAGGGGAATCGCCGCATCCTTTACTTGGTCAAAAAACAGAATGAAGTCAGAAACCAACGAGCCTTCTTTAAAGGCATTTATATTAAGCTTTATTCCTTTTGCCGCCTCTTCACCATATCTTATCGAAAGAATCTCTTGCAGAGATTGGGTAGTGGCTATGATTGTACTTGCAACATCAAAAGCATCGGCGCTATTCTCAACAAGTTGACCCTTAAAAAACAGTTGGAAGCGATATATTTCCACCAGTTCATTATAGTACTTTTTAGGTGATGTTAACATGGGAATAGTTATTAATTATGTCGCTAAGGGTCATGAGTGGATTACTCACCTTGCAACAAAAAAGGGTATCTGATACAAATAAGTGCATTCAAAAACGTCTGTTTCCAATCAAGGCGTTTTATTAAAAAATAATTAGATTATTCGAACCATGGACGACATGCTAAAAGACGACGAACTTGTGGAGGGTGATTTACCCGCTGAAGAAGAGGCGGATACAAAAAAGAAAGGCTTGCTTGATGATGACGTGGAAAGTATTGATGACCTAGTGGAAGAGGAGGAGCCGGATGTAGAAGAACCCTTCGACGACGTTAACCCGCTTTAGAGAAACTCGATACGGAGAAAACGGTGTTTGCCAATGCGGTAAACGCCGTTTTCCATTTTCTCTATCGCTCCGGCTTTCTCCAATCTGCTGAATTCCGATTTAGAGGACACGATACCATGCGCGAGAAAAGTTTCGACAAGAGGCGTGTCGGCTTTGACTTTTGCTAAGGGAATATCTTTTGGCACACCACCTTTCGAGAAAGTTTGTTCGAAATTTTTTTGAGCATCTTTCGCTTCCGCTTCGCCGTGATAGATTTTTGTAATTTCAAACGCTAGACGCATTTTGGCTTCCTTGGGATGGCCGGAAAGGATTGATTCAACTTCACCCATAGAAACGTCGGTTAAACACTCGAAATAGCTTTTAACCAAACTGTCGTTGACCGACATAAGCTTGCCATACATATCACTTGGCAAATCTTCAAGATAAATACAGTTATCATAAGTTTTGCTCATTTTACGGCCGTCAGCGCCTTCTATAAGCCGAGTGGTGAGCACGAACTTTTCGCGCTTCTTGTACACCGACTGAAGGGTACGCCCTGCAAGCATATTAAATTCCTGATCGGAACCTCCGAGTTCGCAGTCAACATCCAGGACAACAGAATCGTATCCTACCATGAGCGGGTACAGGAACTCGTGAAGCGAAATTGGATTGCCTTCTTTCATGCGCTTATCGAACATATCACGCTGAAGCATTTGCTGTACCGTAAAATTACTTGCCAATTCCACCACTTTAGTAAACTGAAGGGAATCCAACCATTCGTGGTTGTACCGTACCTCTATTTTGGATAAGTCGAGTATTTTCCCCGCCTGCTCCTTGTATGTTCGAAAATTGTTTTCTACCTCTTGGCGACTGAGCGGAATGCGCATTACATCACGACCGGAAGGATCACCTATCATGGCAGTAAAGCTACCGACCAGAAAAATAATCCCGTGCCCAGCATCTGCAAAAGCGTTGAGCTTTCGTAATGGCACGGAGTGACCAAGATGCAACTTGGCACCAGTAGGATCAACGCCGAAATAGATTCTCAATTTATCCCCCGAGAGAAGTTTTTTCTCCGCCAGATCGCGAGGTATAACTTTCTCAACCCCACGAGTAAGCAATTCTTCTATTTCTTTATCCATGGAAGTATCTTAACATATGTTAAAATAAGCTATTCTGAATAGAAATGTCTAGGAAACTCCGCCATTCCAATTACTTTTTGGCTGTTACAGCCGTGACGCTGTTTACCTTAGGTGTATTAATCTTGTGGTTGGCATCGCTTCGTATTCCGGCCCTGGAAGACATCGCTGAGCGAAGAATCGACCAGTCCACCAAGATTTACGACCGCACCGGAGAAATCTTACTTTACGACATGTCCCAAGACACGCGGCGCGCGCTTCTCTCTTTCGAAGATATTGCTCCTTATGTAAGAGATGCGACTCTGGCCATAGAGGACAAAAATTTTTATTCGCACAACGGATTCCAGTGGACTTCTTTTCTAAGGGCAGTATTCGTAAACTTAAGCACCCTCTCTTTCAGCCAGGGCGGTTCCACCATCACCCAACAAGTGGTAAAAAATTCCATTCTTACCAAAGACAAGACTCCCACCAGAAAGTTGAAGGAGTTAATTTTGGCAATCAAGCTTGAAAAAGTTTTGACCAAAGACGAGATTCTTTCCCTATACTTAAACGAAATTCCTTACGGAGGCACTATTTACGGCGTAGGAGAAGCGGCAATAAACTTCTTCGGCAAACCCGCCTCCAACCTCACTTTAGCCGAGTCGGCATATCTTGCTTCAATGCCCAAAGCTCCTACTTACTATTCTCCCTACGGCCCCAATCGACCCGAACTGGAGGCCAGAAAAAACTTGGTCCTGCGCGAAATGCTTGCCAATAATTTTATCTCGGAAAAGGAATACGAAAGCGCGGTAAAGGAAAAAGTGGAATTTAAACCCAGACAAAATACCGGCGGCATTAAGGCGCCGCACTTCGTTTTTTTTGTCATTGACTACTTAGCCAAAAAATACGGCGAGGATACCGTGACCAGTAGTGGCTTTAAAGTAGTTACCACGCTTGATTACTCGCTACAACAGGAAGCCGAGGCGATAGCCAGAAAATACGGCGCTATAAACAAAGAGAATTTCAACGGTGAAAATAACGGTATGGTAGCCATCGACCCAAAAAACGGTGACATCTTGATGATGGTGGGTTCCCGTGACTACTTTGACAAAGAAATTGACGGCAACTTCAACGTGACCATGGGATTCCGCCAGCCCGGTTCCACTTTCAAGCCATTTAGTTACGCTACCATGTTTAACAAGGGCTACACCGCTGAGACCATTCTCTATGACACCCCCATTCAATTCGCTGCCGGCTGTGCGCCGGACAACTTTGTTACGGATGACATCTGTTATTCCCCGACCAACTATGACGGCCAATTCCGCGGTCCCATAACCGTAAGAAATGCCCTCGCCCAGTCAGTAAACATCCCGGCTGTGCAAGGACTCTATTTGGCCGGGGTCAGAGACGCTGTGGCGACCGCCAAGAGTATGGGCATAGAAACCCTCAACGACCTTAGCCGGTACGGCTTGTCGCTCGTGCTAGGAGGCGGAGAGGTCTCTCTTTTGGATATGACCTCGGCCTATTCCGTCTTTGCCAACGATGGTATCCGTAATCCTTACAATGCCGTACTGCGGGTGGAAGATGCCCAGGGTAATATCGTGGATAGAAATTCTTTATCTCCCCACCGAGTACTGTCGGAAAAAACCTCACGCCTTATCACAGACATTCTCTCCGACAACGCGGCACGGACACCCGGCTTCGGCGCCAACTCCGCTCTATATATACCGACTCGTCCTGTCGCGGTCAAAACGGGTACATCAAACGACTACCGCGACGCCTGGATTATCGGCTATACCCCCAACCTTACCGTGGGCGCGTGGGTGGGTAACAACGACAATAGACCAATGGAAAAAAAGGTTTCTGGTCTGGTGGTCGCACCTCTTTGGCATGAGTATATGGTAAAAATCTTACCTCAATTTCCAGTTGAAACTTTTACACCACCGGAACCGGAAAACCCCATGGATTTGAAGCCTATCTTGCGTGGTGACCCGTTTACCGGCGGCATCCACTCCATTCTTTATTGGGTGGATAAGGACAACCCACGCGGACCTATACCCATTAACCCATCGGGCGATTCGCAGTTTGTAAACTGGGAGTACGGTGTAGAATTGTGGGCAAGTTCTCAATAAAATTTTGGTATTCGAGTCGATCAAGATTGATTCATAGGCATCACAAGGTAGAGAAAACTGGTGTCCCCCACTCCTTGAATGATAATTGGTTTGGCCTGACCGCTGAAATTGAGAGAAACGCTATCGGTAGTAATGGATTGGAAGCAGTCCGTGAAGTAGCGATGATTCACATTGATGGTAATATCGTCTCCTTCCAAGACAGACTCCACAGTATAGACGTTCTCACCCACAGTGCTGTTTTTTGACTCGATTTCAAAACTTTTGGCTTTGGGAGAAAGTTTCAGGGTTAGCTGATTGAAGGCATCGGAAAAAATGAGGCTTGTTTTGAGCGAGTTAGTTAGGTCCTGTTTGAGTAAAACCGCTTTGGAAGTAGTTTCTTTGGGAATGATCTGCCGGTAGTCCGGAAAGCTCCCTTCAACAATGCGTGACGTTAGATAAATATTCTGCGAGCGCAAAGCCATTTGGTGTTCCTCCACGGAAATCGATATTTCCTCATCACCTCGGTCAAAAATCTTTATTATTTCCGTAGCATTTTTTTGGGGAACGAGGATTTGTTTAAAGTGAGGGGCCTTTTTTATTCTTATTTTCTTCTCCGCCAGCCTAAACGAATCTGTAGCGGCAAAAACCAGAAATTCACCTTCGTGTTTTATGGAGATGGATGATAATTCCGGTTTGATGCTCCCCACCGCCGCGGCGTAAATAACCGACCTGATGCCAAAAATAAGATCTCTAGCGGGCATCGAGAAAGCCTTATCCTCATCTATCTCCGGTATAACCGGGAAATCCTCACTAGGAAGGGTATTGATACTGGTTTTAGTGGCGGAGGTTTTTACCTCCAACACTTGATTTTTAGTACTGATGGTAATATTCCTATCTTTAGATAATGACGAGACGAAAGAGGAAATAACGTGTGCCGGTATAACCACTATCCCAGGCTCAATCACCTTGACCGGCAAACTGACGGAAATACCCAGATCCAAATTAGTAGCCTTTACCGACAATGAATTTTGGCGAGCATCCAAATAAAGTCCCACCAATACAGGGAGTGTTATATTTTTACCAGCTATCTTATCCGCCTTACTCAACACTTCTTCCAGTCGGTCTTTAATACATTCTATTTTCATATATAAAAATTTATTAATACTATTAGGGGTGTGAATATGTGCATAATATTTTTTAGCCTGTTGGTGGGCTGTATTTTGTTTTTTATTATCCGATTGATTTGGGGATAAGTTCTAAGATGTTGGAAAAGAAGAGTGGTGGTGGTCTTCGGATGCTCTTCTCCCCACACCTTATTAACATTATTTACATTCTTTCTCCACATAGTATTACACGGTTAATAAATTTCTAATCTGGCCGACCTCTTCCAGTAAGGATTGGTCCACTTTGATGTCGGTCTTTATTTTTTCACATGAATAGATAACCGTGGTGTGGTCCCTGCCTCCCAGTTTTTGGCCTATTGACGGATAAGAAATGTTGAAATCCTCACGCAAGATATACATAACAATTTGCCGAGGCCTAATAACCTCCTTATGTCTGGTTTTCTCGTAAATACTGTCTTCTTTAATATTGTAAAAGTCGGAAACAATCCTGACCACGTCCTTGACGGCGATGGTTTTCTTGGGCTTAACATTGTTCTTGATGTAATTTCTGACGTCAATCATTGATATTTCTCTACTTTTGAGTTGGGCATGGCATAGCAGAGTATTAACGGCCCCCTCTAGGTCCCTGATATTGCCGTTTATAGTGTGGGCGAGGTAGTCTATGATTTCCGGTGTCAGAGGGATGTTCTGCTGGAGTGCTTTGGCGGAGATAATAGCTATCCTCGATTCTTTATCGGGCGCCGGAATGTCAACGGTCATACCGGCAGAAAGCCGTGACTTCAATCGCTCTTCCAGTCCGGTAATAAAATAGGGGTGTTTGTCGGAAGAAAAGATGATTTGTCTGTTGTTGTCGTAAAGAGTGTTAAACAGATGGAACAATTCTTCTTGAAACTTCTGTTTATCCGAGAAAAATTGAATATCGTCAACAATGAGGACGTCATATTTGCGGTATTTTTCCTTAAAAATGGTCATTTTTTGGTGTTGGAGAGCGTTCATACAGTCTTGTCCGAATTGCTCAGAAGTCATGTAATAAACTTTCTTGCCCGGACTGGTTGTTTTAATATGGTTGCCGATTGCTTGAATCAGGTGGGTTTTGCCGTGGCCGGTGGCCCCGTGTATGAAAAGTGGGTTATACATAATGCCGGGCTTTTTTATAACAGCCTGGGCGGCAGCGTGGGCCAGCTCGTTGAACGGGCCTACGACAAAGGTCTCGAATGTGTAGCGCGGGTTTAAGTTGTCGTCCCTATTCACCTGGGTTTCCGGTAGGGGAAGCTCTTTGGTATAAAGAGTTGCCTCGCTCGGTCTCTCCTCTCTTTTGCGGGTTTCCTCTTTGTTTACCACATACTCGACAGCGTGGACAGAAGTTTCAAGATTCCTTAGACTTCTAAGGATGGTACTGTGGTATTTGGTCAGGAGCCACTCTTTCACAAAGGCGTTTGGCACGGAGAGCACCACTACCCCGCTATCTTCTTTAACAATACGAGTATCCTTAAACCAAGTGGCAAAGTTGGCGCTGGAGACAGTTAACTCGATTTCCACCAAAACGCTTTGCCAAAGTTGTTTATAGTCCATAGAGTTTGTAAGGTTCACATAGTATATCTTTTTGGAGTATGATAAAAACTTGTTAAAGACTCGAAAAATGTTTATAATGTGTTTATAACCTGTTAAGAAAAAGATGTCCACAACATACAAACCAAAAAGGCGCAAGCGAGCCAGAACTCACGGGTTTCTCTCGAGGCAAAAAACGTCTACCGGCAGGAGAACTATCAGGAATAGACGCCGCAAGGGTCGCAAGCGTTTAGCCGTCTAATGAACCACTTTTATTTAATGATTAAATCTTTCCATGCGGTGAAAGTAGTAATCTCTGTTTCTAAAAAGGTTTCCAAAAAGGCCGTTATAAGAAATAGAATTCGCCGGCGCGTCCGCCCGATTGCACGCACATTTATTTCTAATCTAAAACCCGCTACATATTTTATTGTTGCCAAACCTGGGGCTGAAAAAATAAAAGGCCGTGCTCTTGAAGCTGAACTAGCCGAGCTCTTTAAAAAAGGATAAAATTAACCGATGTCTTTTCTCTATCACACGTTTTTTTTCGACCCGCTCTACAATATTTTAATGTTTTTGTTTAAGGTGTTGCCCTGGGCCGATGCCGGGGTGATGGTTATTATCCTCACTATTCTAGTTCGCTTGGCAACCTTCCCTCTTTCCAGAAAGGCAGTACTTGCGCAAGCAAAGATGACAGAAATAGCTCCCGCTTTAGCCAAGATTAAAGAGCAATATAAAGATAAGGCCGAGGAGCAAGCGAAACTCACCCTCGCTCTATACAGAGAAAAAGGGGTTAACCCATTCTCGGGCATATTGGTCATTATTATCCAAATTCCCGTTATCTTCGCTTTGTATCAAATTTTCCTGCACTTTCCGGAAGTTAACTCCGCCCTTTTATATTCATTCGTGACCGAGCCGAGCCATATTAGCACCACCTTTCTTGGCTTTTTGGACATCACGGCCAAAAGTGCCGTGATCGCTTTTTTGGCCGCCGTCTCTACCTTTTTCCAGTTCAAACTTTCTATGCAGGGACAGGTTCAGCCAAAAGGAGATTCATTTGGCAACAATCTTACCCGTAGCATGCAGACTCAAATGAAATATTTCTTTCCGGTGATAGTTTTTTTTATTTCCTACAAAATTTCCGGAGTTATTGCTCTCTACTGGCTTACCACCAACCTGTTCAGTATTGGGCAGGAACTTTTTATCAAGAAAAACATCAGGGCTACTCAAGTCTAAGTGCCCAAAGTGAGAGGTCGGTTCTATTTGTGAAAACGAGATAGTCTTCGCTGGGGGAAAGTTTTAGGTCTACCGCGTCAAGCTCCGTATCGAGGCTCTGCTTTGGTTCTACCAAGACTTGGGACACTCCGCTTTTGGTGTCAAAGAGCCAAATACGGTCGGAGAAGTGCGTTACTCCCCTGTACCAACTATCAGGTTCGTCAGGTCCCAAGTTGTCAGTGGGCGCGGCACAGAAAAGGATGCCTGCGTTTCTTATACTCCAAAGACATTTTTCAGCCAATGTGACGGGGGATATTTCGGAAACGATATTATTGGTAAGATTCTTAGTCACCAATTTTGTCTTGTTATTCTCGACATATGAATACAGTACTCGATTGCCGGAACTATCGGGCAGAGCTACCAATCCGTTGAGCGGTCCAATAACTTTTTTTAATGCCCCGCCGGACGTGTTTAGGGCGTAGGCATAACCTGGCGCATTAACACTTGCTTTCGTGTATAGCACTAAACTGTTTCCGGCCGATGCCAGTCGCCAGTCTGTGAAGGGTGAGGTAAGTAGGATTCTGGCCCCGGTGCCATTGAAGGCCGAAGCAACCACGGTAGCGGTGTCTCGCAGAGTGTATACGAGGGTGTTGCCGGAACCCACAGCGACAGCTCCAATGTTACCGCGTAGGGCTGTAGATGAGATGGCGTATAGGGTGCTCGATGATTGGGGAGGAGTAAGGGTGAGAGATAAATTTTCTACCACATCGGAGTTGTCCTTGAGAGACCGGAGAAGTACTGCGTTGCCGTCTGTTCTGAAATAGGCCTCGTAAATTTTGGGCAGGGTGTTGTTGGACACCTTTACCTTCTCGAGCGTTGCCAAATCGGCATCATAGATATGTCCTGTGGCGCGGTCAACGTAGCGTACGACCGTTTGGTTTCCTCTTTTAAATACTACCGCACCGGCTATGGGGGTATCGGCAATGCGGAAGAGTTTGGCATTTGGTCTGGCAAACTCGTCTGCCGGCAGTTGTTGTCCATTAGGCAATTGCTCGTTTCCACCCGGCAGGTTCACTGGTAAGGAAGTATCTCCACCGGAACCGAATGGCAAAACATTTCTAACCACCTCTCCTACGGGCATATCGGAATTTTGGAAGAACAAATACCACCCAAAGAAAACGGCTAGAGTGATTGCGATAATTGCTACTAAGATGATTAAAATTTTTTTCATTAAGGGTTATTGATTTTATCCGGAGTGGGGAGGTCTAAATTAAATTCTATCAAATCTGGATTAATAGTATAAAGAATGAGCCATGCGCTGATGGTTAGAAGGAGCCCCCATATGGCGTTTTGGATAATATCCTTGGCCTCACCTTTCCCTCCGATTGCATCACTCGACATATATTTGATGCCACCGTAAATAATCATAATCACCGCAAGCCCCCCGGCTATGGCAATAGTTAAGGTAACAATGCCTTCAATGTATTGTTCAGCGGTCGTTTTCTCCTGATCTACTGTATCCAGACCGTAAAGGGGGAGAGGTTGAAGAAGCGTGTATTCGGTTTCCGCTTTGGTAAGCACAGGAACAGAAACAGGAATCAAGACAAGGGCGACAAGTATCAGACAGTAAGTAGCAAAGCTCTTCATCTTATTGCTTTCCAAATTGTATCAAGAAACTCTTATTGGAGCTCTGCATAATCTTGTTTATGTTAGAGACCTCCACCGCGACCGCGGATGTGCCCGGGGTATCATCCGGCACTCGGTATGTCACTGAGTTACTGGTTTCTACTCCCCCGTCATTGGTACGCCACTCATATTTCAGGCCGCTATCCATACGATTGGAAACGCTGAAGAAAAGAGGAAATGCCGTGAAAGTAGCTTCCTTATTTTGAAGTTCATGTGTCCCGCTGGTTTCTTTGTGGAACATAAATCCATACAGCGGGTTGTTTTCATAAATAGCGAGAATTGGAGATATCGGGGTGACAGCAACTGACGCACTGGCCAGGAGGCCCTCGTCAGGAGAGAGGACGTCTATCTTGACAGTTTGGGGTTTGGAAAGGATTAAGTCAGTGTAAACCATGGTGTTTTTGCCCACACCATTGATATTACCGAGCACCGTGCCATTCTTAGACCACTTATAGATAAGGCTTGCTGGGTTACCAGTACCGGTACCGTGCGGTATGGCCAAGAAGGTAATTCTGGACTGGCTAGACCATAGTGATTTACCTTTGTAGAAAGGCGAGGTGTAAGTTTGTCCCTGCCAGAGGATATCCACCGTTTGCGCCTGTGAATAGAAAACGGGCGTGATGAGTACAAGAGTAACTAAGAGAAGGTGGTACTTTTTCATTTCCTTATTATATACCCTAGGCAACTTTTCTATATTGTTTATAAAGTTCTCCCAGTTTTTCGAGGTCGACCTTTCCTTCGGTAGTGTTATAAAGGACATCCTCGGCTTTAATAAGTAACAGTTGCAGAATAATCGAAACTGTCCAAGTTGGGATTACGTTTACTACCGGAATAAGTTCTATTAACGGTGTAAGCCACTTAATAATAAATTTTACGATTTTACCTTTAGGGACGATTGCTTTCTTGACTGTATCTGATACTACCCCCCATCCCTTAACAGACGTCCAGACGTAAAAAGTTAGCCAAGCATATATTGAGATTAAGGAAGACAGTGCCCATCCCAAAAATGGAATCAAGAGAAATAAAGCCTGAATACTGTCGAAAAAGAGAGCAGTACCCACCATAAGAATGATATCTGAGGTCTTAACCCTATTTCTCTTCTCCATTTTTTGGGTAATATCAGCAGTTTCTTTCTGGATTTTAGCCAGTCTTCTTTGTCGAAAAGTATTGAAATCTAGTATTTGATTTGCTTCTGGCATTATGTGTTTGTTGTTTCAGCTTCTTTCAATTCAGCGCTCGCGGCTTTCAAGGCGACCTCCTTATCTTCCATGGCGTCTTGTTTGGCTTTCTTGATGGCCAAAACTTGAGATGGGTCGGAAGTGATAATTTGGTCTTCCGTATATGAGGCAATATTTTTAATTGCCACGTGCTTGAGGCCGGCGAAGAAGATGCCCTCTCCCCTGTCTGATTCGAGCAAGAGATACTTCTCCTCATCTGTAAGATTAAAAGTTTTCTGGAGTTCGCCTATAGTTGTCGGCGATTGTTTCAAAAGAATCTGGATGGAGGAGTTGGTGATAATTGGCAAGCCGTAGGGGCTTTTCAAGAAGTCCCCGACATCTTGGGTAATGGTGGCTACTCCAAGGAAATATTTACGGCCGCGCTTGACCAGACCCATGAGGAATGAAGCTGTATCTTCCGACTTCATCATCCACCATGCCTCATCGATAACAAGTAGACGCTTCTTTAGTTCTTTGCGGATGGCATTCCAAATGTAATGAGTGACAATGTACATAGCGATGGGCTTAAGCTCATCTTCCATGTCGCGCAGTGAAAAGACCACGAATTTTCTGTTGATATCGACATTAGAAGGTCTATTGATAAATCCTGACCAAGTGCCCTTGGTATATTTGGAAAGACGTTGAGCTAGAGATTCGCCGCCTT
Source organism: bacterium (assembly GCA_030649135.1). Lineage (GTDB taxonomy): Bacteria > Patescibacteriota > Minisyncoccia > Phycocordibacterales > Zambryskibacteraceae > UBA5004. The sequence continues at coordinate 27,846 of JAUSGI010000005.1, read as the reverse complement.
CCATGCCGATGAGTACCATTTCAAAATCTGACATGAGTGGGGGCTCAATGGTGCGAAAATCCGATTCCACCGTAATATCCTTTAGAGCATAAGTTTCGGTAATAGCTCGGTCGATGATGGCATCCTCTTCCGCGGAGAGACCGCCCATCATCAGGCGAAAGAGGCCGACTAAGTTGATGATATTTGAGCGAAGCACGTTGGCGGCGCTTTCGTCCGGCCCCGGTACGGGCAAATCAAACGGGTTAATGTGGTGCTCGGAATTAAGAGAAATTTTGAAGTATCTCCCTCCGGTAGCTTCTGCCATATATTCGTACTCTCGCTCCGGGTCTATCACTATCACCTCCGTATCAAACATCAGGGTACGCAAAATCTCGAGTTTGGTGGCATAAGATTTACCGGCTCCGGATTTGGCGAACATGATGGAATTATAATTTTCAAGCGAGAAGCGGTCGAAAAGCACCAGAGACGAGTTGTGCCTATTGATGCCGTAGAGAATGCCTTTGTCGGAAGTGAGGTCAAACGAAGTAAATGGGAAGAGAGATGAGAGCGGAGAAGAATTCAATTTTGAGTGCACTTCCAGAAGGTCGTTGCCGAGAGGAAGAGTGCTTTTATATCCCTGTTCCTGTTGAAAGAGTGCGGGCTTGACGTATATAAGTTTGGCCTCAAGAATTGATTTGATTTCGGATTCCGCTTTATCAAGTTCCGAGTCGCTGTCGCCATAGATGGTTATATAGAGGCCGACATCGAAGAGTTTCTCTTGCGCTTGCTGGAGTTGGTCACGCAAATTCTCAAGGTCCTGGTAAGCGACGTCAAGCATCGGGTCACGCACCAAACCCTTTTCTTCCCGGCTATGGATTTGGCTTTGAACCTCGGCTACCTTTCTTTGGAATTGGCGTAACACCCTCGAAGTTTCGATGGGGTGAATAAAAATAGAAATATCGAAAACCTTATCCATATTGATAATGGGCGAGAACCATCCTTCAGAAAGAAAGCGCGGATAGGAAATTACGAAGAAGCTTCGTAAAATTTTCTCGCCCAGATTGATTTCTTTCGGGGTAATCTTGAGTGCGGAAGGCGCGATAATATCTTTGAGTTCAAGTAGCCCCGCTTCAAAAATTTCTTGAGGCAAGATAGAAGAAATATCCGGCTTTTTTGCTCCCCCCTTTCCAAATAATTTATCGAGAATACTCATATAGTAATTATCAATGAACAATGAACAATAAACAATAGGTGAATTTGAGTCATGTTTTGAGCTTTTTCCTAAAGCCGCCTAGTTGTCTAGCGATACTCGCAGCCTTTTCCTTGGCTAGTTCAAAGTCTGTATTGTTGATTAGCTGGTTTGTCTTTAGAATATCCATGTTCGCAACAGTTTCATAGAGAGAACCCAGTGCTATATCAATAAAATGAGAAAAGTCTCTCCTAGATGACTTACCGCTTCCCTCTGCTATATTTAAAACGACTGAAGAACTAGATCTAATCAATTGTGAACTTAACTCAAACCGGTGTTCTTTTGGTAATTTCCTTACTATTTCTAATGAAAAAGAGACTAATTCTTGCGCATCTTTATACACCGGCCAATCCAAGAAATTGAATTGTTTCACTTGTAAATTGTTAATTATCTATTGTGAATAAAGCCACTAAAAGTGAGCTAGCTCACTTTTAGTGGCTTTTCCGTTTCCCCCGGATTAAAGGCCTTGTAAAAAAGTTCAATGACTTCTTCCGTGCCGAGGCGCACCACGCGGATACCGGTACGGATAAGTCCCTGTTCAACCACCGATAGCCGCTCTTCCAGTTGGCTACGATTTTCGTCAAATCCCGCTTCTGTGGCGGCCGCGCGCTCTCTCTTGGTACCGAATCCAAGGCGCGAGACGATACCCCCTGATTTATGGGCATTCAACATGGCCGGACTGTATGGCACCACAATGAAAAAGTTTTTAGTCATGATATTCGTGTTTTCGGTGAAACTCTTGATAAACTCAATATACTCTCGAACCTGTATTTTCATCAGACTGTTGGTTTGTATTTTTTCTTGCCCTTCGAGTAGCGCTATGTATGGCCGGATATCGAGTTTGCGCGACTGCACTACTATCTCAATCGAGAAGTCTAGGGAGTTAAGAAAATCCTGGAACTGCAGAAGAATAGCCTGCCTCTCATCCTCGGATTTAAGCGCGAAGTTTAGAGACGAACACAAGAGAATGGCACGCATGCCGCCATCTTTCAGTAGGACGACGCCGTCGCGCACTTCCTTGATGGGAACAAATTCTTGAGTAGCATTTGTACTCGGAGACATTTGCTAATTATACACTAGACTTGTCCTCGTTTGAGGTTACCGGATTGGTAGCCTCTTTGATATCTAGGCTCCAAGTAAGTTCTTTCAGCTTTGAGCCGGAAAGTTTTGGAACATACACCTGTTCAATCGGTTTCCTGTCCATTTGGGGTTGATTGCTTATCACTTGCTTTTCCTCCTTTTTCCAAATATAAAGTTTGCTGGTGAAGGTGTATTTCACAAAAGCCTCGACTACGTTCACGAAGGGTTTACCGTTGAGTCTGTAAAAAGCCAATGCTGCGCCGAAGAGCACCACCGGCAGAGCAACGAGAGCGGCCAAAAATTTCGGCAGGAAGACAAAAAGCATGACAGCAACACCCACTCCACCCGCAATGTAAATGAACTGTTTGAAAGTCAAAGGGCCGAAAATCTTGTCTTCTATTTCTATGAATTGAGGAACTTGGAAACGCATTGTGTTTTTATTTTATACCAACGGTTCGCGATATGGGTCTTTACCATTAGGATAACGATAGTCTGGCAAAGAGACTTTCGACTTTTCAATTTTTATCTCTTTCGTGACCGTTGGCGCCGCATCATGCACTACTTCTCCCTTTTCAATCATGGGCAGGTTAGCCGGAGGAATTTCCGGCACGTTGGTGGCGGCATTTTGCGATGCGGGTCCAGATTCGTTGACTTTGTTGACTATGACTTTAAATACCCTTTCGTTCAGGGCGGCAGTGATGGTGGTGGCCATTGCTTCATCAAGTTTCGCCTCTCTCATGACGTTGGAGAGATAGTTTTTCTCGTCCTCAAAGCCGTAAATGACGAACATAGTTTCCCTCTCGACTGCCACAATTTGAGCGAGGTCCAGTTTATTGAGAAGGGCAATCTCCTTGACCACAGATTTCCAAGGTACCACTCGAATAGCTTGCTGGAGTGCTTCCGGCAGTTTCTTGAGTTGGTTTGCTATCAGTTTGTCTCTGTCTTCTCCGGTATTGGCTTTCAAAATCTGACGAATATTCTCCGCGCTATTTTCATCATGCAGACTTTCGATTAAGTTCGAATCTTCCGACGATGTCGGGAGAAACGGTTCTACTTCCTTGAATATTTTTTCATTAACCTCTCGTGCGATTTCTTGTGAGACACTCTCCTGAACTTCTAACACATCCTGCATATTTCTCACCAAATCTTTGGAGAGCTCCATGCTAAGTAACACGAATAACACTTCATTTTCGAGGGCTACTGTCTGCTCATGAGAGAAATTATTCTTTCGGGATATCTGGCTAACCACAATAGACCAGTCCCCTTTTGTCAGGAGGTTTTTTATTTCCGTCGGGGCATTTTTTATTTGTTCCTGTAAGATTTTATCTTCCTCCATAATAATTGATTTGTTATGCCGTAGGAGGTGTTCCTCCGGGTGTTGCGGTCGCATCTCCGGTTGGTACATTTCCTGTTGGCGTTGCACCTGCTCCGCCTGTTGGGCGTTCGCCTTCCGCTTCTAATATTTCCTGTAGTTGATCCTTGACTGGTTTTTTGCCTTTTCTGATTTCTGCAATAGCTGCACGATTCTTGGCTTTAATCATATTAGGAATTTCGCGTACAGCTCCTACTGCCGTACGCGTTGCTTCAGCCGGGGCGTTGATTACACCTCTGACCGCCCCACCAGCCCATCTTCCCACCGTTCTCAAGCCCCTCATATCGGTAACATTTGCGATTGCTCCACTTGCCTTCTCCCCAGCTCCAGTAAGCAGTTGGGCTGTTCTACCCGCTGCTCTGGTTATGGCTTGTGCGGGCCTTGTTTCAGCAATCCTTCTGCCACCCGCCTCAAGGGTTTCTGCGGCCATATAAGTTGGGCTTCTTTCCAAACTTTCTACGCGTTCTTCTTTGCGCTCGTCTTTTATAGATTTTATAACAAATCTGTCCCTATCTTCATTTACTACTCTCCTAGCTTCTTCTTCAGACATTTCTTCTCCCACTCTTCTTGCCTCGTCTCTTATTCTTTTGATTGCCTCTTTTTCATCTACACCTTTCATTTTGTCAACCTCTCCACGAGCCGCTAACCACTCAGTACTTCCTTCCGGTCTTCTTCCTGCCGCTCTTTCAGTAGCAGCAATTCGTTCCATCGCTCTTTCTTTCTCAGCAATGAGTGCATCTGACGGGCCAAGAGAATCCGCAAATTCTTTCTCTTTTTTATTTCTGTCTTTCAGGACTTGGGCAAATCCACCTTTCTGAGCTTTGCCGGCGTCTAATTGTCCTCCGATAGGAGTACCTCGTACATCAAAACTTGCTTTACCAGTTCTTCGTCCAGTTGCCAAAGCTAATCGAGCTGCCATGCCTCCCATACCTCCCTGTGCTGCCCGCGCCTTCAGTTCCTCACTCTCTCCCAAGGCACTTCCCGCCCTACCAATTGTTCCCCTCCCAAACCTACCCGCCATACCAAGTGTCGCCCCGCCGGCGGCGCCCATGGCCCACTTGGTGAGACCCGATACCCCCGGACCGGCTTTATTGGACCATTCTTTGGCGATGATGAGAGAAGTAATGAGAAAGACAATAATAACGACGAAGTTTATGAACATGGCGAAAGCTCCACCCGACAGGGAGGTTAACCCATTATCCGTCAGGACTAGATTACCTAGGGCATCTGTTGTTTTATCCACTTCGCCAAACGAGCTTGCCTTTATAACACCTCCCAATACAACAAGGGTTACCCAAGTAAGCATGAAGTATATGGGTGCGAAGAATGCCTGACCAGACAGAGCATTCCACCACTGGTCTCTATATTTTTTGAGTTCAGGCAGGACAAATGACATAAATGCTATGGGAGAGAGGATGAGCACTAAAATCAGAACGACATAGCGGATGATAAACATAATTGCTACGGCGAAAAAGATGAAAGAGGCAATAAGAAGCATGATGGAGCCCATTATGCCTATAGTGATTATAGGCATTAAGCCTTTAATCTCGGCAACTTTGTAAAGACTCTGAAGACTCAGGTATTGCATAAAAGCATTTGAAAGGCCGGCCTGCTCTAAGATATTTGTAGACTCCAGGGCTCCCGGTGCTATGGCCTCATAGAAGAATAGAGCTAAAATGTTGGATATATCTATGACTATTTTGGTGAAGAAGAGGCTGAAGTTTATGAGGATTGCGACCACAATAATGTTGACGATAAGTTTTTTGACATCACTACCGATACCCAATATTGTTTTTATGGCCGCGTAAAGCAAGACAAAAATGAAACCCATATTGGCAACGTCTCGAATGACTTCCCAAGCTTTGCTAATGGCCGGAATCTTGGCATAGTTGTTAGATACGTCAACAACTGTATAGAAGATAACTCCGTTCAAAATAATACCAGCCAAACCAGTGAGCAAACTAACCAATTTTAAAATCATACCCACTACAAAACTAACGAAATTTCTTAGTGCACAATCCAAAGGAGATACTGTACACTCCAAAACATCCCAAACGCCGGCGTGCACAATTTGAGGAAAAAGAAATCCACTCATCGCGAAGACAAGTACTAAGGTGAGAATGAAAGCGGAAATATGTGGAAAGTATTTTTTCATCTAGCGAATTCGGCCGTTATATCTCTGTCCACGCTCATGCGCACCACACAAGTGCGCCCTACGTCGCGGCATCCTCCCCCAGACCAGTTGACAAAGGTCGAGCCGGAAGCTGGCGCGGCAGTGATAATGACTGATGAATCGGCTGGATAAATGGCTCGACAGGCAAGGCCACAATTAATACCTGCGGGGACTGAAGTTACCGTGCCTGAACCGGTGCCGGATCTGACAATACTTAGGGCCATACTCAAATCAAACATGGCCGTTATGTCCCTATCTGTATTCATGGTTACCTCACAAGTGCCTAGGCCGAAGCATGCTCCCGGCCAACCACTAAAGATTGAGCCAGCAGATGGTATTGCTGTAAGAGTGACTGATGCGCCGAGTCTGTAGGTGTCAAAGCATGCCGAGCCGCAGTTTATCCCCCCAGGGTTTGAGGTCACGGTACCTGCGCCGGTACCTAATTTAGAAATGCCTAAAGCTACAGGAACCGGAGGAGGACCACCTCCTTCATTGAAGAGACCTTTTTTAGTAAATACAGCATCTACGGCCTGTTTCAAGAGCTGTGCGGCCAAAGCAGTAAGCAATTCATCAAATTCGTCTGCGAGCTCAAGTTGTCTCACTGCGCTTCCTAGGTTACCGTTGAACTGACTCTCAATGACTTTCCCTGGCGTTTTTGTTGGTCCGCGTTCATAACATTCCCCATTTTCGTCATCTTTTCTGATACATTCAGACCAGCCTAAGAACCCGCTATCCCAACTAAGTTGTTTATCCTTAATACTCAGGGCTTTTGCGATACGATAGTCGAGTTCAACTTGCGCCTTAAGAAAGGATCCATAAGGGTTATTATTATCGTTTTGAGTCATAGAGAACCATCCGTTCCACCCCCCTTGGCTGAAGTCGTTATAGAAAGCGTCCATATTCTTTACTATGCCTGTCAAAGTACACTGGAATTGCCGCCTTTGAGTATGGTATCTCTGCAGAGCAAGTCTGATTTTCACCTGAAACGGCGAACATAAGAACGCAAGATCCGAACCCCCGATAAAGTCTCCCGCAATACCGTCTGCAATATTGGTGAAAAATTGTGCCGGGTCGGTCGCATAAGCCGGATTGCCTTCAAAGCCGCTTTTAACCCAATCTGTGGTAGCTTGGAATATTTTTTCCAATACTACTTTCGCTAGAGCTATGGCTATACTATCCCAAGTTAGACCCGGGATGGTATAGCCGAAAATAGTTAACCCCGCTTCTTTGTCCCGCACGATAGAATCTGCAACCGGGATCGGGGAGACAGAATCTACCGCCATGACTCTATTGGGTAAGACAGAGATGAGCGCAAGGACAATGAAGCCAATAGCTAAGATATGATTGCGGTAGTTCATATGCTGCTACCAGAAATTATACCATTGGCCATTAGGGTTTTTTGAATGTTCAGCAGAAACTCGGATTCCTGTCCGGTGTTCTGGGCATAAATGTTTAGCGCCGCATATGCTTGCAACGGGTCTTTAGCGGTGTCGCTTAGTAATTTCATGACCTTAGCGCTTTCCAGATAGCTATTGATGATGGCCATGTGGTTTGAAACAAGTGACTCGGGTACTTCGATGGTCAGAAGCTCATTGGCTGATGCTTGGTATAACTTTCCAACCGAGCCCATAAAGGTCGAGAAGGCTGGGCCGGTAATGTCCGCAATATTTCCACCGTTATCTTGGGCAGCTACAAGGTTTTTATACCTATTACGGATATTTATCATGGAGTTGCCATAACTGGTCAGATTTTCCACAGAATTAGGAATGACGACAATTTGGCTTAGGTTTACTTTAGGTGTCGATATTTCGGTATTCTTGATACTCTCCGCATATTTATCGGCTAAAGCGGTAATATTGTCTGAAGAGGTCTGGCCTTGCGATTTAAGCGACATAAAATCTGTAAACAGTCGCCGGCCAAGCAAGTCTGCTTGGGATAGTGTACTGGTTGATGCCCTGGGTAGAGAAGCCCCGGCATCATAAAAGTCTTCCACGAAAGTATCTGCAGATGAAAGTTGCCCGCTTGCCGGAACGGAGGCTATTTGAGCGGGCGGTAGGTTGGTCGGGAAGAATCTAACCCACAGCGCTCCACCAATAAGAGCGACAGAAATGGAGAGCGCGCTGATAAACGGGATTCGCGACATTGCTTTTAGTATATCAGAAGATACCGCAACTTTTTGTGTATAATTGAGGATATGCGATTCTTTTTTCCCTCGGTTCTACTTGCCATAATATTGGCTCTCGGCGTTCTGGCGACTCCAGTAGATGCCGAGACGTTTACTACCAACCTAACCATTGGAAGCAGGGGCGCTGATGTCGTTCTTCTCCAGCAGTTTCTCGTAGTAAAAGGTTACCTACAGATGCCGGCGGGCGTCTCTTATGGTTATTTCGGTTATTTGACTAGAGGAGCGGTAGCAGGATGGCAGAGTGCTCACGGTATTGCTCCGGCAGTTGGTTACTTCGGTCCGATTTCGCGCCAAGCTTTTAATACTAAGCTGACCACATCGGCGCCGGTTGCCGCTACTCCCGTAAATCCAGCGCCCGTGCCCGTGGTGCCCACCTCGTTCAGTTTCTTGCCGAGCGTTGAAGCCGACACTCTTGCCGCGCCCGGTATGAGAGTTGACCAGGTGATGCTTTTCCGCGCCTCGCCATTTGAGGTGCGGTCTGGCGACACCCTTGTGCTTGACGGTTCCGGCTTCAGCAAAACTCTCAATAAAATTTATTTTAACGGTAGCCAGCTCGCTACCGCCGTATCCACGGATGGCACTAATATCGAAATGTTTGTACCCGCCGGTCTTTCCGAGGGCGAATACAGACTCTCTGTGTCCAACACATTAGGCTCTTCTGATAACCCCGCGATTAAAATTGCCATCAAGGTTACAAGTCAACCCCAGCCGGGGCCAACAATAGAAAGTGCTTCTGCTATGGATGGGACGGTCACTCTCGTTGGTAGTGGTTTTACCGCCGCGAACAAAATCATTACCACTCTCGGTAATTTATCCGGTCCGGTATCTTCCAATGGCGCTACTCTAACTTTCCGCATCACAGAGCTTTCCATGTACGATAAAATCAAGCAGTTTACCCGTGGCGGTTATCAAGCACCGCTCTGGATTTACGTTAAGAACGAACACGGTATCAATAGGGAACCGTATAAGCTCGAAATAATAATATGAAAAGGAAGCAACTAATTACACTCGTCATTTCTCTCACTCTCGTAGGGTTGTTTTTGCCAACCTCGCCAGCTAAGGCTCAAGGGTTACTGCCTTTCGGTGGCGTCGTTTCTTTCGAAATGGAGTGCACCTGTACCGTCGGTTTTATGTGGATATGGTTTTCTCCGCTTTACTTGGGTGGGCCGGTAGTGATTACCGGCCCCATGGTCTATTCCCCTTACTCCACTATTCTCTATGGTTATTACGAGATCGGCGTCTCTGGTACCTGGCATCTGGGGGATTACACCCCGGGGGTTCAGGCTTGCTGGATGATTCTTGAAGAAGAATGCATAGTCTGGCCGTCCTTCGGTCTCATGGGCAAAGTTGGTACTAATCAGAGCACAGGTGGGTAACAAGTTTTCCCCAAGTCTCAATCCCGACGTCCTCGGCTCGCAGATTCTCGTCTAAATTCAGTTTTCGAAATGTTTCCAGGACCTTTTCTTTAGCAAATATTGCCGAAAGATTGGAAGAAAGTTTTTTGCGTTTGGATTTGAATCCAGTGCGAACCGTTGTAAAAAAATCTTTTTCGGAAAAATGAGCAAAATATTTTTTGGAAATGTTATCTATGAGAATAATAGCCGAATCTACTTTGGGCATGGGAGTAAATGAACCTGCTTTTACCGTTTCTATATATCTTGGTGCCCCATATACTTTGACTGAAACAGAAAGAATGCTTTCTTTGCCGTCTTGAGCCACGATTCTTTTGGCTACTTCTTTCTGTACCAAAAGCACTATTCTCTCCGGCTGACAATTTGTCTCAAGGAATTTTTTTAAAATAGCGCCTGTAATATTGTATGGAATATTGGCCACTAGCTTATAGGTTTTAGCTGCTAGCTTAGACAAATCAAATTCAATAATATCGCCATGAATTAATTCAAGTTTCCCGTTTTCAATTTCTTTTTCGTATACTTGCCGCAAAAGTTCGTAGAGTTCGTCATCTTTTTCTACTGCGATTACTTTCGCGCCGGCCTCCAAGAGTTTTTTTGTCAGAACTCCCCGCCCAGGCCCTATTTCCAAGATTGTTTCACCATGGTTAATGTCTCCGGTCTCGACAATTGCGCGCAAGGCTTTCTCGCTTCTCAAAAAATGCTGCCCCAATGACTTTTTTGCTTTCATATCGCCTTGTCGACTCCGGGAATCGACATCAATTCGTCTTCTAGTTCTGCTAGCAAAATCTTTCGATCAATAATGTCCCGCAAAGTGCTTTCAGCGAACCTCTTATATTCTCCTCCATTTTTAAATTGATCAAGTATTATTGACTTATCGCAAAATTCTTCTCTTGACTCGCCAATATATTCTACCCAACTTGATTTAGACAGTCCCGGTTTACTGTTGCGGGTGTGTGCTACATCGTTTAGATTCACATAAGCGCTTAAGTGAAGCAGGTATTCGTTCGTATCAACATGAATTGCTTTGAATCTACCTTGGAATAAAGTGCCCATCCTATGATACTTAAGATTAAAATATTTTGAATGCGATATGCAGAGCCGATTCATTAGCCGTTCTATGCCTCTTTCTGCAGCCTGTTCCAAGATAAAATGAAAGTGGTTTGGGTTCAAATCATACGCTATGAACTTAACAAGCTTCTTGTCTGTCGACTCCGGGAGTCGACGAGCTAAGTGCCCAGTTGGAGTCAGCACATTTAGTTTCTGCATTCCCTCAAAAAATCTGTCCAGGTCGTTTTTGTCCCGGAAGATTGACCTTTTATCTACACCTCGGTTCATCACGTGATAAAGTTCGTTTTCAACTAGTTTTACGTTTCTCATAATTGAATTATAGCCCTTTTATCAGCTTGCTGTCGACTCCCGGAGTCGACATGTGGTAAGAGACTAGAAATCGATTTGGAGGAGAGGCCTTCTGGGTAGACTATGCTCATCGAAAGACTCTTCCTCAACCAACGTTTCGGGAATATCAAAAATAAATTCAGAAGGTATATTGACTTGCCTTCTGCCAAAGAGGGTGCGTGTCTCGGCATACGAAAGAAACACTTTCTTGCGCGCACGGGTGAGCGCGACATAAAAAAGCCTGCGTTCCTCCTCTCTTTCTTCCTGACCGATGGCTTCCTCATTTGCCTTCCGGTGTGGGAAGAGCCCATCTTCAAGTCCGGTGACGAAAACAATATCGAACTCTAAACCTTTGGAAGCGTGCACAGTCATTAGACGTACCGCAGGTACCCCGTCCTTCATTTCGTCTTGGTCGCTCTGAAGCGCCGCATCCGCGAGGAAGTTCAAAATACCCTCTTCCGGAGGTAAGCTATCGTATCGGGAAGCAAAGTTTGCCAATTCGTAGACATTCTCGAGTCGGGCCACGCCTTCATCTCCACTATTTTTCCACTCTTGTTCCAGTCCGGATACTTTGATAATGAAAGATATAGTCTCGCTCGGTTTCTTCGTTTGTGAAACTTGTGCGATTTCGTTAAGCAGTTTTCTGAAGCTTGTCAGTTTGACTTTCATTGTTTGTGGCAGGGTTGACTCGTTGCCCGCAAATATTTTCAGCACCGTAGTCTTGCCGACACCGCGCGCCGGCACGTTGATGATGCGCTTAAAGTCCGAAAGACTCTCCGGATTAAGGGCGGCACGCAGATATGAAATTACGTCCTTGATTTCCTTGCGTTCGAAGAATCGTGTGCCGAGGAGTTGGTAAGGAATACCGCGATTCATGAATGCTTCCTCGAGTACTCGCGACTGGAAGTTTGCTCGGAAAAGTACCGCAATTTCTCCCGGCGACACCCCTTGTTTGATGAGCACTTCGGCTCTGCTAGCGATAAACTCCGCCTCACTTGATTCATCGAAGCCTCCGAACAAGCCAATTTTCTCGCCCGCGGGGTTATCTGTGAAAAGATTCTTTTTAAACCTGATTTTATTTTTTTCTATCACCACTTTGGCTGCTTCGAGAATTGTTTTGGTGGAACGATAATTTTCTTCTAGTGTAATTACTTGCGCGTTCGGGTAATCTTTCTCGAAGTCGAGAATATTTTTGATATCCGCGCCACGCCAAGAATAAATGTTCTGGTCTATGTCCCCTACCACGCAGATATTTTTATTTTCTCCCACCAACATTTTTGAAATCTCGTATTGGACTCGGTTGGTGTCCTGGTACTCGTCTATATGGATATATTTCCAAATATTTTGGTAAAGCTCGCGCACCGCACGGTCGTCGCGGAGGAGGCCCATGGTTTTGACAAGCAGGTCATCGAAGTCAAGCGCGTTGTCTCTTGCGAGCAGTTTCTCGTATGCCGGCCAGACTTGCCCTATCACGTTTTGAAAATAGCCACGTGTCTCGTTGTCGCCATAAGCCTCCGTACCTATACCCCTACCCTTTTCTCTCGAAATGATGCTCATAATGCGGCCGGGGTCATGTGTCTTCGGGTCAAGTCCGAGAGTTATCAGTACCTCTCTCACCGCTTTTTTGCTATCGTCTCGGTCAAAAATAGTGAAGTGTTTCTTGATGCCCACTTTTGCCGACTGTTCTCGCAGGATATATACCCCCAGAGAGTGGAATGTGCTGACAAAAGGTTGTTCGGGGCTGTCTCTCAATCCCCGCTCTATCCGTTCGCGCATCTCCCTGGCCGCCTTGTTGGTAAAGGTAATGGCCAGGATGGCCGAAGGGGCCACGCCAGCATGAACAAGGTGGCGGATTCTCTCAGCAATAGTGCGGGTTTTACCGGCGCCGGCACCCGCCAAGATTAAGACCGGTCCCGCTATAGAGGCGACCGCTTTTTGCTGTCGAGAGTTGAGATTTCCCGAGAGTTTCGACATGCTGGACACTATATCATATGAGGTTATAATGGTTAGTGAAAGATTGGTACAAAACATAGCAGTTTAGCCATATTCTATTAGTAAAATAACGACCAAATATATACTTTTTGCATTGGTCACCTTCCCTATCTTCGCCCTAGCGCGTAGCCAGGCGGGGGAAGTTTTGCGTATGCCGGAAGTGGTGGATGCCGGTAATTCCCAGACCATGGATCTTTTGGAAGGATATTTAAATATTAACCCTACCGGCACAGGGCGCGCGCGGGTCGCCATCGTGGATAGTGTCGCTCTGGAATCTAACGGCGGAGATAGTGAAGTATTCGTAGACCTTGGTAAGTCCGGCACCGGTCAGATTAGTGTGTACGTTGTGCGCCGAGGCGATACCCTAAGTGAAATTGCCGAGATGTTCGGCGTTTCCACCAACACTATTGTCTGGGCCAACGACATCAAGAGGGGTTCGATAAAAGAAGGGCAAGAACTTGTCATCCTGCCCATCTCCGGGGTGCGCCACACTGTAAAAAGCGGCGATACTCTCAAGTCTATAGCCACCAAATATAAAGCGGATCTCGGCGATATCCTTTCATATAACGACCTTCCAAGTGGTGCCAAGCTCAAAGCGGGCGATGTTGTAATTATCCCTGACGGTGTCATTAGTGTTTCCCAGACTTCCCTAGCCCGAACTTCCAGGTCACAGGCCTCTCAAGGTTATCCTACTTATGCAGGATTTTATCTTCGCCCGATAGTGGGTGGCAGAAAGAGTCAAGGCCTTCACGGCAACAATGGTGTCGACTTGGCGGCCCCCACGGGCACCCCAATCCTCGCCTCGGCTGGCGGTAAGGTTATTGTGTCACGTGCCGGCGGATACAATGGCGGTTACGGACTTTATGTAGTAATTAGCCATACGAATGGTACCCAGACGCTTTATGCCCACATGAGTAAAAATATTGTTTTGTCCGGACAGAATGTGGCGCAGGGTCAAGTTATCGGAGCTGTCGGCAGTACCGGCAAGTCAACGGGTCCGCATCTCCATTTCGAAATCCGCGGCGCCAAGAATCAGTTCTAAACATCAAACTTTTTAGGGCGGTATTCGACTGCCTCTAGGATGTGCGAGTTGTTAATTTCTTCGCTGCCCTCAAGGTCGGCAACGGTGCGCGCCACTTTTATCATTCGGTGATAAACGCGTGGGGAAAAACCTAAACGCTCTGCGGCGAGGTCAAGCGTCCTGCGCGATTCTTTATCGAGAGTGACAAGTGTCACCATGTCTCTGGCGTTCATTTCCGAGTTGCGCGATATTTTCTTGCCTTTTTTATTGAAACGTTCTTTCTGGGCTACTCGTGCCTTCTCCACTTTACTTCGAAGACTCTCACTTACTTCCCCTTCCGAGTCGCCGGAGAGTTCGCTTGGCAGGACTCTATCCACTTCAAGCCAGATGTCTATGCGGTCCATGATTGGTCCCGACATTTTCCTTCGATACCTCGAAAGCGTGGAAGGTGTGCAAATGCAGGGCTTGCCTCGGAAGCCGAAGTTCCCGCAAGGGCATGGATTCATGGCGGCTATCAATAACACATTCGCCGGGAAGTGCGCCGTGCCTTTGGCGCGGGAAACGGATATCACTTTATCTTCAAGCGGTTGGCGTAAACTTTCTATCACTCTCCTGTCAAACTCCGGGAATTCATCCATGAAAAGGACTCCGCGGTGAGCCAAAGTGATTTCTCCCGGCCTAGGCGTGGCTCCGCCACCGACTAATGAAACGTACGAAGCGGTATGGTGTGGTGCTCGGAAAGGAGGGTGAGCAATAAAAGTTTCGGAGAGCGTGCCTGCTACGGAGTGGATGCCGGTCGCTTCGAGTGCCTCTTCGAAAGTGAGTTCCGGCAAGATGCCGGCAAAAGCTTTAGCAAGCATGGTTTTGCCGGTACCGGGCGGTCCGTACATGGCGGCATTATGTCCGCCTGCCGCCGCAATCAAGAGTCCACGCTTGGCCCTTTCTTGACCCCTGATGTCGGAGAAGTCTATATTCGAAACCGATTTTCTTTTATCGACTACGGTCAATATCGCTTTTGGAATTTTGGCAGTACCGGAAAGATGTTCTATGAGCCCCGCAAGGGACAAGATGCCAAAGATACTTACACCGTCAATAAGAGCCGCTTCGCGAACATTTTCCATGGGTACATAAAGTTCTTTGAAACCATTTTGTTTGGCAAATTGGGCAATAGGCAGGATGCCGTGTACCGCCCGCACTTTTCCGTCGAGCGATAGCTCCCCTAAAAATAATTTACCCTCGTGGTCGAAGGCGATGTCTTTATTGGCCGTAAGGTATGACAGAGCGATGGCAACATCGTAGGACGGGCCTTCTTTCTTCTGGTCCGCAGGCGCAAGTGAGATAACTATTTTATGATTTTTAGCTTTCGGGGAATCAAACCCAGAGTTTTTGATAGCGGCTGAGACACGGTCCCGCGCTTCTTCTACGGCTTTGTCCGGCAGGCCGACTATTGCGAAAGCATTTAGACCGCGAGAAATATCCGTCTCGACGGAAATAGGGATAACAGAAAGAAGATTTGTTTGTGCACTATAAACCTTGGAGAAACTCATTCCATATGTTTGCGGCAAGTGCGGGCTGATGGATTCGCTTCAAGCCGCTCCGTGTCTATTTCTTCTTTGTCGGTTTCGCAGATGCCGTAGGTGCCCTGCTTGATTTTATCCAAAGCGATTTTGAGGTCTCGGTAACGAGTTTCCAAAGTGTCAACGATTGCCACATTGTCTTCATAGTCTTCCACGCCATCAGCGACGGTGTTTTCGTCCGCTTGGGAGGTGTCTTTGTCAGCAGGGGTGGCTTCCCAATCGGAAAGGTTATCGGGGTTTCTTCTGCCGACTTTCTCCAACTCTTCTTCTAAAAGTTTTTTTTCCGCCTCTAGCTTTGTTTTAAAGTGTTCGTAGTCTATAGCCATACACTTATCTTATCAGAAAACGGGCTAACGGGAAAGTTTTTCTCGCGTCAGGCGGTCTACGAGAGTTCTTAAAGTCTCGATATTATCCGTGATGATAAGCATATTGTTGTCGACAAATGAGTAAAGGAGAACTGGCTCCTTGCCGAGCGCAAGGACCCGAACGTCCTTGTTTTTGTCTATCAGGTCCGTGAAGACGGCTTCGGGCGGCATATCTTTCAAGAGCGTGGCGGTGGCAAATAGAGGTCCGATATCTTGACTCATATTTTTCTCCCAAGCGAGCATGCCCGCAAAGGCATTTTCAAAAGAGGCCAGTTTAATTATTAAGAAGGCACTTTTTCCGGAAGCTCCAAACATGAAAAGCGGGTCGAAAGCTCGTACCAGCCCGCCGGGAGCCCGGCTCTCGAGTGCTACCAAAAATTCGCTTGTGGGAAACAGATAAGCCGTTTCTTTCGTCAAACCCTTTCGCAAGACGACATGTCTAAGTTCCCCGGAGGCCATGCCCTTGATGGCATCGGAAAGAGTCTGAAAAAGAGTATCGCGTGAAGTGGCCGCAAGCATTATATTGGCTTCGGTATTGGCCGATATAAATCTGTTTGCCGGTGCGGTTGTAATCGGAGTGGCGGACCTTCTCACATATTCGTTGTAAGCATACCAGCCCCCGCCCACACTTAGGGCGAGGAGAACAAAGCTTCCTAAAAGGAGCACGACGAATTCCTTTCTTTTGTTAGGTTGTTCTGTGGCGGTATCGGTAGCCGAAAGACGGTTCCTTGTTCTTAAATGTTCCGCTTGTTGAATCGAGACGAGCGAGCCTTGCTGTTTCTGGAGTGCTTCCGCTACATCTCCTTGAAAGGTGCGAATTTGTTTTAAAGGAGTTTCTTCCGGATTCATCACTCTATTCTAACTCACTTGTAGTGAGTTGGTCGAACTATCTGACGCCTCCTTCACGAAGTTTTATGTTGTTGGTGTTGAGAAGATATTTTTTAGGATTCTGGTCGAGGTCGATAAAGTCATCGGCCGCTTCAATCAGACGCGCCGAAGATGATTTGCCGAAGGCCACTACCTCTACCTGGCAACCATGGGTGTTTTGAATGTATTCTACCAAAGGCACATAGTCTCCATCGCCGGACAAGAGGATGATGCTGTCGAGTTTGGGTGCCATAGTGACGGCATCAATTGCCAATCCGACATCCCAGTCCGCTTTCTTGGCTCCACCGAGAAATATTTGCAATGGTTTCGAACGTATTTCGATACCCGCTTTTTCTAGCGCGCCGAAGAAGGCGTTTTCTTCGCCGGATTCGGTAGTGACCACGTAGGCTAAAGCGCGGATGAGCACCCGTCCATCGAGTACGTCCTTCACTATCGCGCCAAAATTTGCTTTGGCGTGGTGAATATTTTTGGCGCTGTGATAAATGTTTTGCGTGTCTATGAAAATGCCGACCCGCTGGGCTTTATGTTTTATTACTGTCATTAAATTTTTCTAATCTATTAAAACTTATTTCTTCAGACCAAGTTTCTTTTCTAAAGCTCTGGCGCGTTTCGGACTTTTCTTTTCCAAATATTTCATATGCGCCTGGCGCCCCGCCACCATGGCGAGAAGCCCGCGACGCGAGTGATTGTCCTTGGCATGCGTTTTGAGATGTTTGGCTAAATCCTCGATACGCTTTGTCAGTATGGAAATTTGCACTTCAGGAGAGCCCGTATCCTTTTCGTGGATGGCTACTTCCTTGATGAGCTTAAGTTTTCTGGTCTTTGAAATCACTTTCCAAGTATAGCATATGCACTCATATTTTGCAACACACTAAAAGGTAAATGAAAAGAGGGCCGCGACGACGTCGCGGCCCTACCCCTGATACTGTTCGAAAGGTAGTTACTAAAACTCGATGGTCATCTTGCTGACCTTGGATCTGTGCACAATGACCGAGAATGCATCCTCGTCTGCGCCGTCCTCGTATTTGAGCCCAATGAGTTCGGCGGTTACCTTGATCTCATGCGGTGCGGTAACCTCAAGCGTATTCGTGAAGCGGTTAATCGCCATAATCATGCTGTGGAGAAAGATCGCTCCACCCGGAGTCACGCCGCTCTCGACATCCTGGAGCTCTTCCGTGAATGTTATCGTGACTGATCGCATGGCCATTCTCCTGTCTGTGCTCAATTCTGCTAAGAAACCTATAACTATTTGAACAGAAAATCAAGTCAAATGCGTCCGTGTTATAATGTCGCACAATATGGGGAATGTTAGTGAACTAGAGCGATTAAAGAGAGGATTTCTGGAATATACCGAGATCGAAAAGGGCCGGGCACTCAAGACTATTGAGAACTATGACCACTACCTTTCCGTTTTTCTTAAGCATACCGAAGTAAAAAATCCGAAGGATATTAGTGACGAAGTGGTGAGAGAATTTAGGATGTGGCTTAACCGCCAGTCGACCGGCAATAACCGACAAACCGGTGAAACCATGTCGAAGAAGACGCAGAATTATTATCTGATTGCCTTACGCTCTTTTCTCAAGTATCTGGCTCGGCAAGAAATTACAAGTCTGCCAGCAGAACGCATTGAACTGGCTAAAGTTGGAGAACGCTCTCTTGATCTCATCTCCCCTGCCGAACTCACTCGCCTACTTGAGATGCCCAAAGGCGATGGAATTAAAGAACTTCGCGACAAAGCTATCCTTGAAATGCTTTTCTCCACAGGGCTTCGTGTATCCGAACTCTGCTCGTTAAATAATGATACTGATCTTTCTGTCGGGGAGTTTTCTATCAGGGGTAAAGGCAGTAAGGTGCGGGTAGTCTTTGTTTCTGATGAAGCGAGAAACGCCGTATCCAAATATCTCAAAGCTCGCAAGGATATGAATGATGCCCTCTTTGTTCAGGTAGGGAAAAACACTAAAACCAAAGACTCCCTTCCTCTCACTCGCCGCTCGATAGAAAGAATTGTGAAGCATTATGCGATAAAAGCCGGCATTTCAAAAAAAGTGACACCTCACGTTATTCGTCACAGCTTTGCTACTGATCTTTTAAGCAATGGCGCCGACCTTCGTAGCGTCCAAATGCTTCTCGGCCACGCCAATATTTCGACAACTCAAATATATACCCACGTCACCGACAAGGCGCTTCGCGATACCCACAAAAGGTTTCATTCAAGGAGGAAGTAACAGCAGAGTTTCTGTCATGCTATCATTTAATATATGTTCGAGAAATATCTCAGGGATATAGGATTGAGCGATAAGGAAGCGGCAGTCTATGTCGCCCTCCTCTCTTTCGACAAGGCTCAAATATCAGAGATCTCACAAAAAGCGAAAGTTAAAAGACCAACAACTTATGTCATTCTCGACTCTTTGGCTAAAAAGGGTCTTGTAAGTGAGACCAATATAGGTAAAAAGACTTATTACCTAGCCGAACCACCGGAGAAACTCGGTTTCTTTGTTGAGAGACAAATTCACCTTCTAGAGGAAAACAAAAAAAGCTTAGATATCATCATCCCCCAATTGAGAGGTCTCCAAGGAGAGCGAGTAGGAAAACCTATAGTCCAGTTTTTCGATGGTAAGGAAGGGGTCTTGAGTTCCAACGATGATACTTTTGTAAAAAAACTCGATGACGAACCAGTCTATATGGTATATCCACTAGATTTAGTAAAAGATCTATTTACTGAAAAAGAAACGACGAATATGCGAGAGGAAAGGATTTCCAGAGGAATCAGGTCGAAATCAATTTACACCTCGAAAATTATCGATAAACCGTCTGATAGCACTGGAGAAAGAATTAAAATAGATCATGAAAAGTATCCGATTACAAGTGACATAACGATTTATGGCGATCGTGTGAAAATAGCCATACTCGGGAAAAGACTTTCAGGAATATCTGTAAAAAGTCAGGAGTTTGCAGAAACTCTTAAAAGCCTTATCAAATACATCTTTGATCATAAATGAAGATGCCGTGGCGGTGAAGCCGCCACGGCATTTGTGGGTGGGGTCATTGCTAACAGCATAACCCCCTCCTGGTTTTTGAAGCTACCCTAGGTACGACATCAGTCGGCCATCCCAATCTCCTTTTCTGTTAACCGCATTTCTGGGTCATGTCCGGGGCGCTACGCCCCGGACTTCCCCATCCCCTAGTCGTTCATGCACTCTCCTTTCGAGGAGTTTCTGTCACCAGTATATACCCCCTAATTTTATTTGTCAAACGTAAATGACTAAACACCATTATTGGTCAAAAATATCAACCCTTTAAATACTAGTTTAGTCAGACCAAATTAAACTCATATTTCAAACTATGGTCTTATTTAGCCATATTTTTACGACCAGTTGTAGTAAAGTGTCAAAATGAGTTGACAATAAATATCACATGGAGTAAGATTGTAATCGGACGCTGACAAGGTTCCCTGAAAGGAGGTGAGTGAGTGGAAAAAGGTAAGAAGAATCTGGTGGTGCAAGCCACTATGATTCTCGCCCGGGCTGGCTACAGCCCCGACGGTCGTCCGAAATCCGAGAGGAGGGAGTCGCTTCGAGCGATTTCTTTCCCTTCTGGAGGACGGACCGATCGTTGGAGGAGAAGGAAGTAATCTTCTCCCTCCGGGTACTGCTAACTTAGGGTTAGCCGGGGTGTTATCGCAGTCCTGGGAACAGAAAATGCATACGCGGCTCTCTGTCCCGCGATAACAAACAGAGAAGTGTCACCTACTTAGAGTGGTGAGCCGCGCGGAAGCAGAGCCGCTACCAGGAATGCTAAACCCTGGTTCCTGTATCCGGATGTGTATCCGGGCTGATGATTCCGAAAGGATGAAACAGGGTTTTGTTCTTCCCATGGTGGAGCGGTGCGTACCCCAAAACGCGCCAGAGTCCACCGGCCGTGCAGGCGGTTGGCTGATGATCTCAGCCCCTGCTGCCGCAATGGTTGTTGCGGCGAGTCGTCACAGACGTTCGAGGGAAGCCTCGACTGTGGCGCGGGACCTTGCGTGGGTCCTTAACTGGAGATAACCCGGCATAGGGAAACCGGGACTCCAGACTACGCCGGGGCGAGAGAACTTCTCTAGCCCCCTCTTCCGAGGAACTAAAAATTGAAATTTGGTTCTTCAGAAGAGCGAAATAATTCGCTCAAGTTCTTTGGAAGAAGGAGGTGGTAAGAGATGACGGACTGTCCGGAGTGTAAGGACAAACTCCTTGAGGGGGTCGAGGACCCGGATGACGGGCAGCTTGTGATGGTATGCAAGCGATGCAACCTCGCCTTCAAAGGTGCGCAGTCCTTCGCGGCCTTTCCTTACTTCCTAAAGCTGCTGTATCGCTTTGGAAAGTAAGTCGAAGGTGCCTGAGCAAACATGAGTGGGGATCTCGGGCAAATCATAATCCCGAGGCGAGACCACAGCTCCGTGGAGTGAACCACGTTAAAAAACCCGGCGAAGTGCAATGCTTCGCCCGCTGTTCCGAAAATCTAATGGAATTGGATTTTCAGAAGAGCGAAATGGTTCGCTCAAGTTCTTTAATGTTCGAAAGCGGCGAGGCCGCAGGAGAATAAGACATGATCAAGTTTGCCGCTGTTCTTTGTCTGGTCGTGCTCTTCGCTGGGTGCAATTCCGCTCCCAGCGCGGACGGCGTAGTCGTGCGCCAGTTTTGCGACGAGGAGATGTCTCATTCCTTGCGCAAGACGAAGGACGGGTACCTGCTCGTCCTTCGGATTGGCGAAGCTGCCAATCCGCGCGTGGCGTGCCGGTTCGGCACGCTCAACCGGAGGGTTAGCCTCCGGCAGGTCGTCTCCTCGACTGAGGAGGCGGACGCGCTCATCGCTGAGTACCGGAGTAAGTATGCCGGGAAAGGTGATTCGACCCCGTAACATCCTCACCCGCACAGGGGAGGTTGGGGATAAGGAGGGGCGGATGAAACCGCCATAGGGACTATCAACTAGTCCCTGCTGTCTCGGGATGCGTATCCCGACTGATGTGCCCAAAAGGGCGAAACAGCTGTTCTTTTAAGATTGGGGCGACCTAGCCGTTAATGTAGCCTTGGATTTCTGACTGATTAGCGAGAAGGCGCTATCAGTTGGTATCCGGGTGAATAACTCGCCATGAAAGGAGGTGAAATCATGGCCAACCGAACCGTTCGCCTGCGGGTGGACGGCTGGTCCAACCCTCGCTTCGGTCGCGTCGAGAGCAATCTCGTCGCGTTCGAGGTGATGTGGTTGGGGTGCGCCTGCACCACTTGCTTTGGGCGTCTGGCTGCGGTGGAAAACCGCATGTCGGATTCCAAGGTCGAGTGGGTGATGGCGCAGGCTCCTATCCCGGAAAGGGGTATGGTGCCCAGCCTGATCCTCGTGGTCAAGCCGGAGAGGATGCCGGAGGAGGTTGACACCTACCTCTCGGATCTTCTGGGGCTTGAGATTAGTGAGATTGCGCTGGCATCCTAGCCGGCAGCAATACGCTGATTATCACGTGGGTCACCGGGGCCGTGAGGACGGCCTGGCAACAGAAGGGGTGGGAGACCTTCCAACTCCCGAGAATCACCATCCTCAAAAAGCCGATGCAACGTCGGCTTCCTGTCAGAGTTCTTCAGTACCGGAGATTTCTGACAGGAAGGCTTGCAAAAAATTTAGGGATTTGTTATACTAGGAGAGTAATAGGTTATTCGGAGAGGTTCGCCGCGAGGCGAACCTCTCTCGTTAATACGGTTTAATTCGTAACAATTCACATCATGTTTGATCTCAAAGTCATCAATTCCGTCCTAGGCGAACTTGAAGAAGTGCGCGGTATTCCGCGTGCCTCCATTGTCGAGGCTATCGAAGCCGCTTTGGCTACCGCCTATAAGAAGGAATACGGCAAGAAGGGCCAGATTATCCGCACCACTTTCGATATTCATACCGGCGAGACCAATTTCTTCCAGGTTAAAATCGTGGTTGATGAGTCCCGCGTCATTTTTGACGAAGACGAGGAACTCAAGGAGGGAGACGTACGCGTGCTCTATAACCAGGAACATCATATTCTCCTGGAAGACGCGCGAAAAATAAAAAAGGATGCCCAGCTTGATGAAGAAGTCATTTTCCCCATCGAGAGCAAGGGCGAATACGGACGCATCGCCGCCCAGACGGCCAAGCAGGTCATCATGCAGAAGATTCGTGAGGCCGAGAAGACCTCGGTCGTCTCGGAGTTCGGCAAGCGCGAGGGCGAGATAGTCTCTGGCACGGTTCAACGCATCGAGCGCGGCAATATTTTTGTTGATATGGGTAGGGCTACCGGCCTCTTGCCTTACGAAGAGCAGATTCCGAGTGAGCGCTTTTCGCAAGGCGAAAGGGTTCGTGCCTATCTCTACCGGGTAGAAGAAAGTCAGCGCGGAGTCTTCTTGCGCCTTTCCCGCTCGCACCCCAAGTTTCTTGAAAAGCTCTTTGAGGCCGAAGCGCCCGAGCTTGCTAGTGGCGCTATCGTCATCAAGGCTATTGCCCGGGAAGCGGGCTACCGCTCCAAGATTGCGGCTCTGGCCGTGGATACTCACATCGACCCGGTCGGTGCCTTGGTCGGTCAGCGCGGAGTCCGGGTCTCAACCGTGATGTCTGAATTGCGCGGCGAGAAAATCGATATCATCGAATGGTCTCCTGAGCCGAAGAAGTTCATCGAAGAGGCCCTCTCCCCCGCCAAAATCCTCGATATCAAGATAAATGAGGAGGAGAAGGCTGCCACCGTCATCGTCTCTGAAGACCAGCAGTCCCTGGCCATCGGCAAGGGCGGGCAGAACGTGCGCTTGGCCGCTAAGCTTACCGGTTGGAGGATAGATATCCAGTCGGACAGAGGCGAAGAGCTTGCTAACGCTGAAGCACCTGTTGCCCCGGAAGAAATTTAATTTGCTGTATAATAAAAACTTATGAATCTCTGGCACGACATAGAACCGGGTTCCAAGGAATCCATCAACGTCATCGTTGAAATCAACAAGGGTTCGAAAAATAAATACGAGATAGACAAGAAGACCGGCCTCATCGCCCTGGACCGGGTGGCTCATACCGCGCAGGACTTTCCTTTCGACTACGGCTTCGTGCCGCGCTCTCTCTGGCATGACAAGGACCCTTTGGATGTGATTATTCTCACTACTTACCCCTTAATGCCCGGCATTCTGGTGCGTGTCCGGCCGGTGGCTATCATGAACATGATTGATTCCGGCGAGGGAGACGACAAGATTATCGCCGTGCCAGTCGATGATCCGCGTTTCGCCACCCTCAAAGACTTAAATGACGTGAACCCCCACACTCTCAAGGAAATCGAGCATTTCTACAGCACCTACAAGAAGCTCCAGGACAAAGTCGTCGAGGTTAAGGGTTTTAAGGGTAGAATTGAGGCGGAAAACGCCTTTGAAGAAGGGCTAAAACTATACAACGAAGAGTATTCGCAGAAGCAGGGTTAATTAGCTATAATTAACCCTCTCGGCTTGATGCCGAGGTTACGGTAACGGCTGTTTAAGAGTTAACCCAACACTAATGAATCGCAAAATCATTCCACTGATACTGATGTTTTCCATTGTTTCGCTCGCTTCCCCCGCTCTGGCCAAAGAGCCCAATGTTAGAACCCAGACTGAAACTCGTAAAGTTGAAGCCCAGACCAGAAAAGCCTCAAGCACTGACGCTCGCGCAGAAATGCAGAGAGGCCTGGCTAAGAGAAAGGCCGCCAATACGTCAAGAGTACTTACGGCGACAGTTGAGCGTCTCGAGAGGATAATTGTCCGCCTCGAATCCAGGATTGAGAAGGTTAAGGCCGATGGTGGCGTTACCGCCACTTCTACCGCTTACGTGGTGGAGGCCAGAAACCACCTCTCCTTAACCAAAGCAAGCATAGCCCTCTTCGCCTCCGTGGACCTTTCCGGAGACAAAGCCAAAGAGAACTTCGAAAGAGTCCGCGATATCGCTAGCGAGGCCAAGGGCCACATCCGCGAAGCTCACAGGAGCCTCACGAAGGCAATACGAGCCCTCGGAGGAGAAAGAAGCGCGACTTCAACCCCGGAAGATTAATTTATTCTTAATTAGGAACTAACATGGATGAATCAAATAACATTAGCGCGGTTCAAGAGAGAGGCAGTTCGGCCGGACCGATAATCGGCGGCATCATCATTCTCGCGGTCATTGTCTTCGGCGCCCTCTACTTCATGGGCCAGCGTGAAGACAATCAGGCGATAAATGATGAAATCAACGCCATCAACTCTCAGAGCGATTCAGACACAGCAGCCGCCATAGAGGCTGATCTGAATTCCACTGAAATAGAAAATCTCGACGCCGAGCTTAACGCATCCTAGTTTCTCGTTAGAATGAGAAACAAAAACACGCCCTAGGGCGTGTTTTTGTTTACTTGATTTCGCTCGGGCTTTGGGATAATCTAAGCCGCATGAGTTATCTAGTGCCAACAGTCATTGAGAAAAGCCAGTTCGGCGAACGAGCTTACGACATTTACTCCCGCCTTCTCCGCGAGCGCATTATTTTTCTGGGCGGAGAGATTGACGATGACGTGGCTAATATCGTTATCGCCCAGCTCCTATTCCTCCAATTTGAGGACCCGAAAAAAGATATTTCCCTTTACATCAATTCTCCCGGCGGTTCCGCTACGGCGACATTGGCCATGATTGATACCATGAATCACATTAAGCCGGATGTTTCCACCGTCTGCGTGGGCATGGCGGCCAGCGGTGGCGCGTGGCTCTTATCGGCCGGTGCCAAGGGCAAGCGTTTCGCGCTCCCGAATGCCGAGGTCATGATTCATCAACCGCTTGGCGGTGCCCAGGGCCAGGCTACCGATATCGAAATTAGGGCCAAGCAAATTTTAAAACTGCGGGAAAACCTGGTAAAAATAATGGCTAAAAATACCGGCCAATCCGTCTCTCAAGTTCAGAAGGACATTGACCGCGATTTCTTCATGACTGCCGAGGAGGCCAAAAAATACGGAATTATAGACAAGATTCTATAGAAGTAGTACACTTCGGTTGTTCACTCTTAAAACATAAACAGAAACGTTTCTTGGTGCCCGCCGCCTGACCGCTCCGACTGACTGAGCCTCCGCAAATGTCTCTAAAACTAGCGCTACTTCTAGCTTTACTTGCCGCATCAGCCGGTATCGGCTTCGGTTATTTACTGCGCCTGCTGATTTCTTTGGGCAGAAAGGGGTCCATGGAACTCGACATCAAGCAGCTTGAACTCCATTCCAAAGAAGAGGCCCAAAGGATTATTTTGGAAGCCGAAGAGAAAGCGCAGGAGCTTGCAGAGAAAGCGCAAGCCGAACTCAAGGAGAAGGAGAACCGTTTCAAAAATATTGAAGACCGTCTTATAAAAAAAGAAGAATTTTTGGACAAGCGCCAGGCGGATTTATCCCAGGAAGTCGAGTATGTAAAGGAAAGAGCGCAGGAAACCACGGCCCTCAAGGAGAAAATAGAAAAGCTGGTGGAAAAAAGACAAGGCGAATTGGCCAAGGTCTCCGGTCTCTCCCCTCTTGAGGCCAAGGAGGAGCTGTTGAAAGTTATTGAAAAGGATTTCGAAGAAGATTTCCTGATACGCATGCAGAAACTTGAGGCGCATGGGCAGGAGCGTTTCGATGAGCGTGCCAAAGAAATAATCTCCGCGGCCATCCAGAGGCTCGCCGCTTCAATCTCCGGCGAAATCATGTCTACCGCGGTAGCCCTTCCGTCCGATGAGATTAAGGGCAAGATAATCGGCAAGGAAGGCCGGAATATCAAAGCTTTCGAGCGGGCCACCGGAGTAGAGGTTATCATCGACGATACTCCGAACTCCATCACTCTCTCCTCCTTTGACCCGGTGCGTAGGGCCATAGCCAAGCTCTCGCTCGACAATCTCATCTCCGATGGGCGCATCCAGCCGGCCAGAATCGAAGAGTTCGTGGCCAAGGCCGAATCGGAAGTGAATTCCCTCATCAAGCAAAAAGGCGAAGAAGCGGCCATGGAGTGCGAAATATACAATCTCGACCCGAAACTCCTTTCCATTCTTGGACGACTCCACTTCCGTACCAGTTATAGCCAGAACGTTCTAGAGCATTCGGTAGAAATGAGTCACTTGTCCGGCATGATTGCGGAGGAGCTGGGGGCAAACGTGGCTGTAGCCAGGGCCGGAGCGCTGCTCCATGATATCGGCAAGGCTTTAGACCACGAGGTTTCCGGCACTCACGTGGAAATAGGCAGGAAGATTCTCCAGAAATTCAATGTCTCCGAAGATATTATCAAGGCGATGCAAGCGCATCACGGTGAATATCCTTATGAGACCGTCGAATCGGTCATAGTCCAGACGGCTGACGCCATCTCCGGCAGCCGGCCGGGGGCGCGCAGGGATAATTTGGAGAATTATCTCAAGCGCCTAAAGGATCTTGAAGACATCGCCCTTTCTTATGAAGGCGTGGACAAGGCTTACGCGCTTGCCGCCGGCAGGGAAATCAGGGTTTTCGTCACTCCGGAGAAGGTTTCTGACCTTGAGGCCAAGAAAATGGCCCGTGATATCGCCCTCCGCATTGAAAGCGAGCTTAGATACCCGGGCGAGATTAAGGTCAACGTCATCAGGGAGGCTCGTTCTATCGAGTTTGCAAGGTAAATTAATGGGTATATAATTGACTATTATCAATAAATTAGCTAGATAATGAATAAGGTAGATATCGCAAACGCAGTGCACGCCAAACTTGGCGGTACCAAGGTACAGGCGGAAGAAGTTGTAGACATTGTCATCGACTCCATCGTCTCCACGTTGAAGAAAGGAGGCGAAGTCTCGATTGCCGGTCTCGGCATCTTCTCGACCAAGGTTCGCGCCGCCCGCCAGGCCAGAAACCCTCGCACCGGCGCCTCCATCTCGGTTCCATCGATGCGCGTGCCGAAGTTCCGCCCGGCCAAGGGCCTCAAGGACGCGGTTAAATAGTTTTCGCAAACAAAAATCCATTTTCCTTAGCCTCGC
Organism: bacterium; assembly: GCA_030649135.1. Lineage (GTDB taxonomy): Bacteria > Patescibacteriota > Minisyncoccia > Phycocordibacterales > Zambryskibacteraceae > UBA5004. Next base: position 187 of record JAUSGI010000005.1, on the reverse strand, counting down.
GATAATCTCTGCTGAGATTTCGCTCTCTCCCGCCGACGCGGTCCGAGAGGCTAGATAAAATGGATTTTTGTTTTGTCTATGAAACTACTGTACTTTGTATTCTTCGCGGATCTTTCCTATCTCCTTCTCTTCTTCGCCGGCGTTGCTTTCTCGGGCCTTTTTGCCGAGCTTCTCCAATTCGGCCGGT
>JAUSGI010000006.1 GCA_030649135.1 bacterium | reverse complement strand
CAAAGCATAGTGTTTGCCCTGCTTTCCAATTTCATCTCTTGTAATCGTGATAGTTTCGTCTGGAATTTCTATCGCCTCAATCGGTTGTCCAGCAGCTATTGCTCCCAGAATGGGAATTTCGATGGTTTGTTTTGCCTCTATTGTAGAAACAGCGCGCGGCTGATTAAATTCCTTTTTGAGTTGCCCGGCTTCTTGTAGTTTTTTTAAATAATAATGGGCGGTAGAAACAGAAGCAAGCTTAAATTTGCGCTTGATCTCCTCTAGGGAGGGGGCGTAGCTGTGCTTTACCATATATATTTTTATAAAATCGAGGACTTGTGTTTGTTTTTTTGTAAGCATATATGTTAGTATAGAAAATAAATAGAAAGTATACAAATAAAGTTATCCACAAGGTCATGGCAAAGCATCACATCGTTCAAGACAAATATCTTACTCAATGGAGAAAAAGCGGAACAGAAAATCAGCTCAATATTTATGTTATTGAAGAAAACCAGATTATAGAAAGAGGACCGGGATGGAAGGGTTTTTGGAGAGATGATTTTAATGTCCTTGAAGATGACGGTGAGAAGTCCTACCTCCCAGAGGAAATTACAGCAATTATTGATACAAAGGGTATTGAAGTTATCAGGAAAATAAATACTGCAAGCGAAGAATTATTATCAGGTATGGACAGGAGTTGTGTGGCTTTTTATACGGCATTGCAGTACACAAGAACCCCGCGACACAGAGAGGAAACAAACAAATTGATCGAAGCCACTACCCGACATTTTATGAGAAAAGACCTTCCATCACCAGATAAGGTGCATATGTCCAAAGAGAAAATACTCGAACATAACCCACAGAATAAAATGGAGAGTGATGCTCTGGATGTGATAAGTAAAATGACGCAGGAAGAAATAAACTCGCAGATTTTTGAGGCGATACATGGTGATACGGTCAGAATCGGTCTTACAAAGACAGGTCACTCAAAAGGCCTTCTCAAAGTAGATCGACACGCCGAGAAGATATTTGAAATGCAATGGTTATTTCTTGTAGCTCCTGAAGGTAGTTCTTTCATCACTTCAGATAGTCCTTGTTTTACAGTATCGACATCAAAATTTAATGGTCTTTTATCTCCTCACTCAACGGTATATTTTCCTTTGAGACCAGATATCTGTCTTTACATAAAACCGAGCATGAAATCAAAAGCAGAGTATTACATGAAATTGGATAAGGGACAGGTCAGGAATATAAATTCATTGATACTCTCAAATAGCCACCAATGTGCAATAGCAAAGGATAAGATACACTTGGAAAAGCTGACAAAGAACTTCAATTATAAAGACCATAGAAAGTCCCGCGGTATATCTATTAGCGAATCGGGGCCATATACAATGTTTACCGCAGAATAGAATAGTGAACCAACCTGAGTAGCCTGCATATTTTAAGCTAGACAGAATAATCTACTGCATTTCGTCCCTTATCTGACTTTGGCTTTGGTACTTCAAACCATTGGGGATGAACTTTGTAGATTGCCCTTAATTCACGTATACTTTCATCAATATCCTTGAATTTGAGCCATGTTTTCGGTTCAAACTTCCGGACATCGTCACCGCCAAAAGATATAATAGATATATGGACATAGTATTTACTCTTAGTATTTTGGTTAGTATTTTTTCACTCGCTTTGGTGCTTATCGGAATTCCTGCTCAAATAGTAAAAAATTATCGCGAGAGACGCTCGGGGCAACCCATCCTCACCATACTTATTGCTCTTGGTTTCTATGCTTCGCAAATCGCTTTCTTTCTTGCAACTGGTGCCTATCTACCATCGGTTTCCTTTGCAGTGGGAATTATTATGTGGGGCATAACGCTCGTCCAATATTTTCTCTATCGCAAAAATTAGACCCCCGACCCGAGTACCTCAATCTAGAGATTCTAAAGATGCTAGAATACGCTTACAAAGCCTCACTCGTGAGGCACTTAACCCGAGATCACCGCCCACACATTAACTTAGGAGTATAATTTAGGGATGGAACCGCTGGCGTTTAAAATTAGGCCTAAAAATTTAAAGGAATTTATCGGCCAGAAACACTTGGTGGGGAAGGGGAAACCCTTGGAAATTGCCGTGTCTAAAAAGCATTTATTCTCCTTCATCCTCTGGGGGCCGCCTGGGGTTGGCAAAACTACTTTGGCCAAAATTTATGCCGAGGCTCTCAATGCCCAGTACCACGAACTCTCCGCAGTCTCTGCGGGCAAAGAAGATATTCGAGAAATAGTTGAAGATGTACAGAAGAAATCTAAAGCAGGTAATACTCTTTTTGCCTTACCCGCCGAAGCCTTGGCGAAGGCGGGGCCTAAAGTTTTATTCCTCGACGAGATTCACCGATTCAATAAAGCCCAACAAGATTTTCTCCTGCCTTATGTCGAGTCAGGCAAATTGACTCTCATCGGTGCTACGACCGAGAATCCAAGCTTCGAAGTTATCCCGGCTCTTTTATCACGCTGTCGCGTTTTCGTTTTAAACGAATTGTCCGATACGGAAATGGCAGAGATTATCGAACGCACGAAATTTTCAATGGACCAAGATGCCAGAGACTGGCTCATTGGTATGGCAGGAGGGGACGCGAGGCAAGCCATCGCGATGCTTGAGAATACCGAGAGACTCTATGGCGACGTGACTATAGAAAACTTGAAGAACACGCTCCAATCAAAACATCTTCGGTACGATAAAAAGGGAGATGAACACTTCAATACTATTAGCGCTTTTATCAAGAGCATGCGCGCCAGCCAACCAGATGCCGCGCTCTACTATCTAGCGCGGATGATTGATTCTGGCGAAGACCCTAAATTTATCGCGAGGCGAATGGTAATTTTTGCCAGCGAAGATATTGGTATGGCAGATTCTCATGCGTTGCCTCTGGCCAACGCTGTTTTCCGGGCGGTGGAAACCATCGGCTATCCTGAAGCAGGCATCAACCTTTCTCACGGAGTGATTTATCTATCGCTCGCGCCGAAAGATAGGAGTGGCTACTACGCCTATCTCGCAGCCATGTCTGATGCTAAAGAACACGGCAATCTCCCCATTCCTCTTAAAATCCGCAATGCCCCGACCAAACTGATGAAGGACCTTGGCTACGGCGAAGGGTACGACCTGCCCGCTCCCGACCAATCGGGAGGGCAGGCGGGAGAGTATACTAAAGAGGACTTGTTGCCCGAGAAAATAAAAGGTAAAGAATACTTTAAGTCGAAAAAGAAGTGAAGAGTGCGATGGTAGTGCCTATCAAAAACTACTACGCACCAAACATCATATTATCCCTAGAAATATTGTGCTCTTTTTTATATTTCTCCCATAGACCCAGATAAGCCCCATTAATTCTTTGGGCTTCTTGTAGTCCAAGTTTAGTAATAGCTTCTTCTATTTTACTTTCCTCCGCCTCAATTTCTAAAAACCAACCCATAGGAGTCTCATCCAGGAAAAAACATACATCAGTATCGCCGTTCATTAAAAAAGAATGACGCTTTTTCTCCCAGGAGATTTTTTTAGGGAAGCCAAAAAATGGCATCATGTCGATAACCTTCTCGGCATTAGTAATAGTCGTTTCCAACTCTATTCGTTTAAAGAATTCACTAGTTTCTTTTAGTTTGGCTTTTACAGTTAAAGTAATGCTCCCGTTCTCTTCGTTACGGATTCTTGGGAAGGCCTTTTGTTTTGTATGATCTTCGAAAAAGAATTGATGCGTAGTCTGGAGGAAAGGGTCAGATTTTTTACAATCGAACTCTTGTTCGATTCTAGCAATGACGTCTTTTATTGAGGATTCTTCTATTGCTAATTTAATTTCTGTTTCTATTTTCATATTATTATTGCATCTGCTCTTCTTTTTCATGGTCGTAATAGGTTGGGAATTCTGAGGACATCTCATATTTATATGGGGTCGGATCATCAATACCGGCTTCTTTATAACCCCTTCTTCTGTCCCAGCAGGTCGGGCAGTCTCCGCACTCGACATCAAAGTGTTTAACGCATGTCCTTGAAAAGTGGAGGGGAATATTGTTCTCGTAACCCCATTTGACATACACGTCTTTGTCGAAAAAGTTTCCCAGTTCGCGCTCTATTGGGATGGAAATAAATTGCCAATTCCAATCGTTTAGTATCTGACACATCAGCACATTCATCAAACGAGTATTTGTTAAACCACAGTGATAAGATGAGTCGGAAGAGACATAAGATGCGAACATTGTTTTAATTTCAACCCCCTTTGCTTTTAAGGAATAAGCATACTCCATCCCTGTTAAGAATATTATAGGGTTTCTTGATGGGTAAGATACATTGTGGCGCAATGGTAAGGGGTCAACCAGCCTCTTGGCATCGCGAAGCAAGTCTTTATATTCTTCCCCGGGAGTCATTACTGTAATTTCAAGATAATCATTGTATAGGTCGGGAAACTTTTCTTTAAAAAAGGAATTAAAATAATCGGCCGCCTTTTTTTCGTAAACATAATTGGATTGTCCCCTGTTAATAAAAAATGGATACACTTTTAAACCATATTCTTTCATGAGCATTGCTATATTGGTAACCGAGTCCATACCACCAGATAAACAAGCAGCTACCGATTCTCCCTTTGGCGGCATTTTTATCACAAAGCCTCTTTTTACAGTAAACAAGTCATCAAGGGATTTTAATAAATCCATGTCCTCATTTACCTTGTCTTCCATTTTTAGTTCTCCTTCTATGTTTATCATATATTTAATTTTTTAATAACGGTCTGTAGCACCTCTTGATGCGTTGTTTCAATATCTTTGTTGGCATTGATGGTGATATTGGGTATATTCTCAAATATCTTTTTATATCTAATGCTGAGCATTTTTTGCCTCGCTTCATTTTTTGCACCGGAATCAATGCCATCCCTTTCTTTGATTGATTTCGGTTCTCCGTCCAAAAAGAAAACAATATCCGGGTCTGGCGCATATTGATGTATTGCCTTAATCCACTCTTCGTCTAAGGCATCGTTAGATGCATAACTGGAATGAAAATATCTGTCAAATATAATCATATCCGAATCATTATTGCTCCTGTGATATTGGCTGTAAAAGTCTGAAGCAGTAAGTAGTGCACGGGATTTTGAATCCAAAGTGTCAAATTCTTCCTTCTCCAAAAGACTCCTAACAAATTTTCCTATGATACCCTCCGATGGGAAGTGGTATAAGTCTGCAGAAATATTTCTTTTTTTAAGAGCAAAATATAGCAAGCGAGCTTGGGTCGATTTTCCCGAACCATCAATTCCTTCAAATACTACTACTTTCTTACGCTTTTTCATGTGACTCATTGCTCTCTATTTTTTTGTAGGATTCTAATAGTTTTCTGGCTTCGTCTATTGTGTTGTCGTAAATATGCGCATCAGTTATTAGTCCATCGATGCTTCCTTCCCAGACGGGAACCCCCAGATTTTTTTTCAGTCGTTTTGCCACTTCTTCCCCCAGTATGGCAATGGCTACCAAGTTACCGATAGATTTTTGGTAGGCATCCATAGATCTGGCACTAAAAATGATATTCATATGGTACCCTTTTTCATTATCTATTTTTAATAATCTAAACTGTATGGTTGTAATGCATGGCAAATAGTCATCTTTTGGGTTTTTTAAAACCTTAATATAATCTTCCTCTCTGATAAAAGACATTACCGCCTTTTTTGATTCCGGTATTTCTGTGAGCCTGCCCACAATGAAATCAAGCATTTTCCAATTTTTAATTCTGGCGTAATAACTTTGCGCCCCAGGAGTAAATGACGGAGTTACGTCTATGTCATACATAAGATCTTTGTTAAAAGTGAGTTTCACTATCTCCGCAATATTTTGCTGGTTTGCATATTTAGCTATTAGCGGATCTGTTCTAGCCGAAGTGGCTGATCTTACTCGTATATTTTGAAGAGAGTATCTTTTTCTACCCTCGTCCGTTGTTATTTGGCCATTTTTAACCACAGCCTCGACAAGACTTAGCCATGTGCTTCCAATTAATTCGCCGTACACAGCATATCCAAATGGTTCAATTTTTGTGTACATAATTAGTTGGCGATTTGTGATATTTGTAATGTTGTATGTATACCATACATATTTACATATGCCATACATAGAAGTCAAGTAGAAATGAGACATTTACAAAATACGCAAATTATAGTATCGTTATACCTATGAAGATACATTTTGCATGCTCTACTTCTGAGCTAGAGGTATATGGCAAAAATTACGTGGATATATGTAATCTTGTTAGGGATACGGGCCATACCATAACAAGGGATTGGATTGATAACGCCGTTGCAACTTTGGGCGACTATAAAAAGGGGAAAATCAAAATCGACAGAGTAGCAATCTACAATAAAGCCATCGAGTCTATATTGGCGTCGGACGTCGTTATAATAGAAGGAACGGTATCAAGTTTTAGCATTGGACATCAAATGACTTTGGCCTTAAGTAAAAATAAGCCGGTACTGGTACTTCTTTATAATGACGGGTCAGACAAGAAGAATAAACTACAAAACTCTTTTATAAATGGAATAAAATCACCACTTCTCACCATAGCAAGATATTCTAGTAAAGAAGATATTAAGCGAATACTTGCACATTTTCTAAGCAAAAGCGCTAGCCCTACTGTTAAATTCAATATTATATTCAGTAAAGCAATAGAAAATTATTTAGATTGGGCGAGTTTTTACTACAAAATGAACAAATCAGAATTTATCAGAGACATCATTGCTAAACACATGAGTAAGGATGATCCACATTATCAGAAGTATATTAATCCTCGTTAGTTTTTAACTGTAAAGAAGGTATAATGGAAGCTGTAAATATTAATTAATAAAAATCATGCTAGTAACTATTGGAATTGTGCTTTTGGTGTTGTGGCTCTTTGGGTTTATCATTTTTCCTGTTGCAGGTGTCCTCATTCACATCCTACTTGTGGTGGCTGTTATTGTGATTCTTCTGCGTTTCATCCGGGGCAAATAAGGCAATATCTCTGGTATTTGCCAAAAGTTGGGGTACTGATATAATTCATGTATATGAGAAATTTTGATGAAAGAGGCTTTTTTCGCAGTAATGCCATCTGGCTAGTTGTGCTGGTCGCGCTTGCGGTCTTCGGTTTCCTCTTGTTCAAGGGTTGGGACAAGATTGTTAATGACGAGATTGACAGCATGGTTACCATTACCGGCAAATTCAGCTGTCTGCCGCTCAAAGATGGAATCGAAACGCCTGCTCTTGAAACATGCACGCTCGGTGTCAAAAGCCGCGACGGCCTCCATTACGCTCTCGATATCAGCCGCATCCAAGATGTCAATTCTGATCTCAAGGCGGAAGATACTATCGCTGTGACGGGGACCATTAAACCGGACAGCGCGGTGCCGGTGCCGGAGTGGGCCGACTACGATATTATGGGTGTGGTGTTGGTAAATACTCTACTGCGTACTCGTTAGGGTTAATGCGCGACTGCTACGCATAAAATTTTTTTCGCGCCGGCGGCGCGGAGTACTCTTCGTGCTTCGGCGAAAGTGGAACCGGTGGTAGTCACATCGTCTAAAACGATCACGCACTCTCCCCCGACCGACTCTGCATTCAAAACTTTCATCGAATTCGTAATATTTCCCAAACGCTCGGTTCTCGACGCAGTCTTGGTCTGACTCTCGGTCTCTCGCGCTTTGACGAGTTGCCTTGGTAAGTATCTAAATAAATTTTGGCTATCACGCTTCATAATCGCTTCAGCTAGGAGTTCGGATTGATTCCAGCCGCGCTCAAACCGCCGTTTACCTGAAATGGGTATGGGCATTAATAATATTGGTTTACTCCATTTTTCAAAATAGGTAAGGTCCTGGAGTTCGTGCTGTATGTGGTCGTAGAGAATTTCTCCGAGCTTATCCGCTATGCGCACGTTACCGCCATATTTCAGTTCCCAAATAATTTCCTTGACAAGCGGGTGACTGTAATCGAAGAGCGCCAGGACATTTTTGCCTGCCCGCCCTCCTGCGTCGGGAGCAGGCGGGTCTTCCGAATGTTCGGCAGGCGGCAAAATGTCAACGAGCGCTCCGGCGGAAAGCGCCTCCAGTGCCAACACCTTCTGACTTCGCGGGAAAAGAAAGTCGGTAAACAAATCTCTAATACGGGAGAGAAAGTGCATGGAAAGATTATGATATTATAAGACACATGGCATTCTTTTCTAAATTTTTCAATCAGGCCGAATCCTCGGCATTGGGTGTGGACATCGGTTCCTCGGCCATCAAAGTAGTGCAAATAAAAAAGAAAAACAGCCAAGCCGTACTTGAGACATATGGCGAATTGGCCCTCGGTCCTTATGCCGGTCTCGGTGTGGGTCAGGCGGTGGCGCTTGCGCCGGACAAAATTGCCCAAGCGCTCGCGGACTTAATGAAAGAGAAGGAGGTCAACATCACCACAAAGAAATGCGGTATCTCCATCCCGTTTGCTTCCTCTCTCATGTCGGTGATTGAAATGCCTGATGTTAGCCCCAAACAACTGGCGGTCATGGTGCCACTTGAGGCGCGTAAATATATCCCGGTGCCTATTTCGGAAGTGATGATTGACTGGTCTGTTATTCCCAAAAGTGAAGTCAAGGCGGAAGATACTTCGGAATATGTCGCGCCGGACGAACGGCCTTCAAATGAGCAAGGAGCCGGGGTGCCGTCTCTGCTTGCCAAAGTTGATGTGCTGATTGTGGCGATACACAATGAAACGATTGCTCGATATCAGGAGATTGTGGCCAAAAGCGGACTGGAGGCCGGCTTTTTCGAAATCGAGATATTCAGTACCATGCGCGCCGTGCTCGACGAAGCGCTGCGACCGGTGATGATTATAGATATGGGTGCCGCCTCGACCAAACTCTATGTCGTCGAGCGCGGAGTTATCCGTTCTTCGCATACGGTCAATCGCGGTTCCCAAGACCTCACCGCCACCATCTCGAAATCACTCGGACTTACTCTCGAACGCGCGGAAGTGATGAAACGGCAAGTGGGAGCAACGGGTGAGGATAAAAATTTGACCGACCTCATCGTTTTAAACCTTGACCACATCTTTGCCGAGGTCAATAACGCCATTCTGGCCTTCGAGAAGAAGCACAACAAGACTATTTCCAAGGTGATTCTGGTCGGTGGCGGCTCCGCGCTCAAAGGACTTGCGGACCTAGCCAAAGATAATTTCAAAACAGATGTGGTCATCGCCAACCCATTCAACAAAGTTTCCGCCCCGGCCTTTCTTGAAAATATTCTTAGGGAAACCGGTCCGGAATTTGCCGTGGCCATCGGTCTTGCTCTGCGTAAACTCGCGGAAGGGGAATAAATAGTTATAAACACTCTTTGTGTGTCAGTAAATTGCTTTCCGTTGTATAATGCAACTAAATGGATCCGAAATTTCAATCGTCTTTTATCCCCAAAGGTCCCTTCGCAGCTCCTGTCCCCGGCGTATCCATGGGACCCAAGACCAAAGATACAAGTTTACTGGCTGTTTTGGCTTTAGCCGTTTTTATTGTCTCTATTGTCGCGGCGGCGGGAGTGTTCGGCTATAAGTTTTATCTCAAATACAGCATTGACCAGATGGGTGTGGCCTTGGAAGCGGCCCGCGCCACCCTGTCGCCGGGCACTATTCGTGAATTGACTCGTCTGGACAACCGTATTATCTCGACCAAAGATTTAATCGCGGCTCACAGTATCCTCACCCCCTTGTTTGAGTTTCTGGAGGTCTCTACTCCCAAGACGGTGCGTTTCAACGACTTTAGTTATGTAAGAACCGAACAAGGTCTGGAGTTTACATTGAGAGGCGAAGCACGCGGGTACGCGGCGCTCGCTTTCCTTGCCGATATGTTCAGCAAGAGTCAGTATTTTAAAAACGCCATTTTCTCCGACTTGAATTTAAATGCCAAGGGGGATGTCAATTTTTCTTTCAAGGCGGTGGTCGATTCGTCTCTGGTGTCATACAAGAGGGAGGTGGAACGTCTCGGCGCGCCTGTGATTGTGCCGACAGCGGGACCTACCGCCACCAGTACGGCCACCTCAACCTAGAACCAAAATGAAACACAACACCGCCATCGTTTTGCTACTCCTGTCCGTGGGGATTTTCTATACCTTTACCAACGCCCAATACCAAGACGTGAAAAAAATGTATGCTCTGTCCAATGAGTATCAAAATGTTTTGCAAAACGTATCCGCCATTACCGAGTTAAGAGACCGTTTACTCGTCACGTACGAAACGTTTCCCAAGACAGAAATCGAACGTATCAATAAATCTTTACCGGATAATATCGATACCGTGCGGTTGGCGCTTGACCTCGACGGCATGGCCGCCCGCTACGGCATCTCTATCAAAGATATTCAGGCGGTCACCGGCACAAGTGAAGACGCCACTCTCATCGTCTTGCCGGGAAACGAGAATGTCTACGAGAAAGTGACGGTCTCCTTCGGCTTTATCGCCACCTACGCGAACTTCACGCGACTACTCGCCGACATAGAAAGAAGTTTGCGCATTATGGATATCAAATCTATCTCGTTTCGGGTAGGCGAGTCTAATCTCTATGACTATAAAATAGTAGCCGAAACATACTGGCTCAAATAATATGCAAACACTTACCAAAAACAAAGGCATCCTGGCCATCATCGCGGTCTTTATCGCAGCCATGTTTCTCTACAATCTTTTCTGGAAATCGGATACTACCTCCGAACCTGCCGAATTATCGGCTTCAAGCATTGGAGACGACCTTCTTAAAATATATGACGAACTGCAGGCGGTAACCTTGGACCGGGCGGTATTCTCTTCCGCAGGCTACCTATTGTTAACCGATTTTGGCGTGACTATCCCGCTACAGACGGTCGGCAGACCTAATCCATTCGACATTATTGGTCGAGATTAAAAGTGATGGCCAGTCCTGCCAATAGCAAGGGGTCCCTACCCGGTATTCCGACCAGAGGTATCAAAGATATAGAAGTCTCCGGCGAGATACTCGAGTACATACCGCAAGAATCGGCCGAACACTATCGGGTGGTGCCCATCGGTGTGAAAGACGGCGTGCTCGAAGTGGGCGCCATAGACCCGAATGATTTGGAGGCTCGCGACGCGCTCAACTTCATCTCCGCGCGCATCGGCATGCCTTATAAACTTTTTCTCATCAGCGAGAACGACTTCGCTTTGATATTGGGAAAGTATAAAGGACTTTCCGGCACGGTGACTAAAGCGCTTTCCGAACTGGAATCGGAACTTTCCGTCAGTATTCCCAAAGAAGCCAAGGGTGAGGAGGTAAAAGGGCTCTCCGAGGCCAAGATAGTGGAAGATGCTCCGGTGACCAAAATCGTGGCCACTATTTTGAGCTATGCTTCCGAGGGCAAGGCTTCCGACATTCACATAGAGCCGACGAATGAAAATATTCGCGTCCGTTTCCGTGTCGATGGCCAGCTTAACACCTCGCTTATTTTACCTATCAAAGTTCACTCGGCGGTGGTGGCTCGTATTAAAATTCTCTCGAATATGCGTTTGGATGAGAAGCGCAAACCTCAAGACGGCCGTTTCTCCGCCAGAGTGGGTGACAGAAAGATTGACTTTCGTGTTTCGACTTTCCCCACCTATTATGGCGAGAAAGTGGTCATGCGTATTCTCGACCAGTCGCAAGGTTTAAGGACTCTCGACGATATGGGTTTCTCGGAAACTAATCTGGCATTGCTAAGAAAAGCTTTCAAACGTCCGTATGGTCTGATTCTCGTCACCGGCCCGACAGGGTCCGGTAAGTCAACCACTCTTTACGCGATGCTTAATGAAGTGGATAAGGACCACATGAACGTCCTTTCGCTTGAGGACCCTGTGGAGTACTCGATAGACGGTGTCTCGCAGTCTCAAATTCATCCGGAGATAGACTACACCTTCGCTACCGGTCTGCGCACCACTTTGCGTCAGGACCCAGACGTGATTATGGTGGGGGAGATTCGGGACAAGGAGACAGCCCAGCTTGCTATCCAAGCCGCACTGACCGGACATCTCGTGTTCTCAACTCTTCACACCAATAACGCCATCGGCGCCATCCCGCGACTGATAGACATGGGCGTAGACCCCTACCTCATAGCCCCGACATTAATTCTAACCATGGCCCAGCGGCTGGTTAGGAAGCTCTGTCCTAATAGCGGTAAACCGATTGCTGTCGAAGATTCCATCAAGTTGATGCTTGACAAGCAATTCGAAGATTTACCCCCGGAATTCAGAAAGAAAATTGCTTTCGGTAAAGAAGTTTACGAGATTGAACAAACGCCGGAATGTCTCAAAGGCACCTCCGGGCGGGTGGCGGTAATAGAGGTGCTTGAAATGGATAAGAATATCGAGGCGGTCATTCTCAAAAATCCGACCGAAACCGAGATTCACAAGGTGGCGCGGGCCAAAGGGATGCTCTCTATGAAAGAGGACGCCGTCCTCAAGGCCTTCCAACGAATCATTCCATTTGAGGAAATTAATACGCTATAATAGAGTGATGGGGAAAAAATACACGGTACTCATAGTGGATGACGACAAGTTTCTCTTGGACATGTATCGCAAGAAGTTTGAAAGTGAAGGTGCCGTCGTGGATGTGGTGGTCGGTTCCGAGTATGCGCTTATCAAACTGCGCGGCGGCGCCAAACCGGACATCCTCATTCTCGATATCATCATGCCGGACATCGACGGTATCGAACTTCTGGAAATTATTCGTAAAGAGAAACTCGTTCCCAATGCCGTGGTCATTATGCTCACTAATGAAAGCGATCGGGACAAGATCGAGCAGGCCAAAGCGCTCGGCATCAATGGCTATATCGTTAAGGCGACAACTATCCCTTCGGAAGTAGTCGAGGAGGCCCTAAAAATCGCTAATTTGGAAAATAAATAATATGTCTGCCACACCGGAAAAACTTTTAAGTGAACTTGTGGACACGGTGGTCAAGGAGGGCGCTTCCGATCTCCACCTTTCGGAAGGCCGGCCACCAGTCATTCGAGTTTCTAATTTCTTGATTCCTCTGATGAAGATGCCCGTACTTACGCGCGCGGACATGGAGGGATTTCTCGCCGTCTTTCTTTCTCCGGAAGCAAACAAAGAATTTGTGGCCCGCAAGGAGACTAACTTTGCTTACAGTCATGTCGGTAAACTGCGTTTCCGCTGTAACGCCTTCTTCTCACTAGGCAGATTTAACGTAGCTATGAGGTTGGTGCCGACCAAAGTAAAAAGTTTCGAAGAGCTCAATCTGCCGCCGATTCTTGAAACGTTTGCCAAGCGCCAGCAGGGATTTTTCTTGGTAGTGGGTCCGGTAGGGGTGGGTAAATCCACTACGCTTGCCACTATGGTGGAGACCATCAACCTGGAGCGGCTCGAACACATCATTACCATCGAGGACCCGGTGGAATACATTTTCGAACCCAAGAAAGCGATTATCGACCAGCGCGAGGTCAAGCTTGATACCCCAGATTTCCATACTGCACTGCAGGGAGTCTTTCGTCAGGACGCCGATATTGTGATGATTGGTGAGATGCGTGACCCGGAAACTATCTCTACCGCGGTGACTGCCGCGGAAACCGGGCATCTCGTCTTATCGACTCTCCATACCAATACGGCTGGTCAGACGGTGGACCGTATTATCGACTCCTTCCCGTCTGACCAGCAAACCCAAATCCGTATCCAATTGGCAAGCAGTCTCTTGGGTATCTTTTCCCAGCGTCTCTTGCCTCGCATCTCCGGCGGATTGATTCCGGCCTTTGAACTTCTCATTAATAATAACGCTACCGCCAATCTGATTCGCGAAAAACGCACCCACGAAATCGGTTCTGTCATTGAGACCAGTTCGGAGGACGGGATGATTGATTTGAACAGATGTCTGGCTGAATTGGTGAGAAAGGGAGAAGTGACGGTGGAAAATGCTTTCCAATTCTCCTCTAACCCCAAGACGCTTGAGCGTATGGTGTAACCAAAATGCTTTTCAACTACAAAGCTCTGGAAAATTCTGGGAAACGCGTAGCCGGTTCGATTGAAGCGGTATCTCTTGACGTGGCTGTCGGTTCGCTCCAGAGGCGCGGACTCATCATTTCCGAGATATCACCGGACGAGAAAGAGTCGTGGTTCTCCAATATGCACTTTGGTTCGGGGGTTTCGCATAAGGAAGTGGTGATACTCTCGCGGCAGATGGCCACCCTGTTCGAGGCGCAAGTTTCCGCCCTGAAGATATTTACTCTCCTGTCGAGCGAGATGGAAAATAAAACTTTAAAGAAAAGTTTAATCCAAGTCGCGGATGACCTCCAGTCCGGTAGCAGTATTTCCAAGGCGCTTGCCAAACATCCGGCTGTCTTCTCCGAGTTCTATGTCAACATGGTTCGCTCCGGCGAAGAGACCGGCAAATTAAACGAGACTTTCAATCATCTGGCCGATTACCTGGACCGCAACTACGAGGTGGTTTCCAAGGCCCAGAATGCCTTGATTTATCCGGCTTTCGTTATCACCGTCTTTATCGCGGTGATGGTGCTGATGTTTACGGTGATTATTCCGAAAATCAGTCTCATTATTCTCGAGTCTGGTCAGACGATACCGTTCTATACTAAAATCGTTTTCGCTGTCAGTAACTTTTTTATCAGCTACGGCATTGTCATACCGGTAGCTCTAGTGATTTTCGGATTTTTCGTCGTGCGCTACACGCGCACAGCCGAGGGCAGGTCGGCTTTGGCCCGCTTCAAGCTCTCCGTACCTTATGTCGGCTCTCTTTATAAGAAACTCTATCTTTCCATCATTGCAGACAACATGAACACGATGGTGCTCTCCGGTATTCCTATGGTTAAATCGATCGAAGTAACCGCCTCCGTAGTTGGTAACGACGTTTATAGGCAGATTCTGGAGGAGAGCCTCCTAGCTGTAAAAGGCGGGAGCTCGTTTTCCCAGTCGCTGTCTCAATATGAGGAAATCCCGGGCATGCTTGTCCAGATGATAAAGGTGGGTGAGGAATCCGGTGAACTTGGCTCAATCCTCGGCACTATGGCTCACTTTTACCAGAGAGAAGTGATAAATGCCGTCGATACTCTGGTAAGCTTAATCGAGCCGGTAATGATTGTCCTTTTGGGTCTTGGGGTCGGTGTCCTTTTGGCTTCCGTGCTTATCCCCATATACGACATTGCCAATTCCGCCGGCTTATAGGGTATAATGGGCTTATCACTCAAAATAGGTGATTTATAAGTTATAGATAAAATTGTTAAAGTTATTATGAACAAAAGAACAAAGGGTTTCACCCTCATCGAGCTTCTGGTGGTTATCGCTATTATCGGCATTCTCTCTTCGGTGGTGCTGGCATCCCTCAATACCGCGCGAGGTAAGGGCAATGATGCCAAGATTAAGGCTCAACTTTCCGGCCTGCGAGCATCGGCAGAAATTTATTTCGACACTGTCGGAAATTACGGCCCGGCTTCCAACCCAGGCTGTGGTGCGGGCATGTTTAATGACACACTTTCCGGCATGGTGCAGTACACCACTCAAGGAAATTACCCGACAAATGCTACTCTCACTTGCCGGTCATCCGTTTCGGCTTATGCCGTTTCTGCCCTCTTGCCAGGAGTTGGAGGCACAAATTCTTGGTGTGTTGATAGTCTCGGTAGTTCGAAAACTAGGACTACAGCCATTACTACCACTAGCTGTTAATAGTTAAATTTCCTAAAGAATATATGGTTAGAAAAGAAAGAGGCTTCACCCTCATCGAACTTCTGGTAGTTATCGCTATTATCGGCATTCTCTCATCGGTGGTGCTGGCATCCCTCAATACTGCGCGAGGCAAGGGCAATGATGCTAAGGTTAAGGCGCAACTTTCCGGCCTTCGAGCTGCCGCCGAAGTCTACTTCGATTCTAATAGTAATTATGGCGCTGCTGTCGCAGATGTATGTTCCGATGCTTTCTTCACGGATGCTGATTCTAGTATGGTTCAATATACCGACCCTGCTAACTACCCAACTGGTGCTGATCTCTCATGCCACACAGATGGTACTGCCTACGCGGTGTCGGCGTTACTATTAACATCCACTACTGGAGAAGCATGGTGTGTAGACAGTACCGGTGCTTCCAAACTGATTCCGGCCAATCTTGCTCTTGGAGCGATTTCCTGCCCGTAAACAATATGTTTAAAAAATACACGTTACTTTCCCTGTCGCTAGTTCTACTTGCCGTACCTAGTTTGAGTTTCGCTGCTACAAGTGCAGAGGTTCAGGCGCAAATTAATGCAATCAAAGAGCAGATTCAGGTACTGCAACAACAATTAATCAACTTAAGTCAGACTGAACTGCAACCTGTATCGCGGCCAACCCAAGTTCCTTCGGTGTGTCCTGTATTCACACACACCCTCTCCCGCGGCATAAATGATGCGGCATCAGAGGGAGAAGTGACTAAATTACAGCAAATCTTGGCCGTCGACCCAACGGTCTA
The DNA here is from genome assembly GCA_030649135.1 of bacterium. GTDB lineage: Bacteria > Patescibacteriota > Minisyncoccia > Phycocordibacterales > Zambryskibacteraceae > UBA5004. The sequence goes on along the minus strand of JAUSGI010000006.1, from coordinate 91,111 downwards.
TCCGGAAGGGTTAATCACCGGTTACTACGGCGTAGCTACTGAAAGAGCGGTACAGCGCTGGCAGGCGAAACAGGGCATCGTTTCTTCGGGGAGTCCGGTGACAACAGGATATGGCGTGGTGGGGTCACAGACACGCGCAAGGATTATTACGGCCTGCCATACTCCGCCATCGGAAATCATCGGTTCCATTACAGTACTTTCGCCGAATGGGGGAGAGACGTGGAGTAAAGAGACGAAGCAGACGATTAAGTGGCAGGACAACATGACCACTACATGCCAAATCGGTCTACCTTGCCCGTCACGGCTGTACGACATCAGAATAGCAGCCGACTACTGCGAACCGTCCATCTATACTTGTACCCCGCGTCATGACTCGTATCAGATTGCCAACGGTGTGTCTAGTTCTTCGTATAGCTGGGAGGTAGGTAAGTACGGACTGGGCTACGATATTCCCTACCATGGTGATTATTATACTATTCAAGTCTGCCAGTCCGGCACAAGCATCTGCGATTCAAGCGACAGAGAATTCAAAATAGTGGGTTGGGCTGGTCCGAATATTTATCCTGTCATCAACGGATTTCCCGCAGTTCCCGCGGACATCAAAGTTGGTCAGATTGTCTCATTCAGCTGGGCGGCAACCGATGCCGATGGCGACGATCTTGCATGGGACATATCGTGGGGAGACGGACCCGGAGCGGTGGGACCGTGCTCGATTCCACATCAGCAAAACAAGCAAAACTGGAATTTCACGCGGTCTCACGCATGGGCGGCATCAGGAACATACACCGTGAAGGCGACGGCCAATGACTGCCGTGGCGGAAGCGCGGAGCATACGCTTAGTGTACCCGTAGGCAGTTCTGTTGTTGCGCCTCCTTCCATCACCGCCCTCAAGCCTGTCTCGGGCATGGTCGGTACGAACGTTACCATCACTGGCAGTAACTTTACTTCTACCAATAACAGCGTTGCATTTGGCGCAGGGTATCTGCATGGGCTTAGTTCAAATGGGACAACCATAACTTTTACACTTCCTAGCGATTTAAACACTTGTCCTCCTGACCGCATGTGTATCCTGTCTCTCTTGCGCTGGCAGGTAGTGCCAGGCTCTCATCCCGTTTCCGTCATAAACTCAGGTGGCATGAGTAACTCCTTCATGTTTACAGTCAGCGCTCCTCCTCTCGTCACTATTCTTTCGCCGAATGGAGGAGAAGTGTGGGAGAAAGATACTCACAGAGCCATTGACTTGTTTTCTTCGCCGTCTGATATTATGACCTATGGTGATATTACACTTACAAATTGGATTCAGCCCTGCGATACAAAAACCCAGATGTGTCCCATGATGCCGAGTATTCTGTATACCCTAGAGCCTGTCAAAAAGATACCACTCGGTAAGAGTTCTTTCCTGTGGAAAGTTGGTTATGATATGAATGGGAGCCCCATTCCAGCTGGTCAATATGTAGTCGTGTTCACTGATTCTAAAACGGGGAAATCAGATCAAAGTGATGCGCCGTTTAGTATAGTGGAAGGAGCATCCGGGGGTGGTAGTGGAGGCAGTGTTCAGGCGACAACTCAACAATATGCCGTAGCACTCGAGAGTATGAAAGCAGTACTGGACCAGATGCAGGTCATATTGAAAGATATGGCGCGATAAAACAACAAAGAGCAAATTTGTGGGTTTGCTATACTTAAAGGATGACTACGGTCATCCTTTTTGTTTTAGGCGCCATTGTCGGCAGTTTTCTCAATGTGGTTGGCTTGCGTTGGGACCTGCCCCGCCGTGGCGGGGTTCTTTCTAATCTAGGCGGTCGGTCGGCATGTCCTTCCTGTGGAAAAGTTCTCCGGTGGCAAGAACTGGTGCCGATTGTAAGCTTCTTCTTGCTTAGGGCGAGGTGCCGAGGATGCCAGGCAAAAATCTCTTGGCAGTATCCTCTGATTGAACTTTGGACTGGTCTCTTATTTGCTACTGTTCCATATATTTTTATACCCGTATTTTGTATCTATGTAGTTATCACTATCTACGATTTCAGACATAAGATTATTCCGGACACTTTGGTCTATACGAGTATTTTGCTGGCTCTGGTTTTGAAACTTTTTTCCGGTGGCAGTCTGTTGGACTGGCTGGCGGGGCCCGTTTTGTTTATCTTCTTTGGACTAATTTGGCTTGTAAGCCGTGGTCGGGCTATGGGTTTCGGCGATGCCAAGCTTGGACTCTCTGTCGGATTACTCTTGGGCGCTCCGTTGGGCTTCTCTGCTATTGTCCTTGCCTTTTGGATTGGGTCATTCGGTTCGCTAACTTATCTGTTTTTAAATAAGTCGGGCTTTCTTAAAGATGCTAAAAAGCTTACAATGAAGAGTGAGGTGCCATTTGCGCCGGCTATCATCTTGGGCGCTTGGATGTCTTTGGTGTTTCATCTCGATATTCTTCATGTTGCATTATTTTAGAAACAATCGTGGCCTGCCCGCCGATCCTGTGGCGGGGTTTACTCTCGTTGAGCTCATGGTCTCTCTTGCCATAGTGTCTGTGATACTTACCGTCGTGGTCTCAAATCAGTCTACTTATACCGACGGGGCCGCTCTTATGGGATTAGCTGATGAAATCAGTTCGTCGGTTTCTCAAGCACAGGCGTATGGCATAGGGGTAAAAGAATTCTCTCCCGGTTCAGGCGAGTTCGACGCTTCCTATGGTCTCGCGTTTAGTCTCCTTAGTTCCGATTCCAATACTGCCTATCTTTCTTTTGCCGACCGTGACCCAATAGGTCCGGCACTTCCCAATCAAAGCTACGACGGGGACTGGTCGTGTCCTGTAGGCGGCTCTTCAGAGTGTTTGGGAAAAGTGGATATTTCTCGCGGTAACTACATAGAATCACTCTGTGTCGTCCGAAGCTCTGGTGCAGATAACTGCAGTGTCGCTCGACGAGTGGACATTAGTTTTGCTCGTCCAGATACCGAGACTCAACTTATTTTCTTTAATACTAGCGGGGGACAATTTAATCCGCCGAACATGATTGGGGCTAAGATAGTGCTTCAGAGCCCAGGTGGGTCAACCAGGTCTGTTACTGTCTACAGTACTGGTCAAATATCAGTCCAATGAAAAAGGGATTTACCTTAATTGAATTGATGGTCGCCATATCCATTTTTATCATTGTGATGACTATCTCCATGGGTTCGATTGTTGGTGTCTTTGATGCCAATCGCAAATCCAGGTCTCTAAAAACCGTGCTCAACAACCTCAATCTGGCCATGGAGAGCATGTCAAAAGAAATGCGTTTTGGTACCAATTATCACTGCGGTGCCGGCAATGTCACCGTACCGCAAAATTGCAACACTGGTGGTACGCTCATGAGTTTTCTCTCGAGTGATAACGCGCAGATTACCTATCGTCTGAATGGGGAGACGATGCAAAAACGAATCGGTAGTGGCGGCTACATAGCGGTAACCGCGCCGGAGATTATTATCGATGACCTTATTTTCTACACTCTAGGCGCAGCTACTGGCGACACCTTGCAACCCAAGGTAATTGTCAGAATCAAGAGCCATGTCGGTGCGGGTAAAAGTCGGTCGGACTTTACCTTAGAGACCCTCGTATCCCAGCGGACTTTTGATATATAACATGAACAAAGGATTTACCATGATAGAAAGTCTTGTCTCGATTGCCATCCTGGTACTTGTGATTACCGGTGTGGCAAGTGCCGTACAGTCAGGCATTTCGTCATACATTTTCTCGAAGGACCAAGTGATTGCTTTCTATCTCGCTCAAGAAGGATTCGAGCAGGTGCGAAATATTCGCGACGAAAACGGTTTAAAGAGTCAAAATTGGCTCACTGGATTGTCTCTCAATTCAAGTGACCCCTGTTACTTCGGCAATGCCTGTGTTGTCGACCCCGTAGCGAGCCCGGTTCCTGCTCGTTGCGGTGGCGGACCGGGGAATTGCCCGATGCTTCGGCAGAATGCAACCACAGGGTTCTTCGGCTACGATTCTACTTGGCCGGCCACCGTTTTCAGGAGGGAAGTTGTCCTGACACAGATAAATGCGAATGAAATATCGGTTAAGGTGACAGTTGATTGGTCAAAGGGTATCGTGAACAGACAGTTCATGGCTAGAGAAAATATTTTAAATTGGCAATGAAAAACAAAGGCTTCACACTTTTCATAGCGATGATTGTGGCGGGAACGCTCCTTCTAATTGCTACAGGGATAGTAAGTCTGGCGGTCAGACAGGCGCTCGTATCCACTTCTGGCCGAGAATCACAGCAGGCATTTTACGCGGCAGACTCCGGCGTGGAATGCGCTCTCTTTTGGGACGTTCAAAATCCTAGTGGCTCAAGTGCCTTCTCCGCCTCGACCGGCTCTAGGATAAGTTGCAACAATCAGAACAACATACCGGTCGGCGGTTCTGCCACGTCCACATTTACTTTCGACTTCAGTCCGGACCCATTTTGTGTCGTTGTGACGGTTAACAAAGGGCCCACCGGTACCACCAGAATTGAATCAAAGGGTTATAATACCTGTAGTCTATTGAGCCCTCGACGAGTGGAGCGTGCCTTGCGCGTTACATATTAAATAAGCATGGCTAGAGTTGCTAAGGATATTGCCAAACGAGCACAGAAACTGCGTGAGACCACAGAGCGTCATCAAGAGCTTTATCATACTTACGATAAGCCGGAGATTTCCGACGAAGCCTACGACGCGCTGGTTCGCGAACTGGAGCGACTGGAATCCCAATACCCGTCTTTATCTTCTCTAGATTCGCCCACCAAACAAGTTGGCGGGCGAGTGTTGGAGAAATTCGAGAAAGTGGCGCACCTTGTGCCTCAATGGTCTTTTAATGATGCGTTTGATGAGGATGACATTCGGGCCTTTGATGAAAGAGTCAAACGGGTTTTGAAAAACTCTCCAGAATATATCACCGAATTAAAGATAGATGGTCTTAAAATAGTACTGACGTATGAAAGTGGAGTCCTCAAAACAGCCGCTACGCGCGGTGACGGCAGAGTCGGTGAAGATGTGACAAATAATGTCCGCACCATTGAATCGATACCGTCTTTACTCAAGAAACCGGTATCGATAATTGTTGAAGGTGAAGTTTGGATGTCTAGAAGTATCTTCAAGCAACTAAATCAAGAGAGAAAAAAGGGGGGTGAGGAGTTATTTGCCAATCCCAGGAATATTGCCGCCGGCTCTCTTCGCCAACTTGACCCGAGCGTAACCAGTTCGCGCAAACTCAATTCGTTTATATATGATATTGCCTCACTCACGGATACCATTTGGCCGCCTACTCAAGAAGAAGAACTCGAATTATTACGTCGGCTCGGTTTCAAGGTTAATACGCACTTTAAGAGATTTGAAAATATTGACGGAGTGATTAAGTACTGGAAATTATGGGAAAAAAGGAAGGAGCACGAAGATTATTTGCTGGACGGTATCGTGGTCAAGGTAAACGCCAAGAAATTTCAGGATATCTTGGGCTATACCGGCAAAGCACCACGCTTCGGTATTGCGTTCAAATTTCAAGCCGAGCAAGTGACGACGGTGGTGAAGGATATCACCCTGCAAATCGGTCGGACAGGAGTGCTCACTCCGGTAGCTATCCTTGAGCCGGTCTTGGTTGCGGGCTCTACCGTCTCGCGGGCCACTTTACATAATGAAGACGAAATTAGGCGCAAAGATATTCGGATAGGGGATACGGTGGTGATCCAAAAGGCGGGAGACGTTATTCCCGAAGTGGTGAGGGTCTTAGAGGAGATGAGAACCGGCAAAGAGAAAAGTTTTAAATTCCCGACCCATTTCCCGCTTTGTGGTGGTGATGGGCAGATCGAGCGACTCCCCGGGCAAGTGGCGTATCGCTGTGTTGCCCAAGATTCTTTCGAACAACAAAGGCGCAAGCTGGAGCATTTCGCTTCCAGACGCGTTTTTGATATAGACGGTTTGGGTCCCAAGATTATCAATCAACTAATGGATGCGGGTATTATTTCCAACTTTGACGACATTTTCACTATCAAGCGTGGCGACTTAGAGACGCTGGAACGCTTCGGGGAAAAATCCGTAAGCAACCTATTGGCGGCGATAGAAAAGGCGCGTAGCGTAACACTCGAGCGGTTTATCGCTTCGCTCTCTATTCCGCAGGTGGGAGAAGAGACTGCGCGTGATTTGGCACGGTACTTCCAAACGGCGGAGAAATTGGCACAAGCGGACACGGCAGAATTGGAAAAATTGGAGGGAGTTGGGCCAATTGTGGCACGTTCGGTAATCGGTTGGTTCACCAACAAGGAAAACAAAAAACTTTTCGCCAGACTATTAAAACAAATCCGTATCCATCCTGTCGAACACCGTGTCGAACACCGGGTGTTAGACAAAGACTTGCCACTTTTGGGTAAGAGTTTTGTTCTGACCGGCACACTTGTTAAGATGTCCCGCGAAGATGCTAAAGAGAAAATTCGAACATTGGGTGGAGAAGTGCGCGAATCAGTTTCTAAAAATACGGACTATGTGGTGGCTGGCACGGATCCGGGAGAGAAATTTAGCAAGGCTCAAGAACTTGGGGTAGCCATACTGAATGAAGAAGAATTTTACGGTATGTTAGGATAGAGACATGGATAAGGAAAAAGTACTAAGTCTAGCCAAACTAGCGAGGATTGAGTTAAAAGACGAGGAGGCAGAGAACCTGACTCGTGAGTTTAGCGCTATCCTCGATTATGTCGGCGAGGTCAAGGCTGCGACAGGTGACCAACAAACCAACAAACTGGAGAATGTCGGTTTGTCTAATGTTTTTAGGGAGGACGGAGAGCCCCACCAGTCCGGTCTCTATACCGAGAAGATTCTAGCGCAAGCTCCGGCGAGGGAAGGTGGCCATATTAAGGTAAAGAAAATTCTCTGATGCCTAATATTTCCAAACTCTCCATAAAAAGCGCGCGGAATGCTTTAGAGAAAAAAGAGTTTTCAGCTCACGACTTGACCCAGACTTATTTAGATGCTATCAGAGAGAAAGATGGTGACCCGCCCTCCGGACAGGGACGGGCAGGCATTCACGCTTTTCTTGAAGTCTTCGGGGACGCTTCAGAACAAGCGGAGCTAGCCGACAAAAAAATAGCCAATGGGGAAAACCTTCCGCTCCTCGGTATTCCCGTCGCGATTAAAGATAATATGCTCATGGATGGCAAGCGTGCTACTGCCGGCTCCAAAATTCTCGAAGGCTTTGTGTCTCCTTATGACAGCACTGCAGTCAAAAAACTTAAAGACGCCGGCGCTATTATCCTGGGGCGCACCAATATGGATGAGTTTGCTATGGGGAGTTCCACCGAAAGTTCGGCATATGGCGTAACCAAAAATCCTCATGACTTATCTCTGGTGCCCGGCGGTTCTTCCGGAGGCTCGGCGGCGGCTGTGGCGGCTAACCTTGCGCTGGCCGCTCTCGGTTCCGATACCGGCGGTTCAATCAGGCAGCCGGCAGCTTTCTGTGGTGTTGTCGGTCTCAAACCCACTTATGGCAGGGTATCGCGTTCTGGTCTTATTGCACTCGCCTCCTCACTTGATCAAATTGGTCCATTTACAAAGACAGTTGGTGACGCTGAAATCCTATATGATGTATTGAAGGGTAGGGATGCTCTTGATAGTACGACAATAACAGAAGAAACGTATGCTTCTGGGAAGAAGTTCTCCCGGGTCATAGGGATTCCACAGGCGTTTGTAGACGGCGAAGGCATAGATGAGAGCATCAGGAATAATTTTAAAGAAGCGTTGGACAAATTTAAATCGTTGGGATATGAAATTAAAGATGTTGAACTGTCACATATTAAATATGCTCTGGCGACGTACTACATCATTATGCCGGCTGAGGCTTCTTCCAACCTGGCACGCTTTGATGGTGTGAAATACGGTTTTCATAAAGATGGTAAGGATGTGATAGAAGATTATTTCCAAACCCGTGGCGAAGGTTTTGGCAGGGAAGTGCGCAGAAGAATTATCCTGGGCACTTATGTGCTTTCCTCCGGTTATTATGATGAATACTACGGAAGCGCTCTAAAGATGAAGGCATTGATTACGGCGGAATTGAACCGTGCATTTGAAGAAATTGATTTCATTTTAACTCCCACCACGCCCACTCCGGCATTTAAACTCGGAGAAAAAACAGCGGACCCGCTCGCCATGTACTTAGCCGACATTTTTACCGTACCAGCCAACATTGCCGGACTGCCGTCCATGTCTATTCCGTCCGGTTTTGACCATGCCCTACCGCTTGGTATCGAACTGACTGCCGGTCTGGGACGAGAAGATAATTTATTTGTCGCTGGTAAAGAATTTCTGGGGGAATAAGATATAGCTATGGCAGAAGAGAAAAAACCAATAAAAGTCACGGGAGATAACAGCGACAGAAAAACTGTTGAACGCATCATCTTTCTATTGGCGGGACTTCTCCTCCTCGCAGCGATAGTTGCCGCCCTAGTTGACTATCTCGAAAGTTTGGGGGCGGGCAATATTAATGATATCTGGGCCCGTATAGTGGATTACTTCCTCCGATATATCTGGCCAATTTGGAAGATTGTGGCGGCTATTGTGAGTTTGCTTGCCATCGCTGGTATTATTTATAATTCTTGGAAACTGCGAGCTATCAATATTGAAGAAAATAAAATTTATAATCCTCTTCCCGAAACCTCTGTCTCGGACGGAGATGCCGTCAAAGAGCCGAAAAACGAGAAATGGGAGCAAGTTCTGAAGTATGCAAATTCCAATAATGCTTCGGACTGGCGTCTGGCTGTCATCGAGGCAGATGTGATGCTTGAATCGCTTTTACGCACCATTGGCTACCTGGGGGAATCTGTAGGCGATATGCTCAAGTCGGCCGATAAAAATGAATTTCTGACCATTGACGATGCTTGGGAGGCGCACAAAGTCAGAAATGCCATCGCACATTCTGGGGGAGACTTTCAATTAAGCGAACGCGAAACCAAACGAGTTGTTGCTCTCTTCGAGAAGGTCTTTAAAGAATTCCAGGTAATTTAGTGTTGCGGGTACCCGATTTGCACGGATGCCTACAGGTTATGAGCCTGTCGAGGTACTACTCCTCCAACCCGCTGTCCCGCCCATCATACGCTTTTTATTGAGAAAATCAAGATTTCATAATATAGTATCAAGGCTATTGCCGGTGTAGTTCAATGGCAGAACAGAGGACTCATAAGCCTCAAACAATGGTCCGATTCCATTCACCGGCACAATTGAATTAGTGGCGAAAATCTGCTAATTTGTAATCCATTGCGGTCATAGCTCAACTGGTTAGAGCACTCCCCTGTCACGGGAGAGGTTGCCGGTTCAAGTCCGGTTGACCGCGCTATGAAAAGAACTATTCAAATTATTTTAATAATAACAGGGCTTGTCCTTATTGGTTATGTTATTTATCCCAAATCTTGCGATTATACGAATTACGCGTGGGGGTATATCCACAGGGAGTGTGACTGTTTAGGAATTAAAATCGATAATTCTTGCAAAACACCCGATGGCCGCTCTTGCCCTGATGCTGGTGGGGGAAACGCATGTATTGGAATTGTGATAGAAAGGAGATAGCATAATCCTAGTTCCGCGGTCCACTACCCAGCGCACCATGGTATAATCTAAGTATTAATATTTTAGGCTTATTCATGAAGACCAAAAAATATCTTGCGGTTTTGTTGCTGGTTCCGTTTATCTCGCTGGCCCAGGCCGAGCCAGAGTTGCCGAATGCCGGACTGACTCCGCTAAACTCTTTTTATTTCTTGGACAAATTGGGTGAGGCTTTACAAGAGTTTCTGGCTTTCAGTCCAGAGGCAAAAGCTCGTCTGCAGATTAGTTTTGCTTCCGAACGTATTGCCGAGATTAAAATTCTCTTGGAAACAGACGGCATAGATGCCAAAGGTCTTGAGGTTGCCCAAAGCAGAATGGACGCGCACCTTGCCAGGGTTTCCGACATAATCACGAAAGAAAAAACCGAAGGTAAAGATGTCAGTAAGCTTGCCAAAGAGCTTGATGACCAATTTGAAGCTTCCCGAAGTGCCCTTGACCAGTCTTTTAAAGACCAGAAGCGAGTTTTGAAAATCAGGAAGGAAGAACTCAAAGATCAAATCCAAGAGGCTCGGCAAGCTGGCAACACCGCTCTGGTGGAGTCCTTAACCAAAGAATTGCTTGATATAGATAGCCAGAAGAAGGCGTTGGAACTCCAAAAAGACGAACAGAAAAAAGCTATGGAACAGGAAGAAGACAAAATTGAGAAAGAACTGGATAAGAAAGATGACGCGGAACAAGCCATCAGAGAAGCAGAGGCAGAGAAACAAAAATTATTGGCCGACGCTGAAAAGAATGGCGTTGTTCTGACCCAGGGTTTCTTTACCAAATTTGACAGACTCCTGGCCCAAGCCAAAGAGTTATTTCAAAAGGAAAATTACCAAGGGGCCAAACAACTAGCGAAGCAGGCGGATAAAAGTCTGGAGGAAGTAGAAGACAAGCTTGATAAGCAGGAAGATGAGGAAGGAGAGGAGGATGACGATTAGCGACCAGTCATCCGGACGCTATTTTGCAAAAGGGCTTTAAACTCTATAAGATTAGAGCCATTCTTTTGTTTGCCAAGATAGCTCAGCTTGCCCCGCCTGACTTAGGTGGGGTGAAGTAGAGCACAATAAGCCAGAGTAGTTCAGTGGTAGAACGCTTTCATGGTAAGAAAGAGGTCGGGAGTCCGATTCTCCCCTCTGGCTCCAGCTTCGCACTTCGTAGCCTAGGCGAAGTAGTGCCACCTTAGCTCAGCTTGCCCCGCCCGGGCTAGGCGGGGTGAAGTAGAGCAGTAAGCCGGAGTAACTCAGTTGGTAGAGTAACCCCTTCGTAAGGGGTAAGTCGCGAGTTCGAATCTCGCCTCCGGCTCCAGTCTGGGCGTATTGTCCACAGGTAGAGGCTTGACTATACCCCATGGGGGTATATACTATTCCTGCATGAAATATATGGAAAGCAAAAGTAAGCATCGGATTGTCCGCCGGCTCAAGATTCTGGAAGGTCAAATCCGAGGACTTCAAGAAATGGTGGAAAAGGATACCTATTGCATAAATGTCATAACCCAGACATCGGCGGTTAAACAAGGTCTTTCGAATGTTGAGGATTTACTGTTGGGTAATCATTTGGAAAGTTGCATCTTACGCCAAGTGAAGTCCGGACAGACACACAAAGCGACAGAGGAGATTCTCAAGGTGTATAAACTTAAAAGAAAGTAATATGCGCACCGAGACTTATCAGGTGAAAGGAATGCATTGCGCCTCATGTTCGTCAACGATTGAAAAGACTTTTAAAAAAGTTGAGGGAGTCGAGTCTGTTAAGGTTAATTATGGCACGGAAAAAGCCAAAGTCTCTTTTGACCCATCCAAGACAAATCCCGAAGCTCTTTCCCGACAGATTGAACCGCTTGGATATTCTCTACTCGTACCCACTGCTCGAGAAATGGGGATGTCGGTAGACGAACACGCCGCGCACTTAGGCGTTAATCAGTCAAAGAAAGAAAAGCTTGCGGAAGTGGTGGATATGCGGTCGAAAGTGGTGTCGGCCATACCGCTTGCTGCAGTCAGTATTTTTATCATGAGCTGGGATATCCTGGCCCGATATAATGCAGCACCGGTAATGGGTGAAGTAACTAGTGAATTTTTTCATCACCTTTTGCCTTTAATGGCGACGTATACACTTTTTGTAGTGGGAAAACCATACCTACTCGGCTTCTATCGTTTCCTCCGCTATGGCAAAGCCAATATGGATACGCTTATTGGTATCGGTACCCTGACTGCATACTTGTACAGTTTGGCAGTGACTGCGTTTGAGGAGGTGCTCAAACCTTTCATAGACGTTAGTGTGACATATTATGACGTCACCATTATCGTCATTACTTTTATCGCGCTTGGAAAATATTTGGAAGCCCGGTCGAAATTAAAAACTGGCGATGCTATCGAAAAGCTTCTGAATCTACAAGCCAAGACTGCTTTGGTAATGCGCGATGGAAAAGAAGTAGAAGTTGGCGTAGGTGAGGTCAAGCATGGCGATCTTATTATTATCAAACCGGGGGCAAAGATTCCGGTTGATGGTGTCGTTGCGGAGGGTTCTTCGTTTATCGACGAATCTATGGTCACGGGTGAATCAATGCCAGTTCAAAAGAAGGTTGGAGATACTGTGGTTGCCGCAACGATAAATACCAGCGGGTCGTTTATATTTAAAGCTACCAAGGTCGGATCGGAAACATTACTCGCGCATATCATACAGATGGTGGAAGATGCACAGGGAAGCAGGGCGCCGATTCAAGCTCTGGCCGATAAAATCTCAAGCGTCTTCGTACCCATTACTCTGGCCATCGCTTTTCTGACCTTAGGGGCTTGGCTCTCTATCGGTACCGGTTTGCTTGGATTCTCACAGGCGTTGTCTTACGGACTGGTGTCATTTGTGGGGGTGCTCGTCATCGCTTGCCCTTGCGCGCTTGGTTTAGCGACACCAACGGCGATTATCGTGGGAGTGGGTAAGGGCGCCAAAGAAGGTATTTTAATTAAAGACGCGGCTACTCTTGAGAAACTCCATAAAGTAGATACGGTTATCGTCGATAAAACCGGCACCATCACTATCGGCAAGCCGACTCTGGTTGATATTCAAAACATGTCTAACCTAAAGAGCGACGAGCTCATATCAGTTCTTGCTTCGCTTGAAAAAAAATCAGAACATCCAATCGCGCACGCAATCGTGAATTATGCGCAGGAGAGAAATATAAATGCAGAAAGTGTCACCGATTTCGAAAGTATCCAAGGCAAAGGGCTGAAAGGAGTAGTCAATGGTGTGACATATTATGTCGGTAATGCCAAACTTATTAAAGACCTCGGGGTATCATTCGATGCTTCCAAAATTGATTTGTTCACCGCGCAAGGTAAAACGCCTGTCATTCTTGCAACCCAAGACAATGTGCTCGGGTTTGTGATGGTGGCGGACGAAGTTAAAACAGAGTCCAAACAAGCGATTGTCGACCTTCATAAACTGGGCATCAAGGTCGTCATGCTGACGGGGGATGACGAGAAAGCGGCAAAGCATATGGCTTCTCTGGTCGGTATTGACGATGTCATCGCCCATGTCTCGCCGCAGGATAAATTGGAAAAGATAAAAGACTTACAGTCACAAGGCAAAGTGGTGGCCATGGCGGGGGATGGCGTCAACGATGCGCCGGCGCTGGCTCAAGCTGACGTGGGAATTGCCATGGGCACTGGCACTGACGTAGCGATTGAGACCGCCGGTATTACACTTCTTGGCGGAGATATCTCTAAACTGGTTAAAGCAGTCAAGTTATCCAAATTAACTATGCGAGGTATTAAACAGAATCTTTTCTGGGCGTTTATTTACAACATTGTCGGAATTCCGTTGGCGGCAGGATTATTTTACCCAATTTTTGGTTGGCTTCTCTCACCGGTCTTTGCGGGGTTTGCGATGGCGATGTCCTCTGTGTCGGTAGTATCGAATTCACTTCGTATAAAAGCGAAAACATTATAACTCTATGAAAACCTGTATATTTCACGTCAACGGTATGCACTGCAACTCATGCGCGGTGCTTATAGAAAGTGAACTCGGTGCGGTACCGGAAGTTTCCAATGTGAAAGCATCACTTAAGCATTTTAATGTTGAAGTCACCGGCGACTTCGGTGACAAGGAAGCGGAACACATTGCGCGAGATTTGAGCGTGATATTGAAACCGCATGGTTACACCCTTTCTGTCGAAAAACAGCGACACTCGGTCAAGTGGTCTGATTTCCGGATTGCTCTTCCTGCCGCGGGAGCGTTTATTGCTCTATTTATTATTTTACAAAAGCTCGGCATTGTGAATTTAATCACGGCATCGGAGGTTGGTTACGGCACGGCGTTTGTAGTGGGTCTCATTGCTTCCGTCTCTACTTGTATGGCGGTGGTGGGAGGTCTCGTGCTTTCCATGTCCACGAATTTTGCCAAAGAGGGCGACAAGGTGCGCCCGCAGGTTTTGTTCCATGTCGGCCGACTGGTATCTTTCTTTCTGCTAGGTGGTGCAATCGGCGCGCTTGGCTCAGCATTTCAACTTGGCGCGACCGCCACTTTAGTTTTAAGTTTGGCCGTGGCGCTTGTCTTGTTAATTCTGGGCGTTAACCTCCTCGATGTCTTCCCGTGGGCCAAGAAACTTCAGCCGACTCTCCCAAGTTTTGTCGGTAAACATATTCACGGTCTCAAAAACTTAAATCATACCCTCACCCCCCTCCTGATTGGCGCAGTAACATTCTTTTTGCCATGTGGCTTTACCCAATCGATGCAGATTTACACTTTGACAACCGGAAGTTTTATGGCCGGAGCGTTGATTATGTCGGCATTTGCGTTGGGTACTCTGCCAGTGTTGGCACTCTTGAGTTTCAGCTCGCTTGGTATTCATAAGAAGGCGCAGTCGGGGGTATTCTTTAAAACGGCAGGTCTTGTGGTAATATTTTTCGGCCTCTTTAACCTCGTCAATGTTTTGGCCGCCGCTGGTATTATCCAGCCGATTTTTAATTTCTGACTAAAATTGCTAAAGTACTAACTTATGAGAATAACAGCTATATCTATACTGGTTACTGTCGTTCTTATTGGAGGAGCTATTATGCTTGTTGGCAGTCGCAAAGATTCAGACGGTACTACGCCACAAGATGCTAATAACGTGAGTGTGACTGACGGCAAACAAATAATTGAAATTAGTGCTAAGGGCGGCTATTCGCCTAAAATGACGGTCGCCGAAGCGGGCATACCGACGGTTATCAAAATCAATACGCTGGGCACCTTCGATTGTTCGGCGGCACTGGTAATTCCAAGTTTGGGTTACCGCAATAATTTGCCGCCGTCAGGCGAGACTTTGGTAGAGTTGCCCCCTCAAGAATCGGGTTCGACCCTACAGGGACTTTGCGCGATGGGGATGTATAATTTTCAAATCCAGTTTAAATAATGTCCAAGCCGGAAGAAATAAAGCAAAAAATCGAAGCAATCGAGGAAGCGATGAGCTCGGCGGACTTTTGGGCGGATAAAGACAGGGCTCAAGCCACTATCCGTGAGTATGAATCACTGAAAAGTGAACTTATGGGAGCAGGAAAGTATGACAAGGGTGGGGCTGTCATGACCATTTTCTCCGGCGCGGGGGGAGATGACGCCGAGGATTTCTCCAAAATTCTTTTAGAAATGTATTTGAAATTTTTTGATAAACAAAAGTGGCAATACTCTATTATCCATAAAAATGAAAATGACCATGGCGGTTATAGAAATATCACTCTGGAGATAAATGGCAAAAATGTTTATGGCACGTTGAAGAATGAATCGGGCGTTCACCGTCTGGTGCGTATCTCGCCTTTCAACGCCAAAGCGCTTCGGCACACCTCGTTTTCGATGGTGGAGGTTATTCCTAAATTTGAGAAACCGGACGAGGTGAAAATTCCGCCGGAAGATATTAAGACCGAGTATTCGAAGTCAAGCGGTCCCGGGGGGCAAAATGTCAATAAACGCGAAACGGCAGTACGTCTCGTACACATACCCACTAACCTCTCGGTGCATGTGGAATCCGAACGTTCTCAAGTGCAGAATAGAGAGAAAGCCCAAATTCTGCTTGAAGCGAAGTTATACAAACTGCTCGAAGACGAGCGTAAGGCCAAAGAAAAGGGCATGTATATTTCTAAAACTACTCAAATAGAATGGGGCAACCAGATCCGCTCCTATGTGCTTCATCCATACAAGATGGTCAAGGACCATCGCACCAATGTTGAGGTTCACGATGTCGAAAAAGTTCTTAACGGCAATTTAGAGGAATTTATTGAGGCCGAGCAATCTCTCTAGAGATGTGTATAATTTAGGCAGACAAGCGAGAATTTCCTGAACAAGAAAGGGCGAAATGATGACTAAGTTTGACCTACTGGATGATTTCGGTGTGACCACGGTGTCGGAGAACTATCGTCCAGCATCACTCCGCAAGCAAAATGCTGGCTACTTCGTTTACGACGATAGAGCCAGGTCTGACCGGCATTTCCGTCCCACCCGCATTCCTAGGCCTGGTGACAAGCTGTGGTTTCGAGTATTCGGGCAAGTAATGCCAGGCAAGACGACGTACGCAGAGCGGGTGGCGTTCTGTCGCAAGCAAGCAAGAAATGTGTTCATTGGATCTGCCGGTCTCTCCCTCGTCTTTGAAGAATGGAGGGAGAGTCTCTGTAAGGGCCGGTGGTATGCCTCCCTCGACGAGCCGGAACGTCTCTTGAAGTACGAGGTGCCCAACCTCGTCGTTCTCGAGCGCGGAGGCTTCGGCTTCCATCTGGCAAGCTTCGACCGCGAGCTGGACGAGGACGATGTGTTCCTCTGTGTCTGCGACTTATCTGTCGTCTCTGCGTAGGTGGGTGCCTGGGATGATTGGCGTTGGAGGGGCGTCAGCTGACGCCCCTCCTTTTAAATTGACTGATGCGTGTTTTCTTGTTAATCTGCTCAGATGCTTAAAATCAGATTGCAGAGGGTGGGGAGAACGCACGAACCAAGCTTTCGACTTGTTTTGACCGACTCGAAGAACAGCACCAAGAGTGGTCGCTTTAAAGAAATTCTTGGTTCTTATGACCCTCGTCAATCTAGGGATTCTCTGGAAACTGAACGCATTAAATACTGGCTTTCTCAAGGTGCTAGCCCAACTCCCACCATTCACAACCTTCTGGTCAAACACAGAATCATCAGTGCCAAAAAGATTAATGTTTCGGCTAAGTCCAAGAAAGCTCCCGAGACCAAGAAACCCGTGGTTGAAGAAGTTAAACCTGTTGCGGATGATATAATAGAGCCTGTGATTACAGAAGAGGCCGTCTGATTATTCCTTAACTAAAGAGCATGATTGATGATGTTCAATTTCTTGAATATGTTGTGAAAGCATTAGTGTCACATCCGGATGACATTAAGATTAAAAGGACTGTCGATGAAATGGGTGTGCTCATGTCCCTAGACGTTCATCCTGACGATATGGGTAAGGTGATAGGTCGAGCCGGTAATACCGCCAAAGCCATCAGGATTTTGCTACGCGTAGTAGGTATGAAAAATAATGCCCGCATCAACCTCAAGATTAATGAACCTGCCGGTATGGGCGGACAGTCTTGGCAAGATAGGCGAGGACCAATTGCTCCTCCTGCTCCTAATACCTCCAAGACCCTTGATGAGGCTATGGAGGATTTGAATCTAGACTAGTGGCTAGGTTCTAGTGGCTAGGGACTAGCCAGCTTGAGACAGGTTCTGATTTCGAAGAACATGGAAATACCAGAAATATATTTAAGCCAAAGCTTGGTTACTAAACCAGGTAAGTTTGGCAAACTTTTTGCTGTTTTGCCGGATGCTATACCAGAACTTGTGAAAATAGTTCAAGATCTTGTTATTGATAAAGATTTCCTAGAACTTTATGGCGAAACATTAAATGAGGAAAAGCAGAAAGATGTTGATACGCGGTATGTTGAGACTATTCTTGGACGACTTATGGCAAGAGACAATCGACCTCTCGATCAGATTAGGGACCCAGGTAATCGCTTTGTAGGAAGTTGCCGAGATTATGCGATAGTGCTCTGTTCAATGCTTCGCCATAAAAATATTCCAGCACGTTTGAGATGTGGTTTTGACCAATATTTTGGAATTAAAAAAGACTTCTATGATGATCATTGGCTTTGTGAATATTGGGACAGTGAACAGGCTAAATGGATTCTAGTGGATGCTAATCTTGATGAAACGGTAGTCAAGAAATATGAGATCACTCTTAACCCACTAAATATCCCATATGATAAATTTATTGTTGCGGGGGAAGCGTGGAAAATGATTCGTCATGGAACTGATCCAGATAAGTTTGGGGTCTCAAGTATTGATATTAAAGGTCAGTGGTTTGTACGAGGAAGCGTAGTTCGTGATATCTCCGCCCTATATAAGTGGGAAGCTTTACCCTGGGACTACTGGGGCATTGCGGATAAAGCAGAGAATGATTTTCCTGAGCTTGATTTACAGTTGCTTGATAGAGCTGCGAAGATAAGCGCTAGTGCCGATTCGCTTAATGAGATAGAAAAAATAGTAAAAACTCTGGGATTTTCTATATCAGAAGAGATAACAAGTTATAGTCCTTTTTTCGGTCAACAGAGAGTGAAGGTTAAAAGACCGGAAAATCTAGCTTAACCAAATGCCAATTTATTCTCATAAAGATTTAACAGTTTGGCAGAAAGGAATTCAACTCTGCAAGGCCGTATATGAGGTAACTGAAAATTTTCCCAAATCAGAGATTTATGGGATTACTTCTCCAATACGCCGTTCCGCCGTTTCCATCCCTTCGAATATAGCAGAAGGTCGAAGTAGACATACGACCAAGGATTTTCTGCATTTTCTCAGCATTGCTTTAGGTTCGGCATCAGAATTGGAAACTCAGATTGAGATTGCTAAGGAGCTTTCTTTTCTTCCTGAACAGAAGTATATTGAAATCAACGGGCTTCTTGCTGAAGTCTCTAAGATGACCATGGGTCTAGTAAAGAAACTAGATCTTAAAAGCTAGTACCTAGTCCCAAGTCCCTAGAACCTAACTCATGCATTTCCACATCATCACCCTTTTTCCTAAAGCATTTGACTCGTATTTAGGCGAGTCGATTTTGAAGCGCGCCATAGAAGATAAAAAAATTAAAGTTTTTTTTTACAACCCGCGGGATTTTGTTAAGGATAAAAACAAGAGAATAGACAGGCCTCCATATGCCGGCGGCCCAGGAATGGTTATCCAAGCAGAGCCGGTGGTGAAAGCTATTGCTTCAGCCGTCGCCAAAGCTGGAGGTAAGCCTAAAATAATATTTTTGAGCCCGAGTGGCACACAATTTACTAATACTTACGCAGCCAAAGTAGCTAAGAAGTATAAAAATGTGATTATTGTATGTGGGCGCTATGAAGGTATTGATGCTCGGGTGAAGAAAATTTTCAAGATGGATGAAATATCAGTTGGACCTTTTATACTGACGGGAGGAGAACTGCCGGCGATGGTTATTGTAGATGTTATGAGTCGCCAGGTCTCAGGCGTCTTGGGCAATTTTGATTCTGTTGAGGAGAGGCGCATATCATCTAGCGAAGTCTATACACGTCCAGAAGTTTTCAAATACAAAGGTAAATCATATCGTGTGCCCAAGGTTCTTCTCTCCGGCCACCGTGCCAAGATAGATGTGTGGAAAAAAGGTAGACGGGGGCTTGACAGGAAACAGGGTACTGGAGTAAGATAGCCCGAACGATTGAGTTACGGCCAGTAGAAAGAGTTTCAGTATAGATTAATCATTTTTTGGTAAGCACGGATAGTCACGGCGTGCTTTGAATTTTTTTACTTTATGGATACACCCCCATCGGGAAAATCTGCCAACTTAATCAATCCAACCGTACGACCGAAAAAATATTTCGGTCGATTTAGGAAACCCTTAGCCGAGACACCGAATCTGGTAGTCTCGCAGGTGGAGTCATTCAAGTGGTTGATTGAAAAAGGTCTCAAAGAAGTTTTCGAAGAATTCTCATCCATTAAAGATTTTTCCGAGAAAAAATTTCAGCTGGACTTTGTTAGTTTTGAATTGGCAGAGCCGAAATTTGACGAGTACATAGCCAAGGATAGAAAGCTCTCTTACGAGGCACCTTTGAAAGTGCGAGTACGGCTCAAGAATCTGATTATGGGTACCGAGAAGGAGCAAGAAATTTTCATGGCGGATTTTCCGCTCATGACAACGCACGGCACCTTCATCATCTCCGGTATTGAACGTGTAGTGGTGCCACAGCTTGCTCGTTCAACCGGAGTTTCTTTTACAGCTCAAGAGTTGAAAGGTAAAAAAACTTTCGGTGCCAAAATTATCCCAAGTCGCGGCGCTTGGATTGAGCTGGAAACCGACTTGGACGGCACCATCTATGTTCGTATTGACCGCAAGAGAAAATTTCCCATTACTATTCTTCTACGCGCTTTCGGTGTGACCTCAAACGACAAGATTGCAGCTCTCTTTGAAGGCGTGGCCGGCGCCAAGCATCATCTTGAGAAGACTTTGGCCAAGGACCACACAACCACTATCGACGAGGCCGCCATAGAAATCCACAAACGTTTGCGCGATGGTGACTTGGCAGCAGCGGAAAATGCCCGTGAGTTCGTCCGCTCCATCTTCGACAAGGAGCGTTATGACCTTTCTCGCGTTGGTCGTTTTCGATTCAATAACCGTTTCGGTATCAAAGAAACCGCCAAAGAGATTGAACGCCGCACGCTCTCCCTTTCTGACATGGTATCTATCATCTCGCATATTATTTATCTCAATGTCACCCCGGGTGTGAAGGAAGATGACATCGACCACTTGGGTTCCCGAAGAGTGCGTCTCGTGGGAGAACTTTTCCAACAGAAGATTCGTGTCGGTATGGCCCAGATTAAACGCAATATTCAGAATCGGATGTCTACCATCGATACCGACGTCACCTTGCCCGTGCAATTCATCTCCCCCAAACCACTCCAGGCCAGGATGAAAGAGTTTTTCACCACCAACCAACTTTCGCAGTTCATGCAACAGACCAATGCACTTGAAGAACTCGAACATCTCCGTACCGTTTCGGCTCTTGGTCCGGGTGGTCTCAATCGTGCTCGCGCCGGTTACGAAGTACGAGATGTTCATCCGTCGCACTATGGTCGCCTTTGCCCCATTCAGACTCCGGAGGGTCCAAACATTGGTCTCATCCTGCGTTTAGCCGCTTACGCCCGCATCAACGAGTTCGGTATGATTGAGACTCCCTATGCAGTAGTCTCGGCGGGCAAGATTACCGGAGAAATTAAATATCTCAATGCCCTAGAGGAAGAAAACTCGATTATTGCCCATGCAGCTACGCCCATCGAGGCGGATAAAATAGTGAGCGATATGGTGGAAGTGCGCGTCAAAGGCACTCCTCAGACCCGTTCTCGCGATGATGTTGACTTTATGGACGTGGCGACCAACCAGGCCTTCTCGATTGCAACCTCGATGATTCCGTTTCTCAATCACGATGATGCCAATCGCGCGCTCATGGGTTCAAATATGCAGAAGCAGGCAACACCCTGCATTGTCCCGGAGGTGCCATTGGTGGCCACCGGTATCGAGGAAATAGCGATTCGTGATACCGGCCGTATTGTTTTCTCAAACGTAGATGGCGTAGTGTCTTATGTGGATGGCAAGTTGGTGGTGGTAAAAGACAACAAGGGGAATAGCCACAAGTTTCCTTTGGTAAATTTCTCCATGACCAATGGTTTTACCACTTTTCACCAAAGACCTTCAGTCGAGTTGGGGCAGAAGGTGAAGAAAGGGTCCGTTTTGGCCGACACGTCTTCTTCATCCAATGGGCAGATGTCCATTGGGCAGAATGTTTTGGTGGCATTCATGTCATGGTCCGGAGCTAATTACGAAGATGCCATCATTATATCCGAGCGCCTGGTTGAGAAAAGCAAATTTACCTCTATTCATATCGAGGAGTTTACTGTAAATGTCAGAGATACTAAATTGGGGCCGGAGATGACCACTTGCGATATCCCGAATGTTGGAGAATCCAAGCTCAAAAACTTGGCCGAAGATGGCATCATCAGAGTTGGAGCCGAAGTTCGTTCCGGCGATATTTTGGTAGGTAAAATTACTCCCAAGGGCGAGTCCCAACTGACTCCGGAAGAACGTCTGCTCCGTTCTCTTTTCGGTGAGAAAGCCCGCGATGTCAAAGATACTTCCAAGCGCATGGAAGGAGGCAAGCGGGGCCGGGTGATATCGGTACAAGTCTTTACCCGCGAGAAAGGGGACAAGCTCGATTCGGGGATTCTGAAACAAATTCATATTCAAGTGGCGCAATTGAGAAACGTCTCGGTAGGCGACAAACTGGCTGGTCGCCACGGCAATAAAGGTGTTATCTCCAGAATTCTACCGGTTGAAGATATGCCTTATATGGCCGATGGTACTCCTATCGATGTGATTCTGACCCCTCTCGGAGTGCCTTCCCGTATGAATCTCGGGCAGATTTTGGAGATGCATCTTGGCCTTGCGGCGCATACCCTTAACTATCAAGCGATTGTACCGCCCTTCGCCGGTGCGACCGAGGATGAGATTAAGGAGGAACTCGTTAAGGCAAACTTTAAAGAATCCGGCAAAGTTAAACTTTTCGACGGTCGCACCGGCGAGTCGTTCAATCAAGAGATTGCTATCGGCTACATGTATATTCTTAAACTTCACCACATGGTCGAAGACAAAATACATATGCGTTCCATCGGTCCGTATTCCCTCATCACTCAACAGCCTCTGGGAGGTAAAGCGCAGAATGGTGGCCAGCGTTTCGGGGAGATGGAAGTCTGGGCGCTTCTCGGCCACGGAGCAAGCTATACTCTCCGCGAGATGCTGACTATCAAGTCTGACGACATTTTAGGTCGCAGCGCGGCTTTTGACGCAATAGTTAAGGGAGAGCAGATTCCGGAACCGCATCTGCCGGCCTCGTTTAATGTGCTTTTAAATAACCTTCGCGGCCTGGCACTTGATGTGGAGTTAAAGAAGAAACCGGATAATCCTCAAAATAATGCATAATTATAAAATAAAAGTGAACGACGCGGAACAATTTAATGCGATAAGCATTAGGCTGGCATCTCCGGAATGCATCAAGGAGTGGTCGCATGGCGAAGTTACCAAACCGGAAACTATTAACTACCGCACGCAAAGGAGCGAGAGAAACGGCCTCTTCGACGAAAAGATTTTTGGGCCCGATAAGGATTTCGAGTGTTATTGCGGCAAATACCGCGGTATTCGATACAAAGGTATTGTTTGCGAGAAGTGCGGCGTGGAAATCACGCGTTCTATTGTGCGGCGCGATCGCATGGGTCATATAGAGCTTGCCACCCCGGTAGCCCATATCTGGTTTTTAAAAAACGTGCCATCGCGAATTTCTTTGGTAATGGGTATTCCTGTCTCGGAACTTGAAAAGGTTATTTACTTTGCCGGCTATATTGTCACTAGTGTTTCGGAATCGGAAAAGGCTCGTGTGCTCAAGGATTTAGAATCGGAATTTAAAGCTAAAACCAAGTCCCTAAAGGATGATAAAAGCAAACTCGCGCTCAAGGAACTGGCGCTTAGCACCCGGCGTGATATTGAGTCTCTGGTACCCGGGCAAGTGCTCAATGAAATCGAGTATCACCGCTCGTCCATTAAATATCCGACTATTTTTGAGGCGGGTATTGGGGCAGAAGCAATTTACGATATTTTAAAAGGTCTTGACCTCGGGAAACTTTTGAAGGAGCTTGCGATAGAACTTGAGCACGCGCCTTCGACGGAGATTGTCCGCCTGAACAAACGTATCTCGACTGTCCAGTGGATGATTAATTCCGGTAATAGGCCGGAATGGATGTTTCTGGTACGCATTCCGGTTATTCCGCCGGCTATTAGACCGATGGTGCCTCTGGATGGCGGACGCTACGCCACCTCTGATGTTAATGACCTCTATCGTCGCGTTATTAATCGCAATAATCGTCTCAAGAAACTTAAAGAGATTAACGCTCCAGACGTCATTTTACGTAACGAGAAAAGAATTCTCCAAGAAGCGGTCGATGCCCTCATCGACAACACCATCAGGCATTCGAGTGTCTCCGGCAACCAATCTCAGCGCCGGCCGCTCAAATCACTCTCCGACAATCTCAAGGGCAAAAGGGGTCTTTTCAGACAAAATCTGTTGGGGAAACGCGTGGACTATTCCGGTCGCTCGGTAATTGTGGTTGGTCCGGAATTGAAGCTTCATCAATGCGGTTTGCCGAAACATATGGCTCTGGAACTTTTCAAGCCATTCATTATTTCTGAACTATTGAAACGCGAACTTTCCTTCAATATTCCCGGCGCTCGCCGTCTTATCGAAGATGCTATTCCGGAAGTTTGGGCTATCCTTGAAGAAGTTATTCGTGGCAAGTATGTGCTCTTGAACCGCGCTCCAACGTTACACCGTTTGGGTATCCAAGCCTTCCAGCCAATACTGATTGAGGGCAATGCTATCCAACTTCACCCGCTGGTCTGCACCGCTTTCAACGCCGATTTTGATGGTGACCAGATGGCTGTCCATGTGCCTCTCTCCGAAGAAGCTCAGGCTGAAGCTCGCCTGATTATGGCCGCAGACAAAAATATTCTAAAGCCCGGTAACGGTGAACCGGTAGTTTCGGCAAAACTCCTTGATATCGTGCTCGGTACTTACTGGGTAACCCGAACACTTGTCGGTGAGAAAGGAGAGGGCAGATATTACTCCAGTCCGAATAGTGCCGTGACCGCTTATGAGTTTGGGGCAGTCAGTCTACGCGCTAAAATTTCTATTCTCCCGACCAATACGGAGAGATATAAACAGTTTGAAGGAAAAGTCTTCGAAACGTCCGTCGGACGGCTTCTGTTTAACGGTATCTTGCCCAAGGACTATCCGTTCCTAAATCACGAAATGAGCCGCAAGAAGATGTCGGAATTGGTCGACGATTTGATTGAACGCTACGGCATTGATAACTTGCCCCCGATCATGGACAAGATTAAAGATTTCGGCTTCCGCTACGCCACTATTTCCGGAGTAACTTGGGGGCTTGGAGATGTCAAGATTCCTCCAGGCAAGAAAGTTATTATTGATAAAGGTCGCGCAGCCGTGAGTGAGGTGGTCGGTCAATACAGAGAAGGTCTTCTCTCCGAACATGAACGTATTACTAAATCGGTCGAAATATGGCAGGGTATTAAAGCCGAGGTTGAGAAGCTCATCCCGGGTACTTTAGGCATCAATGATTCCGTTTACGATATGACCTATTCGGAGGCCAGAGGTTCCCTCGGTAACCTTAACCAAATGGCCGGTATGAAGGGTATCATCGCATCTATTTCAGGCGAATCTCTCGAGTTTCCAATTTTGTCATGTTACAAAGAAGGACTCACCCCCCTTGAATATTTCATCACCACTCACGGCAGTCGCAAGGGTTTAACCGATACGGCTCTCAATACCGCCAAGGCCGGTTATCTGACTCGTCGCCTCTTTGACGTCGCACAAGACGAGATTGTGACCGAAGAAGATTGTGGTACCAAGGACGGCACGTTTATCCATAAGAAAACCGCCTCTGGTATTGAGATTCCGCTCTCCAAAAAGATTAAAGGCAGATTTCTGGCTAGTGACCTATCCGATGGCGCGGGCGTACTCTTGTTCAAACGAGGGCATCTCATCACCAAAAGTGACGCTGAAACGGTAGACAAAACTTCGATTGAGTCTATAAACGTTCGTTCGCCTCTGGCTTGCAAATCTATACATGGTGTCTGCATCAAGTGCTATGGTGTTGACCTTGGTAACAACAAGCCGGTCGAATTGGGAGAAGCGGTCGGTACGGTGGCTGCTCAAGCTATCGGCGAGCCTGGAACACAGCTGACCATGCGCACCTTCCACGCGGGTGGTATTGCTTCGGCTGGCGGTGACATTACTGCCGGTCTGCCACGTGTTGAGGAAATATTCGAGAAACGCAAACCCAAAAGCCCCGCGGTCATCAGTCATCTTGACGGGATGGTGACAGAAGTGAAAGTGCTTGGTTACGATAAGCTCATAGTGGTCACACCTGATGCGGGCGAAACGAAAACGAAAAAACTCGACAACGAGTACACAGTCCAAGCTTCCAGGACGCTTCTGGTGAAGGTTGGGCAGAATGTCAAAAAGGGTGATGTGATAACGGACGGTTCGGTGGACCTCGATGAACTCTTCCGTTATGCCGGCCGAGAAAAAACCGAAAACTACGTTATTCACGAAGTCTCTAAACTCTATGAGCTTCAAGGCGCCGCCGTATCTCACAAACATATCGAACTAATCGTACGCCAAATGTTTGCCCGTCGTAAGATTAAAGATGCCGGAGACACCCACTTGACTCGTGGAGATATTGTGGAAGTTTCCGAACTAACGGAAATCAATAACCGCATGAAGGAGCGAGGTTTAGAGGAGGCAGTCGCCGATGCGGTTGTCATGGGTATTACGGAGGTTTCGCTCTCGCGTTCGAGCTTCCTCTCCGCCGCTTCGTTCCAGCATACGCCTCGCGTGTTGATTCAGGCAGCTATTCGGGGCGCCAAAGATAATCTGGTGGGATTAAAAGAAAACGTCATCATCGGTCGTCTTATCCCGGCCGGTACCAGCTTCAAAGGAGGCTTCAAAGAAAAATTGATATGCGAGGCGATGTTGACACAATCAAAGAAAGGTTAGACATAGCCGAAGTTATCTCCGGATATGTCAAACTCGAGAAAGCGGGGACTAGTCTCAAAGCACGTTGCCCGTTTCATACCGAGAAGACCCCGTCTTTCTTCGTGTCACCCGTGCGCCAGAGTTTCTACTGTTTTGGTTGCGGGGCCAAGGGAGACATCTTTACTTTCGTAGAGACAGTAGAGGGTTTAGATTTTCGGGGAGCTTTGAAGCTCTTGGCGGAGAAAGCCGGTGTGGAGATTGAATATCGTGGTGGTGAGTCAAAAACAGAGAAGGATAAAATTCTTGGAGTTTTGGAAGATGCCACACAGTTCTTTGAAAAGGAGTTAGCCGGGAATGAACCGGCTAAAAGTTACTTGGCTTCCAGAGGGATAAACGATGAGACCGTCAAGAAATGGCGTATCGGTTATGCACCAGCCGAATGGCGCGTGCTTTTTAACCATCTGGAGGCTCTTGGACATGACAGACAAATTATCTCCAGGGCTGGTCTGGCGAAGACCAGCGACGCCAATGCCACTAAAGAACCCTATGATGTTTTCCGCGACCGCATCATTTTCCCCATGGCCGATTCGAACGGATGGATTATCGCTTTCTCCGGTCGGGCTCTCGCGAAAGAGACAGAACCAAAATATCTCAACAGTCCTGATACGATTCTCTTCACCAAAAGCGAAGTGCTCTACGGTTTGGATAAGGCCAAGGACCATATACGCAAGAAGGATTATACGGTGCTTGTGGAAGGACAGATGGATTTGGTCCTTTCTCATCAGGCCGGAGTGGATAACACCGTCGCCTCCTCCGGGACTGCCTTTACCCGCACACATCTGGAGCGTCTCAAACGTCTTTCCGCTCGGATAATCCTTGCTTTTGATGGTGATTCTGCGGGAGAAAAAGCGGCGGAGAAGGCAAGCATACTTGGAATAGCCTTGGGTCTTGAAGTAAAAGTGGCAAATGTGCCATCGGGCCGTGACCCGGCGGAAATAGCACAAGAGGACCCTCTTGTATGGAGAGATATTCTTAGGCAATCTTTGCCGGCAGTGGAGTTCTTCTTCAACAAAGTTGAAGAGAAAGAAAAGAACCCGAGAAAGCTCGGCAAATTGGTCGAAAAAAGAATTTTGCCTCTGGTAAAAATTATCGGAAGTGCCATTGAACAGTCTTATTTTATTTCTATGCTTGCCAAGCGCACAGGCATTAAGGAAGAAATACTCTGGGAAGATTTGAAGAAAGCCAAACGGGCTGATGTCGCTCCGATGCCCGACTCCAAGCTGGCTCTCGGTGACGAGGCCGAGAAAATACTTCCGCCATCGTATCGAGAGCAAATCGAAGAGCGCCTGGCTGAAATGAGACTTTGGCAGAAAGAGTTACCGGAGTCTGCTCCAGAGCTTGTCGTACTTAAGAAAGAAGAGGCGGAACTCTCGGACAATCTCTCTGGTATTGTGTTGCGCGATAATCTAAGTCATCTGCTCTCCGAGCTTACGCAGGCAGAGGTGTCCAAAGACGGCAAATTGATTGCGAGCTTAACCGTGAGGATTCAAAAAGTTCACGGTCAAATGAGGGCTCTCGAGGAAAAGAAGAAAATGTTGTAAGATAAGGCATATTTGATGACCCTTCGACACAGCTCAGGGTCATGGTGAGTAAAGTCGAACCATGAAAAAAAATAAAAAACATAAAATTAAGAAATCCAAAAAGGTGAGTAAAAAACAGCCCAACAAAAGGTCTGTTGCCTCCAAGACTCATAAGACGAAAAAGAAGCGCAAAGCGAAAGCCAGGCCCATATCTAAAAAGAACATGGAGGAGGCCTCCAAGATGGGACGTCTTATCTCGCGCGGCAAAGACCGTGGTTTTGTCACCTACGATGAAATTTTGAAAGAGTTTCCGAATATTGAGACCAATATTGTGTTTCTGGATGAGTTGTATGAAAAGTTGCATGTCATGGGTGTCGATATTCTTGAAGGGGGAGGGTTGTTGGAAATGCCGGAAGCAGAAACCGGTAAGCACTACGCCTACTCAAGAGGTGACTCATCCTACGATTCCATTCAAATGTATCTTAGGGAAATCGGCCAGTATCCTCTCATTGCCGGTGCGATGGAAAAAGAGCTGGCCAAAAGAATCGAAGGCGGAGACGAGGACGCCAAGAACCTCTTAATGAAAGCCAATCTCCGTCTGGTGGTCTCAATTGCCAAAAAATACGCCAATCGTAGTCCCGATCTTACTCTGCTTGACCTTATTCAGGAAGGAAATTTGGGGTTGCATAAGGCGGTAGAGAAGTTTGACTGGACCAAAGGATTTAAATTTTCAACCTATGCGACATGGTGGATTAGACAGGCCATCACTCGTGCTCTGGCAGACCAGTCTCGCACTATCCGCGTACCGGTGCACATGGTGGAGACTATCGCCAAATATAAACAAGTAGTTAGGCGCCTGACGCAGGACCTCGGCCGAGACCCGCTACAGGAAGAAATTGCTCTGGAGATGAATTTGGATGTTGAGAAAATTTATCAGATCGAAAAAATTGACCAGTCCACGGTATCACTTGAGAGTCCGGTGGGCAATGACGGCGAAGACGATAAGAGCAAGCTTGGGGATTTCTTGGCCGATGACAAGATTCTGTCCCCGGACCAGGACTCCTCACGGCGTATTGTTTCTGACCAGGTGAAAGAAATCTTGGGTGACTTACCTCCTAAGGAAAGGAAAATTTTGGAGATGCGTCATGGGCTGGTCGACGGTTATACTCACACGCTCGAAGAAGTGGGAAAAGTTTTCGGCGTCACTCGTGAACGTATTCGCCAAATAGAAGCCAAAGCCCACGAAAAAATCCGCCAGCACGAAAAAATAAACAGGCTAAGGGGGTATTAGAATGGTTATCTCCAAATCAGAATTCATGATGTTTCTGAAGCACCCGGCGTGGTTGTGGCTTAAGAAATTCGATAAAGAAAAGTTGCCGGTGCCGGACGAGGGTCTACAGGCACTTTTCGACGAAGGGTCTCTATTCGAACAGTATGCCGAAAAACTTTTCCCTAAAGCGGCTAAGCTTGGTTACAAGAATGATAATGAATTCAGCGGCACTAAGTATTATGCTCTGCCGGAGCTTACAGCTAAGGAAATTGAGAAGGGAACGGAAGTAATACTACAAGGTAGGGTAGAGGCCGATAATATTACTTCTATTTTCGATGTCTTGGAAAAAACAGGTGATAAAACTTATGACCTTTACGAAATAAAATCTTCCACCAGCGTCAAACCTGAACATATCCCAGACCTTGCGTTCCAGACTATCGTTTTAGAGAGCGCGGGACTTTCTGTGCGCAAGATGTTTGTCCTGCATGTCAATAATAAATATGTAAGACAGGGCGAGATTGATCCCGCTCTGATTTCTGAAAAAACAGATGTGACCGAGGAAGTACGAGAAATAATTGAGGAAACAAAAGAGAATATCCAAAAAGCATTTGAGATATTGAAAGAAAAGAAGATGCCTGACCTCTCCCCGCGCCATCTCAAACAGAATGCAGGCGTGATAGAAGAGTGGCTTAGTATTGTACAAGCTATAAAAGGAGAGTTTCCTAAGTACAGCATCTATAAACTCGCCGGTCCCGATGTAAAGACTATTGCGTGGCTCGAAGACAATGGCATAGAACTTCTCGATGACATTCCGCTTGATGGGCCTCTTACGGAAAAACAATTGCGGCAAGTCGAAGCCATGAAGTCCGGGACACAACATATAAACAAGGAAGAGATTAAAGCCTTTCTCAACGATTTAGAGTACCCATTATATTTTTTGGATTATGAGACTCTTGCAAGCGTGATACCGGCCTTTGATGGTTATCGGCCATATCAGCAAGTGCCTTTCCAATATTCTCTGCATATTCTGGATAAACCGGGTGGGGAACTGAGACAGAAGGAGTATTTGCACACGGATAATTCCGACCCGGTGCCGGCCCTCCTGGAACACCTCCAAAATGATTTTGCCTGCCCGCCATCGCTAAGCTCAGGCGCTAGCAGGCGGGATGCCAAAGGCTCTGTCATTTCCTGGTACATGACTTTTGAAAAAGCTAGAAACACAGAGATGGGGAAAATGCATCCCAAATATGAAAAGTTTCTGGCGGGAGTCAATGAAAGGATGGTTGACCTGATGATTCCATTTTCCAAAGGGTGGTTTGTAGATAAAGACTTCTTCGGCAAGGCTTCAATAAAGTCGGTCTTGCCGGCGCTTCTCCCGGAATTCAGTTATAAAAAGCTCAATATTTCCGAAGGCGGGCAAGCACAACGTGTCTGGATGCAAACTGTTTTACGCGGGAAAGACTCGGATAAGAAAGAGAAAATAATGGATGATCTTCGAGAATACTGCGGCTTAGATACTTATGCGATGTATGCTATCCTCAAGTATCTTGAAGAAAGAGTTTAGAAGTTACTTAAGCAGGGCGTCAATTTTCAGCTTAACGTCTCTAAGCGGTTCGGCTCCGTTTATCACTATTTTTTGACCATCTTTGGTGACGATAATGGAGTAAGGTGTCCCCAGGGCGCCGGCCTTAATTGCTTCTTCCACACTCTTTTGTACCAATTCGGTATATTTACCGCTTGAGAGACATGTAGTGAATGCAGTCGCATCAAGCCCTACAGATGTTGCTATTTTCGGCAACTCGCTTGGGTTAAGTGAGTCGTTGGATTTGGTAGTTTCCAAAAGTTTATCGATGTAGTCCCAAAAAATCTGATTACCTCCGAGTTCTGCTGCGCACTCTGTGGCTTCCGCCTCTTTAGGCGCCTTGGAATGTAATTGGACGATTGGGAAATGTCTGTAAACCCAGGCCACTTTTCCCTCGTAAGTTTGTACCACCTCTTTCATAGTGTTGTGGAAGGTTTTACAAAAAGGACATTCGGTATCTGAATACTCGACTATCACCAAGTCGGCGTTCCTGCTGCCGATGATGTGGTCCTTCTCTGTGACAGGAGGGAGGTCAATTTCTGGGCCTGTATTATTTACGACCGCTTGCGGTGAGCTTGTCGAACCGCCGAAGTAAATGGCGACTGCGACCAAACCGCCCGCGGCTATGATAGCTAAAGGGATAAGGTATTTATTTTGTGGTGTTGATTCCATCGTTTTTTATTAAGTAAATATTATAGCATTCAAAATGGCAGAGAGAAAGTGAGTTTGTGGTCGTTGGCTTTTTCCCATCCGGAAGTGTCCAGTTTAATTTCATTGAGGGCACCTCCTTCTTTGAATATAAGTTTGTTGTTGGCAAGAGCGTAGTCGTAGAGTCCCTTAGTGAGTTTGACGTCATCTAGGCAATAGGCGCGGACTCTTTCCACATCGCCTGCCTTCCACCAGTCCGTAGCATCTGCGCCGTGGCCTGATTTATTTTTACCAAGTGTTCCTTCCGCCAACTGGTCGAGGCGCATCCGGCGTCCGTAAGAGTCTTTGATTTCTTTTAAAATATCTAGACTCTTTATTTTTGTCAAATCTCCCGGGTAGTATTTATTAAGTAGGGGAATGTCGAAATGGTCTGAATTAAAACCAATGAGCATGTCGGCCCGCTCGAGTATCGGCCAGAGTTTTCCCAGCTCTTCTTCCAAGTACGAAGAATACGAGTCAGTCAGGGAATCATAGATAGCAACCAAGGAGAGGTCCAAGAGGGATGGGTCATTTTTACCGACCTCCTGGAAGAAGTTTTTTGTTTCTATATCAAAAACTATTTTACGCATAAGGACCTAACTTATGTGTCTCGAGGAAGTCGTTAATGGTTATATCGCCCATACCGAAACCAACTGCCGGTATAGGATCTACCTCAAATATTTCCAGGAGGTTGTCATATCGACCGCCACCGGCTATAGAACGCCCGTTTTCTTTGTTAGTATCAAAGATTTCAAAGACTATTCCTGTGTAGTAAGTTTGTCCTCTGGCCAAAGTAGGGTCGTAGACTATGTTTGGCCCGATTTCTTTCAAGTCGTCTGTATTGGAATTATTGATTCTGATTTCAAAATTTTCATCCTTGGCTCCAAATTCTTTCATAATTTTATAAGCAAGGGAGATAATTTCTATATCTGCCTCAATGCCGGTGATACCCAAGAGGTCGCAATTTAATTGCCAATGTTCGCGCTTTCTGCCGCGCTGGGGACGTTCGTAACGAAAGAGGTTGGGAATCGAGTACCAACGTAGGGGAAATTTCAAATTTCTACGACGCGCGGCAATCATGCGTGCAAGAGTAGGGGTCATCTCTGGACGTAAAGTAACTGACCGGTCGCCTCTATCCGTGAAAGTGAAGGTCTGTTCATTGATTATCTCTACGCCCGATTTCTCGGTATAAATTTCGGTAGGTTCAAGGATAGAAGCGCTATATTCTTGGTATCCTGCTTTCTCGACGACTTCTCGCCAAGTTTTGAAGATATGGTTCTCGATAGCCATATCTTCGGGATAAAAATCCCTGACGCCTTTGTAGGGTCCCGTATCAAGTTTTGCCATAGGGATATTATACAGTCTTTCTTTGAGCCTTTGAACGTGCCTGTTGTGTCAGAAGGATTTTTCGGAGACGGACATCATCCGGAGTAATTTCTATATATTCATCGTCACCCATAATCTCCATGGCTCGTTCTATATCAAGTTTGTAAGCGGGGGTCAGATAAATACCTTCGTCAGAACCAGAAGCGCGCATGTTGGTGAGCTGTTTACCTTTAGTTGGATTAACATAAAGGTCTTCACCCTTTGAGGTATTACCGATAACCTGTCCTTCATATACCTCCTCCGCTGGCTTGATATATAATACCCCTCTGTCTTGTAGATTATCGAGCGAGAAAGCGAGCGCTTTGCCGTTCTCCATAGATATCATTGAGCCACCCTTCTCATGTTTCATCTCTCCGGCATATGGTTTAAACGCGGTAAAGCGAGAGGAAAGAATGCCCAAACCTTTAGTATCAATAATAAATTGATTACGATACCCCAATAGTCCGCGGGTAGGCGCCTCAAAGGTAATACGAGTCTGTCCATTTTCCGTCTTCATATCCATAAGACTGGCGCGTCGCTCCGTTAGCTTGGAGATAACAGCACTCGACATTTGTTCCGGCACATCTATCAGCACCTCTTCGAAGGGTTCAAGTCTGTTGCCGTTTTCTGTTTTTTCCAAAACATGCGGCTGCGAAACTTGGAGTTCGAATCCTTCGCGGCGCATATTCTCAAGAAGGATAGCAAGATGAAGTTCGCCCCGACCGTAGACGGTCATGAATTCACTGGAGGAAAAATCTATCTTGAGTCCAACGTTAACTTCCAGTTCGCGTTCAAGGCGCTCACGGATCTGGCGACCGGTGACGAATTTACCGACACGACCGGCGAAAGGGGAATCGTTTACCACAAGATTAAGAGAAATAGTTGGTTCATCGACCGAAATAGCCGGCAGAGCCGGAGTATCCTCGCTTGCCGTGATAGTGTCACCGATATAAATTTGTGGCAGTCCTGCGAGCATACAAATATCTCCAGCCACGGCTTCAGCAACTTCTTTCCTTTTCAGGCCTTCGAAAGTGTAGAGTTTGCTTATCTTTCCCGCGTAAGTTTCTCCATCCGGCTTTTTCACAAAAACTTTTTGGCCGTTTTTCAACGTGCCTTCGTAAATACGTGCGATAGCAAGACGCCCGAGGAAATTATCGTAAGCGAGGTTAAAGGGTTGTAAACGGGCAGGTGCATCAAGTTTCTGCTCGGCGGGCGGCACGTGTTCGAGAATAGTATCGAGTAGGGGGGTTAGGTCTTTTGATTCGTCGGTCAACTTTTTCTTTGCAACACCTTCTCTACCGATAGCGAAAACGGTGGGGAATTCAATCTGCTCATTGTTGGCACCCAGCTCCAGGAAGAGTTCAAGCACCAATTCATGTGCCACTTCCGGCCGGGCCGCCGGCTTATCAATTTTATTTATCACTACGATTGGTTTCAAACCGAGCTCGAGTGACTTCTTCAGAACGAAACGAGTTTGAGGCATCGGTCCCTCCTGCGCGTCTACAACCAGAAGGACTGTATCTATGGAGCGCAAGACGCGTTCCACTTCCGAGCCGAAGTCAGAGTGGCCGGGAGTATCGACAATATTTATCTTCGTATCTTTGTAAAAAATGGAGGTATTTTTGGCATAAATGGTAATACCACGTTCCAGTTCTAGAGCGTTTGAGTCCATCGTTACCCCCTCCCCCGTCATTCCCGTCTCTCGCATCAAAGCGTCGGTAAGAGTGGTTTTACCGTGGTCGACGTGCGCGATAATAGCTATATTCCTTATTTCCATAAGTGGCTATTAAAACACATTTTCTATCTTTCTTCAAATCCTCCGGCTTTGTAAACAAATTGCTTTGATACCGGCACGGTCGGCTCGGCAGCAAAAGATTCATCCGCTTTACGGTCTAAATATTGTATGGTCACAACGCCTTTATTTATAGAAAGAGATTGGGGAGACACTCGATCTCCGATAAAAGTGGCCTCCGACCCGCGGTAAGTGACTGGCCCGGAAACAAAGGCCGCCAAATATATAAATGTTCCTGAACCGCCACCATAACGGGCCAAAAGTAGGACGGTGTCCTCTTTGCCGTCCGCATTGATATCCCCGTAGGCAAATTGGTCCAACAAGGCTGTTTCTTCTACTAGCGCACTTCCCGGGGTAATGGTTGTTTCATTTCGTCCTGCCGACAGAGTAACCGATTCGTCGTCGAAGGTGAAAGTGGCGCCCGACGGGTCGGGACGGAAGATACCCTTATCGCTTACTGTCGGAACGTTACTTGTTGTGGCAGAACCATTGCGCATGGTGTATATAAGTGCAACCGCCCCGATGATAACCAAGATGACTACCACTTTCTTCATGTGAGTGATTCTAACACAACAATGTCATCAGAATAAGTTGGTGGATATCCTGTTGACAGAATGTGCACAACTCTTGGTGGTGAATGAAAACAACCCTGGGCGCTATGCGCCCAGGGTTGGGTCGAAGGAAGGTTTTGCCCTTCCGTTATCCTTACCTCGGGACTGTCCAAAGGGTCTTCTTCATGGTGGCCAGGTTGACTCTGATCAAAAGCTTGATGATCGACCACCCTGGGTCCCACTCGCCCGGGAAGAAACTGAACTTCGCACGAGTTGGGTATTCGTGATGGTTGTTGTGCAACCCTTCGCCTCCGGTGATCCACGCGAGGAGACGCAGATTAGTCGCTGTGTTATCGAAGTTCCTGTAGCCGTAGGTGTGGCACAGGCCGTTGATGGAGGAGGCGATGACGAAGATGTATGTCACGGCATGAATTAGTGCCGTGAGCAGTCCCCACCACATGCCCATGAGCGAGCAGAGTGCTACCGTTCCTAGCAGGAGACCAAGCTTGCCGTGGTTGAAGAGCCACCGGTCCCACTTGTCTTCCTGGATATCGGGAGCGTACTTGTCCAGGATATCTTTCTCCCTCAGCGCCCACACATAGTAAAAGACGTTGCCGAGTTGGACATGCCAGAAGCCGAGCACGCGTGGGCTGTGCGGGTCACCCACCTTGTCTGTGAAGACGTGGTGCTTGCGGTGCACGGCCACCCACTGCCTCCTCCTCTGACCAGTGGTAATCCACAGGATGAGATTGCATGCCCATGCAACCTTCGGATCGAGGACGAGCCCTCCAAGCGTTGCATGTGTTGCGGCACGATGCAGTTGGATGGTCGTCGCGAGCACGGCCACTTGTGACAAGAGCATTGCGACACCGAACACCAAGAGAAGCTGATAGTACATGGTAACCCTCCCTCTCTCCGACGATTTTATTTAGAACTAAGATCGTTTCTGCCTATAATTATATCGTAAAATGGGGGCGTACTAAGGAGGGGATAACAAAAGTGAAAGATGGTTGTATGAGGGGTACAATGAAGGTAGGAGAGCTCTTCGATACAAGAAATGGATGGTGCAAGATGGAAGATGAACTGTACCATTTTACTGAAGATGGAGTCCCGTATCACTGCTGGTACGTCTGGTACGAGATCAGGGTTTGGTACAACAGCACTTTGTGGTTGCAGTTTAAGGTACCGGGAAGTGAGAAGGTCTGCCGTTGTGCTAATCGTCAGGAGTTGGATAGAAGCACACTTCTCGAGACAATGGAGGTCTGACATGGTAGACATGGCAGGGGTTGCTGAAGTGTGCCCCGTATGTCTGGGCGATGACTTCGATCCGCGTACGATGAGTCCGAGGCGATGTGATAAACATCCCGTCGATGACGTAGGTTCGGAAGACATTCTCGTTGGGGGTCATGTGTTTCTCGCAGGAAATGTAGAAGCGGGAAAGGACGGCGCTGCGTGGTGCGCCGTTCTCAATCGTAATTCTCCGTACCGAACAAAACGCAGAGAACGAAGGAGGGCGTGATGGTAGAGGTGCTAGTGGCGGTGTTGCTGGTGATGTCTGCATGGTCATTTGTAGGCGCTAATGCTCCCCCTCTAGAGGAGGTGCAAGTCATCAGCCGGAAGGTCAGCACTTCGGAGAATCTCGCGCCCAGAGACTTTAAGAGGGTGCTGAATGAACAAGAAATGACTCTCTACATCACCGCCGGATGCAAGCAAGTTACTTCCTCCGCTGTCATCAATGGGGATGGCACTGCGATTGTTCTCACAACCAGATGTGCCAAGCGCTAGGCACGGTAGGAGAAAGCAAATGCGAAAGAGGGATGACCTTCATAACTTACTCTGGATTGTCGAGAGACCGAAGGCGACGCCTAAGCCTAGCTACAGTTATGACTGGACCATCGTCTTCGTAATCATCGTGATAGCGATTTCGCTCGTGAGTTTTCACATGGGATGGAGTTTGCAATCCCTCCTCGGGTGGCTCCCGAGAGTGTAGTGATGTGCCCGACATTGTTTTTGGAAGTCGTAGGTGACTCTACGACTTCCTTTTCTATTCCGCCAACTGTTTTGTATTAAAATTTGTTTTCTGCGCGCTTTATTTGTTCGGAGAAGGTAAGTTTAGTGTAATTTCTGTCGTCCAGTCCTTTCAGACGATAAATCTGATTTTCAATCGGTCCAATTTTAAGAAGTATCTCGCGAGTAGCATCGAAATCTTTTACTACAGTTTCACGCTCATACATACCCTCGTCTCCATCTAATTTGTCCCTCAAGTTCTCCCTGAGACGTTGTTTGAAAGCCAATTCGCACCGTGAGTGATGTTAGAACCATTACACAGAAACAAAAGGAGTATATTTATATCCTAGACTTGAGAAGATAGTGCTTATGTATCAGGACAAAGCCAATAGTTAATAGAATAACAACCACACTTCTTAAAATAAATACGAAATCAAACGATGCTATCGACAAAAACCAAAAATCTCCGGGAAGTCTCATAAGGCTGTTAAGAAGAAACAGATATCTTACGATAGAAATAATAATTGCGCTCGCTATAAAAATAATGCCAGCATTTACCCGCATGTTTTTTTGCCAACGTTCCGTTTTAAATAACTTCCATAACGCTGAGAGAATGAAAACATGTATAGTGATAAAGAAAATTAAAAGACCGATAATTGACAATAACTTCCCGTTTTCTGTTGAAGAAAATCTGAAAAAATAAAAAATAAAAGATGCAAGGACCCAAAACAAAAGAAATACCTTAAGTCTGGCTGATTTTCTATCCGTTACGGACGATTTTATTTGAGTTATGGTCCAATAGATAAGTACCCAGCCCAAAAATATAAAGGGAACTGTTGGAATGAAAAAATTTGTCCAATCAGTAAGAATAATTATCTCGCTAAATTTTATTTGAATGAACGGAATCAGAAATACATAAAAAAGCGCTAAGCTAATGGACCACAAGAGGAGGTAATTTTGTTTTCTGTAATGCCTGACCCATTCATAGAAAAAGTAGATACTACAAAGTAAGCCCATGGTAAGGGCGAAAAGACCAAAGAAATTTTCTACGCTCCAGTTAATAGACGAAATCATAATTGTTCAATTTCAGTATACACCACTATCTTTTTTGGGTAAATCTACTTATAAACAGATTGACCGTCATCGATTTAGGGGGGTCGAATTATATGAAAAAAAATATGCTTTTTACAAAACCGTAAGCATAAGGGCTGCGCACGGCAATGCTGGGATCTCTACCTCGATTCAACCACATTGTTTATTGCTACTTCTCGGTATTTTCATACAGAATTTCGGGAATTTCTTTCTTTGTAATATCGCTGGTCCAGTCATTGATAAATTTACCCAACTCTTTCTTGGCGATGGGGTCGGTCATTTTCTCGACCATTGACGCAAGTTTTGGTTTTATTAAATCTGTATCGAATTTGGAGAATACTTTTACGTACTGCTTATAGTGAGTTGCTTCGATATAATCGGCTATCTTGGCAATGAGAGATTCATCAGATTTTGCGTCCAATATCTCATGCCCAAGTTCCTTAAAGTATTCGGACTGATTGCCGAAAAATTTTGATAAGAATTTCTGATTCTCTTCTTCGAATGCTTTGGCGTATTCTCTTGCCTTTGGATTGGCGCGAGCATATGGCATCGATATGTCGCCCCCAAATAATTCTCCAAGGTCGTGAATGAGTCCAAATTCCAAGACTTTCCGTATATCAATCTTGGCACCGGCTTTCTTGACCTGCGAAGCTAGTTGCCACGCTATAAAAGTGACTAAG
Source organism: bacterium (assembly GCA_030649135.1). Lineage (GTDB taxonomy): Bacteria > Patescibacteriota > Minisyncoccia > Phycocordibacterales > Zambryskibacteraceae > UBA5004. The sequence goes on along the minus strand of JAUSGI010000006.1, from coordinate 52,309 downwards.
TAGTGGTGCTCCGCAAGGTTACTTAATTCGTCTTGTTGAATGCCAGCCAAAGCATAGCCATACTGTGGTTGAGACCTGGTTAACTCCATAAGCTTGAACAGATTGGTCAGATGTTCCATGGCAGAAAGTATATCAGAAGTAGAAAAATAATTTGTATAAAAATGAAAACGAAAGGCTCCACACACGGCGGGCTGTATAGAGCCAATCGTTTGTGGAGCCGGATACTACTTGTTGTTCCAGATTAGATGCTGAGGCGGAGCAGGATGCGCCGTCTCATGAGCAGGGCGTTGTACCGAACCCAGTGCCAGAGACGCTTGAGGTCATTCCGAACTCCATCGACAAAGGAGTTCGGCTGCGCCGGCTGGTTGAGGTCAAACGTGCTGACCTTTCCACCGACGTACTTGACCACGATTTCGATTGCCTTCTCCAGCACCGCAGGGTCCGTACACTCGATGCGGGCCGTGACCCGCAGTCCTCCGATTCCATTGCTTGCGTGGAGGTAGGCCCGCGCCGTGCCGAAAGTGAGAACCTCGGGGCAGATTGGTTTCGGCAGGTTGTACGTCCCGCTGGTGAATACCTCCTGCCACGTGTACACCCATCCGTTCTTCTCGGCATCGATGTTCTTACCGAGCGCCCGGAGGTTGATGATGCTGGCTACGTTGTTATTGAGCACGTGCCCGTTCTGATCAACTACAAAGAGCTGTGCCATCTCTCTTCTCCTTAGCTATCCCAAGTGGTCTTGAAATTAGCGTGGAATTTGGCTACTTATCTAGTCTAGCATATATAATATATTCTGTCAATAGTTACGTATAGGTTCAATAGCTTGGCACCACCTGAGTGATTCTTAGTCTCGCTTTCTTTTCTTGGATTCTAGTCTGCTTTGAGTCAGTGAAGACTAGCTGAGCATGCCAATGGCTGAAGAAATAGCATCTTTTTCTTTGTCGCTTAATTTATACCTGTGGTCTATCCCCATTAATATTTCAATAGCTTTTTTGTCGTTCATACCACTTGGCTGGGTTGAGGATGTTCGAATCTATGTATAAAAAGAAAAGCCGCCCCTCTGCCGCGGGACGAGAGGTTTTTCTCGCGTCCCGCGGCGGTGGCGGTCACATTCTGTCCTGAGTCCGTGACTTGTCTAAGAAGGCGCATGTTTGAGTGCAGTAGACACCGAAATGCGGCGGCGCAATCGGCTCCCTGCATCCTTCCCGTCGGCATCGCCTTCCTTGAGGGTGGCCAGCAGGCAACCAGCCCCTGTTGCCGCAGACGTCACATCCATGGCCACCGCAGCCGTCGCACTGCACAGCGTCCTTCGGATACGCACCCCAGTGTATGTCGTTCGGTCTATTGTTCGTCACGAGCAGTTTCCCTCCTTAGCGCCTCTAAATGCGTACACTTTGAAGCAGAAACATCACGACGAAATCGGGTCCCCCGTGCTTTCTTCAAACATTCAATCACAATCGGATACCAAAGTCAATACTTGGCTCCGCGACCATAAAATTCTCTTTATAGTCAAACTTTTGAAATTTGTATCTCATTGAGAATCGTCTGGGTATTACCAGATTTAACTTTATCCACCCTGGTACCGAAATTTTCAGAGTAAGACTTGACCTCAAATGAGCGTATTTCTGCTTCTCTTAAAATTGCTTCGAGTTGTTCTATTGTAAACCTACTCTTGATATCGCCTTTATCCATAAAAATACCTTTATCTTTTTCTACCGCTGTTTGTCTTAGAAAACTCATTTCTTCATAATCATCGGGGGATTTGACCGTAATGTAAGCTCTTCCTCCGTTTTTCATTATGCGATAAATTTCTTTAAAAATGTTGACTGTAGTTTGCCAATCAAAATAGTGCAGGGCGAGTCTAGAATAAACGACATCTATACTCTCATCTTCTAACGGTATTGCATCTTTTCCTAAGGTTACCCTGTGAGTTTCCAACTTTAAACTTAGTTGTTCTGCTTTTTCCAAAGCTATTTTTAAGGCATAGTCTGAAATATCAACTAAAGCCACTTTATGCTCATGTTGCAAAAAATAAATGGCATCAGCTCCCGTTCCTCCTCCCAATTCACAGACAAATGAGTTTCTTGTAAAATCTTTCTCTCTTTCAATAGCATATTGAGAAACACTTTTATCTTTAGGAATTTCAGTATGACTTTGGTTCCATTTTTTAATCTGATCGATCATGCTCCCATTATATCCCAAGTGCTCCCATCATGGCTCCGATGATTGGACGACCTGCCCGCCGGGCCTGGCAGGCGGGGTTCAGAACTCTCTAGTTGAGCAGTTCAGGACTCTTAATTTGCCTAATATAGTGCGAGGCTTAGAGCTTATGAGGTTTAGTTCCGTATAAAACACAAAACCGCCTCCCCAGTTTTGTGGTAAGCGGTTCTTTATTTTCCCATCCACACTCATTTCTTGAGCCTGGCAAGCTCCTTTTGCAACTCCTCCAGATTTTTTTCCACGAGCTGGATCAGCAAGTTCCGAGGCTTCTCTCCAGAGGTGAAATCGACACCGTACTTATCCATCACGAGTACAGCGACCAGGTCTCGGTAGTCAACTTCGTACAAAGCTGCAATGGCCTTCAAAAAATTTAGCGAAGGATCCACTATCCGGCCAGTCTCGTGTTGAGCGATAAGAGGCTGAGAGCACTGTAGCCCACCATCTGTTAGGCGGGAGGCTGCTTGCTTTTGGTTGAGTATGCCTGAGGAGAGTCGAGCTTTCTGCAAGGTCTGCCCGTACACTACCAGCTTCTTTTCTCTACCTGCTGACTTAGGCATTCGGACACCCCTTTCTAGGGTAGACGATAACACATTATAAAATTAAGTCAAATTAATCAGCGACCATGGGTCTCGATTACCATGCAAGGGTATTTATTAAACCTGTCTATCTTGAAAACTTAGCTTTCAATAACTCGTAGCTACCAATAATCCATGGGGGAATTGTGAGGAAGAATATTAAATCTTCTATTGGGACGCCAAAGACGGTTTTACCAATTGTTTGTGTACCACTGATGCCATAGGTCCACAGTTCTTTCTCAATTCCGATATAGTCACTGATAAAAGCCGCTACAAATACTATAAAGACTGTAATGCCGAATGCTTTCCAATTAAAATAATTTCTCGCGAAATACAATAACAATATAGACGGTATGATTCCAAAGAAAAAGATAAGAATTAGATATCCCATTATTATCTACAGGTCTTTATCTAAGAATATTTTTAGGCTTGCCAAGTCCTTCTTATCGTAATCAAAGAAATAAGATTTTATTCCAGCAGATTGAGCGCTCTTAACTGCTTCAGGGTTGTGTTCAAAGTAGATAACCTCTTCCTTACCTAATCCAAAGTTCTCAAGCATCTTTACATAATAGGAAGGGTCTGTTTTTTCAGGACTATGCTTTAGGGTAAATACCTCATAAGGCATCTTGTCTAAGCCGAATTTCTGAAATTGCTCATCATTTGCACCAGTAAGAATAATCTTCTTGTTAGGGTAGGTCTCAAGAAGATCGTGCATTTCATTATAAATCTCTCCTGTATCTGAAACGAAACAATCTACAGCATCAACTAAGATTGTCTTCATTTATTTATATGATTTTAACACTTCTGAACACGTCATCTGTTCTCCTGATGAGGTATTCATCAGACTTGTAGGTTCCCATTCTCTTTGGTTCTTACAAAATTCTAATGCCTGTTTTATGGCACGAGCCAGATTTACTTGTTCTGGACCGCTTTGAATTCTTGAATATTCAGCTTGCTCTGCCGAGTATTTAACTGCTAAAAATGAAAAGACTAAGGCAAGCGTACTTATAGAAAGAGAGAACATATTTATTTTCTTTGTGCTCCTTCTTTCTAATTCAGTTAATCCAAGTGAAGCTCTTGCGTAGTAGGAAGGTCCCAAATGACTATTTGGACTTTCATCACCATACCTATCGATCTCTTTCTCTAATTCCTTATTTATATATCCTCTAGGGTAAGACATTTTATTCGGGCTCCCCAAGTATAGCATTCATATACCGCTCCTTTTAAACCGAGAATATATGCAACAAATGGCTCAAAGGTTAATGTTAATTAGAGCTATGAGAAAAGTGGAAGAAGCTGAGAAAGTTTAAGGAAAGCTAAAAAATGAATTTCAACCCAAGCAGTAGATAAATATACTACCTGCCAAAGAATCTAGCCCAAAAGCTTTTCTTCTGTTGTGGCTTCGGTTGAGATATTGGAACAATATCTTTGGACGACGTTGATGTTCCCACTACTTGATTATTAACTGGTGCTGATGTCTTCTTTTGTACCTGAGTTTTAATCTCCTTTAAAGCTTTGGCTGGCTCACTAACAGGAATGGAAGCCTTAGGTATATAGGTCTGATACTCAGGTGCCGGTACCGCAGTTCCTCTAACCTCTCCCCGAATACTTCTTATAGGTTCCGTAGGTTGGGGGACACCCTTAGAAGCATGACAATGCCTTTCATTCCATGCGACACCCCATTTATCACAATTTGTCCTGCAATAGTGGCATCCATCAGAAGCTGTGTTGCCAGGATGGGCACTGACTGCTAATGGGATGAATGTATATGTAAAAAGCGCAATAAAGACATATTTTCTCATAAACTTACGATACGCTTATCAGATGAAAGGTCAAGAAGCAATGCCGTTATCCTTAGCTTGTACTTTTTCTGGATGTTTGCCGAAAAAAGTTATCACATAGCCGAGAAACCAGAAACTAGCGAATGCCCAAAAGTAACTTCCAAGTCCAGTTCTTTCAAGGCAAACATTTTCAAAAGCCTCTTTTCTCAAGATGTAACTATCAATGTCGGAGGGCGGGATTTGTGCATTAAGAAGTACCATCTGACTACACATAAATTGCCTGCGAATTTCTAAATATACATTGAATATGGAGAATACAAAAAAAGTTATGGCAAGAGCCAATATGATAACCTTTTTCGTCTTCGACAGAATCGGCTTATCATTTTTATTTTCTGCTTTTTCGTCCATTGTAGTTCAAAGTTTTTCTTTTCCCAAAACCTTGCCAAATTCTGACTGGCTCCGCATGTTGAACGAAGTTAGAACGTGTGCTTTAGGGCAATATAGTGAGATTTCGGGCCAACAAGGCGTAACTACAAAATAGCACAAAACTCGCGCCCCAGAGGACCACAGCAAGCCACAATGACAGTATGAGGATAGATAATACATATATTGGCAATGCAAGACGAATAGAGATGTTTTGGGGTATGATGAATTGAATGGACAAACGTCGTCAAGAAAAGATATACGAGTTGCTAAAACGAGGACTCAAGCTGACCGAAACCGGCGAGGAACTTCCGGCAGAGTGGGCGCGAGAGTTTTTTCCGCCCGAACGCCGCGAGTACGAACTTGTCTACAACGGCAAAGAAACCGAGGAGCAAATTCTCGCCGACACAATGGCTGTGCCGTTTCAAGAAGTCAGCACTTTTGGACAGAACGGGGTTGATTGGCACAACAAACTTATTTTTGGCGACAATTTGCAGGCTATAAAGACGCTTTTGCAAATGAAAGCAGATGGAAAGCTGGTGAACGCCGACGGCACGCCGGGCGTTCGGCTTATTTACATTGATCCACCATTTTCAACACGGCGAGATTTCAAAGGAAGCCAAGATCAAAAAGCATATCAAGATAAAATTGCTGGCAGCGCATTTTTAGAATTTATGCGAAAGAGGCTTATTCTTTTAAAAGAGTTACTCGCAAATGATGGTGGAATTTATGTGCATCTTGATTATAGGAAAGGCCATTACATAAAAGTTTTAATGGATGAAATTTTTGGAGAACAAAATTTTATAAATGAGATTATTTGGAGTTATAGGACTGGTGGTGTAAGTAAAAATTTCTTTGCCAGAAAACACGATAATATTTATTACTACGCAAAAAACGGTAATTTTCTTTTTAACACACAATACTACAAATCGTATCAGCAAAAGAAATATAACTTTAGTGAAAAATATCCTGAATTTTTCGATAAAGACAAACAAAAGTGGTATCACAATTCTGTATGTAGGGATGTTTGGGAAGATATTTATCCTTTAGGTACAGAGGCGGATTCAAAAGAGCGAGTTGATTTTCCGACACAGAAACCAGAGGCATTGATTAAGCGCATTATTGAAGCTTCCTCAAATAAAGGTGATATTGTTATGGATGTTTTTGCGGGTTCGGGAACGACTTCCGCGACAGCCGAAAAGTTAGAGCGACGCTGGATTGCAATTGATGTAAGTAAGCTCGCAGTTTATACCATTCAAAAACGAATGCTAACTTTACGCAAAAATATCAGCAATACTGGTGAGTCGCTTGCCGCCAAGCCGTTCACACTTTATAACGCTGGTTTGTATGATTTTGAGAATTTGAGAAATTTGCCGTGGGAAGATTGGCGATTTTTTGCGCTCCAGCTTTTTGAGTGCAAAGACGAGCCACACAAAATTCATGGCTTCCAAATGGATGGCAAGCGACAAGGTTCAAGCGTTCATGTTTTCAATCATTTTAAGGAAGGACAGATTAGCCAGCAGACAATAGCAGACTTGCACGCAAGCATTGGAAAAGCCGTTGGAGATCGTTGCTTTATTATTGCTCCGCGCGGCGCGTTCCTTTTCCAAGAGGATTATCTCGAAATGGACGGTGTGCGATATTACGCGCTTCGTATTCCGTATTCTTTTATCAACGAACTGCACCGACGTAAATTTTCCGCGCTCGTTCAGCCAAACGACGAAATGGCTATCAACGAAACCGTTGAGGCGGTGGGTTTTGATTTTATCCAGCCGCCGGTAGTTGAGCTTGAGCTTGCCGCAAAGAAACAAGCCGTGTCTGTTAAAATAAAGAAGTTTGAGAGCAAGGCGCGACTGCGCGGAGAGGATAAAATTAGCAAGCACGACGCGCTTTCAATGGTGATGGTAGATTACGATTACAACGGAAAGGTATTTGATTTGGATAAAGCGTTTTACGCGAGCGCGATAAAAGATAACAAGTGGAAAATAGAGCTACCCACCAAAGAAATTAAAGGTGATGTCATGCTCGTATTTTTGGATATTTACGGCAACGAATCACGCATTGTCATTACACCAAAAGTGCTTCGTGCCAAAGCTAAAAAATAATTATGCCAAGAAGAACAAACGGAACAAAACGATTTCATAATGAAGACCTAGTGCTTGATGTCAGCACTTCGGTTGATCGTCGCAAATGGGACGAAAATAAGTACGAGGCGTTTCTTGATGAGCTTTGCGGCATTCGTGAGTATCAAAAAGACGCAATCCGCGCCGCTACGCGGTATTTACTCGGCGGCGAGTATCGGGATTTGCGCGATTTGGCTGGAAAGAATTTTGAGCATAACGAAGTTTTGCGCGATAAATACGGCTCAATCGGAAATCTGGAACGGTATTTGCAATTGCCGGACCAACTCGCCGCCTCGCTTGATTTGGCGACCGGCACGGGCAAAAGCTATGTGATGTATGGCATTGCGGCGATCATGCTTGCCGAGGGCGCGGTTGATAGAGTTTTAGTGTTGTGTCCGTCCACGACGATAGAGACCGGATTGCTGGAAAAATTTGAGCTACTGGCAGGAAACGCCGACTTGCGCGACCTTTTACCCGCAAACGCAGCAGTGAACGCTCCGCACGTCATAAACGCGAGCGAAAGCATTGTATCTGGCAGTATTTGTATAGAAAACTATCACGCAATTCTCGCTCATGTGCGCTCGTCAATCCGCGACAGCCTGCAGGGCAAAGGAGACAGGACACTCATTTTGAACGACGAGACGCACCATGTCGCAAACGAAGTGGCGAGCAAAGCGAAAAAGTGGAAGGAATTTTTGACCGATCCAGATTACGGCTTTCGTTATGTCATTGGCGTTTCTGGCACTTGCTATCTCGGCAACGAGTATTTTTCCGATGTGATTTATCGTTACTCGTTGCGGCAAGCAATGGAAGAAAAATTTGTTAAGAAAGTGCAGTATGTTGCCGAAATGCCGCAGACGAGACAACCGGAAACAGAAAAGTGGCAGTTGGTACTTAATCACCACGAAGAAATAAGGCGCAAATTGAAAGCGCATAAATTGCGCCCGCTTACAATTATCGTTACGAAAGATATTAGTGGGTGTAAAGATGTAGCAGAAAAATTCAAAGCGTTTTTGAAAGAAGAGACCGGCAAAAGCCGAGAGCAGATTGACGAACAGGTGCTTGTTATTCATAGCGACGCACCAGATTTGCCGCGCCTCGCAAGCGTAAACAACGCAAACAGTAAGGTCGAGTGGATTTTGTCGGTTTCCATGCTCAACGAGGGTTGGGATGTAAAACGCGTTTTTCAAATTGTCCCCCACGAAAAAAGAGCGTTTGAAAGTAAGTTGCTTATCGCTCAAGTGCTTGGGCGCGGCTTACGCGTGCCGGACGGCTGGAAAGGCGCGCAACCGGAAGTAACTGTTTTCAATCATGATAGATGGGCGGATGACATACGACACCTTGTCCATGAAGTTTTGGAATTTGAAAAACGAATACCAACATTTCCAGTTACCTCGTCCGAATTTAATTTTGAACTGCTGAACATTGAGTACGATCCGAAGCCGCGCACCGAAACTTACAAAATGGAGAAGCCATATCAGTTATTCAAAAAGGGTTATGTTGATCTTTCAACGGAACTTCCTGTGGAGGATATGACAGTTGAGTTTGAGGAAGCAGATACCGGCGTGCGGACACAATGGAAAACGAAAATCAAGCATAAGACCTATACCACGCACGAAGTTGCCGAGGTGATGTTCCAGCGGTTTGAGGATTTGGTGGACGGCGAAGACCGCAAATTTTACATAAAGCAATTTCCCGTTGAAAAACTGGAGGAAATTGTAAAAAAATCGCTTAAAGAAACAGACAACAAGGTTATTACCGAAAATATGCGGCAAAAGTTTTTGCAGTCGCTCGGAACGCTTCAAAGAAAAGCAGCGCAAGTGGTTCGCTATGATTTTGAGCCGACAAATTACTATCCGATATTAACGACCGAGCGACCGCAGGAGAGCGCAAGCGCATCCGACCTGAAAAATGGCAAAACGATTTTCTATACAAGCAAAACGAAAGAAAATATGCCGGATGAGTATAAAGAATTTTACGAAGAAGCCGTGGAGGAAGGGAGCGGGTTTAAGTGCGCAAAAGTCGCCAATCATTATGATTTCAAAACACCGCTCAATGCTGTTGTCTCGGATCATGACAATGAGCGCAGATTCGTTAAAGAGCTAGTAAAATCCGAAAACACGCAACACATTGACGCATGGATTAAATCAACGCCGATGAGTTTCTACGAGATTGATTATTTTTGGAAGAAAGGCGAACATCCAAAGCGTGGAAAATTCAATCCCGACTTTTTTATCAAGACCGGCAAGTTGATTTTGATTGTTGAGATTAAAGACGACGACGAGATTAGCGAGCCGTCCGTGGAGAACAAAAAGAAAAACGAATATGCGCTCGCTCATTTTGAAAGGATAAATGCGTATTTACGAAAGAATAAGAAAGGCATATCATACAAATTCAACTTCCTTACCCCGACAGATTTCAACGGATATTTCCAAAGTATCAGAGATAAAAATATAGAAAATTTCAGGTCATCCTTAGATGTTTCACTTTCAGAGTGACCATATCTGTCTCTGGTCCTGATTCTTTGTCGGGTTTCTCAACGGAAGATAAACTCGCACCAGAAACGATCACAGGGAGCCAGAACGAGCATTAGGAAGAACTGCCATGATAGTACAGAACTACTAGGAGAAAGAGGTACCGGACACAATGCTTCAGATGGTCCTGTGCACGTAAGAGCCAAAATGACTATTCTAGAGACGACCCTGCTCCTCTAGAAGTCTTCCTATACCTTCTTCATCGATATGAGTGAAGCCAAGTGCCCAGCTCAAATCGAGCATCAAATATGTTACTAGTGCCACCCTTTTTTCTACCAGTTCTCTGACCGAAACTTCTTTGGTAAATTCAAGATTATTATCAATGGGTCTCTTCTCAAGTTTATCGAATTTATAGAAACCTTTTGGAGCTGGTAAATCCCTAAAATTGACTTCTTCTAACTCTCTGGCAATAACTTTTATTTCGACAAGACCCCAGTATCCTACTGCAGAATAGAATTTACTTGCGGATTCAATCATTAGGTCTATCTCGGATAAATAGCTATGCAAAAAACCTGTGTGCTTGATTTCTCCAGTTTCTTCATCTTTATCACTTTTACACCAATCTTCCCTATGATAAAAAAGACCGTAATGATTAAATTCCTCATATAGAAAGTATCCTGACTGACCATTCGAGATAAAGGCATAACTACCGCCATTAATAGCTTCGTAGCTTGTTCTATGTAAAGTCTTTGGGAAGTATCTACCCCAGGCTTCAGTCCGCATCCTTTCAGGTATCTCCCTGATAAGTTGCTCCTTTTTAGTTAGAATTTCGAATGGATATAGAGGAGACGTCATAAGACTAACATCGTTATGTCTAAAATTTTTTATTCCTTGTATCCTGCATAGTTTTTCAAACCGTCTATCAGCTTCCTGATGTAGTTGTTCTTTCAGGTCGAGTGACTTTTTTCGCTTATCAACTAACCACCCTAACTTTTCTATAGTTATTTCTTCTTCAGGTTCATTGCTAGTATTGGTTCTGATGTAGACTCTGGTATTGCCCCTAATAGCATGAGGCGTGAGATTGCTTTGTGGAATCCTGATTACCACAAACATTTTCTCTTTATTTTCAGACAGGCACACCTTAACTTCTGGAAAGGTTGGCGGAGTGATATTACCTAGAATAATGTTGTTTATCTGCTCCTCAATGTGCTCGCGATATGGAATACCCTCGACAGGTAGCTTGGGCTTACTATCCTCGTCTTCAACACCGACCACAATCAGCCCACCCCAAGTATTAGCCATTGCCGCTATGGTCTTGGCTATGCCAGTATCGACATCCAGCTTGTAGTCCAGGTTTATATTCTCTTTTAACGACTGTTTGCAGAAGTCAATGACATCGACATAAGTAATTTCAGTAATGGGCTTGGTATATAACATTTTAGAAGAAGTATACCGTGCACTACCGCTTTTGCCACCTTTAGTTGCCCTGCTCGAAGGAGAACATTTGAGGCCATTAGCTTAACTCTGTAAAACTGGTAAAATGGTAGTGTGAAGAAAATAGGCCTAAACCGGGCACCGGCATGGCAAAAAGTCGATCAAGGTAAAAACCCCGTCATAGGGTCGCTTGATCGCCATATCGGGAAACCGGTATGAGGGGCCTCGGCCTCTACCTGTGGCGGGCTTTTTGTGCCCGCAAAAGATTACAAGACGATCAAGCAACAATATGGAAGAACATATATCTAAAGCTAACGGTATAGCGAGAGATGCCCTTGAAGAATTAAGAGCAATAAAGGAGAGGGGTCGTGGTCAACTATTCGTACGTTATATTCTGGCCAAACTAGCTGACCTATTCATAGTCATCCTATCCCTGATCATCATTGGGATAGTCATTTATCTATTTACCGAAAGTATTTTTGAGGGATTTATATCAGCAGTGACAGGTTATATTTCCATAAGCTATTTCTTTAAAATGAGGAGTAGAAGCTTACTCTCTTGGTTCTTCGGTCGGTTTGAATTTAATAAATAACAAAATAATATGATTAAAAATATAATTATCGTTGTTCTTGTGGTAATAATTGTTTGGCTCGGAATACCTTTTGTTAAAGGAAAAACCAATATGTCTTCTATCAAAGTTGCAGACTCTGGTACAAACGAAGATGTTGAATTTTATAAGTACTTAAATGTTTATAAAAGTCTTTTGCCAGAAGATAAATACAAGATAGTTGATGAAAGAATAAAAAAGGTTGCTGAAGAAGCCGACAAGGAAGACTCAAAAATACAGAACACATTGATACTTACAATGTCGGATGAAATTAAAGCAGACCCAGCTACGAAGGATATACTTGCTCAACTAAAAAAGGATGTAGCGGACTTGGTTAAGAACTCTAAAATTGATAAAGATACTTTGTTTAGTAAAAACACTGAATGTGCGAAATTAACCAGTAACATCAAAGATGAACTTTCTAAAAAATATAAAAACACCACTTTTGTAACAGAAAAAGAAGAGTTAAATTTTATTTTCTACAGTCCTTCAATGAACACTTGCCTTTATACTACTGATTATAGTTACGATTACAGTAATTATAACAACGTAAAAAGCGAGTATTACACGAAAAAATCAGACAAGATTTACGATGTATCTTCTAATAAGCAGTTAGGAGATTATCCTAGTTGGTATTGGCTGGATCCTTCTTTAAGCAAAGAAGAAGCTGACAAAGCTGTTACGGAAGGTCAAAAGAGTTATGCTAAATATATCTTTGAAAATTCTGGTTACAACGCTAAATTGCTTAAAGATATTTACTACTAAAATACTTTATGAAAGCAATTACCTTAGCTAGAGTATCAGATAAGAAACAGGACTCTAACGAAGCTCAACTTTTCAGAACATCCATAGAATTATGCAACTGTGGATGTGCGACAAACCTAAACCGGGCAACCACCGGCATGGCAAGAAAGCGCGACGAACATAGAGAACCCGTTATCAGGGCGTTCGTCGCGTTACCAGGGGAAACTCTGGTAGAGGTGGTCGAAAGGCGCCTTCCTGGTAGCGGGCTTTGTGTTATAAATAATCACTAAAATAAAATGGGATCTGTACTAGGTGGTCTTCTGTACTTAGTAGGTGTGGTGATGGTTATTTGGTCTGGTGTTTATTGTTATAGAGTTGCTCAGAGACACAATATGAACAAAATCATTGCGGCCTTGGCAGGAGCATTAATCTGGCCACTAGGCATAGTTCTTTATTCTCACTTGAACTACAAACTTAACAAAAAGAAAGTCGACGAAATTCCCCCAAAATTATGAAAAAAATAATTCCAATAATCCTACTTGCGATAATAATTCCTCAGGTGGCTTTTGCGGCATGGTGGAATCCATTTACATGGAGAATATTTAATAAGAAGCAAGAAGTAAAAATCGAACAACCAGTGCCGAGCGAGAGTGCAACCTCTTCGGTAGTAGTTCCGAATAAAGTAGAAAAACCAACAGTAACTACAGAAAAAGTACAACCAGTACCCGTAGTAGACAATCAAAGTGTTGAAATTGAAAAGCTGAAAAGAGAGGTAGAAAAGTTAAAAGAGAAACAGTCTACTGCAAACAATATAGAAAAAGAGACACTACCGATAAATAATATAACTACTTCAAACATCGCGACACCTGCTGTCGAGACCTGGGAAAGTCTGGAGCGAAGATTCTTCATCGAAGCTGATTCAAAGGGATGGACATCCATTTCCATTACTCGTCAGAGGGAAGAAAGATACTACAGAAAGGAAAGCAATCAGTGGGTTCGCAAGAACAGCAAAGCGGAAATACAACAACCGTATGCTACCCCTCCCACGGCACAACAACTGGGTGCTCTGTTTAAAATGTGCGGGGAAGTTCCAGAAGTGAACTCACTAACGTGCAAAGACTCTAAATTTCTCGATGGCTACATGAGTAATATGAGTTTTCGAATACTTATTGATGCTCAGGTTGAGAAATATAACAAGGCAAAAAGTGAACAGCAACAACAGTCAATAACAGCCCAAAAACAACAATCAGATTGTTTATTAGAACCTACTCCGCCAGAACTACGAACTCTATCTCCGCAACAACAAAGAAGAATCAGGGAGGTTAAATGCGGGACTAATACTCCACAAAGCGATCTAGAATACAAACTATACCAACAGCAACAATATCAAGAGTGTGTTAACAAAAACCCGACTAACTATTCTTGGTATTGTGAAAAGCCAATCTTTTATTAATTATGACATTAATCTATATACTACTTGCCGTATTATTCATCCTCTGGTTTAGACTCCTTAGAACGATTGACAGATTATCTAAATACCAAAGCTTTAAGAGCAATGTGATTCTGAGACTAGCATTGGATGCTGATATGGAAAATCTAAAAAAAGCAGAGGAACTTAATTTAGCTCTTCTTAAGAGGTACCACGATGACGCTCTTAGTGATCTTATGGATACAGATGATTACACCTCTATATATGAAGATGAAATAATACGTAAAATATCTGAAGCTATTGATGAGGAGATTGATAGCGAATATATACCGGAATGGCCGGAGCTTATGACTGCCATTAAAAATAGTTTTCAATTCGAAACATCAATGCCATTAAGCAAAGCCTTTGATCCACAGAGAATCATTGAAAGACATAAGGAAAGGAATAGGGAATATATTAAGAAATAGAGCTATAATCTTGAATATGAACGAGGAGAAAAAGATCAGCAAGAAGAAAGTACTCATACTAGCTGTAGTTATTGGAGTGCTGGCTTTTCTTGCAGGATCATACTTTTCTGAAGAGACTACTATCACTGACTCATTACAACAGGATGACTGTAATGTCTTGGCATTCTCAATCAAAGGGTACTTGAGTACATACTTACCAAGCCAGCCAGAGGGACAGGAAGTGGATGTTTCCTCGTCAGAAGATATCGTGTATGGGATACTACGTGCTCAAAATGATCCAGATATCAAAGCAGTGATGTTGTCGATTGACTCACCCGGAGGTGATGGAGTAGCTGGAGAGGAAATAGCGCGAGCATTAAAAAGTCTTGATAAACCAAGCGTGGCTGTCATACGAGGTATTGGAGCTTCGGCTGCCTACTGGGCGGCTACCGGTGCGGATAAAATATACGCTTCTAAAATCTCTGATGTGGGAGGTATTGGGGTAACAGCTTCTTATCTAAATGAATCCAATAAAAACGCAAAGGACGGTTACACATTCGTAGAACTCTCTTCTGCTAAATATAAGGATACTGGTGATCCAAACAAACCATTAACACAGGAAGAAAAGGAGATTCTATTATCTGACGTCCGCAAGGCTCACAATGTTTTTGTCAAGGATGTGGCAACGAACAGAGGCCTTGAATTAAAGGCTGTTGAGAGTCTGGCTAATGGATTAACCTATATAGGCGAGGACGCTTTGAAGTCTGGACTGATTGATGAGATTGGAGATATCACGACTGCTACGAAGTACGTTGAAGATCAGATAGGAGAAAAAGCTGAGTTCTGTTGGTATTAAGATAGTTCTCTGGCTATAGAAGTTGAGATATAATGCTTGAATGACAGACCAAAACCAAATCACTACCCATCAAGTATTAGAAGTAACTAAGTTAGATCAGTACGCGTACACCATTAAAGACAGAGCTTTTGGCATTTTGCGGGTCGAAAACTCAGCCAACGCCTGGTATCGTGATCAGGGAAAAGTCCTCCGCTTAATCACCGCCTTCAAATACGATGCAACTATCAAAGAAGCGTGCTTTTCAGCAGGTATTTCAATAGATCAGTATAAGTATTTCGTAGAGAAGCATCCGGAGTTTTCCCATATAATTGAGGCTCTTAGACAAATGCCTGTACTAAGAGCTAGAAAGACCATTGTGGACCGGCTAGAAACGGACCCAAAGGTAGCTATGTGGTATCTGGCAAGGAAGCGTCGTGAAGAGTTTGACACGTCCATACCAGAAAACATGGCAATAATGCCGAGAATCAGCATGATAGAAGATGCGGAGAACTATCGCCCCGTTAGTATGCGGGAGGTACGCAAACAGTATGAATATGAGCCAGAATCAGGCACAGCTTGATAGTTATACACAGGTAGGGTAAATTGGTTGCTCTCGCCGTTACTGGCGGGGGTATAATAAAAAGCAAGCGTCCCTTTCGGGACACCTGCTTTAATCCAGAGTAATCGCTGTTTACCTTACGGTAGACGGCGATTATTCGTATTAGGCAATAGAGGCCGCGATGCCTGTGCGGGAGCAGGGAGACGATTTTCCAACTGTGCCAACCTTGCGGTCAGTACGTTGATCGTTGCCTGCTGCTGTCTGACAACATGCTGTAGAGCGAAGAAGTTCCACGCCCCAAGATTTGTCAGCCCCCAAATTGTGCCGTTGTTAATGGCAGTGGGGTTAAATGTGCCTAGCCAGCTTTTTCATAGCCTATTGCCTTTAGACCACGGATAAGCAAAAGGAACCATCACTATGACCGGCACTCAGTTCAGGAGTAAGACTTTTCAGCCTGACACCCAAACCAAAGTTTAAGGGACTAAGGTTTGGAGTTGGTTTTACCCTCCTCCCTACCTAAGTACCAGTCAAAACGATGGTTCCTTCAAACTTGTTTATCGTAGGTACTTAGGCCATATCTGAATTGAGTGCCGGTTGCTATCATTTCTGACCTTGCTCATGCACCCTTAATGCACGAGAGCAATTACATTGTATCAAACTTTTTTCTGTCTAGCATTATTACTGTGGATATCTACACATACTTATCAGCAAAACTTTGTTATACTGAGTAAGTTAGCGTACCTCTTGATACATGCCAATGTGGGGTGTATCAAGGTATCCCCGGATAAGCCCGAGGATAGTAAATCGGGGGTGGGACCCCGCTGGGCAGGCAAAGTTGAGGGGCTGCCATTTCATCTCACGTTGTGGGATGCGGTGGCAGCCTTTTAAGTTACCGCACACTACAGCCACGAGATCGCGGCATGGTAACTCTTTCACCTCAAGCCATAGAGAAGCTTCGGCTTATTCTCTATAAAGATTACGGAAAACAAATGAGTGAAGATGAAACTCAGGTTTTTGGTGTATCTCTGTTGAGACTTGCTCGACTGGCTAGTGTTGCTCTTGCCCGGGCAGAGGAAAGACGTTCAATAGTCAAACCAATTATAAATTAATTCTTTGTTTTTTATTGAAGTTCTGGTGAAAGAACGTACAGTCGGACACCAGGATTTCAATAAGAAACTCCGACTGTACATGAAAAACAACGCAATAAACGAATATCTCGCCGTTCGTGAGTATCTCTCTAATAAAAACATACCATTTCGCGAAGTGAACGGTGAACTTATCACCCACTGTATATTCGGTGATTGTGACAGAGATAGCAAAGGCAACGAGGCGCATCTATACATTGCCTCCGAAACAGGTTTATACCACTGCAAGAAGTGCGACGCAAAGGGAAATTTCACTATGTTTGCACGACATCTTGGAGACGGTATTTATCATCGGCCAGCTATGGAGAAACAGGATTCGCAAAGAAGTGAAAAACACACAGGCGCCCTAAATGCTCAAGAAATTTGGGAGGCTGCAAGCGAAGCACCCGTCGACTTCCCATATCTCAAAAAGAAACAAGTTTTACCACACGGAGTTCGTTTTAAGAGAAACAAGCTGGTACTACCGCTCTACACTGGTAACGGCTTTCTCTCGTCTATACAGTTCATTGATGCTGATGGAGGTAAACAATTCCTGAGTGAAGCTATAACAGCAAAGTGCTTCTTTCTCATAGGAGTGCCAATGGAACGACTGTGCATCGTGGAAGGATTTGCCACCGGCGCGAGTGTGTTTGAGGCCACAGGGTATGCCACAGCAATCTCATTTTCTTCCACGAATCTAAGAGCAACGGCTGAGGAAATGCGGAAGAAATTTCCAAATGCAGAAATAATTATCTGTGCCGATGCTGATACTAACGGACTCTTGAAAGCGAGAGAGGCGGCAAATATTGGCGCACGATTAGCGATTCCGAAATTTGAGGATGGTGAAACAATCAACGGAGGGACTACAACTGATTTCAATGACCTATATATACTTCGGGGTCCTTCTGCGGTAAAAACAGCTGTAGAATCGGCAGAAGTCGTTCGTGAAAAATTCGGCTTCACCTCTCTTGGCACACTTCTGAACGAGCCGGATGAAGAGACAAGCTGGATCGTTGATGGGTTACTTCCTACAAGCGGATTTTCCATGATAGTCGCGAAACCAAAGGTCGGTAAGTCAACGCTCGCGAGGCAGTTAGCACTCTATGTCGCGCAGGGCGAGATATTTCTTGGTCGCCAAACGACAAAAGGTGCTGTCCTGTATGTTTCGCTTGAGGAAAAACGAAGCGAGGTTAAAAATCACTTCAAGTTGCTCGGAGCGACAGGTAGTGAAGATTTGTACACATATATTGGTTCAGTTCCTCAAGAAGCATCTAGATGGCTTGAGAAAGAAATTGTCGCCCGCAAGCCTGTGCTCGTTATTATCGATACATTATTTCGCTTCGTCTCGATTAGAAATGGCAACGACTACGCAGAAGTGACTGCAGCACTCTCGCCATTGCTTACGCTTGCCAGAGAGCATGGAGCGCATGTGATGGTTGTGCATCATGCGGGCAAAGGTGACAGGAGCGGTGGCGATTCTGTTCTTGGCTCGACAGCAATATTTGGCTCTGTCGATACAGCGATTATTCTCAAAAGAACCGAGGGTAAACGGACCATCGAGACCCAACAACGCTACGGCACAGATACGGAGTCGACGGTGTTGCTATTCGATGAGACAACCCAGACAACGTCTCTCGGTGGTACGAAGGAAGATGACGATATACAGCGTGTTGCGGATGAGATTCTCACTTTTCTATCCGAGCAAGAGGAGTCATCTATCGAAAAGGCCATCGAAAACGAGGTCGAGGGTCGCACGGGACTAAAGCGTAAGGCGTTACGGGATTTAGTTACCAAAGGGTCGGTGCAACGTACAGGTGCTGGAAAGCGCAACGACCCCTATCTCTATTCTTGTTCTCTTGTTCCCCATATATATACGGGACGAGAAAAACGAGAAACGAAATCGACAGAAAACCCTGATTCTTCAAACATCATCTCTTGTTCCCAAGATTCGCTGATTTTGGCAGAGCCGGAGCGGGAAAATACTCTCTCTAAAACAAAAGTTGACTTGGATGTGGTAGGGCATCATGTTCGAGAATATGACCGGCAAGGCGTTGTGGCCGAAAAACAAGGGCTGGACTTGTCAGAACCTAGCGGTAATGTTGTTATTGGGGTAAACAGAAAATTAGATGATAAATAAAACACACGACAGAAAACTTAAGTACTTCATGTATGTGAGAAAGTCGAGTGATGCAGAGGATCGACAAGTGCAATCAATACCAGACCAGATAAAAGTTCTCAAAGAACTAGCAACGGAGAACGGACTTGAGATTGTTGAAATACTTCAAGAATCAATGTCGGCTAAGGCACCCGGAAGACCTGTGTTCACAAATATGATTAGTCGACTTAATAAAGGTGAAGCAGACGGGATAATTGTTTGGAAAATAAATCGTCTAGCAAGAAATCCTGTGGACGGTGGCACTATCAGTTGGATGCTTCAACAGAGCGTAGTAAAGCATATTCAAACTTACGGGCGTAGCTACTACCCGGACGACAATGTACTCATCATGTCTGTTGAGCTTGGTATGGCCAATCAATATGTGCGCGACCTAAGCACTGACACAAAGAGAGGTATACGAGAGCGGGCAGACAAGGGCTATCCTAACGGCGTTGCTACTATAGGTTTTATAAATGATCTCTCCAAAGAGCGAGGTAATAGGGGTTGGTTAGTGGATAAAGATCGTTTTCCACTCATAAAGCAGTTGCTCGAACTCTATCTGACCGGCCGGTACTCATTTAGAAAACTCTTAAGAATTGCAAATGAGGAGATGGGTCTTCGCACCCCATTAAGAAAAAGACAGGGCGGGAAAAAACTCGTTCTCTCATACATAGCAGGCACAATCCTAAAAAATCCTGTCTATGCTGGGTTCTTCTTCACTAAGGATGGAGAGAGACACAAACTACACGAGAGTATTCCCCGAATGATCACAGATGAGAATTATTGGCACATACAGAAGATTATGGGTAACAAAGGCAGACAGAGACCGTCTGTAAATCTAGAAATGTTTCCATATAAAGATCCGACAACAAGATGTGGAGGTTGTGGCGGAGGTGTTACGGCTGAACATAAATATCAAGTGATCTGTGATTGCAAGTTAAAGTTCTCTTACCGAGACAAAGAAAAATGTCCGAAATGTAGCGTACTTATTACAGATATAGAAACCCCATTATACCTACACTACATTTACTATCACTGCACTAGAAAGAAAAATCCAAACTGCAAAGAAAAGTGTGTTGAAGAAGTTGCGATCGATAAATACCTTGCTGATTACTACGGAAGTAAGCTAAAAATATCAAAAGCACTGAGCGATTGGTGTATTGAAAACATCACTGCTCTTGAGAAGGATGACAAGCAAAATGAGTTTGAAAGAAAAACGTCTCTCCGAAAAACATTAGACCAGAAACAACATGAACAGAAGGAGCTGGCGCTTATGAGGGTGCGAGGACAACTGACTGACGACGAGTTCATGGGGATTAAAGAGACCTTAAGGGGCGAAATTGAGGCTTGGAAGCGAGAGTTAGGTAAACTAGAGCATGTGGACCAAAGTGGGCTCCAAAAGGCATATAAGGCGTTTAATCTGGCTATCGGTATCGAGGAAATATTCAAGAATGGAGGCCCGGAGGAGAAAAAAGAGGCATTCGCGGAGATAGGTTCGAACCTAACAATTAAAGATAAAAAGCCAAATGTTCACAACACAAATCTCTATGGAGTGATTATGAATGGCCTACTTACAGCCAAAACAAAATACCCTCGGTTCGAACCTGAAAATATTATAGACACTTCAATCTTAAATGAAGATTTCGTGCCTGTGCGTTCAACCTTGCTCCGCGGGTAGGATTCGAACCTACGACCAAGCGCTTAACAGGCGCCTGCGCTACCACTGCGCCACCGCGGAATAATGCCAAATAATAACAGAAATAGGGCGTAATTCCAACGGAGTTGGCACTCATGCTAGAATAAGTAAGTGAATCCGGATACCCCAGACAAATTGAAAGGTTTCTCTCCGCAGGCAAGATTGCTCATATCCTTGGCGGTTGGCATAGCGCTCATTGGTATGGTCGGTTATGGCGCCTATAGTTACAACCTTTTGCAGAAAGAAAAAACGGCTCTCCTGTCTGAATTGGAAACTACCAGAGAGAAGGGCTACGAACTCTTGTTACAAACTAGAACCCAGCAGGCCACTATCGACGAATTCCAATCCCAAATTCTTTCACTCGGCAATACCGTCGGCACCCTTGAGAAACTTGCCACGACCGACGAGGAGCTTCTGAAGAAGTATTCCAAAGTCTATTTCTTGAGCGAGAACTACCGACCGGCGAAGCTCTCGGCTATAGACCATAAGTATTTGTTCAATAAAGACGACGCCTATATCCATACCCAAGTCCTGCCATATCTTGAAACCATGGTAGAGATTGCGCGCGGTAGGGATATTGATTTACTTATTGCTTCGGCCTTTCGTTCATTCGACACTCAAGCCTCTCTCAAGTCCGAGTACAAAATAGTTTACGGCGCGGGCACGGCCAACCAGTTTTCCGCGGACCAGGGATATTCCGAACATCAATTGGGTACTGCCGTCGATTTTACTACCACCTCCGTGGGGGGTACGTCTTCCTCGAAGTTCCAGACAGACCCCGCTTATAAGTGGTTGTTGGATAATGCCTATAAATATGGTTTCGTACTTTCTTATCCAGAAGGTAATGCCTATTACAAATTTGAACCCTGGCACTGGAGATTTGTCGGAGTGGAACTGGCGAAGAAGCTTTATGTCAATAAAGAATATTTCTATGACCTTGGCCAGCGCGAGATAGATGTTTATCTGATAAAACTGTTCGATTAGTCTTACCGGAAATGGGGTATAATTGAGGGGTTTAAAAGATAACACAATTATCATGAACCAGAAAACTTTTAATTTGCTGGTGGGTTTGGTCTTTCTTGTCGTGGCCGTCATGCATCTCTGGAGGATAATTAACGGCATGTCTGTTACTTTCGGGTCCTCTGACATTCCGATGTGGGTAAGCTATGCGGGCATAGTAATTGCCGGATATCTCGCCTATTACGGCCTGAAGAATAGGTAGTTCTTCACCCATGAAGACAAACATCAAGGCGACCGGCATAGTACTTACCCCGGCCATCTCAAACTATGTAGATAAAAAAATCTCATCAATCGAGAAGTACTTGGATAAGAAAAATAGTCCGGACGTTATCGCTCAAGTGGAAGTGGGTATGAGTACGCGTCATCACAAAGCCGGCAATATTTTCCGCGCAGAGGTGCATATCACAGGCGTGGGTCTCGACCTGTATGCTGTTTCGGAAATGGAGGATTTATATGCGGCTATCGATGTTGTTAAAGATGAGATAGTACAAAATGTGCTTCAATTGAAAGGCAAGCGGGAAACGCTTACTCGCAGGGGTGCCAAAATGATGAAAAGTGTCATGAAAGGTTTAAATTTCTTTAAGAAAAAAGGTTAGGCGTTACCTCGCAAGAAATCTTGCCAGTCCATTTCTCTCTTGCCGGCCGGAATAACACGGGTGGGTATAAACTTTTCATTTTCTACTTTGGCATCCTTGATAACTAAGCGGATATCCCTCCCTTTTTTATTTTTGAAAAACATGTAAGCCCCGGGCCAGGTATTGTACGCCATGACTTTTCTCAAATTCTCTTCTGCCGTGTCATCGAGATTCAATAAGCCGTCTCCCTTCTTAATCAATTTGGTGTAACTTGATTCGGCCTCGTTTTGTGGTGTCGCCTTGATTTCACCGTTGACCCACTTGGGGAGTAATGTTCCCAATATTCTGCCGCCGGCTCGACCGAGTTTTTCCTCCACCAGACTGTAACGGTCCGGCCATGGTGTGATGTCCACTTTGGCTTGTGCCAGTATCGGTCCATGGTCCATCTTCTCATCCATTTGGATGATGGTTATTCCCGGTTCTCCTTTGCCGAGTATAGTGTTCTGAATGGGTGCCGGGCCGCGTAGTTCTGGCAGAAGCGAAGGGTGCACATTGAGGGTGTGATATCTAGGTAACTCAATTAGTTCTTTCGGCAAAATTTTACCGAAAGACGCTACCACAAACATATCCGCATCAAATTTTTTCAGTTCCGCCATTGGTAGTGGATCTTTTGCCGAAGTAATGTTGAGTATTGGGGTAAAGCCTATCAATCCCAGTTCCTCAAGCACATAACCGGAAAATTGCGAACTGCCGAAAAAGACAAACTTGACCACCGCTTTTAGCGGGGCCCCGCCAGAGGCGGTGGTATTTTTGGCCGGTGGTATGTCTTGAATATTTTCCGCCTTATCGGTAAAGAGAATGCCGTTTAAGTGGTCCGTCTCGTGTTGGAAAATCTGAGCCAAGAGCCCCGATGCCCCTCTCTCAAATGATTTGCCGGTTTCATCGTAAGCTCGAATAGTTATCTTCTCGCTCCTTTTGACTTGCCCATAGAGCCAGCGGACAGATAAACATCCCTCTTCCACTTTTTTCTTTTTTTTCGAAATTTTGGTTATCTCCGGATTGATAAACACCAGGTCCTTCAATTCATTGCGCCCGTCTGTTCTTTTTGTTCTGCTAGACCAGGCAATCGCTTTACCGCTTACTATAAATATGCGCAAGCTCTCTCCTATTTGGGGCGCGGCGATGGCCACGCCATCCTCTTCGGCATGGAGCGCTCTCTTCATCCGCCGTAGGGTGTTCTGAATTTTCTTGGACCCAATACTTTTGATAGGTACAAGTTTAGCTATCTCTCGGAGCACGGGGGCGTCTTTTTGTAGGATTTTAGTTTTTGACATCTTGCTTGCCCCGAGCTTGGTCGAGGGGTGGGATTTTTAGACTACCGAAGAAACAGCGCGAGAAATTGGAACTCTGAGAGCATCTCTTTAGGAAGTATGCCAAGTCTTGTACGGACAGGTGAGAGGTCTTGATGGCCACCGCTCTCATGGGCAGTTCTTTCATGTCGACCGCTCTTCTTTCGGCATTAATCCGCCTGTGGAATTCGTCGAGCATCTTCAGGCGCGGATGCTTGAAGAGTCCTTTAACATCGCGGTTTTTGAGGTTTTCGTCAAGAGATTTCATTCCGCTATGGAACTATAGTATCATAGCGTTAATGATGGCGAAAAAACTTGGTATCGACCTCGGCACCACCAATATCCTGGTGTTTGTGCCCGGCAAGGGCATTGTTTTGAATGAACCTTCGGTGGTCGCGGTTTCTGAAGACAATAAAATTCTCGCTATTGGCGCGGAAGCCAAGATGATGATTGGCCGGACGCCCGGCAATATTATCGCTTACCGGCCGATGAAGGATGGAGTCATCGCCGATTATCGGGTGACGGAAGCTATGCTCCGTTACTACATAAACAAAGTACTGGGGAGATGGAATCTTTTCAAACCGGACGTGCTTATCTCGGTGCCAGCGGGCGTAACCTCTACCGAACGGCGGGCGGTGGTCGAGGCGGCCATCAAAGCCGGGGCCAAGAATGCTTACGTGGTCAAGGAACCGATTCTTGCCGCCATTGGCGCCGGTATTCCCATCCAGGAAGCGGCCGGTCACATGATTGTCGACATCGGCGGTGGGACGACCGACGTGGCAGTTATTTCTCTCGGGGGCATTGTCGCTTCCACTTCCGTCAAAGTGGCCGGCAACAAAATTGATACGGCCATAGCGGACTACATCAAGAAAAATTTTAATCTGGTTATTGGAGACAAGACGGCTGAAGATATCAAAATTGCCATCGGCTCCGCCATTCCGATGGACGAGGAACTGGTTATGGCGGTGAAGGGGAGAGATTTTATCCTCGGTTTGCCGAGAACTATTGAGGTCAAGACTAATGAAGTGGTCAAGGCGATGTCCAAAGAATTGCGAGAGATGATTCGGGCGGTTAAGGAAGTGCTTCAAGAAACTCCGCCGGAACTCTCTTCCGATATCATCGACCGGGGGATTATCATGACGGGTGGTTCAAGTCAGTTGCGCAATTTTCCCGAATTGATGTTTCGTCGCACTGGTGTGAAGGCCGTGATGGCCAAAGACGCGTACTACTGTGTCGCCAAAGGTACTGGCGTAGCGCTTGAGCATTTAGATATGTATAAAAAGAGTATTATCGCCAAAAGGTAGTGGCTATAAAATTTTATATAGAAAAAGAGCTTAAAGGGGCACTTGGCAGGGCGGGGACTTTAGAAACTCCACATGGGGTTATTCACACTCCCGCGTTTGTTTCTGTTGGAACCAAAGCGACTGTTAAAGCTCTGACTCCGGAACAAATCAAAAGTACGGTGGCGGAAGTGGTGCTTGCTAATACTTATCATCTTTATCTGGAACCGGGCGCGGAACGTATCAAAAGTTTTGGCGGGTTACACAAGTTTATGAATTGGTCCGGGCCATTAATGACCGACTCCGGCGGCTTCCAAGTCTTTTCTCTCGGTGCCGCCTATGGCAAAGAGCTTTCCAAGATTACTAAGATTACCGATCCGTCACAGATGATTGCCGAGAGGTCTCTGGATTCCGAAACTCCGCGTCTTGCCACCATCGGCGCCGACGGCGTCTCTTTTCGGTCGCACATTGACGGTTCACTTCACTACATCACACCGGAAAAATCGATTGAGATACAACACAATCTCGGTGCCGATATCATTTTTGCTTTCGATGAATGCACTTCGCCAGCGGAGAATTTTCGCTATCAAGAAGAGGCCCTTGAACGTACTCATCGCTGGGCCGAGCGTTCCCTCGAGCATCATCAGAGGTTAAACCTCGAGAATCCCAGAGGTTTAACCTCTGTGCCGGCGCTTTTTGGTATTGTCCAAGGAGGTAGGGAAGAGTCACTGCGCAAGAGGTCGGCGGAGTTTATCGGTGGTCTTGATTTTGATGGTTTCGGCATTGGTGGCTCGTTTGCTAAAGAAGATATGGAAACCGTGGTGAAGTGGGTTAATGAAATATTACCGAAAGAGAAACCAAGACACCTTCTCGGTATCGGCGAGCCGGAAGATTTGTTTATGGGAGTGGAAAATGGTGTGGACCTTTTTGATTGTGTCGCGCCCACTCGTAATGGCCGCGGCGGAACTTTATATACTTCCAAAGGAAAAGTAAATATCAGAAATGCGGAGTTCCGTGAAGATACAGGGCCACTCGACCAAGATTGTCAGTGCGAAGTATGCAAAAACTATTCTCGCGCTTATCTTTGTCATCTCTACCGAGCTCACGAAATGCTCGGTGGTACCCTTGGTTCAATACACAATCTCTATTTCATTATTAATTTAGTGAAGCACATGAGGCAATCAATTATCGATGGGAATTTTAAAGAGTTGAAAGAAAGATTTTTGGCAGAATATAACAAATGAAAAAGCCGCGTGGTCAGGTAGACCCACGCGGCCGGTCACGGGAAGCTGTGTCAGATACGTCCGACGATCTGGTACTTGATCATCTCGAATCTGGCGAACATCTCAGGTCCTAGCTCGTCGTGAAGGTGCTGGCTCTTCCCGAAGTCGTATGCCCTCTTGAATTCGTCCCTGGAAGGACACGCCTCCTCGACGAGAACACCTACGCGACGATAGATGTCTTCCCACTTCGTGTCGAGCGGGAGCTTGAGCTGGGCACAGATACGGTGCCGGAACCATTCGCTGTAGGCGAAGTACTCCGCCCACTTCGGATGATTCTCGTTGAGAGGATGTCCTTTCATCGCGTAGTTGGTTGCCCACGCAATCGTGATGCAGATTCCGTTGAGTGTCGGGTTGTAGAGGGTTCGTGCATCCTTCTCGACGTACCTTTCTCGCTCTTCTCGTCTTCTCCGAGCTGTTCTGATGACCATGACTTCTCCTTCGTGTGTGGGAGGTTGGGGGTGTC
Source organism: bacterium (assembly GCA_030649135.1). Classification (GTDB taxonomy): domain Bacteria; phylum Patescibacteriota; class Minisyncoccia; order Phycocordibacterales; family Zambryskibacteraceae; genus UBA5004. The sequence goes on along the minus strand of JAUSGI010000006.1, from coordinate 25,714 downwards.
TGCAGGGCAGGGTATCATATGATGTCGTAAGTATCAATAGTTAACAGCAAAATGTCCAAAAGTATTGTAATGTAAGTTTCTTATGGGAGTTTTCAAGATACACAGGGAATTCAAGCCGGCGGGGGACCAGCCTAAAGCGATCAAGGAGCTGCTGGAGGGACTTCACAAGGGTCTGCGATACCAAACTCTTTTGGGCGTGACCGGTTCCGGTAAGACCTTTACTGCCGCAAACGTGATAGACAAAATCGGCAAGCCGACCTTAGTGATTGCGCACAATAAAACGCTAGCTGCTCAATTGGCACAAGAGTACAGGGAATTTTTCCCTGACAATGCAGTGCATTACTTTGTTTCTTATTACGACTACTACCAGCCGGAGGCGTATATGCCGGTGACCGATACCTATATCGAGAAAGAAGCGATGATTAACGAAGAGATTGAGCGCCTGCGTCACGCGTCTACCCAAGCCCTTCTCTCAAGAAAGGATGTCATTATTGTGGCTTCGGTTTCCTGCATCTATGGCCTCGGTAATCCGGAGGAATATGAGAAGGTGAATCTTAAGTTGGAATTTGCCCAATATGTATCCCGCTCTGCTCTAATCCGTGACCTTGTCGGTATCCACTTCACCCGCACGAACGCTGATGTTAATCCCGGTACCTTTCGGGCGCTTGGCAATGCCATTGAAATTATGCCTGTTTCCGAGCGAATGATTTATAGAATCGAGATTGAGAACGAGAGAATTCAAAAGATTCTGAAAATAGATGCGGTATCGCGAATTGTTATCAAAGAATTGCCGGTCTTTTATCTCTTTCCCGCCAAGCATTTTATTACTGGTGACGAAGATGCGAAACGCGCATTCCTAAGCATTAAAGCAGAATTGGAAGAACGTCTGGCGGAATTAAAAAAAGAAGGCAAACTGCTTGAAGCCGAGCGGCTTAAACGCCGGACCACTTACGATTTAGCTATGATTCGCGAGGTTGGCTATACCAACGGCATTGAAAATTATTCCAGACACTTCTCCGGCAAATCTGCCGGCGAAGCCCCATACACTCTACTCGATTATTTTCCTAAGAAAGCTGATGGTAGTGCGGATTTCCTCACTATCATCGATGAATCTCATGTCACCATTCCCCAGATTGGTGGCATGTATGCCGGAGATAAGTCTCGCAAAGATGTTTTGATTGAACACGGCTTTCGATTACCGTCCGCTCGAGACAATCGGCCGCTTAGATTTGAAGAATTCGAGGAGCGGGTCGGGCAAGTCATCTTTACTTCCGCTACGCCGGCAAAATTTGAGAAGGAAAATAGTTCTAAAGTAGTTGAACAAGTCATTCGCCCGACAGGATTGGTTGACCCGGAAGTTTCGGTCAAACCGATTCAATCAAGAGGGCAATACAAGGGTCAGGTTTCTGATTTTATAGAAGAATCCGAGAAAGCGATAAAGAAGGGTGGGCGGGTGATTGCCACCACTTTGACCAAAAAAATGGCGGAAGATTTATCGGAGTTTTTGAGAGAGAAAAAAATCAACGCGCGATATCTGCATAGCGAAATAAAAACCATAGAACGCATTGAGATTTTGACCGCTTTTCGCCGTGGTGAATTTGATTGTCTAGTTGGAGTCAACCTTTTGAGAGAGGGCTTAGATTTGCCGGAGGTGACTCTCATCGGAATTCTCGACGCGGACAAAGAAGGATTTTTAAGGAGCGACACTTCTTTGATACAGATTATCGGGCGGGCGGCGCGCAACGTGGAGGGGAGGGTCATCCTATATGCCGATAATATGACGGGCTCGATGGAGAGAGCAATAGGTGAGACGGCGCGCCGCCGGGCAATCCAGACTGCTTACAACAAATCTCATGGTATTACTCCCAAGACGATTATCAAGAAAATCAAAGATATTACCGACACCTTGGAACGGGAACATCATCAGGCAGTCAATCTTCTCTTGGAGACAGACGAAAAGCTTTTTACCAAAAGTCCCAAGAAACTGATTAGAGCCAAGAAGAAGGAAATGGAAGAGGCAGTCCGCATCCTCGACTTCGAATCCGCCGCCATCCTCCGCGACGAGATTAAGATTCTCGAGAGTCATTTAGTGAAAAAATAACTACTGTGATATACTCGGTTGGCGATAGATACCCCCTAGGCCTTGCCTCGGGGGCTATAAACTTATATGAAAGATAAAAAAACGGAGGAAAAAATTGTCGTCAAAGGGGCGCGCACCCATAATCTCAAAAATATTACCGTTGAGATACCGAGGAATTCGATGACGGTCTTTACCGGTATTTCCGGTTCGGGCAAGTCCTCGCTTGCTTTCGACACCATCTTTGCGGAGGGACAAAGGCGCTATGTTGAATCTCTGTCTTCTTATGCCAGACAATTCTTGCGTCAGATGCAGAAGCCGGATGTGGATGAAATCACCGGTCTTTCACCGGCTATTTCCATTGACCAGAAAAGTCGTTCCAATAATCCGCGCTCGACCGTGGCCACTATCACCGAAATTTATGACTATCTGCGCATTCTCTACGCCCGTATTGGCCGACCTCATTGTCTGGTTTGTGGCAGTGAGATTAAAAAACTTTCCAACGAAGAAATCAAAAACTTTGTCTTAGAAAAAGTATCAAAAGGCGTCTTTGACATACTAGCTCCGGTCGTTCGTGGCAGGAAGGGCGAATACTACCAACTGCTTTACGACCTTTTAGGCAAGGGTTATGAGACTGTCGTCGTGGATGGTGGGAAGCACTCTCTCCGAGAGCGCATTGAATTGACTAAAACCAAGAAACACGAAATCTCCGTCTTGGTTGACTCGATAAATTTAGAAGAAGCCGGGGCTCTCGAAAGACTTTCAGAAGCTATAGAAAGAGCTCTCAATGAATCAGACGGACTTGTGGTTATTAAATTTAAGGACGAGGAATTTCTCATGTCGGCCAAGTGGGCTTGCCCCAAGGACGGCTTCTCTTTCCCGGAGATAGAACCACGCCTATTTTCTTTCAACTCACCATATGGCGCATGTCCCGACTGCAACGGTCTTGGCACCAAATATTTTTTTGGCACTGAACCATGCGAATCATGCCTCGGCAAACGCCTTCGGAAAGAGGCCTTAAGTGTGTTGGTGGGGGGCAAAAATATTGTTGAGCTTACCGCGCTTTCCATCAAGGATTGCGATGACTTCTTCAAAAAACTTAAATTAACAATCCGCGAGAAAAATATTTCCAAAGTAGTAACGAAAGAAATAGAAGCGCGTCTGTCTTTTATGCTCGATGTCGGTATCGAATATCTTTCGCTTAACCGTCGAGCACACACCCTTTCCGGTGGGGAAGCCCAGCGAATACGTTTGGCGAGCCAACTTGGTTCCGGTCTGGTGGGGGCGCTCTACGTACTCGATGAGCCGACCATCGGTCTTCATGCTCGGGACAATGCTCGCTTGATTAAGACACTTCTTAATCTGCGCGACTTGGGTAATACCATTATCGTGGTCGAACATGACGAAGAGACTATTTATTCTTCCGACTATCTGGTTGATATCGGTCCGGGTGCCGGTATTCATGGCGGGAAAGTGGTAGTGGCGGATTATCTCGAGCCGCTTCTTCTGGCCAAGAAAAACGAGAGCAAGTCTCTGACTCTCTCGTATCTGCGTGGGGAGAAAAATATTGAGATGCCGGAGAAACGCCGAAGTAGCGAGAAAGGTAAAATTGTCATCCGCGCCGGTTCCATCTTCAATATCAAACATCTCAATGTCGATATTCCGCTCGGCCGACTGGTAGCGGTGACCGGTGTCTCCGGTTCCGGCAAGTCTTCATTTGTGTACGAAATTCTTCATAAAAATCTTCAAGCCCGGCTTGACCGCCGTTACCGTAGTCCCGAGACTTATAATTGCCAGAGTTTTGCCGGTTCGGAATACTTGGGTCGCTCAATTTTAATAGACCAGTCGCCGATTGGCCGAACTCCGCGTTCAAATCCCGCCACTTACACCGGCGCTTTTACTTTCATTCGCGAATTATTTGCCGAAACCGCGGAAGCTCGGGCGCGTGGTTGGAGGTCAAACAGATTCTCATTCAATGTAAAAGGTGGCCGGTGCGAAACTTGCCAAGGTAACGGCATGATCGAAGTGGAAATGCACTTTCTGCCGACGGTTTATGTGCCGTGCGATGTTTGTCTCGGTAAGCGCTTCATGAAAGAAACTCTCGAAGTAAAATACAATAAGAAAAATATCTACGATATTCTCGAGATGACGATTGAAGAAGCACTTACCTTTTTCGAAGACATTCCGGCGATTTACGACAGACTGAAAAGTCTAACCGGCGTCGGCCTCGGTTATCTTTGCCTCGGCCAATCCGCCACCACGCTCTCTGGCGGGGAAGCGCAGAGAGTGAAAATTGCATCGGAGCTTTACCGTCCGCACTTACAGAAAACTATTTATCTTCTCGACGAGCCGACTATCGGCCTACACTACGAAGATGTTAAAAAGCTAATCGAAATTCTCCAGAAGTTAGTAGATAAAGGCAATACCGTCGTAGTCATCGAGCATAACCTAGATTTTATAAAAAGCGCCGACTACGTACTCGACATTGGTCCGGAGGCGGGTGACGGTGGAGGGAAACTGGTGGCTCACGGTACGCCGGAAGAAGTAGCCAATACCGATACCCATACCGGCAAGTATTTGAGAAAAACTCTTAATAAAAAATAGACGACCCGGCTTGTGCTAGCCCGGGTCGTCGCCCACCTTCGGTGCGCTACAGGAACCGCAAAATGTCGCCGAGAGTGGGGTGTGTCCTCACTGCGAAGGGGGAGTTGAGCTCCTCCAACTCACCCCAGTCGTAGGCGGGGAGATCCTTGATGACATCCTCCTGGTCATTCCATGTCTGGTGGATCTCCTCCTCCAGCGTAGGCTGAAGACGAGCTGCCTTCTGTCGGCCGAAAACCATCATGGCCTGCCTCCTCCTCGGCGGTGTTGTACAACCTACTCAAGTCAAATACTATACTCACCATATGAATAGTCAAGATTTAAAGAAATTTACCTTGCCGGACACCCCAGGGATCTATTTCTTTAAAAAAGGGAAAAATATTCTGTACATAGGCAAGGCCACGAGCCTTCGGGACAGAGTCAAAAGCTACATGTCAAAGACCGTCTTTGACACCAGGGGGCCGCTCATAGCTAAAATGCTTGAGGAGGTGGAAAACATTGAGTTCATCGAGACAGATTCGGTGCTTGAAGCACTGATGCTCGAAGCAAGTAAAATTAAAAAACATCAGCCGTTCTACAACTCCAAAGAGAAAGACGACAAAAGTTATAACTACGTCACCATTACCGAAGAAGATTTTCCTAAAGTACTTGTGACTCGTGGTTCTGGCACATATGGACCGTTTCCGCACGGGGGAGAATTGAAGGAGGCTCTTAAAATTATCCGCAAAATTTTTCCCTATCGCGATAGTAAATGCAAACTCAATAACAGATTATGTTTCAACGCGCAAATCGGTCTCTGCCCCGGACCATGCGCCGGACGGATATCAAAAAATGATTATAGGAAAATTATCCATCACCTGCGCCTTTTCTTCGAAGCTAAGAAGCCTCGGCTCATTAAATCTCTTGAAAAAGAAATGAAAACTCTTGCCAAAGAACACAAGTTCGAAGATGCCGAGAAGGTCAAGAGACAAATCTTCGCCCTGGAACATATCCAGGACATCGCGCTTATAAAAAAAGATATCGAAAGAATGACGGGAAATTCTTTCAGAATAGAAGCCTATGATGTCGCCCATATATCTGGGACAAACGTAGTGGGTGTGATGACGGTAATAGAGGACGGAGAATTAGCGAAAAGCCAATATAGAAAGTTTAAAATCCGTGACGATAAAAATAACGATACTGCTAACTTGAAAGAAGTGCTTACGAGAAGACTTGCTCATCCGGAGTGGCGACTTCCGAATCTGGTTGTGGTCGATGGGGGAAAGGGACAGATAAATGTAGCTAAAGAAGTTCTGGAGAAGGCTGGTTTGGATATCAATGTGGCAGCTGTGGTCAAAGATGAGAGGCACAAGGCCCGGGAGATTATGGGTGATACAAAACATTCCAGAGAAATTCTCCTGGCCAACTCGGAAGCGCATCGTTTTGCTATCAATTATCATCGAAAGTTACGCGGGAAGGGATTTAGGATATAATTCAGAGATGAACCTTTCTTCGAAAATTAGGGTAGCTGTACTACGCGGGGGGCCGTCTAGCGACTATAGCGCTTCTCTTCAGACAGGGGCGCATATTCTTTCGGCCTTGCGAGAGACGCCGGAGACCTACGAACCAGTAGACATCTTTATCTCTAAAGATGGTGAATGGCATCGCGGAGGATTGGTGCATGAGCCGCATCGTGCTCTAGAGCACACAGACGTAGTCTGGAACGCACTTCATGGCTCATATGGAGAAGATGGTCAAGTGCAAAGAATTCTCGATGGACTGCAGGTTCCTTTTACTGGTTCGGGTGCCCTAGCTTCGACATTGGCTATGAACAAAGAGTTGTCCAAGCGTCTATACCAAGAGCATTCTCTCCTCACTCCTGTACACGAACTTATCACCGAAGATAATTTAAACGAGGACCAACTAATTAATATTTTTAGAACCTATCTTCATCCAGTGATAGTTAAACCGGCAAATGCGAGCGGGTCTCTCGGAGTGTCTCTGGCGCACACCTTTGATGAACTTAAGCAGTCAATTAAAAAGGTTTTCACTTATTCACCACGGGCACTGGTCGAGGAGTTTGTTAAGGGCGGGGAAGTATCGTGCGCCGTCATTAATGATGCCAAGGGAGAAAGAATCTATGCTCTCATCCCGTCGAGTAAAGCCGATTTTGAACTGAATGTGGAAGAAAATAAGCGGATTGAGCAGATGGCAAAGCGGGCGCACGAAGTCCTCGGATTGCGCCACTACTCCAGCTCGGACTTTATTGTCACGCCCAAAAGAAAGATTTATATATTGGAAACCAACTCTTTGCCGGCGCTCCATAAGGATTCTCTAACCCATCGCTCGCTTGAAGCTACAGGTTGGCACCCTCGTGATTTTGTCGACCACGTTCTCAAACTGGCGTTATAAACGAGACCAGAGTCGTATTTTAATTTTCTATGCATACGGATAGCAAAATACCTGAGTGCATCGGCATTATCTTGGATGGTAATCGACGCTGGGCCAAAGAGAGAGGATTACCTCTGCTTGAAGGGCATCGGCAAGGGGCGGAGCGCTTGCACGAAACCATGTATTGGGTACGTGATCGCGGAATCAAGCATCTAGTTGTCTACGCATTTTCAACAGAAAACTGGAATCGTAGCGAAGCAGAGGTTTTGTACCTCTTGAAACTGTTTCAAATATGGATAGACAGATTATTTGCCAAACTTTCTAAGGAAAATATTCGCATTCGATTTATAGGAGAGCGTGGGCGTTTTGATACTGAGATGCAGAAAGCCATGGCGCGTATTGAAGAAATGGGCGTGAAGAATGATGCCCTAATGCTGTGGGTGTGTCTTTCTTACGGTGGGCGCTCGGAGATAGCCGCGGCCGCTAATGCGGCCGCGACGGAAGGCAAGATTACCGAGGAGACACTTACCCGGCATCTCTGGACTCTTGGCATGCCCAATCCAGCTATCATTATTCGCACAGGTGGGGAAAAGCGGCTTTCCGGATTTCTTACCTGGCAGAGTATTTATAGTGAGCTTTTCTTTGTGGATGCATATTGGCCAGACTTTAGTGAAGTAATACTGGACTCCATACTCAACGAGTATAAAAATCGTGAACGCAGAATGGGGAAGTAGAATTACGAAAAACCGCCAGCGACATGGTGTCGCTGGCGGGTGTTGTGGTCGGCGAGAAGAGTTACTTCTCGTCGAGGAGGGTCTTGAGGAGAGCGCCAAACTCGGCGCTACTCCAGTCCGCACTCCCTCCCGAACGGAAGGCCACGACTCGACCAGAACGGTCGATGAGATACGTGGCCGGACTGCCGAACGAGTAGTACTTGTCGGGCGGGCCACCATACAGTAGCGGGAATGTCACCCCATACTGCTCATGGTAGAGCTGGAGTCGCATCTTGCCGCGCCTCGACCAGCTCTCGATACCCACCACTGCCAGCCCCTGGGGCTGGTACGCCCTGTAGAGTTGCTCGAGGGGAGCCAACTGGCTCCAGCACGAGCGTCACCACTCGGCAAAGAGGTAGGCGATGACCACCTTGCCCTTGTAGTCCCGAGTCAGCAACCGTTTCTGGTCGCTCGCATCAGGGAACTCGAACGGCGGTGGTTGCCTGGTGGGCCAGGGAGAGAGCACGGCAGTTGCCGTGATCAGCTCCTTCAGCCGGATGTCTCGGTCCGCCGTGACCTTGGTGGTCACAGCGTCCCCGGGCGTCGTCCGGCTCATCATCTGAGCGGACGCCGTCGACGAGGTCGCCACGATGGCGAGTGCTGCGAGAATCGTCACAAACGTTTTCATGACTAGTTCCTTTCTGGTTAGGGGTGGGATTTCACTGCATATTGCGAACGTCTACTTCCAGTATAGCAAATAACCATGCCTTTGTCAATGACGTTATAACACTCATATTTTAAGCCATTTTTCAGTTTCTGGGGATAACTATTTGACTTCGTTAATCGCTGGTAGCATTTGGAACGAAAACGCCCGCAATGTTCTGCGGGCATTTATCTGCGGGTGTTTAAACGGAAAAGAGCGGCTCGCGAACAGCTCGTGGCTGGCCATCGCGATACTCGGTGACCCAGAACTGCACATCCTCCCACGGCTGTTTCCAAAGCTTACGCTCCCAGTAGGTTTCGAGAGCCATCTTTCGCAGGTACGACGGATCGCTCTCCCTAGCTGGGTCAGTCTCTATACAGAATGTGTTTGTCACCGGTCTTATACCGTTGGCGAAAGCTACGGCACTGGTCGCAAGTAGGAATGCTTTCATGGTACCCCCTTTGTGGTCTGGCTTATCTAGTACGGAATTATAACATATATTGCGCGCAGTTCCCAATGCCCTACTTTCTCATTGATTTTTCAGTTTCTGTCCACTATACTTTTGCTTTACTGGGCCCTTAGCTTAGTTGGTAGAGCGCCTCATTTGCAATGAGGAGGTCACCGGTTCGAATCCGGTAGGGTCCACCGCGTTTTGATATACTCCTCCGTTTCACTCATAGAAAATGGCTGGGTTGAGTTGCCTACCCGGACAAAGAAATCTTCTTTCCGGTCGCCGTTGTAGAGATATGCGGGTCTGTGGCTTTCTTCCACGGACACCAAACAAACCTCTAAATCGTTTACTTTTTCAAACTTAACACTGACATATTTTGTGAATGGCAGTCCAATCATAGTTTTCACGAGCATGCTTAAGTGATTTTCAAACCCATCACGGTTTTTCTTCACCAGAGTTTTATAATCATCTTCCAGTCCCACCACGTTGCCGTCATCACTAACACCAATGAGGAGTGTTCCGCCTTTAGTATTGAGAAAAGCCACAATAGTTTTTATAACCATGCGCTCTATTTCCTTGCTGACCGTGCGCCTCCTTTTGTCGTAACGAAGGGTTTCCTTAAATTCGGTCAAGAAGCCCTCTCCTTCTTTAAGCAGGTAGGAAATATCATGTGTCGGTAATCGTCCGGAAGGATTGCGCGTCATTTGTTTGATGACATGGACATACTCGTCTGCGCCGGACACGTTTTTCAGTTTAGTGGTTCTGCCTGTGCCATGCTGGAGGATAATGGTGGCGTGACGCATCATTCGACCGAGTGGTGAATGGTATGTTTCGATAGACACCACATCAGAGAGGGCGACTGATTTGCGGTGGCGGAATAAAAGGCCTGATTTTTTGGTAATCTCTTTTTCGGTTATTTCGAAATGGGAAAAATACCAATCGAGGAAAAGTAACGAGACATAAACCAATTGGAAGATCGAAAATGCGACTATTAAGAATATGTCGTAACGGGCAAATTTAGCCAGGCCCCAACTTCGATAGAGCATCTCGTAGTTTTGAAGAAATGAAATGGCGTAGAGAAAAACGGTGGCCACGATTTCCATGACCAGGACGTTCCTTAGGAAGACCAGTGGCCCTTCCTTAAGTATGATTCTGCGCATAAAGGCATTTTAACATAACAGGCTCTGCTGATATAATGGCTTCATCGTGTCCAAAATTGATTTTAAAAAAGCACTGTTGCCCGTCTCAGTTTTGGGCATCTTTCTTTTAATCTATCTGGCCTGGAGGTTTTTTGCTTTGCCGCCGGAAGACAAGCTGATTGAGATTGCGCGGTTCTATTTCGATAAATATGGCTTGGCCATTCTTCTGGTTAGCGCACTCATAGAAGGGACGGTTCTGGTCGGTTGGTATTATCCCGGCAGTTTGGTTATTTTTCTCGGGGTAATTCTCGCCGGCAAAGATATTCCGAAAGTGATGGCGGCGGTAGCGGCGATTACTGTTGGACTCTTTTTTGCCTACATTCTAAATTTCCTGCTTGGCAAATATGGCTGGTATCGCCTGCTTCTGAGATTCGGATTGAGAGAGGCGCTGGATGATGTCAGGGCTCGGGTGACCAAGTATGGTCTCTTGGCAATCTTTATGAGCTATTGGCAGCCGAATCTGGCGGCGCTTGTGGCCACTTCAGCCGGTATTCTCAAATTCTCTTTCTCAAAATTTTTAATGTTATCGCTCTTGGCAGCAATGCTTTGGAATACTTTTTGGGGAACACTTGTCTACTTCGTCGGCGAGAGAACGCTCTCCTTGGTAGGCATCAGATTTGTTTTACTGGCTGTTTTTGTTTGGATTATTTATCGGATATGGAATGGGACAAAAAAAGTCGGGGCAACTGGTATAGACATTTAAAATTTTTGTTATCCACACCTATATTTTTTGTCACGATAGCATATACTTTTTGCTATGGCATCCGGAATACGAATTGCAATTAACCTTAACAACTGTGCTGGACCACTGACTGTCAAAGATGGTGTACTTCTTGAACTTGAAAAGGCGATTGGTTCAGTGGAAGTGGTAGTTCTAGGGCAGTATTATCGTATCTTCTCTGACGATACAATAACGTGGGTCGCGGTTTTACAAGAATCTCACGTTACTGTTAGCGCGTATCTTGACGCTCGACATGTGACGATTGATGTTCATATGTGCAACGAAACAAAAGATAATGCTGAACTCGCGCGAAAGGTTGGTCATGCTCTCTCCGATATATTTAAGACCAAGAACGTCAAGTGGGGCGAAGAGAAATGGACTTCGGAATAGGTGGCGCGGGGCTTTTTCCATGGTATAATGACAGCTGGTACAAGATTTAACCATTAGAATCATAATTTATGGATGAACAAGTCATTGGGTATTGTGTGAAGTGCAAAACAAAGCGTGAGATGAAGGATGTCACAAAGGTAGAAATCAAGCCCGGCCGTCCTGCCGCTAAAGGCAAGTGCCCGGTGTGTGGCACAGGCATGTATCGCATTCTTTCCAGCAAGAAGAAGTAATCCTATGGGGACTTGTTCGTGGCCCAGGGGTGAGCCCCTGATGGTTAAGTATCACGACAAGGAGTGGGGCAAGCCGGTCAGGGACGACAGGAAAATTTTTGAGTTCCTCGTTTTAGAGAGTGCTCAAGCCGGACTCTCTTGGCTTACCATCTTACGCAAGAGAGAAGGTTACAGACGTGCTTTCGCCAATTTCAAACCGCGCCAAGTGGCGCGGTTTAGCGTGCGAGATGTCTCGAAATTACTTAAAAATCCCAATATCATCAGAAATCGGCTGAAGATAGAAGCAGCCATCAATAATGCCCAAAGATTCTTGGAAGTTAAAAAAGAGTTTGGCAGTTTCAGCAAATATATGTGGAGTTTTGTGAAGGGAAAACCGATTGACGGCAAGCGCAAGAGTTTGTCGGATATACCGGCTATTACCAAAGAGTCAGAAGCTTTATCCAAAGATCTCAAACGGCGCGGCTTCAAATTTCTCGGTCCGACTGTCGTCTACGCCCATATGCAAGCGGTGGGGATGGCGAATGATCACGTCCAGTCTTGCTTTCGCTATAAAGAATTAAAATTATGACAAGATACATTCTCTTGCCCTAAGTTTTTTTGCTGGTAGTATTCTCCACAGAAACAACAAGAGCTCACCGGGTTAAAGTCCCGGAAAGGAGAATCACTTGCACACAGCTATTCTGTTGTCCGCAGCTGACAAGCAAGGCCTCGTTCCATTCGCTGGTAGTCTTCGTGCGCTGGGTTGGAACCTCCTTGGTTTGAGGGGGACGGCCGAGTATCTGAACGGAGAGGGAATTCCCACTCGCGATATCTCCAGGCTCTCTCCTTCCATGGAACTCATTCAGCCTGGCGTACCGCGTATCGACCTGGTCTATGCGGACCTCTTTCCGTTGGGAAAAGAGGTGACTAGCCGTAGTTGTACACTGGCCTCGGTGACTGAGAAGACCGACGTCGACGGGATCATACTGCTACTTTGGGCGACTAAGGGGCGGCGGTTCGTGCTCCACTCCCACAAGCAGTTCCTGGAGGTCACGCAATACATTAGCGACCAGTGGCGGCGCTCCCCGGACTGGAATGAGTACAAGCACGAGAAGTTCATCTCCGCGCTTGTCGGGAAGGCAATAGGGGCGGTTGTACAGCACCTCCGCGTCGCAGCCAACTATCACTGGGACTATGCGGAGGGCCATGACTACAAGGCCGTCCAAGAAGGATAACCGCTACTGCCACTAGCGATGGTCGGCATCTCACCGGGGTGTGCGCTTGCGAGCGGCACCCCTTTTAATTTTATGATGTGTATTGGGGTGATAAGATTGAACTATGAATTTTAAAAACACAGTTACCACTTTGGCCATTTTGACGGTAGTGTTGGTTGCTTGGAATCTAACGAAGTTTCTCAGGATGCCCATTCCCTGTGAGAAACCGATTACTTATGCTATAGGTACTTTCGATAGAAGATTCGGTATTTCGCAAAAAACTTTTCTGGAGACACTCGCCCGAGCCGAAGCAGTTTGGGAAAAACCGTTGGGCATTGAACTCTTTGCTTACGAGCCGGAGAGTGGTGACTTGGCCGTTAATCTTGTCTATGACTATCGGCAGGAAGTAACTGGTACTCTCTCTAATCTCGAGAGTACTGTGGAAGAAGACAAAGCTACCTATGCTACTCTCGAGACTAGATATAGAGGACTGAAGACAGAATATAACAGCGCGAAAAATATTTATGATATGCGAGTCGGCCTGTTCAACGAAAAGAGCGATGCTTACCAGACACAGGTCGAGTCTTGGAATAAGGGCAAGAAAACTTCTCAGTCTAAGTTTAATCAATTGGAAGCAGAAAGAAAGACGCTTGAGCTGGAGGTAGCGGAATTGGGAATTTTGGAAGCGCAACTGAAGGAAATAGTTAGAGAAATCAACACCCTGGCAGGCACACTCAATCGTCTAGCCGACTCGCTCAATCTAAACGTAGACAAGTACAACACGGTTGGGGCCTCTCGAGGGGAGACATTTACCGGAGGCATGTATTATAGCGTCGAGGGAGACCGCGGTATCGATATTTATGAATTCAGTAGCAGGGAAAAGTTACTGCGGATTATGGCGCATGAGCTAGGACATGCTCTCGGACTTGAGCATATCAATGATAAGGACGCCATCATGTATCGTTTAAATGAGGGCGATACCGGAGTTTTGGCACAGACCGATCTCTCGGCTTTGCGAGCATTCTGTGGAGTAAAATAATTTTTTATTGGTATAATGGATACATTATCAGTAGATAAAAAACATATGGCGAAAGGCAATAACGCACGGAGGAAAGAAAAGAAGAAGCCGAAGAAGGGGGCAAAGTAAAAGAGGGGACATGGGAATATTCAAAAGTTTTCTGCTCAGGCAGGCGCTTAAGGCGAAGATGAAGGACGTGCCGGAAGCGGAGCGTGAAAAAATGCTTGCGTTAATGGAAAGAAACCCCGAGTTTTTCAAGAAGGTTGGCGAAGAGGTTCAGAAGAGAGTGAAGGCCGGACAAAGTGAAATGGCCGCTACGATGGTGGTGATGCGTGAACATCAAGCCGAACTGCAGAAATTAATGAAATAAAAAATGTTTGGATTCGGAAATAAAAAGAAAAAAATTTTTATCTTGCTTGGTCATCCGGACAAGGATACTCTCAATGGCACGCTCGCCAGTGAATATGAACGGGGAGCGGGGGAGGCGGGGCACGAAGTACGCCGTATGAATATCGGTGATATGGTTTTCGACCCCGTTCTCCATTTGGGTTATAAGCAAATTCAAGAACTCGAGCCGGATTTGCATGCGTTCCAAGAGAACACACGGTGGTGCGAACACTTTGTGGTGTTCTATCCATCGTGGTGGTCCACGATGCCGGCGCTTCTAAAGGGTTTAATCGACCGTACTTGGCTTCCCGGATTTGCTTTCAAGTTTACCCATGGAGGCAATATGTGGCGGAAACTTCTGAAAGGGAAAAGTGCCACCATGGTCGTTACTTCTGATACGGCCCCTCTCGTCCAGCGTATTATTTTCGGTGATACCACAAACGAATTACGCAAAGGCATTTTGTGGTTTGCCGGTTTTGCTCCCATCCGTGTCTACAAATTCGGCTATCTGAAACATTTCGGCATGTGGCGGCGCGAGCGCATGAAGCGCAAAGTCTACGACCTTGGAAAGAGAGCGAGATGAAAGTGAAAAGTAAGTACGCAAGTGACGGCGTGGATGTGGAAGAAGAATCTCTCTTTAGCCAGTACGCCAGTTTTATCTGTAAGGCTAGTTATAAAAATTCTCCGTATGTTAAAGTACAGGATTTTTCAGTCGGGAATTTCCGCGGGCCGAGACCTTTTCTTTTAAAAGGATTGCCACGGGGGATAAGTATCGAGGCCACAACTGATGGCATTGGTACCAAGGGCATAATTATTGATGCAGCTAAGAGCCATGAGGACGCGGCTTACGATATTGTCGCGATGACCGCAAGTGATATTTCGAGATTTGGCGGTCTACCGCTAGTTTTTGTCAATGTCTTAGATACCGTCTCTATTGGGGAAGCTGGAAATAAAGTGGGTGAGACATATAAGAAAGTTCTAAGAGGCTTGGGCAGGGTAGCCAAGAAAGAAAAGATAGTTGTCTTGAAGGGGGAGACAGCCCAGATGGGCGTTTCTCTTGGCTCAGAAATAACTAATTCTAAGACGAAAATAAATTGGTCCGGGACGATGATAGGCGCTTATCATAGAACTAAAATGATTACTGGGGGCACTTTAAAGAATGGGCAAATAGTCATCGCTTTGAAAGAAAATGGCTTCAGATGTAACGGCATCAGTTCGGTGCGGAAAGCCCTTGCCTTTAAATTCGGTAAAAAATGGTGGAACAATCCACGTGCCAGAAAGAGCATAAAAGAAGCAGCCACTCCATCAGTACTTTATGACCCACTTCTCACGACTCTAAATGGATGGTTTAGGCCGAGCTTCAAGCAGGAGATAAAGGTGCATGCCATCGTGCATCTCTCTGGGGGTGCCATTAAAGAAAAATTTGCTAAAGATATCCTGTTTCCTAGAGGATTGTCAGCCAGTCTAAATGATTTATGGGAACCACCAACCATAATGAGAAGCTGTGCAGAGTGGCGCAGTTTATCTGATGAGGAATTTTATGAAACTTGGAATGGTGGCCAGGGTGTACTCATGGTTATTGACGAGAAAGATGTTAAATTTTGTTTAAAGCGTGCCAAACAATTTTCTATACAAGCTAGAGTGGCGGGTCGTATTACAAAAGAAAAAGTCCCACAAGTTGAGATTGTTTCTAAATTAACACAAGGAAAGAAGATAATTTATAAAACAAAGACCGCCTAGTGCTTTCGCTACTAGGCGGTTGTATTTGACCATTCACACCTCCTCTCTGTGCTCGTGATACTCCTGCCACAGCTCCTGGAACTCGGGACAGTCTGTGAGTAAGTTCTCGAGAGTTCCTGAAGCTATGATTCTCCCGCCGCTGAATATGTAGATCTCATGGAAGAGTGGGAGTAAATGCAGTCGGTGAACAGAGGAGACGATAGTCTTGTCGCGAAACTCTCGGAAGATATTCCGATAGACTCTCATCTCTGTGGCTGTATCTAGGCTCGACGTAGGTTCATCGAGAAGTACCACATCTTTGTCATGACAAGCCAAAAGTCCTCGAGCTAGTGCCAGGCGTTGTTGCTGGCCACCTGAGAGATTCACCCCTTTCTCCTTGATTGAGGATTCGAACTTTTTCGGAAGTCCTTCAACCACATCAGTAAAGCAAGCCATGTCGGTGAAGTGTTTGACGAACTCCAGATCATACTCTGTCCCTAGGGTGATGTTCTCCCATATGGTGGTGGCAAAGATCTCCGGGTTCTGTGGTACGAGGGCGATAGCTCGACTGATTCCCGCAAAGCCATCGTGAACTCTCTCGCCATCTACTCGGAGTATGCCACTACGAGGATGGTAAAGGTCTCTCATGATCTTAAGAAGGGTTGATTTACCGCCCCCGCTTGCTCCAACTATGGCATACCGCTTACCACGTTCGAACGAAGCTGATATGTTCTCTAAGTGTAGGGCACCATCGTTGTCGTTGTGATACGAGAAGTTTAGACCTCCTATCTCCAAGCGTTGCCAACTTTCTGGCAACACATGGTTTGTGAAGTTTTCGGTCTTGAAGTCTCGCGCGAGTTCCTCGGAGTTTATCACTCGGGACTTCTGTCTGACGATGTCGCCGTACATCCTAGTGAAGGTGTAGAACAACTCACTGATTTTTTCGAGGTAGTTGATGAGGATATAGACACTTCCCACCAACACGCCTTGAGCTGTGTCGATGTTCTGCCAGAAGTACACGACAAGGACCAGGATGGTCATGATAGTGACACATACGCCGTTCAGGAACCACTTGAACTCACTTAGTCGCTGATTGTACTTGAAGAGTTCAAATGGCTTCTCCATCTTGTGCATGATGGCAGAGAAGACCAGTTTCTCGACGCGCAAGGTGATGACGGTAGCAATGTTTGAGATCGCGTCAAAGACACTTGCCGAGATCTCATTCTCCATTCTGTTGAGCGCTGTGTATTGCGGGAGCAACTGTCGGTCGAAGTGTACTGTGATCCAGATCGAAATGAAGATCATCATGAGGACGATTAGTACGACCGATACATTGCCGAAGACGAAGAGCATCATGAGACTTGCTGTGAGCTGGACAGTTCCCCAGATCACCATGAACGAGTCTTCCGCGAAGGTGAAGAGGGAACTAGTCCCTTTCTGACTCTTGTCGATCGTGTCGCCCGAATGATGACCCGCGTGCCATTCCATGGGGAGGGTCATCACGCCCCTTAAGAGAAATCGCCAGTAGTTCAGGCGGGCATGGAAGGCATTACCTCTCTCGATACAGCGCGCTGGACCATGAAGCGACCAAAAAACTAGGGTGATGAGGAGAGTAAGCATCAAGAGTCCCAAAAGAACTTTGAAGTTCTTCGTCGTGACCCCTTCTTTCTGAATGATGTTTATGACCTTGGCCATAATCAGGGGACTCGCGAACATGTGGATAGAGTTGGCCACTATGAACATGATCCAGTACCAGACCACCTTGTTTCGGTTACCTTCGGAGTACCGCCAGGTTTTGCTGAAGAGGTACAATAGCGAGTTACGTTTCTCGTCGTTGTGAGTTTCCATCACTTCCTCCTGTGTTTGGGGGTTAGGATTTAGTGTGAATGTGAAAGAACATAAAGAACGAAACAGCGTGCCTTGTGGCACGCTGTTTCAAAGACTCGATTTATGTGGAAATAATCAAATATTTACAACAACATGCCACTCTGATACAGAGGATGCGCCAAAGACGCCCCCAAAAATTCGAGGGGTTTGGATTCTATTCAGTTGTGACATGATTGGAATCATGATGAAAACATATTACCACAAATATTAATCTAACGCAATTTGTGATATTCTTTAATTTCTATGAGCAAATTATTGGTCGGAATTGTGGGTTTGCCAAATGTGGGGAAGTCCACGCTCTTTAATGCGCTGACGAAGAAAAGCGTGCCGGCGGAAAACTATCCCTTTTGTACCATTGACCCCTCGGTTGGTATTGTTCCCGTGCCGGACGAACGGCTGGAGAGACTCTCTATTCTAAGTAAATCGAAGAAAACTATTCCGGCAGTGGTGGAGTTTGTTGATATTGCCGGACTAGTTAAGGGTGCTTCAGAGGGGGAGGGGCTCGGCAATAAATTTCTTTCCAATATCCGTGAAGTGGATGCCATTATTGAAATGGTGCGGACTTTTGAAGATCCCGACATTATTCATGTTCATGAAAAGGTTGACCCGTTATTCGATATCGAAATTATTAATCTGGAACTCGAAGCCGCGGGCATTAAAAAACCGACTCTCTATGTCTTAAATATTTCTGAAGTGTCTGGTCAGATCTCTAAGGAGTTTAAAAGTAAAATTCCTGGGCCGTATCTTGAAGTTGACCCAATTTTTGGCACAGGACTAGACCAATTGATAGTCGAAGCTTATAAATTGCTCGACCTGATTACTTTTTTCACCACAGGGGAAGATGAATCAAGGGCTTGGACTACCAGGCGTGGCGCCAAGGCGCCGGAGGCGGGCAAGTCAATCCATACCGACTTTCAAGAAAAATTTATCCGCGCAGAAGTGATTCATTACGATAAACTCATGGAAGCCGGTTCTTATGTCACCGCCTCTGGCGGGACCCCGCAAAGTGCGGTGGCCGCCGCTCGAGAAAAAGGCTGGTTGCGTACCGAAGGCAAGGAGTATGTAGTACAGGATGGAGATGTTGTAGAGTTCTTGATATAGTTAAAGCCATGAACACCAAAATAACTGCCAAGGATTTCTTCCTGCACATTGCTGTTATTGCTCTTTTATACACCGGCACGGTGGCACTTTTGAACATTTTATTCAATGTTATAAATGTCGCTTTTCCGCAGATTACTCAATATAACTACTACAGTTCAAGTTCTATCAGTTTACCGGTGGCAACTCTTGTGGTAGTTTTTCCACTCTTTCTTTTCCTTGCTAACGTGCTTCGCAAAGGATATATGGAAGAACCCGCCCGCAAGGACTATCCTATCCGTAAGTGGCTCATTTACATAACGCTTTTTATTGCCGGAGGGGTACTCGCTGGTGATCTCGTTACCCTTATCTATTATTTTTTGGACGGGCAGGAATTGACCACCGCTTTTCTCCTTAAAATTCTTTCGGTACTGGTAGTTACTGGTTGCATCTTTGGTTACTACATGGATGACCTCAAGGACCGACTGACCGGTACACGCAGAAATATCTGGAGAGTGGTTGCGGCAGTTTTGGTACTTGGTTCGATTGTGGCAGGATTTAGCGTGCTTGGAACACCGCAGAGCCAGCGTGCACTTCGTTACGACTCACAAAAGGTTTCAGATTTACAAAGTATTCAATGGCAGATCGTCAATCACTGGCAACAGAAAGGAACGCTACCCACCACTATCGAACAACTCCAAGATCCAATTTCCGGCTTCACGGTTCCTGTAGACCCCCAAACTAAAGCGTCGTACGAATATGCAAAAACCGGAAACCTTTCGTTTAATCTATGTGCCGATTTCAACAAACTAGCGCAAACAGCAAATGGTTCTGTGACTCGAATAGCTTATCCAGAACCAATAAGTAAAACCGGAGAAAGCTGGCAACACGAAACCGGACGACAATGTTTCGAACGCACCATCGACCCCGACCTCTATCCGGTAAGACCGAGATAATAAAGTTTTTGCTATACTAGCCATTATGGCTAAGGAATATAATCCTAAAGAGATTGAAGGGAAGTGGCAGAAGGAGTGGGAAAAATCTCTTATTTATCGAGCGTTAGATTCTTCCAAGAAGCCGAAGTATTATGCATTGATAGAATTTCCTTATCCGTCCGGAGATGGTTTGCATGTTGGGCATCCTCGACCATACATAGGCATTGATATCATTGCTCGTAAAAAGCGAATGGAAGGGTTTAATGTACTTTATCCTATTGGTTGGGATGCTTTCGGTTTGCCGACGGAGAATTACGCGATAAAAACTGGCAAAGACCCACGGATAGTGACCAAGGAAAACTCCGACACTTTCCGACGGCAGATTCAATCGCTGGGAATCTCTTTCGACTGGTCGCGGGAAATTAATACGACCGACCCAAAATATTATAAATGGACGCAATGGTTATTTTTAAAATTTCTCGAGAAAGGTCTCGCGTATAAGGCCAAGATGGCTATCAACTGGTGCCCGAAAGATAAGATTGGTTTAGCAAATGAGGAGGTGGTAGATGGTGCCTGCGAACGTTGCGGTACGCCGGTAGAACAGAAGGAAAAAGAGCAGTGGATGCTTGCCATTACCAAGTACGCCGACCGACTACTTGATGACCTGGACACGGTGGACTATCCGGAGAGAGTGAAGACTCAACAAAGGAATTGGATTGGTAAAAGCGAGGGTGCGTTGATTAAATTTGATGACATAGAAATCTTTACCACGAGGCCTGACACAATTTTCGGGGCTACGTTTATTGTAATTTCTGGGAAGGAAGACCGATTTACCGGTCGGTATGTTACCAATCCGGCTACCAAAGAAAAAATTCCCGTCTGGGAAGCAGAATATGTGATGTCAGACTACGGTACCGGTGCCATTATGGCTGTGCCGGCCCACGATGAGAGGGATATGGAGTTTGCTAAGAAATTTAGTCTGCCAATTGTAGAGAACTACACTCCTGCTGGTTTTGAAGACTATGGCAAGAAGGTAATAAAATACAAACTTCGTGATTGGGTATTCTCGAGACAGCGTTACTGGGGGGAGCCGATACCAATAGTTCACTGCGATAAGTGCGGCGTAGTACCGGTGCCGGAAAAAGATTTACCGGTCCTTCTGCCGGAAGTCAAGAATTATCAGCCTACCGATACTGGGGAATCGCCCCTAGCTGCAATAGAAGAGTGGGCGAATACGACGTGTCCAAAGTGTGGAGGGAAGGCCAAGCGCGAGACCGATACCATGCCAAACTGGGCGGGTTCCTCATGGTATTTCTTACGTTATTGTGACCATGAAAATGACAAAGAATTTGCATCTATGGATAATTTGAAATATTGGATGCCGGTGGATTGGTATAACGGGGGCATGGAACACACGGTGCTCCACCTTCTATATTCACGTTTTTGGAATAAATTTCTTTATGATTTGAAACTGGTTCCTACGAGCGAGCCCTATAAGAAACGAACGTCCCATGGCCTCATCCTCGCTGAAGGCGGGGAAAAGATGAGTAAATCCAAGGGTAACGTGGTTAATCCGGATGCCATAGTAGAACGCTTCGGCGCTGATACTCTTAGGCTCTACGAGATGTTTATGGGTCCATTTGAACAAGCTATCGCCTGGAACGAAGAGTCGCTGGTTGGTCCGCGCCGGTTTCTGGAGAGAGTTTGGAAACTGAAAGACAAGATTTACCAAGGCAAGGCCTTGGAAGATACGGATTACCAAGGCCTTGCCTTGGTACATCAGACGATTAAAAAAGTTTCTTTAGATATTGAATCAATGGGATTCAATACTGCCGTCTCGACTCTGATGATTTTCACCAACACTTTAGATAAACAGGAGAAGGTGTCTCAAAAAGAATTTGAAACTTTACTTATTCTCCTGGCGCCCTTTGCTCCGCATATTACAGAAGAACTGTGGGAAATACTTGGACATAAAGACTCTATTCATCTGCAAAAATGGCCAGTCTATGACCCGCAGAAGATTGAAAAAGATGAAATCACTCTGGCTATACAAATCGATGGTAAAGTCAGGGCAAGTCTCACTGTTTCCCGTGGGCAGAGTGAAGATGAGATTAAAACGGCCGTGCTGGCGATGTCAGAAGTTAAAAAATGGCTCGGCGGGAAAGAACCGAAAAGGGTAATTGTCGTCCCCAGAAAGATTATTAGCATCGTTACTTGACATATATTTGTATAGGTGATACAAATAGAGTTAATCATGAATGAAAAGATTACTTTAAGCTTCAAATCCAAGGACGTCACCAAGCGCCTTTTGTCGAGTCTCACTAAGCGCAGTCAGGATGTGCTTGTCAGCCGATATGGACTGGGAACCAAAGCCACCAAGCTTACCCTCGATGCTATCGGCAAGAAATATAACATTACCCGCGAACGTGTGCGCCAGATTGAGAATCATTCGCTTGCCACTATTCGCAAATCGAAAGTATACAAAGATTCTGAACCAATTTTTACCGAACTGAAAGAACTTATCCTCGGCCTAGGTGGTCTGGTTTCCGAAAAAGACCTTTTAAAGCATTTGAGCGAAGATTTGAATACTCAAAACCATTTTCACTTTCTGTTGGTCATTGGGGAAGAGTTTACACGCGAGAAGGAGGACGAAGAATTCAAGCACCGCTGGCACGTGGACGCGATATTGTCGGACAAAATCAAGACCGCTCTTCGCAAACTGTATTCCAAGCTCTCCGATGACGAGTTGGTGGTTGAAAGTGACCTCATTGGTTCTTTCCTCGAAGAGGTTAAAGATTTGAACGAGAAGTATAAAAATGACGAGGTAATCAAGCGTTGGCTTTCCATTTCTCATAAGATTGGTAAAAATCCTTTGGGCGAATGGGGTCGCTCATCTTCTTCCAATGTCAATGCCAAGGGCATGCGTGATTTTGCTTTCCTCGTTATCAGAAAGCACGGTTCCCCGATTCACTTCAAAGATGTGGCTAAAGCCATCACCCAATATTTTAATAAGAAAGCGCACGTGGCAACCACTCACAACGAGCTGATTAAAGACCCACGATTTGTTTTGGTAGGCCGGGGACTCTACGCTCTATCGGAATGGGGTTATATGTCGGGTGTGGTGAAAGATGTCATTAGGAAAATTTTGGAAAAAGAGGGGCCTCTGCTTAAGGATAAAATTATCGAAAAAGCTCTCAAGGAACGTTATGTCAAAGAGAATACCATCCTGGTCAATCTTCAGAACCCAAAGTATTTCAAAAAAGACCGAGACAATCGCTACCATAATGTGTAGAATATAGGGGTAATGATTGCAGAATTTCTCTCTCTTTTTCAAGTCGACTTTTATCAGAAGGTTTGGCAGGTTGTATTTGTCACTTGGCCCGTTTGGTTGCCTTTTGCTCTGGTCAGTCTGCTCTTACGCACCTGGTTTTCTTACAAGAGACGGGAGTGGTTGAAAAAAACAGGGAGTATTCTTCTGGAAATAAAAATTCCGAAAAATACGGAGAAATCGCCGGCCGCCATGGAGATGGTCCTCGAGGGTATTTGGGAAGACGTCCTAGGCTCGCTTACGGGTGCGTATTTGGAGGGAGAAGTGAGAGATGTCTTTTCTCTTGAAATAGTGTCACTAGGTGGTCAAGTGAAATTTTTTATCTGGGCATTTCCCAAGTGGAAAAGTATTATAGAATCAAGAATTTATGCTCACTATCCGGGTGCTGAAGTGGTGGAGGTGGAAGACTATGCTTTAAAAGTTGTCTTTGACCCCACAACAATGAATTTGTCAGGTGTTACCACTCGGCTGCATAAACCGGATGCTTACCCCATTAAGACTTATATAGATTTTGAACTCGATAAAGGCAATAAGGAACAAGAGGAAATAGTGGACCCGCTCGCGCCTGTTCTTGAATATCTCGGGACTCTTAAACCGGGAGAGAATCAATGGATTCAAATTTTGCTTCAAGGGCATCGCAAGGAAGGATTCCAAGATGTGCGCCTGTTTAGCAAGCCCGATTGGAGGGAAGGTATCAAGAAAGAAATAAATACAATGATAGAAAAAGAGTCTTTCGGTACGCCGGAGAAAGATAAGTTGGGGGCAATCAAACCGAGGACGCTTCTCGACCTTACCAAGACTCAGGGGGAAACTATACAGGCCATCGAAAGGAATGCCGCCAAACTTGCTTTCGATGCGATGTGGAGGATGGTGTACATAGCACCCAAAGAAGTATCTGTTAGCAGAACCGTTGGCATTGTCGGCGCCATGCGTCAGTTCGGTTCGAGAACTCTTTTGAACACCCTCCGGCCGCATAAATTTATTCCCGGTATTCAGTATCCTTGGGAGGATTTTCTTAATATTAACAAGGAATATAATCAAAGGACACTACTTGAAGCATATAAGAGACGCTCCGTCTTCAATGTTCCGTTTAAGCATGTTTTCGGCAAACCATATGTTCTGACCACAGAAGAGCTAGCCACCCTCTTTCACTTCCCGGGCACAACCGTGACTACCCCGACCCTGACACGCGTGTCTTCGAAGAAAGTGGATGCTCCGTCAAATTTGCCGATGTAGCATGATGGATAAACCTATTTTAAGGGACAAGAGGGTCCACCTTTTTATTATAGGGATAATCTTTGCGTGGTATTTATGGTTGGTTGTTCCTCCTTTTTCTTTTCCGTCCGGTTCCATTGTCACTATTCCGGAAGGAGTCGGACTATATACTCTGGCAGAAAGATTGCGAGAAGACCGAGTCATACGTTCACCCTTCTGGTTTCGTATGGTTGCCATTATGCTCGGGGGAGAGCGAGAGATGAAAGCCGGTCAGTATTTCATGTCTCATCCGCAAAACACCCTCGTTATTGCTTGGCGTGTGTTCCATGGAGATTATGATATCGAGACGGTTAAATTGACTATTCCCGAGGGCTTCACGGTGGAGAAAATCTCTGAGCTTTTTGACGAAAGATTTTCATTTTTTGACCATGCCGATTTTCTGGCTCTAGCGCCGGAGGGATATCTCTTCCCGGATACTTATTTTATGCCGGTGACTGCCACCGCTTCTTCTACCATCAAGCTGCTCAACGATAACTTTATCCGCAAAATTGTCTCAAGTACGTCAGGCATAGCATCTTCCGGCCGGACACTCGGCGAAGTTATTATTATGGCCTCCCTTCTCGAAGCGGAAGCTAAGACCAAAGAAGAGAGAGAAATTGCTTCGGATATTTTATGGAAACGGCTCAAGCTCAGTATGCCGCTCCAGGTTGATTCGGAAACAGGCACTTACGAATTTGTGGGACTGCCAGAAAGTCCAATCAATAATCCTGGGTTAGTTTCGATTGAAGCAGCGCTCCATCCAACCTCGACACCATATCTATATTTCTTGACAGACAAAGAGGGTACCATGCATTATGCCAAGACATTTGATGGACATAAAAAAAATATTATCAAATATCTTACCCGGTAAGGTTACGCCTACTGGCAAGCGGGTTTTTGTAGCAACATACACGAATGAGGGGCTTAAGTTTCAAATGGTATTAGGCCCTCTGAAGTTTGAACCAAGTAAGAGGGGACGGAAGCCTTTATTGCCGGTTGCCACGATTTAAACCAAGACCGCCCGAAAGGCGGTTTTGTGTTACCCGAATTCGCCACTTGGTTGCCTTTGTGGCGAGCTTTGTACCGAGAGTAAGAGCTTTGCACCAATTGCGACACTGACGAGCCGTAAGACCAAATTTGAGAGCGTGGGACGATTTGCTTAACTTTCAAAAGATTAAGCAAATTATGCCGAGTCACAATTGCCTAATCAGGCTGTCTCGAATCGAATTCTGCCGATCCAGTATATTTTTTTCGGCTTACCCTTTGGATAGTCCCTGTTCATACGAGGAGAAAATGTTTGAAACTCCCACAGCCCGACTTTATTGATTACCTCTGCCTCTTGTTGATTTTCCACCGGAATATACGTCAGATATTGAGGATCTTCTCCATCAATCCAATCAATCGTCTCGTAAAACTCCTTAAGGTAAAGCTGTCCGCATTGTTTACACTTAACCAATCGTC
>JAUSGI010000001.1 GCA_030649135.1 bacterium | reverse complement strand
TTACCTGTGGTGCCGGTGGCGTTCACTTGGAATAAAGCGCTTTTGTCCGGGGTGGTGGTGGAGCCGATAATCACCGAGACCGTGGTGGTGGGAGCGAGGAAGTTGGTGTTGGACATTTCAAAAGTTTTGCCGAAGCCAGCGCTGCCGCTATCATCCGCTTCGCAACCGAACTCTCCACCGGCCCAGGTGAGGACGTTGTTGGTTTGGCAAGTGGCAAGACCGGCGCCATTAAAGAGAGCGGTGTAGAGGTTCGATGAAGATGCGGTGGTGGAGAAGAGATTGGTCGAGGTAGCGTTGGTGAAAGTAGTGGAAGCGGCAATCAAAGAACCGGTATTATCAACAGAGAAGAGAGTTGCACCAGCGGCATTGAGGAATCTTAAGAAGTTGCCAGTGAAGTCCTGGGAGGAAGAAGCCACGATTAAGTCTCCAGTAGTGGAAGTCGCATTCACTTGGAAGTACGAGTTGTTGGTAAGGGAGGCTGTGGTGGTTGCTCCCACATAAACAGCCACTGTGGTAGTCGGGGCAAGCCGGCCAACGGTAAAGATGTTCCAGTCTTTGCCGAAGGTGGCACTACCGGTGTCATCTGCTTCACAGCCAAACTTCCCCCCTGTCCAAGTCAAGACGTTATTTGAAGTACATGGGGTTAAGTCAGCACCAAAGAAGTTAGTGGTGGATGCGGTGGTGGAGAAAATATTGGTAGTGGTAGCGTTAGTGCCAGTAGCATTTAAGAAAGTAAAGTTTTGGAGTGTCGATGAGCTATTTATTAAAAGATCGCCGAAGGTGGCGGAGCCTGATGATAAAACCGCTGCAAAAAGACCGGTTGATGATGCGGTGGTGGAGAAAATATTGGTAGTGGTGGCGTTGGTAGTAGTGGAGTTACCAGTGATAATCAAGTTGGAGTCTATGGTAGAAGAAGCGGTAGAGAGGAAACCTTGCGAGAAACCGAGAGTGGTGGAAGTAGAGTTGCCCCAAGCG
This sequence comes from bacterium, assembly GCA_030649135.1. GTDB lineage: Bacteria > Patescibacteriota > Minisyncoccia > Phycocordibacterales > Zambryskibacteraceae > UBA5004. The sequence continues at coordinate 9,950 of JAUSGI010000001.1, read as the reverse complement.
GTGGGAGTCCATTCGAAGGTATCATTATCAACCTCGCAACCGAATGTTCCTCCAGCCCAAGTGAGCATGTTGTTGGTCTGGCAGGTAGCAAGACCAGCGCCATTGAAAAGAGCGGTGAAAAGATTAGTAGAAGAAGCAGTGGTGGAGAAAATATTGGTAGTGGTAGCGTTAGTGCCAGTAGCATTTAGGAAAGTAAAGTTTTGGAGTGTCGATGAGCTGTTAAGTAAAAGATCGCCGAGGGTGGCGGAGCCTGATGATAAGACCGCTGCGAAAAGACTAGTGGATGAAGCCGTGGTGGCAAAGAAATTAGTAGAAGTAGCATTGGTCGAGGTGGAGTAAGTGGCGAAAGTAGAAGAGGCAATTAAGCCTAGAGGCGAACCTTTGAGCCATAAACCGGTCGATGTCGCAACTACGTTTTGAGTACCGTAAGAGGTGGGAGTCCATGCGAAGGTGTTGTCGTCCGTTTCGCAACCGAAAATACCACCAGACCAGGTGAGGACGTTGTTGGTTTGGCAGGTGGCAAGACCGGCACCGTTGAATAATGCTGTGAATAAGTTGGAAGATGATGCGGTGGTGGAGAAAAGATTGGTGGTGGTGGCGGAAGTTCCTGTAGCATTTGTGAAAGTGAAATTTTGGAGCGTTGATGAGCTGGTTACTAAAAGATTAGTGGTGGAAGCAGTAGTAGCATTTAAAACAGTAGCAAAGAAGCTAGTGGTAGTAGCAGAAGTGCCGGTGGCGTTTAAGAAAGTAAAGTTTTGAAGAGTGGAGGAAGCAAGGACGAGAACTTGTTGGAAATTAGAAACATCGGTTGTAGAAGTGGCATTGAAAAAGGGTGCCGTCACTAACCCAGTAAATACTCCGGCACCGGTGACAGCAAGCGGGGTGCCTGGGGTTGTGGTACCAATCCCGATATTACCGTTATTAGCCAAAACCATATGAGTAGTGGTAGCGGTGCCGAGACCATTACCGGTTTGGAAGTTCATGATTCCGCCGGTTTGAAAATTCAAGTCGCTCCAACTTGTAATACCACTTCCCGACACGATTGCACTATTTTGTGTGGAACTATCACTAAAGTAGAGACGCCCTCCGGAATTCGCGGTGATACGAATATCACCATTAACTTCTAGAGCACTGCTGGGGTTTGAAGTGCCAATGCCAAGTCGAGTAGTAAAGAGATTTGTCGAACTTGCATTCGTGGCGAAGAAGTTAGTGGTAGTAGCGGAAGTGCCGGTGGCGTTTAAGAAGGTGAAATTTCTCAAAGTGGAAGAACCGGTTAGCAAGAGTTCGTCGAAGATTACGTCGTCGGAGATCCGAACGTTTTGGTCCATAGCATAGAGCTCATTACCCCCATGGCCAGTATCGATAGTGGAAAAAGCGGGCCCGTCCGAGATCTTAAGGGACTGGTCGAACCAGTCGTTCAAAGTGGGAGCGCCATTGACCGTGAAGGCGAAGCCATTCACGGTCAAAGCTGATGTGAAAAGACTGGTAGACGAAGCGATAGTAGAGAAAAAGTTAGTCGAGGTGGCATTGGTCGAGGTGGAGTAAGTGGCGAAAGTAGAAGAAGCAACTAAGCCTAGAGGTGAGCCTTTGAGCCAGAGGCCGGTCGATGTCGCAACTACGTTTTGAGTACCGTAAGAGATGGGAGTCCATGCGAAGGTGTTGTCGTCCGTTTCGCAACCGAAAATACCACCAGACCAGGTGAGGACGTTGTTCGATTGGCAAGTGGCTAACCCAGCGCCGTTGAATAATGCCGTGAATAAGTTGGAAGATGATGCAGTGGTGGAGAAGAGATTGGTCGTAGTAGCGGAAGTTCCTGTAGCATTTGTGAAAGTGAAATTTTGGAGCGTTGATGAGCTGGTTACCAAAAGATTCGCAAAGATAGCAGAGCCTGAAGTTATGGCGGCAGAAAAAAGATTTGTTGAAGATGCTGTAGTACTAAAGAAATTTGTGGAAGTAGCATTGGTAGTAGTGGCGTTAGTACCAGTGAGATTGGCGATGGTGGAAGATGCACTAACTACCGCCCCCGCCACTTGAGCAAAAGCGACAGAATTGATTTGCTGTCGCGGAGTGAGAGTTTCAAAATCAACATCATCATCAGAAACTTCAACCTTTAAAAATACATTCGTGCTCGTCGAGAAATCATAATTAAGCGTATCTGGATAACCATTCGTAGTGTCGCCAATATTTACATTGAATACGCCTTCTCTGACCGTAATGCCATAAGATGTCGGGTCGGATGCTGGCCAGAGCTTTGCCCCGCCACTAGCAGCACTCCATATTGAAAATTTGAAATAGAAAGTAGTTCCGGATGAACCACCAAGAAGACTTCCTGAAGCATTAGTAAGGCGACCTTGATAGCTCAAAATTGAGGGTGGTCCCGCCGCAAAAACCTTATTTAAAGATACCCCTAAAAAACTGAGAACCAAAATTCCGATTATAAAACCGCTCAATCCAGTTGCTAGCAATCTTTGGGCTTTCAAATTATTTGTTGTCTAATGATTATACCAAGTAAAAATTGGTAAAATGCCTTATAAAATAAGGATAGAATGAAGACTCAAAAAGTAGTGAACTTATGCTTTTTAAGTCCGAGTAGAAAGATTTACAAACATTATTAAACCTTAATAAACTATTTTAATTTTATTAAGAAAAACCTTTATAATTATATTCATAATGTGCATTGACCCATTCTTATGACTATTATGGCTATGTTGATTTAATTTCTAATATCTTATACTTATCCACAGCTTCCCTGTTCTAATTAACCTTTAAAGCAGTTTTCTCCCAACTGGACTTTAGCTCCTTTAGATATTCTCCTTTAGATATAAGCATTACCTCGAGAGTTTGCTTCATGTTTAAACGCAAGTTTTCACGCTTTTGATTATTCTCGATTAAGTCTACAATGCCATTTGCGAAAGCCTCGATATTATTTGCAGGATATATATATGCGTCCTTACCATTCTCCAACTCTTGTGCAATGCCAACCGGTGTGGTAACGACCGGTAAGTCGGACAGACCAGCCTCCACTAATGACAGGCCATAACCCTCAAAGATAGAGGTTTGAATAAAGACATTGGCAGTTTTATAAAAGGAAGTTAAATCGTCCTGCCAACCCACAAACTCAACCGCTCCTACAAGTTTAAGCTTTTGAGTAAGTGCCTTAAGCCGCCCTTCTTCCGGACCAGAGCCGACTATCACCAGTCCCGTATCCGGGAATCTTTCTCGCACAAGTACAAGCACCCGAAGAGCCAGACTAAGATTCTTCTCTGGTGCAAGACGCGAGACGGCAAGCAGAATAAAATGCCAAGGATAACGCGTATGCAGGTCAAAGGAAATTTTCGCCTCCTCAATGTGCTTACGGTCAACATATATCGGCAAGACACTAATGTCGGCAGAAGTAAAAGCGGAAACTTTAGTTTTAAGACCGAGAGTAACCACCCGTACACTATTGGCATTACGCAAAACTCTTCTCGCAATAATTTTTCGGATCTGATTTAATAAACCAGAAAAATACGGTGAAAACGGGTCAGTATGCAGTTGTACTTCCAATGGTATCTTCCATCTCTTCTTTATCCTTAATCCAGCCCATCCACACTCGAAAGGATCTTGGGTGGTGATAATGGATCGCCCCCGCACAAACTGACTATCAAATACCACTTTTCTGCCAAGCCGAGCGGCATTGAACGGACGCATAAAAGTCATCGGGGAATTCGTTGTGTAGACCCATACATTATTCGACAACTGCTTATCCTTCAATTTGTGCCGTGCATCTGACATAAGCACAATATGAAGCTCTTCGACTAAATTTCCATACTCTTTCATCCGCTCCGAAACAGCGCTCCCGGGAACCAAAATATTCCTATCACTTGAGATCATTAAAACTTTCATTTGATTGAGTTAAAAGCTGTTATGTACTCTCCGGCAATTTCTTCCCAGGTATGACTGAAGCTGAAACTATCAATCTTAGCCTTTTGGCTCGCATAATTGCCCTCTTGCACGAGCCAAAGGACCTTGCTTTTGATATCTTCCTCGTCTTGGGGATCAACAAAGAGACCGATATCCTTAATACGGCTGTAGAGACCATTTTCTCTAGTCAGAATGAAGGGTTTGCCACACCTTATGGCATCCAATATCGTATTCGGGCTAATATCACCTAGCGAGGCGATGATAACAGCGTAAGATTGGCTTAACTTATTGAGAAACTCGTCGTGATGGACAATGCTAGTATCCAAAATAGCTCCGGACTCTTTGGTATCCTTATGCTCAAAAACTTTTTGAACTAACACGATATTTTTCCATTTCAGCTTTCGAGTCCCAGCGATAAAATTCTTGGTTGCAGGCCTTCGCGATTCCAGCTTCGGCCCATAGTAATTCTCCACGATGAAATGGTTTTGCCGAGAAAGATGATACGGCTCCATGAAAATATTCTTCTGCCATTCGGTACTCCAGATAATAGCGGACAAATTTCGTAGGGCCCATTTCATCAGATGGAATGTTACTTTCTCTTTCACAGACAATTTTTTAAGCCTCGTTCTATAAAAATCCCGTAACAAAACCAAATCGTTCGTTCTTTCTACATATAGCTCCCAGAGCGCGTCCCCTCCCGTACGGAAGATGTTTTTCTTATTGAATAACTTTGAGGCCACAGTAGACACTCCCGCAGTAAAGGCATCGAGTGTAAAAATACAGTCTGACCACATTACTGATGGCAAAATATAAACAAGAAATATTACATGCCTTATACCCCATGGAATTTTTCTAAATCGGCCAAAAATCTTGACCTTTACCTTATGGCCCTGCCTTACCCAAGTATCTTTGAGGTTTAGGGCATATTCAGCCGGGCCCCCTATTTCAGGAGGATATATACCTGTGACTATAAGAATGCGCATATCTACACTTTATCAAAAACTTGCCTTTTCATCTCCTCCGCAATCAAGTCCCAGTCGTATTTCCTAACGACCATTTCTTTTGCATTTTTTACAATTTGAGATGCCAGTTTGGGATTATTTACATACTCCATCACTTTATCTGCAATACTTTTTGGGTCATTAACTCTGCAGAAGAGTCCAGTCTCTCTATCTTTCAGAAAATCCGGAATACCGCCAACTGGTGTGGCAATGACCGGCAAACCGGCAGCCATAGCTTCAATAAACGAGATGCCCATACCTTCCGAAAGTGATGGTCTGATAAAAATATCGGCTTCGTGTAAATATTTTGGCAGATTATCATTAAGAATATTTCCTAAAAATTCTACCCTACTCTCCAAACTCTGATCTTTAGTTTTTTGCTTCAAATCCGATTCTAGTGGTCCCGTGCCAAGAATCTTTAATTTCATATTCACTGGCAGGAATTTTAAAGCATCTATGATATCTCCGACAGCATTCTTCTCTACAAGGCGGGAGGTGGTTATAAGAGTGATTGTCTCGTTTTTAGCTTTTGGATTCTCGTTTTCAAATCTTTTTACATTTACTCCGTTGGGTATCACTTCTAATCGTCCCTCGTAACCCATCTCTCGTGCCCAGTCTGCTAAATATTTTGAAATGGCCTGGATAATGTCCGCATAGAGAAAAATCCTTTTGAACAAGGGGTAGACAAACCAGACCTTATGTTTGATATAGGAGATGGGATCACCTTCTTGTAGGTTGAGTGCATAGGGTACACTTGGAAAATAAAACTTGAAAAAGAGCGCAGCAAATCCAGCCCAATTGGCCATAATGGCCCATGTAGCATCGTATGGCCGGTTTTTATGCAACTTCCGGGCAAATAAAAAAGCTCTAAACGGGTATAGATTCTTAGAGGTGTTTATACGATATACCGTGCAATTCCCTATTTTCTCTTTAGGCAAGTGTGCCTGATCGAAACGCAAAGTAATCATGTCAAATTCAATGTCGGAAATACGATTGGTGATTTCTTTAACTGCAATCTCTGCACCGCCTTCCACCGGATAATATGCGAGGGAAAATATTAGAATGCGTTTATTGGACATCGAGGATTTTTTTGAGCTCTTCCTGACTAGGTTCCTTCTTTATGGTCGGCTGGGGGTGTACCGGTTGTACTTGAGGCTGGGGTGGTGTCTCTAGCTTCGGCTGATTCCCTGTCATGGCTCTGAGCGCATCTCGCAGGTCAGCGACATGCTTGGCGTCCGGCTTGCGCTGATTATCAGTGCTCTTTTTCAGAGTTTCGAGAGAAATGCTTGGAAGCGGTTTGGGTTCTATTTTACTCCCTACCTGCCCTGCATGCGCGGGCATGACAGGTAAGATTACTTTCTCTATCGGTCTTTTCTCCTGTGGTTTAACTATCGGAGGCGCGCTAAACACTCTGGGCGGAGCGGTCTTTACCGCCACTCGGCCTGCTTCATGCCAGTCGGTGATACGTTTCTCAACCTCACTTCTTGGCTGGGCGAAGGTCTTGCGAGAATATTCTATAATTTCCTCCGTGTGGGAAACCTCTGAAGACTGCATTGGCGGCATGGTGGTGGCGGAGAATGGCGGCGATGCCACCGAGTCTATCATCAGTTTGAGGTAGATTTGGCGCAATCCCAAGTTGACCAAATCCTCTGCAATAAAAACCGGGGCAAATTCCTTTTCCAATACATCGGCGTCGTAAGCCCCCACGCGGAAGACTATCATGGTGCCGACGTTGCCGAAGACGGCATCGCGCACTTCTTCTTCCATCTGTTCTATATACATATGAGCCATGGTCAGGTTGAGTTTATATTTGCGAGCTTCCGACAAAATATCGGCGAAGGACTTGTCGGCAAATGATTGGAATTCGTCTACGTACAGAAAAAATGGCGGGAGCTTGGCAAGCGAGGAGGCGCGCTCGTCGGCGCGTGACATGGCCGCCAGATATATTTTGGTAATTAACATCGAGCCAAGCAGGCGGGCATTGTCTTCACCTACGCGGCCTTTGGAAAGATTGACGATTACAATCTTCTTCTCGTCCATGATTTTTCGAAGATTGAAACTGGATTTCTCTTGACCAATGATATTTCTGATGAGTGGATTTGATGTGAACTGGCCTATCTTGTTCTGAATGGCGGGTATAGCTTCTGCGGCGAAACGTTCTGTGTAACCGGCATATTCCTGTGTCCAATAGGCCTTAACCGACGGATCAGTAATATTCGCTATTACATTTTTTCGATATTCCTTATCAACGAGCATTTTATTGATACCGAGCATGGTCGAACCGGGATACTCAAGAAGAGCAAGAATGGTATTCTGGAGAATGTACTGCATTCTGTCGGAAAAACTCTCTTCCCCGAAGAGCTTCATGAAGGCGCTCATAAGACCGCTGACTACTAGATGCCGTTTGTTGGCGCCGACATCTTCCATGACGTTAAAGGCAACCGGATATTCAGTATCAAAAGGAGCGAAATACAACACATCCTTGATGCGCTCTTTGGGCACAAAATCCAAAAGTTTTTCTGCCGTACCGCCATGAGGGTCGATGAAAGCAATACCGTTGCCATTTTGAATATCCTGAATAGCCATGTTCTCAAGAAGCGTGGACTTGCCCATGCCGGTCTTACCTATGACATAGACATGTTTGGAGCGATCTTCGGTCTTAATTCCAAACTTCTTGCGGTTATTACGCGAGTCTGTCTCGGCAAAATATATTACTTGGTCTTTTGGCGAATCTGCCATCGCGCTAATTATACAACAAAAAACAAAACCGCCCGGCACTCACTTGCGTGGGTGCCGGGCGAACTGCAGAACTAGAACGATGCCAGTCGAGCGACAACGAACGTGTCTCCGATCTTGGTATCGAGCGGCAGCCACTTCTCGGACACCAGGCCTGGAAACCACGTCAGGCAGGGTACCGACTCGCAGCCTCCTCGAACCTCGGTCTTCCCCCCGAGGTAGAGGACCTTGTCGCGGAATTCCTGCGGGTAGGTCGCCGGATTGCGGCACCACCCCTTCACGATGTCGTCCTCGATACTCAGACACTTAACCCCCATCTTCTCGAAGTCGAAGAGAATTCGGCGCACAGTCAGACTCGAGGTTACCTGTCCGGGATGCCGGTACAGCTTTACCTTGTTGGGTTTCGTGGAAGCGAGCATTTTAAGCTCTCCTTAGCGGAAATTCGGCCAATTCTACGTCTCTTAGTATTATACACCTTAGAGAAGGTATTGTCAAGCTACTCCGGTAAAAGCGCGGAAGTGGTATATTTATTCCCCGCGTTCCAAATCATCCAACTTGAGAGACCGACATCATAAGTTGCTTGGATTTGGGCACGGACTTTGTCCGGTCCATAAGTCGCACCGAGATTGAAGTCCTGTAACCAAGGCCGAAGTTTGGACGGAGTGGATGTGGCTAGGCCGTTTGCTGTATTTAAAGTTCGTTCGCGTTCCATGCCTCTTGCCATAGCAAATTTCACTACTTCATACGGGTGCTCGGCAGGTTTGGCAAAACCGTTCCACGTGGGAGGATAGTGCGAAGGATAAACCATCGGGCTGACATAATCAAAATAAGGCAAGGCCAGTTCAAGCACTTGTCCAATATTCATATCATTCTCCACGGTAGTGGTCATGCCGAAAAGGTCGACAGAAAGTTTGGCTCCCGTATGTTCCAAATTATCTTTCAGATATTCAAAAAAACTTTCAAGCATCTCCGGCTTTGTAGTCGTACCGACAGCCCAAGTATAGAGTGCGTCTTTTATATTGCCATCGGAAGGATAGCGAACATAGTCATAATTGAGCTCATCAAATCCGAGTGCGTAAGCCTCTTCCGAAATTGCCACAATATAATCCCAATAAGGCTTCGCCCCGACATCAATAAAAGAAAGACCCTTATAATCCTTCCAGACTTCACCATCACTTTTCTTTCTAACTGCGAGTGCGGGAAAAAGTTTGGTGTAAGAAGGGTCCTGGAAAACGGAGATGCGTCCAATGACATAAATCTTAGTATCATGAAGCGTTTGTATAAATTCAGACATATCGGAAACTACACACCCGTGGCCAAGATTCGTCTTGGGAAATTCGTTGGGAAAAGAGACCACTCCTGTGTAATCTTTGATATCTATCACCACGGCATTGAGTTCGGTTGTCTCAACCAGTTTTTTCAAATTCTCGCGCCAGGACGGAGTACCGGCCACGCAAGCAGTCATGTAAAGCGCCCTAAGAGGTACGGGGGTCTCTTGGTGACTGACTACCACAGCTTGAACAGATGCTACTTGGGGCTGATTCGTGAGAGAGGTTGATGCATCATAAGTAGATTCGAAAAACGATGGCAACAGAATAGTGATAAGAAAAATGGCGAAACTTGCCGCGGTAACCGATACGAGACTTCGCTTGAACCACGACATGTCAGAGTATTTCTTCCTGAACGATGGATTCTGTCGCCCTGCTGGCTTCTATCTCTGCTTGTCGGCGTTTATGAATTTGGCGCCTTTGAGCTTTAGCCTTAAGAGAAAGACGTTTATCTATACTAGCCCAGACAAGAATAAGTACTATGGATAGCCCGGTCGCTACTTGGAAAAATGACTCCCAGAGACGAGGAAACCCGAGAAGCGGCAGAAGCGCTATCAGTAATCCTAGGGCGATGATAATCTTATTTTTCGGCATTAAAGGACATTATACCAACGTATTGTGAAAGAGCAATTTTCTTGATATTGTGTGTTTTGTCCGCGCGCATAGCTCAGTTGGTAGAGCATTCGACTGATACTCGAAAGGTCCTAGGTTCGACCCCTAGTGCGCGCACTTCAACAAGAAAACCGCCTTGCGGCGGTTTTCTTAATATCGTTCTCTATTTTGTTCCGTAACGTCTTTCCGTATTGTCATGCGTCTTTTAGGACTGGCGCAATTGTCCACTTCAACTTGCGTTGAAATATCGACACTATAAGCTGTCTCTATCGAGACAACGATTTCAAATTGAATTACTCCACGAGCAGCTTCCGCTACCCGTGCCTTGTTACGACTTAGTCCTTGTCATTGAGTTTACCGTAGGCTCACA
>JAUSGI010000002.1 GCA_030649135.1 bacterium | reverse complement strand
CTTCTTCTCCACCACCGCATCTTCATCGAACCTCTACACCGCTCTCTTTAATGGCGCCGGTCTTGCCACTTGCCAAACCAACAACGTCCTCACCTGGGCCGGTGGAGAGTTCGGTTGCGAAGCGGATGATAGCGGCAGTGGCACATGGCCATGGACATCCGACACCACATATAGCACTACGACAAACTCCACTACTACTCCAACTTGGTTCAAAACTGCTTTCTATGCCTCCTCAACTGTTGCTCTCCCAAGTGTTATAGATAACTTTGTCGCCACTAGGGGCACTACTACTAATGCCACTACGACTAATTTATTTTCCACTACTGCCAGTTCAACTAATCTTTTTACTTCGTCTCTCACAGTTAATGGCAAAGCTTTCACCGTCACTGGCGCCCCCACTCTCGATGACTGGTTCGACCAAGCTGTTAAACAAGCAAGCTCACCTACGTTCGCGGGACTTACTCTTACGGCAGACTTGACTGTGGAAAATGGAGGCACAGGGGCGGGAACTCTCACGGGGCTTTTGCAGGGTAATGGCACGGGGGCAATTACTGGTATCACCGGCACAGCCGGACAGTTCCCGTACTACAATGGCGCCAGCACTTTGTCTGCCACCTCTACTATTTTCTTGGCAACGAATGGGAACATTGGCATCGGCACAACGACACCCTGGGGAAGATTATCAATTGCGGGAAAATCCGGAGGGACCGTACCACTCTTTACTATCAGTAGTTCCACATCTGCCTTTGCTACTACTACGGTCTTCAATATTGACAGTAACGGTCTGACGACCATAGGTAATAGTGCCAACACGGGCGATGCAAACTTCCAATTTGCCAATGACGAAAATGCTTGGTCTATCGGTTATCTCTCTACTAACAAGTCTTTCAACATCGCATCTTCCACCAACCTTTCTACAAATGTTGCGTTTACTATTACCAAAGGAGCTGGCGCCACCAGTATTCTCACAGGCATCAGCTCCAGCACGCCGTGGAGAACTCTCTCGGTTAACGGTACTGTAGCTATCAATGGCTTGAGCGGAGTTACCGGGGCCGATAATTCGGTATGTATTGATACTACAACATTGGAAATTACCACCCAAACAGGCGACACCTGTAACGCATCTTCCGCCCGCTTTAAAAATAGTATCAACTCGTTACCGGAAACCGGTCTGGAGATGTTACGCACTCTCCGACCTGTCTCGTTCAAATACAATGACAACACTTCAACCAGCACTCACTGGGGTTTCATTGCCGAAGAAGTAGCCTCAACCAGTCCGCAACTCGCGTACTTCAATCCTGATGGTACTGCGCAAACAATAAACTCAACCGCTATTCTCTCCGTCACTGTGAATGCGCTCAAAGAGCTTGACCTCAATCTCGCCACTATTGCCTCGACAACCGCAAGTTCCACGCCAGCTTCGGAATCTTTCGCTGAAAGTTTCTTTAGTAACATCTTTGCGCGCATTACTGTGTGGCTGGCTGATGCCACAAACGGCGTTACAAAGTTCTTCGCGAAGGAGGTTCATACGGATAATCTCTGTGTGAAAAAATCTGACGGCACAGAAGTGTGTGTTACCGGTGACCAGCTCGCGGCGATGCTTGCAGGACAGAGCATTATCCCAACGCCAGCTCCAACTCCAGAACCTACGCCAGAACTCGCTCCCGAGCCAACCCCAGAACCTACACCGGAGCCGGTACCAACACCAGAGCCAACCCCTGAACCTGCTCCCGAACCAACTCCGGAACCGGAACCGACCCCTGAACCTACGCCAGAGCCAACTCCCGAACCTACACCGGAAGTAACACCGACCCCAGAACCGACGACCGAACCGGCTCTTGAACCGGCTCCAGAGCCCGCTCCAGAGCCCGAAATCACACCTGAACCAGAATCTTCAGCCAGCCAATAAAAAATGATGAAGGATAAAGATAAATTACAGACAGCACTCAAACAGTGGCGGATAGCAAGCTCCATTCTCTTACTAGCGCTTGTCCTTATTGTGTTCCGCACTTATGTATTCAATGGTGGTCAGGGGAGTGAAAACATAGAAAAATTACAGCAAAAATATCCACTCATTGATGTGGCGCGGCATCTTGTCCCGCAGGAACATTTTCTCTCTACCTTACAGCCACTGCGCGAACGGTTACGCGATTTTGTCGCATCTGAGAAAGATATGAGAATTTCGATATACATCGAATTTCTAAACACTGGCGCCAATATTAATATCAATCCGGAGAATCGCTTCGTGCCCAAGAGTTTAGCCAAAATCCCCATGGCGTTTGCCGTGATGGGAATGATTGAAGCTGGAACTTGGACACGCGGGCAGACTTTAGCACTTGAAGAAGGGGATCGTACGAGTGCATCATCCAATATCCATACGCAACCGGTTGGTACCAAGTTTACGGTAGAGAAACTTTTAGAAGAGCTTCTAATTCGTTCCGATAACACTGCCTATAACATCCTGGCGAGAAATATTCCTCAATCAAAATTAGGCGCCCTACAGGAAGCACTCGGTCTTGATGATTTGTTTAATGAAAAAGGGGAGGTAACCTCGAAAGAGTTTTCCCGGACAATACGAGCGCTTTACACCGCCAGTTATCTTAATAGGGAAAACTCGGAACTTATCCTTGAATTATTAAACCACGCAGAGTTTAAAGATTTTTTGCGACAGCCGGTTCCAGAAACGATTCCTTTCCCCCATAAATACGGCATGGGTCCCAGTACTAACTCATATAGCGATTCCGGTATCGTTTATCTCCCGAACCGGCCATATCTTATAACCGTCATGGTTGAGGTGAGAGGGATAAATGACGACATTGTCGAACGGGAACAGGCGGCGCGTATGATGCATGCAGTATCGAACATAGCGCTTGAATTTTTTTCGCACGCCAGCCAATGATCAGTAAACTTATATGAATTTTTTACATCAAACATTGCGCTCGAACCGGCTATCGCAGAGACTCATACGCAGTGCCTTTGTCTTTCTTTTCATTTTTGTGTGGGTATTCTCTCCCGTGCTGCTAACGATTAAACTGCCTTTTTCCGATAAGAAAATAGAACTCGGCTTTGAGGTGAAAAGGGCGGAGGCCTCGTTCGACAATGGTTATACCTACCGCCGTACTATTACTATCCAAAACGCGCAGGTTATCGGGACAGCCAACTTCACCGGCTTTCCGGTTCTGATGTCGTTTACCGAGGCAGAGTTTAAGGAGGATGATGGTAGTGGTGGTCATGTGACCGACCTCGGGGGAGACGATATTGTATTTGCAACGGACACTCAGGGGTCGTCTCAACTTAAACACGAAGTGGAACGCTATACTCCTACCACGGGAGAGGTAATCATGTGGGTGGAAGTTCCGACTCTGGATTTCGATAACGACACGACTATCTATATGTTTTACGGTAATTCAGGTGTGACTACGCCGACCGAAGATGTTTCCGGCACATGGGATGCCACAACGGAAGGGACATTCGTCGGTGTCTGGCACATGGACGATACAGGTTCTTCCAATAGCGATTCTGCCGGCACGGCACAAAATGGTTCGGTCTCCGGTGCCACAGCTGGCGCTAATGTAGGGAAATTTGGTCCTGCCTATACCTTCGACGGTGTTAATGACGTCTCTACCGTAACAGACCACGCTGACCTCGACATTCTAAACACCGGTACCATAGAAGCGTGGGTGCAAACCACCAGTACTTCAAGCAAGCCGACAACCAACATGTCACCATGGGTGACTCGCACCGCGCCAGCGGGAGTTGGGGGTGACGAATACAGTCAATTGGATTCAGTTGTCGTCGGTGAGCGTATCTACTATGGAAATATCAATTGTACGACAGCGACAGATGCCTTTAAGACCGCTTCCTCGACTCTTAGTGGTTCTTCTGTTACCGCTTGGGCTGTTGGTACCTCACCGACTGGTGCCTGTGCCTCGACCGACGGAAGCTCTATCGGCGTAGACTCCGATGGGCAGTACATCTGGTACGCAGTTTTAAACAACGACAGTACGACAGCCACTTTCAGCTATGCCACATCAACTCTCGGTGGCGCCATATCTACTTGGAAAAATCCCGCAAACCCGACTGGTATAGGTGCCGCGGAATCCTCGAGTATTGATGTCGTGGTTACAGGCAAGAGAGCATATTTCTATGCTCTGATGCTCACCGGTGGTACCGAGAATGATATGGTGGCCTCTATTAATATCGACGGCAGTGACTGGACTGGCTGGATAGACCCCAATAACACTCCTCCTGCGGGAACCGCTTCGGAAGGATGTGGGGCTGGTCTTAATACGAACGGTGACCGACTTTATATAGCAGGTATGTGTGGTTTGGGGACCAACTCTTTATCCAACTACGCCCGCGTGGATATGCCTCTTGATCTTTCTTCCACCGATGCATTTACTAATGATGCTGACCCCCAAGCCACCGGCTCCACGGATCATTCTTTTAATGACTCTACAATCGTTGGAGACTATATGTACCACGCGGCGTTTATGTTCAGTGGTGCTACGGAAAGCTACTCTTACGCCTCCTCAACCCTCGACGGTACAACTCCCGCGCTGTCGTGGATTAACCTTGGCACCGGTCAGCCGAATGCTACCGCAGCTGCTCAGTCCGCTGACGCGGCTCTTGAAAGTGACGGCAAAAGTCTTTTTTACAGCGCTTTTGGGCATGACGGTACGACTCCCGTATGGACTACCGCCTCTTCCACACTTCCGGCGCATCCATTTGTTTCCAAGCTCGCCGCCTATGAAATGATTCAGACGGGGAGTGGGTACGTCTTTGACTGGGCAGGGAAACCGACCACTTTTGCCACTTCGACGGCGCCGGACGTCTTCAAGCATGTGGCTGTGACGCATACTGGCTCAATTATGAATTATTATGTGGACGGCGTGCGGGTTGCTAGTTCTACCGTTAGCACTGATTTTGAAGTCAACACGAACAACCTTCTTTTGGGCCAAGGGTCTAATGCTTTTGGCACCAATATTTTCTTCGGTGGTGTTATAGACGAAGTTCGAATCTCAAGTACCGCTCGTTCGTATGACTGGATTCAGACAGAATATAATAACCAAAATGCCACTTCCACTTTTTATACCATAAGTGCCGAGGAAGAGAATATTATTACTCCCACCGTCACCACCAATTTTGCCACCCCGGGCTTTAACTCTGCCAATCTTAACGGCACCAAAACGGGAGGAGATAATGCTACAGAGCATGGTTTTGCCTACGGTACTGATTCGACGCTTGCGGTTGCGGCGACTACCACACTCGGCGCGCTTGCAAGCAATAGCTCTTTCAGTAGCGGCATCGCTTCGCTTGCTGCCGATACTACCTACTTCTTCCGTGCCTATGCCTTCGCCGGAGCATTGGAGGGTTATGGAGCTATCAAGCAATTTGTGACTGGCAACAGCACCGCGGCGCGCACCCTGCGTCTCTTTGAAGGTTCTACTATTAAATTTCTAAATGGGAAGGTGGTTTTATATGGCAGTGGTAGTAGTGGCGGTGGCGGCCCGGGTGATACTGGGCTTAAATCACCTACAGCTACTGGGGAGGACCATAATCAGTGGGGAAGCGGTTCCAGCGCCTTTTCTTCAAATAATGATTATGCGGTAGAAATTACGTTAAACCAGGAACAGGATTATTATAATTTTTCTTTTAGTATTCCGGCTGGGGCGACGATAGACGGCATAGAGGTAAAGGCCGAGGTTAAAGACGTGGATTGCACCTCTTGTATCATAGGTGTGGAACTTTCGTGGGATGGGGGACCAACTTATACAACATCCGGTTATGATACGGGGGAGTTAACTACTTCAGAAGACGTTATTTATACCTTAGGAGGCGCCACTGACAAGTGGGGCAGAATCTGGGCGGATACGGAATTTTCCGATGCCAATTTTAGATTGAGAATTAACGCTGACTCTCTAGGTGGTGGAGAGTTTCCTGCAATAAACTTGGACCATATTCAGGCGAAGGTCTATTACACGCAATAAGTTGGCATCTGTGTAATTTTAAAAAACCAAAATACCACGTTTAAACGTGGTATTTTGGTTTGGAGATTCAATAGCGTGGAATTTATGGGTCCATTGGAGACACCGCTGGTTTCGTGGTCGTTGAGGTAGTCGGCGGTGTTGTCGTTGAGGTATCCGGTGGCGGTGTCGGTTTTTTTGCAAAAGTTTGATTTGTCCCTGCGACTAAGAATGCCACCACGATTAACCCCACTACGATTAGGCCCATAGGCAAAAGTTTTTTCATTTTTTAATTCATTACTCGTAATCTTTTCTTGTGGGGTCGACCACCCACCCACTCTCTTAAAGTATATCACCGTTTCGTGCCAAGGTGTGCGGTGATATAATTATATGTGTAAAAGTATGAAATACACAAGCATTGTGGTCGGTATTGTTATAACCCTCGGGCTTATTGTCGGAGCATTTTTTTATTTACCGGAAAAGCGTGGTGGAGACGACGAGAACAGGACAGCGGGTGCCGTGCGAGACGTGCCCGATGGGTGGCACGAATATCGAAGCGAACGATACATTTTCTCCCTGCTCTATCCGGCAGGCACAATTGCAAGAGAGTTCGATGAGGGTGATGGGGCAAAGACTTTTATTTTTGAAAATAAAGACGAAAAAATGGGTTTCCAGATTTTTGTGGTTCCCTATGGCGAGGAAAAGATAAGTGATAAGCGTTTCTTGCTGGACGTGCCGTCCGGCATCAAACAGAATCCCTCCACTTTTTATCTTGATGGCGTGCTCGCCACGTCTTTCTATAGCAAGAGTGTTAAGCTCGGTGAGACTTGGGAAGTCTGGTTTGTCCATAAGGGATTTCTCTATGAAGTGACCGCTCTTCGTGAGCAAGAATCCTGGCTTTCTCCTATAATAAAAACCTGGCTCTTCCTATAAGATCGTTTGTTTAGTGAGAGCTTTAGGCTCTCACTCACATAGGCAGTTCGTCTGGTTCTTCTAGAGAAGTTTTGCCACGTTCTTTTCGAATAATAGATATAATTTCTTCGCAGTGTTTTTTAAGATTATTTTTTCCACCAAAAATTTTTAACATTTCCTGTCCTTCGATTTTAGAAACAAAATCAAAATGCCCACTCTCGTATTCTGTATTGCTTGCAAAAATAAAAATTGATTTATTTTTTGGTATGTTATGAACAGAATAATTTTGGTTTACATACGCAAATATTTTTCTAAAATAGTCATCGTGGTTGATTAGTTTAGACTTGAATGTTCCTTGAAATAATGAACCAGAACGTGCATGTCTCTGATTAAAGTAATATGTGTATCCACCGAGTAATTTCTGCATGAATTTTGCTATTCCGCCGTCCTCCAGTTGTTTTAAGATAAAATGAAAATGATTAGGATTTATGCAGAAGGCGACAATATCCACAATCGGTTTCGATTTCAATTCAAAGTGAGAGCCTAAAGCTCTCACGGATTTGCGATATAGTTCCAGGCTACCTATGCCATCGACTTGATTGAACTGTTTTACACTTTCTTTAAAACGTTTAAGGTCTTTTATATCGCTAAATATGTCACGCTTATCCACTCCTCGATTATAAATGTGATAATAATGGTTTGTTATGATAGGTTCCTTTCTCATGTTTGGGAGATATCTATAAGTATACAGTATTAGTGAGAGTCTAAAGCTCTCGGCTTTCAGTACTCGGTACTATATATTCTGCACAGTTACTATGTTGTATAATTACTTAGTATGTTTTTTCCACAAGTACGATTTCTAACGCTTCTAAGTTTATGTTTTCTATTTTTTCTCACCGTCAACGCCGCCTATGCGCAGGATTTTTCTTCCGATACTTATACGGTCTCTAACCCCGTGTTATTTTCCGGCGGATACTCTACTTCCACTAGTTTCAGACTAAACGCAGTCATTTCCCAAATGGCGATTGGCACTTCAACCACCAACAGTCTCTATCAACTTTTTGGTGGCTTTCTTTATTTTCCGTTTGTTTCCACTCCTGCCGTGACGGCCACCGCCGGTGCCGAGCAAGTGTCACTCACTTGGACGACCGCGGATGCCTCGACTGGCTGGGCGGTAGGAGGATATTCGGTGGGTCAGTCCACTACTGCCGGCGGTGCATATACTTATACAGATGTTGGTGACGTACTTGCTTCCACGCGCACGGGGCTTACTGCCGGCACCACATATTACTTCGTTGTCAGGGTTTTGGATGCTCTGGATAATACCATTGCCACTTCTACCGAGGTTTCCGCTACCCCCACCGCACCGGTTGACGACGATGATGATGGCGGAGGAGGCGGAGGTGGTGGGGGTGGTGGTGGTGGTGGAGGAGGCGTGACGACCTATGCTACAGGCGGGGTCAATTTCTCCGGCCGAGCATATCCGAGAAGACCCATCACTATCCTTAAAGATGCCCAAGTGTCTGCCACAACAATTGCTGACGCCACGTCCAATTTCCAGGCATCACTTACCAATCTGACTGCCGGCAATTATTTCTTTTCCATATATAGCGAGGACAATCAAGGTAATAGGTCATCTTTATTGACATTCCCGGTGAGCGTAACCGCAGGAGTGACCACCGATATTACCGGCATATTCATAGCGCCGACTGTGGCTGTGGATAAATCGCAAGTGAGAAAAGGGGATGACATTACCATATTCGGTCAGGTAGCTCACCAAAGCGAAGTAACAATACAAATAAATTCCGACCAGCAGTTCTTCGCCAAAACTCCGGCAGATGTGAACGGGATATATCTCTACAACTTTGATACTACACCACTCGAGTATGGCGACCATAGCACCAAGTCGAAAGCTGCTAAAGCAAATGAGATAAGCCCGTACAGCCTGGCAGTGCCTTTCGTTGTCGGCAACATCAGTATTCTTTTTGCCAAAACTCCCCAAAAGTGCGATAAACGAGGAGATGCGAACGCCGATTGCCGTGTCAACCTCGTGGACTTTTCCATTGTTGCCTATTGGTATAATAGGCCAGCTCCGCCCAAGAGTGCTGATATCAATGGCGATGGCAAGGTCAATCTCGTAGACTTCTCTATAATGGCGTTTAATTGGACTGGCTAGTATGAGAAAAATTCTTATCATAATCATTCTCTTTTCTCTACCACTCTTTGCTGGAGCAGTTACTGCCGTGATTGAAGTTGATACGGGTACAGAAACAATCAATGCCATTGAGGGAACTTTAGTTTTGCCAACAAATGTAAGCGTGGAAAATATCTATACCGGCAATTCAGCCGTTCTTATCTGGGTTACCTCGCCGGAGCTGCTTGGAAATACCATCCCGTTTGCCGGTATAACACCGGGCGGATTTAGGGGGAAATATCGGCTTTTTGCTTTTGACGCTTCAAATATTGCCGGCTTCTCTTTCAACAACATAAAAGCATATAAAAATGACGGTTCCGGAGAAAGCGTTTCGGTCAGGCTCTCTTTACGACAAACGGAAATAGCCGAAGATACGGTACCACCGGAACCTTTTGAGCCTATAATATCAACATCGCCGGATATTTTTGGCGGCAGACATTTCATTTCGTTTACCGCTCAAGACAAGGGCACGGGCGTCGAGCGCTACGAGGCGGCTTCCACTTGGTTTCTTAGTCCTAGAGATGAAAATTGGATAGAAACAGAATCACCCTTAGTTTTATCGCACCTAGAGACTTTCCAGAAGATACACATTCGCGCGGTGGATAAGGCAGGTAATCATAGAGATGCATCCACAGCTGGTCCATACCATTATGCAAGTGTTTTGATTAGTATTATAATATTGTTATGCGTTCTTTTACTCTTAAGGCGCTCTTTACGCTCACGATTCTTTTAGTCCTCGTATCACCGAAGAGCGTTTTTGCCGATACTATTTTTCTCTCTCCCTTAACTGGGACGTACTCCGTCGGGGATACGTTCTCGGTGCGCATCATGGTCTCAAGTCCCCAGCAGTCCATCAATGCCGTTTCCGGCGTGCTGTCATTCCCGGCGGACAGTCTGCAGGTGACTTCCATATCGAAGATTGGGTCGGTGCTATCGCTCTGGATCCAGGAACCGTCATTTTCCAACTCTCGCGGCACGGTGACTTTCGAGGGCGTGGTGCCTAACCCCGGCTTTAGCGAATCTAACGGCAGGGTTTTGGGTGTCAATTTTAAGGTAGTCGGTACGGGTAACGCCCTCATTCGCTTGACATCGGGTTCACTTCTTGCCAACGATGGCTATGGCACCAATATTCTTAAGACCCTCGGCACTGCCTCGTTTGCGCTGGAGCAAAAGCAGCAACTTCCCGTCACTCCGCCAGCAGTGCTCGAGACTAATGGTACAGATGGAGAAGACAATTTAGCACCCGCCATTGATCTTGGAACGCTTGATAAGGAGGAAGAAGCGGACACTCTTCCATTTGGCACCCCGTCGCTTAAAACTGCCATAAGCTGGCTTCTGGCGTTATTCTTCCTGCTCGCTCTCATTGTCGCGCTTATATTCCTTCTCACTCATACTGCCGCGAAGGGGGCGGGCAATGTATCGAGATTGCGGAAGGATATGAGGAAAGACCTGCATAATATAGACCGATTGACGGGAAAATCTTTTGAACTTCTGAAAGAGGATGTCGGTGATAGCCTCCATATTTTGGAGCGGACCCGCGATAAACGGAAGCTAACCGCGGAAGAAGAGACAATCACGCATCGCCTAAAGCAGAACTTGGCAGATGCTGAAAAAATCATCCATCAGGAAGTTGTCCACGCTGAGAAGGATCTCGGGGATTAGATAATAATAATGGCACGTATTTCAAGAATACTTCTACTGTTTGTTCTCACGGCTCTCATCTGGTCTCATACATACGCCGAGACAGTCTCTCTGGATGTCTCGCAATTAATTCCGAAAATCGAACTTTCATTCTCTCCCCGTGCCGCCAGCTTTGTCGAGAACTCAACCTTCAATATCCCGATTCTAGTCGATACAGACGGCGCCGAAATCAATGGTATTGAAATCAGGGTTAACTTCGACAAAGATAAGCTGGAAATCATAAAACCGTCGAGCGGCCTCTCTATTATCGGTGTCTGGGTGGAACCGCCAAGTTACGATAACACTCGCGGTACGGCCAGTTATGTCGGTGTCATACCGGACGGTATTACTACGAACTCCGGTTTAGTGGGGACAATCACTTTTAAAGCCAAGAGGACTGGCTGGGCAACGGTCTCTTTTGGCGCTAATTCAAAAGTACTCTTGAATGATGGCCAAGGTACGGAAGCCGAAGTAGAGTTGGGCAGGGCGGAATATGCGATTGTGCCGAAGGCTCCGGAAGGGGTGAAGGTCTTCTCGGAGACCCATCCGTTCCAGGGTGAGTGGTACAACAATGACAGTCCGGTAATCTCATGGGATCGGGATGCCGGCGTTTCGGGATTTAGTTATATTTTGGATGATAAACCATCCACAATCCCAGAGAACTCCATTACTGCCAACGAGACTTCAGAAGCGTTTGAAAGTTTGGCC
Source organism: bacterium (assembly GCA_030649135.1). Lineage (GTDB taxonomy): Bacteria > Patescibacteriota > Minisyncoccia > Phycocordibacterales > Zambryskibacteraceae > UBA5004. The sequence continues at coordinate 58,833 of JAUSGI010000002.1, read as the reverse complement.
GATGGCTTATGGTATTTTCATATTAAAGCCAATAAAAATGGAGTCTGGGGGACGACTGGGCATTTTCTGATAAGAATTGACACTGTCCCGCCGGCAGACTTCAAACCGGAAGTTAGTTATTTGTTGGCAGCGGTGAATTTGGTCGAACGGTCGATAATCTCTTTCTTTACTACGGATAATCTGTCGGGAGTGGATTATTATGAGGTCGGAATAATTGATAAAAGCCAACCAGTTACCGTCTCCCCCGTTTTTGTCCAAACGGAGAGTCCTTTTCAGATACCGCTCGCTCGCGGCGACTTAAACGTTATGGTGCGAGTCTTCGATAAGGCCGGCAATATCAGAGATGTCACAGCGGCAGTCTCGTCGTCATCGCTTATTAGCAAATTTATCAAAGACAATCTCGTTTATCTCCTCTTGCTCGTCATTCTTGCCGGACTGGTTGGCCTCCTATTCCATTATCTTGTCGGGCACCATGTATTGAGATATCTCGGCCAAGCATTTGAACTTATGAAAAAAGAAGAGCAAACTGAAAATGCGGAAAAGACCCCAGACACACCAACTCAATGAGATTATTGGTAGTTACCCAGAAAGTCGATAAAAATGACCTTTTTGAACAAGGTTAAACCTTACGCACTACACTAGGATTGTTCAGAACTAAACTCAAGCCAGTAATCAATCATTTTCTGAAAGCCATCGGTAGTATCAAAATAGTCTGGAAACGCCTTAGGCGTTAGAATAGTCTTCCATTTTCTGTCGATTCCGGTATATTCAAAATAACTAGAATAAGGGTAATTTCTCAGAAACTGCTTAGCATTTGTGCGGTTTTTGATACCCACCTTCTTCCATTCGGGTTCAATCAGTTTGACTGGATTTAAGTGAATATATGCGAATAGATATTTCAAGTAACTGTCTTTATCCGCATGCTCTGCCTTAAAAGTTCCTTGGAAAAGAGATCCGTTACGTTCGTATTTTTTATTGAAATACATAGTATAAGCCGTAGTTAATTTTTGCATAAATAGGCTAATACCATTTTCAACTCTTTCTTTAAGTAGAATATGAAAGTGGTTGGGCATTAAACAGTAGCTACCAATATCTACCAGATTCTTATCACGGTCAGTATCGAGGGTTTCATCTAAAGATTTGCGTCGCATGTCTATACGGACGGAGATAGTGGAGTTACAAAGATAGAGAAGAGCTATAAAACGTTCGTAGTCATGTTTGGATAAAAAAATCTTTCTTTTTTCAGTGCCACGATTATAAATGTGATAAAATTCTCCGATTGATAATATAATTGGGCGTGTCATACTAGAATTATGATGGAAGTAAGACCAATACGCAAGGTTTAACCTTCCGCATATAAGAAAATAGGAGCGAGGAAATCCAATGAAACTGCTGGTGATCACCCAGAAAGTCGATAAAAGTGACCCTATTTTGGGTTTTTTCCATCGTTGGACTTGCCCAGTGAAATAATTCAATATCATGTCTGTATTTGATGAAAAATTCTACGTCTATGTTCTACAGAGTCAAAAAGATGGAAATTTTTATGTCGGGTATACTAATGATATTGAATTACGATTTGAGCAACACTTGAAGGGGGCTGTAGAATCGACAAAAAACAGGCTCAAATCGTATTTCACAAGGCCCTCCACATGAAATTACTAATAATTACACAATCACTAGACGAGAATAATCCTGTGCTTGGTTTCTTTGTACGCTGGGTACGGGAGTTTGCTAAGCGATTTGAGTTTGTGACAGTAATCTGTCTTGAGAGGGGTTCACCCCGTGAAATATCGCAAGGCGATAATTTTTCTGGAGGAAAAATTATTTCACGGGGGAGCTATCATTTACCGGCAAATGTTAAGGTACTATCTCTTGGCAAAGAGGGTGGTCGGTCTAGATTCAAATACATTTTCAGATTTTATGAATATATTTGGCGGGAGAGGAGAAATTATAATTCTGTGTTTGTGCACATGAATCAAGAGTATGTCATCCTCGGTTGGAAATCGTGGTGGCTAATGGGCAAGAAAGTATGTTTGTGGAGGAATCATGCGAAGGGGAATTTATGGACTCGTATGGCCGTATTACTTTCAGATAAAGTTTTCTGCACTTCGCCGAGTTCTTATACTGCCAGATTCAAAAAGACTAAATTGATGCCCGCTGGTATAGATACTGATTTTTTCAAACCTGACCCAAGTGTAAAGAGAATACCTAATTCCGTTCTTTTCCTAGGCCGCATTTCTCCGGTAAAGAAGGTTTTAGAGTTCATTGATTGGGTCGGGGGTACCGAATATACTGCAACTATTGCCGGGCCTATTTTGCCGGATGATAAGGAATATGGAGAACGTGTAAAGCAAAATCTTAACGATAAAATCAAATTCATCGGACCGGTAAATCAAGTCGAGGCTCTCAAGCTTTACCAAACACACGAAACTTACGCCAACTTCACTCCTGCCGGAAGTATGGATAAAACAATAATTGAAGCTGCCGCTTGCGGGATGAAGCTCGAAGTTAGGAACCCGGACCTAAAAAACTTCAAGGTAGAAGACCACAGCCTTAATCTACTCATGGATAAGTTGGCGCGAGAATTATGAAAATCTGCTACGTGAGCTTCAAACTCGATAATCCGCGAGACCGGATTACCGTCATGGGTTTAAAAGAAAATGGAGTAGAAGTCAAAGAGCTCGGCTTTAATGGATATTGCAAGCTTTTGAAAGACTTTCGTAATCTGGAACCAGAGAGTGATTTAGTAATGATAGGCTACGCCTCAAGTATCTTAATTATCTTTCTTAGATTTTTTACCAGAAAAAGAATTATATACAATGCTCTGGCCACTTTTTATGACAGCATGGTGATATCCCGGGGCGCGAATCTGGTGCGATATTGGCTAATAGATTTCCTGGCTTTCAGTTTGGCCGATAAGGTATTTCTTGAGTGTCAGTCTCAAAAAGATTTAGTGGTCAAAATTTTCCGAATTAATCCGGACAAAATCTCGGTCCACTTCGTTGGGACGGACGATAAACAATTTTACTTTGACCCCGCCATTGCCAAATTAAAACAATTTACTGTTGTTTTCCGTGGCATGTTTCTGCCAGAAGCTGGGGCAGAAGTTGTCGTTCGGGCGGCCAAAGAGTTAGAGCAAGAAGATATTAAAATCCGAATTATTGGTCGTGGTTTACTGTTAAAAGAAATTGAAAAATTGATAGATGAGCTTAAACCCAAGAATCTCGAACTTGTTACTACGAGACTTCCCATAGATGAATTGCGACAAAAAATGACGGAATGTCACCTGTCGCTTGGACAATTAGCTAATCATCCGCGGGTTCACACCACGATTCCACATAAAGTTTTTGAAAGCATGGCGATGAAACTCCCGTATCTTACTGGAGAAAATAAAGGTGTGATGGAGTTTCTCGCCGATAACCAAACCTGCTTTACCGTGCCACCGGGGGGTTATCGTGAGTTGGCTCGTAAGATTGTTGAGTTAAGGGGTCACCCGAAAGAACTTGAACAAGTTGCGGAACATGCTTACCAGCTATACCAGCAAGAATTTACTCCTAAAATCTTAGCCCGCAAGGTTATTAATGAAATTGCGCCTCAATTCTTAACGAGGTAGAATACACCCACTTATGGCAAAAAAAATACTAGTCTGTGGTGCTGGCGGGTTTATTGGTGGCCATTTGGTTAAGAAGTTAAAGGGCGAGGGTGCCTGGGTCCGAGGCGTAGACTTGAAGCAGCCAGAATTTTCCCCAACTGTGGCTGATGAATTTGTTATTGGCGACCTACGAGACCAGAGTGTGGTTAAAAATGTACTGGACCAGCCGTTTGACGAGGTTTATCAATTGGCTGCCGATATGGGTGGTGCCGGTTACATCTTTAGCGGGGAACATGATGCCGACGTGATGCACAATTCTGCCAGCATCAACTTAAATGTTGTTTCCTTTGGACAAAAAGCTGGCATAAAAAAAATCTTCTACTCTTCTTCTGCCTGTATTTATCCCGAGTATAACCAACTTGACCCAGATAATCCCAAGTGTTCGGAAGAATCGGCTTACCCCGCCGCGCCCGACAGCGAATATGGTTGGGAAAAACTTTTTAGTGAACGGATGTATCTTTCCTACTACCGAAACTATGGTCTGGATGTTCGCATTGCGCGGTTTCATAATATCTTCGGGCCGGAAGGTACTTGGCGCGGTGGGAAGGAAAAAGCCCCAGCCGCCATGTGTAGGAAGGTCGCCGAAGCATCGGAAGGGGGCACAATTGAAATCTGGGGTGACGGTAAGCAAACACGCTCGTTTCTATATATTGATGAGTGCCTAGACGGTGTCAGACGGCTTATGGATTCTGACTTTACTGGGCCAGTTAATATTGGTTCGGATGAGATGGTGACTATCAACGGATTGGCAGAAATGGTCATGGAGATTGCCGGTAAAAAGCTAAGTATCAAACATATTGAAGGTCCGCTTGGTGTGCGAGGCCGTAACTCCGATAATAAATTGATAAAAGAAAAATTAAGTTGGGCCCCCAGTCAGAAACTTCAAATCGGACTGGCTGAAACTTACCGTTGGATAGATAAGCAAAACCAGCAGAAATAGGTTTTTCTATGGATAAATTCAAAGCATGGACTCTACCATCGAGATTATGGCTTTATCGTCTCTTGTGGCGTATAAAGTTTTTAATTTTTAGGGAGAGGATTCCAAAGAATAAAGATGGAAAGATTTATCTGAATTTGGGCAGCGGGGTAAATACCTCATCGGAATTTATAAATATTGATGCTTTTCCGTTTCGCAAGACCCATTTGGTTTTGGATATCCGAGACCTTTCGGTCTTTCCCAATGAGTCGGTTGACATGGTGTACGCCAGTCACGTTCTCGAGCATATTCCCAGAAGCAATCTCCTTGGGACTTTGGCAGAATGGCGGCGAGTACTTAAGCCGGGAGGTATCCTAAGATTTGGAGTTCCTGATTTCGACAAGCTCATAGATTTTTATAACGCGTCCGGGAAAGAAACGGATAGCATTATTAATCAGCTTCTTGGCCAAGATCAGGACTTTGATAGGCATTGCACTATCTGGAATTTTAATTATGCAAAAAAGATTCTTAAAGAAGCGGGTTTTTCCGGTCAGTTGAGACCATGGGATGTCGAAAGTGCCGAACATCATGAATTTCATGACAAATCAAATCGTGATAATTCTCTGAATTTAGAGGTAACAAAATGAACGCAAATTATAAGAAAATAGTTGAAGGCATACCCTTTTTCTCCGAAGATCGTTATTGGGGAAAAGCGCCCAAAGAAGAGCTGGAGAGAGCCGTTGAAGTGATAGAAAAGGAGGGATGGGATGAGTTTAGAAGTCGTTTCAGCAATAAATTTGACCAAACTTTTGAGGAAAACAGGGCTGATTGGCGCTTCGTTATTCCTCTGGCCGAGGACTTTAGAGTCTTGGACGTTGGGGCCGGTATGGGGCGGATTAGTATTCCGCTGGCCAGGGTTGCGTCAAGTGTTGTGGCTCTTGATGGTTCATATTTGCGGATGAAGTTTCTGAAATTAAGAGCCGAAAAAGAGGGTCTCAAAAATATCGAGGTCTATGTGGGAGATATTTTGGACAAACCTTTTGGAAAAGAGAGCTTTGACTTAATTGTCATGAATGGACTTCTGGAATGGGTCGGTGCTACAGAGCGCTTTCACGACCCCCGAGAGGCGCAAATCGCCAGTTTAAAAATCGCCAAAGATTTATTAAAAAAAGGCGGGCATCTCTATATTGGCATCGAGAATCGCTTCGCCTTGGCCTATCTACGAGGCCGGGACCACAGCGGACTTTACTTTACGAGCTACATGCCACGTTTTGTAGCTAATATCTACATGAAGTTGAGGAGAGGGAGAAGTTACGATACCTACACTTATACCAAAAGTGGCTATGAGAAACTTCTCCGCGAAGCCGGCTTCAATAATATAGAATTTTACCTTACATACCCGGGATATAATTTGCCACGAATGATGATTCCATATGACAATCTAAATGCGCTCTCGTATGCCCTGCACTCCATTGTGCACTCATCAATCTTGTTGTGGCTCTATCGCTATTTTTTCTTTAGTTTTGGCATAGTAGTACAGAAATGATTGCTATTCTAACCAAGCTTATAAAAGAGCATCCAGAATGGCTTCATGCCAGAGAGAGCAAACTGTCGTTTATGAAGACCAGTACTCCGGCTTCTGGGACTAAAGTCGACCAAGGCAAGGTTCTCATCTTTGTCTTTGAAGAAGAGGAAAAATGGCCAACCCTTTGTGTTAAAACTACTCGTACTTACGCGGCGGGAGAGAGTATCAGGGAGAATCATCATAATCTTCAGAAGCTTCAAGAAGAGGTGAAGGGAAGTGTTCATTCCAGCCTCTTTGCTCTTCCACTTTATCTCTATGATGATGGGAAAATAGTATTTTGTATTGAATCCGTTTGCCCAGGGGTGAGATTTTCGGCTTCAACTCAAGACGTGGAGCTGGTGATGGAAAACTATATTGCTTGGCAGTCTCATTTGGCACAAAATACCAAGGAATTTCAGACACTTCCCGATAATATTAGATTGCCCGTGATTACCCAACATGGAGACATGACACCGGATAATGTCCTTGTCTCGGAAAAAGATATTTACCTTATCGACTACGATTATGCCGGTGTTTCTACCCTCGCTGGATTTGACCTTTTTAACTTTCTATCCAAAATAAAACTTAGTTCCGAAACCTTGCGGTTAAATTGCGGGAAATATTTCCCGCGTTACTTTGAAAGTATTGGGGCCGAAGTCGGTTCTTACGAGGCTCTTCTTCCACTTTATCATCAAGAAGAAGTCAAGCGTAAAGATGTAAGACTATGATACGCATACTCTTTATCTCTAGGGTAAATCTTTTGGCCGGAAGGACCAATGTTTATAATCTGGCTAAAACATGTGAAGCCGTAAATACCGACAAAGATATTCAAGTCAGGTTTATGACAACGGACCAAGATAGAGACAGGCACGTCTTCTTCAGCAAGATGGGTATCCATCAGCCATTTGATATTGTCTGCCTACAAGCGACAAATACCGTCTCCAGGTATGGCGGTAAGAGTTGGTATGAACTATTTATGTTTTTTGTTGCCAATCTTCGTCTCACCTGGTTTTTCCTCATGCATACGGGAGAATTCGACGCGGTTTATTTTCGAGACGAGTCGCTTTTCCCCGCAGTCTTGGCGGCGAAGATGATTTTGCAGAAAAAAGTGTTTTTCGAGATACATTCGGTGCTGGAAAGCAAGCCTAGGCAATTTTTGAATACGGTTTCAGTAAGATGGGCGGACGGCGTAATTGCCATCAGTTCTGGACTTAAACGGTATTATCAAAAATCCAATCACAGTATTCTGCTCTCTCTGTGTAGCGCGGCCGAGGATTCATGGTTTGACTATTCGCAAGACAGATACACATTTCGGAAAGAATTAGAGCTTCCCAACGATTTATTTCTTATAGGATACACCGGTGTGGTCGGAGCCAATCCGAATAATGACTACTATGAAGTGGACGATATCGTGAAGAGCCTTGCATCTCTACCGACAAATATCGTGGCTGTGATTGTGGGTGAACTGAACGAGAATGCGGGATGGTTACGAGAAATTGCGCAAGAAAGTGGTGTCCAAGGGCGGGTAATTATTGTGCCGTGGCAGGAAAGGAGCGAGATACCGAAATATCTACAGGCATTCGATATCATTCTTATCCCAAAACGAAAGAAAGATTTAATAGGGGATTCTCCTGCCAAAATGTTTCCGGCACTTGCTAGTCGCCGGCCGATTGTTGGTGGTCATACAGCATGTATCGAAGAGGTGCTTACCGACGGAGCCGATGCCCTGATTATAGAGACGAATACTCCGAAAGGGTGGGCGAAGGCTATCCTAAAAATCTATAATGACCGAGAACTGGCCCAAAGTTTGTCGAACCAAGCCTGGATTACTAAAGATAAATACACTTGGGAAAAACGCGGCATCGCTATCGCCGAATTTATAAAAAAGACCTTGACTTAATTGATATTTCTGTTAATCTGTTTCAAGAAACGTTCCAAAATCAAGGGGGGAACACACCGTGAAGGCAAAAGCTCTGCTCATTTACCATCCTACCCAGTTGGCGAAGAGAGAAGCCCGTCGTGTCGATGGTTCGCTCGGTCTCTTGTATCTCGATGCCTCGCTCGAACGAGCCGGTATTGAGTCGGAGTTGCTCGACGCCAATGTCGGCACGCCGGATGACAAGCTTGAAGACACCTTCGACAAGCTTGTCATGCAGGAAAACGGCCTCACCCGTATCGGCATGACGACCGATCGGATGAGTGAGGTCATCGCTCGTGGTGGCTACAACGTTGTCGGTCTTAGCTCCATTTTCACTCCGCAGCACAGGATGGCACTTGAAGTCGTCAAGGCGGCCAAGGCAGTATCTCCGGAAATCCTGGTCATTGCCGGTGGCGTTAACGCCCGAGCTCTTCACAAACGGTTCCTCGCGGCCGGCGTAGATGCCATTTGCAATACCGAAGGTGAGCGGGTGGTCGTCGAGGTCATCCAAGCCTGGGAAGCGGGGGAAAGTCTCGCCGTCTCTGGAACAGTCACCATGCAGAATGGGAGAATCGTGAGACGTTTTCCTCAAGTGGGGGATACGCTCACTAATCTTGATGCTCTGCCCATCCCGGCATGGCACAAGCTTCCCTGGATGCATTACGATCGTGCCGAAGCAGCTGGCGGAAGGGCCTTTCTCAAAGACCCAGAGCGTTCCGGGAACATGCAAACATCCCGCGGATGTATTTTCAAGTGCTCGTACTGCCACATCTCTAAAGAAAGTGAAAATGAAGAGGAGAGTGGCGGGATCGCCAAGTTGCGCTTCAAGTCCGAAGCGCGGGTGTTCGAAGAGCTCTCAATACTCAAGAGCCTTGGTGTCACAAAAGTCTACCTCGAGGATGATACGCTCCTGGCCAACAAGCCGCGGATGCGTAAGATTCTCGGGAAAGTCCGAGGCCTGGGGCTCAAGCTCGCTGACGTGAACGGAGTGAATCTGGTGCACTTTCTCAAGGGAAGCGTCGGAGGCAAGCCGGTCATCGATGTAGAGTTCCTGCAACTCCTCTATGACTGCGGTCTCACACAGATCGTTTTCCCGGTGGAGTCAGCTTCCCAGCGCATTCTTGACCAGCATGCGACGAGGAAGCTCAACCATGAACGACTCGATGTAGTCGAGCTGGTGAGGGTTGCGAGGAATATCGGTATCACGTGCCCCATCAACATGATGATCGGTTTCCCGGACGAGACCGAGGCAGAGATGATGTCCTCGATCGAGCTCGGCCGGCGGCTGGTGGGTGCGGGGGCAGATTACTGTTCTTTCAAGATCCCTGTTCCTCTGCCCGGCAGTAACCTACATGATTTGGCTCTGCGTGACGGGTACTTGGTGCAAGACTTCGACCCCGATATTTTTAACTGGAGGAATGCTGTCATGAAGAACACGACAGTACCTCCGGAAAGAATCGAGGAACTGCAACAATGGGCGGAGTTTGGCGTCAACTCGGAGGAGTACCGCAGAAAGCGTCTCCAGATAGAAATCGGGACGCGATGGGAGGGCGGAAAAACTACTTGAGAAACCGGGGCGGGGAGTCACAAGCTCTCCGCCCCACTTTGTATTATAATTATAAAAAACGACATGGATTTTTTAAATAGAGCCAATAGAATGCTACTTCTTGTCCAATGTCTAATAAGGGCACTTTTCCACGGAACTGCCACTAAGATTCCCAAAAGCATTTCCGATATTGTGGTGGTGCCAACTGGTAAACTGGGCGATGTGGTCTGTGCTACACCAGTCTTGCGTGCCATTCGAGCGCACTTACCGAAAGCGCGTATTATCGTAGCGGGTAATTCTAAATTGCATCGTCCACTTTTGTCGGACAGTAGATTGGTTAATGAATATGTTGATCTGGAGGATGAAGGGGCTACAGAACGTATTAAAAAATATCATCCTGAAGTAGCGATAGTGACTGGCCCATCATTTAAACACACCTCTCTACTTTACCTTGCCGGGATTCCCTTAGTGATAGCTCCGGCTGCCGTGGGAGGTGTAGCCCATGATGTGACCAGGCCCTATAAAATTCTTCAGAGGCTTATTAAGACCTTTCCGCATCAGTTGGATGGATATGCTCCCAGAGAAAGATTGAAAGCTCTCGAATCACTCGGTATTTTTACAGACGATACCACCAAACACCTTGGCTTTTCCGAAACTGCTGAAAAAAGGGCTGCGGAGATAATTTCTCAAATATGTGAACCATACAAATATATCGTTGGTATTGCAGCCGGTTCTGGTAATAAAGAAAAGCAATGGAGTCCAAAAAATTTTGCCAAAGTAGCGAATCATCTTATCGAAAAGTTTAGCGTCCATATTTTTGTTATTGGCGGTAGGAACGACCTACGCGAGTCTAATGAAATGATGTTGGCGATCGAGGATAAATCAATGGTGACTGATACCACTTCTGTATCAATAGACGAATTAAAGGCGATCATATCGAAGCTGGATGTTTTTGTGAGTGTCAATACTGGCCCTCTATACATTGCTGAAGCCTTTAATATCCCAACGGTCGATATCCTCGGCCCAGTTAATCCATGGGACCAGCCGCCGCAAGGCAAAATTCACAAGATGGTCTTTCCCCCCGGAGGACCCAAACCATTACTTTGTATTATGAACACGCGGAATCACGATGTTAAAGAAGCGGAGCGCATAGCGGAGTCCACCCGTCTTGAAGATGTTATAACTGCGGCAGTAGAAGCTCTCAAAGAAGCTAGCCAGAACAGACCAATTGAGAAAGAATAAACTTCTCCACCACGTGAGCCACACCGTCCTCGTCTACACTAGGGGCAATGTAATGAGCAATTTTCTTCAGTTTGTCGTCGGCGTTACCCATAGCCACCTTTAGTCCACACACATTGAGCAGGGGAACGTCGTTTCGAGCATCACCAACCCCTATCATTTCATGAGTTTCAATTCCTAAAATTTTTGCTAATTCTTCGGCAGCGTGATGTTTGGTGGCTTCTCTATGAGTGATGTATATATCCATTATGTAGTTTCTTTCTTTATTCCAGGAAAAAGTTTTATGGGCCGAAATACCCTGTATCGATTCTAGAATCTTTAGACACTGGTCAGATTTCTCTTTAGAATCAAAATACGAAAGTTTTATAGCAAGGGGATTAGTAAATTCGGACTGGGGTGGATTCTCATACTCAATACCGTTGTCACTGACCACAAAAGGAATCCCGTCTCTTGTAACTATTCTTAGCACTTTTCCCACATCTTCTTGCGTGATTGGCCGCTCCCAAAGAATCTCTCCCGTTTTTGGATTAATGATTTGTGAACCACCGTTGATAATAGAAGGAGCTGTCAAATCAAGGACTCGAAAGATTTCTTTGAGCCAATCAAGACAACGTCCAGAAACAAGAGAAACATGTGCCACATATTTGGCATGGCTTAGGACTTCTCGCACTCTTTCAGATGGAATTGTATTGGGTCCGACAGCGACAAGTGTCCCGTCGACATCTAGAAGAATAGATTTATATTTCATAGCAAAAAGTGTATTATACCATGGATGAAGCCAGATATTATAAGGTCATTTAAAGATAAAAAGGTGTTGCTAGTGGGCGACACTATACTGGATATTTATATTTATGGCAATACTATCGGTCTGTCTCCTGATGCTCCTGCGCCAGAAATGGAAGAGAGAAAGTCATCAATATTTTTCGGTGGTAATGGACTGATTGCCAGTCATATTTTAAATCTCGGGGGGAGGGTAACTTTTGTTACCATCTTGGGTGACGATGAAGATGCGAAATATTATGATTCGTGGACACATCCAAAATTAAAAAAGATTTTTTTAATAGATCCGACCCGGAAAACGACTGTTAAGAGAAGATGGTATGACAAAAATCTGAAACTCCTACAAGTTAACAAAGTTGATAATCACTACATTAATTCCGATCTGGAGAAAAAAATAATTAAATTAGTGGAAGCTAATGCCCCACATGTAGACGTTGTTGTTATTATGGACCCCCAGCATGGAATGCTCTCAAAAAAGTTGATTAAAAATATTGTTGCTATGAGTAAGAAATATAAAAAACCTTTGCATGTCGATGTGCAAGTTTTTCACCGTCCTTCGAATCACCATTTATATAAAGGGGTAGACACGATGTTTTTAAACCAAAAAGAAGCTAAGAGTGTGTACCCTAAGTTTAATCTCCAAAAGCCTGAGCAGTCTCTTTTGGTAATAATGAAAAAGTTAAAGCTAAAAAATGTTGTGGTTAAACTGGGTGGTCTAGGCTCCATAGCTATATTTAGTGACCAGTATATAAAAAGCCGGCCATATAAAGTAAAAGCGGTCGATGTTTGCGGGGCAGGCGATGCTTTTTTGGCGGCTTTTAGTCTTGGAGATAGAAACCGACCTGAAGAATCTCTTAGGATAGCCAATATCTGGGGAGCACTTTCAACTAAAATTCATGGTACTATGCCACCCAGAAGGAAAGATTTAGTGAAAATCTTAAAGGAGAAAAACTCATGAACATCCAAGAACTCAAAATCAAGTTATTCGCAGACGGCGCGGACCTCACCGGCATGAAGGAGATGTACGCGAACCCCCTCATTAAAGGGTTCACGACCAACCCTACGCTGATGAGGAAGGCGGGTGTCACTGACTACAAGGCGTTTGCCAAGGAAGTGCTCGCCACTATCTCGGATCGCCCGGTGTCGTTCGAAGTTTTCGCTGACGACTTCGATGAGATGGAGGCGCAAGCGCGCGTCATCGCCTCGTGGGGCGATAACGTCTACGTCAAGATTCCAGTCACCAACACGACAGGGGAGTCGAGTGGCCCGCTTATCGAGCGGCTGTCGCACGCTGGCGTGAAGCTCAACGTCACGGCGTTACTCACTCTGGAACAAGTGAAGGCCGTGACCGAGCATCTCTCACCAGGGACACCGGCCATCATCTCGGTATTTGCAGGGCGTATCGCTGACACCGGGGTTGATCCGATGCCGTTAATGCAACAGGCAGTCGAGATCATGAGAGCGAGGCCGAAGGCTGAGCTCATCTGGGCCAGCCCACGCGAGCTTCTCAATGTCTTCCAGGCCGACTCCGTCGGTTGTCACATCATCACGGCAACCAACGACATCCTCAAGAAGTTGTCGCTCGTCGGCAAGGACCACGACGTCTACTCGCTCGAAACAGTACGAATGTTCTACGATGATGCCAAGGCTGCGGGCTATGGCATCAGCGCGTATTAAGGATAAAAGGCCACCTCAAACTTCGAGGTGGCCGTCTTTATTGGAACCGGAAGAACTTGGTGCCGTGGAAGTGCCCGGGTGTTTCGCGAAGGTCAGTAACATTTCGTTCGGATTCGTGACGCAGTGTGTAACCCGCTGCGATCCCGATCGGATGACTGACACCAAAGGGTGGCTCCTTCTCCATCAACCTAAGAATATCGGATATTTCCCCTACACTCTTCGCTTCGGTGAAGCGGTTGACTGTCACATGGCCGTTTTTGCATGGGGCCATTGCTAACCCCATCTGTGTACCGAATTCGGTCAGCGCGGTCGTCACTTCGAAGACGCTCTGATTCGCTTCGCCCGGCGCGATGATGAGATTCGGCAGAAGGATGCAGGGCGTAATAAAACCAATTTTGCATACCCCCGCTTTCACTCTCTTTGCTGTCTCCTCCGCCACGCGTTCGATGACGGAAAGCTGGTGCGCATGGTCCTCACGGTTTCCGTCGAAATAGAAGTGTGGGATGACCGAAGTGGAAATTGACCCGACGGTCGTGTGTATCTCCTTGTTGCTGTAAACCATTGCTGGCATCAGGGCGCCAACCTTGGCGGAGAAATCCGCTACTTTCTGAGCAAACTCAGGCGGGTGAATGAGGGAGAGAAAAAACCCGCCTCTCCTAGTGACGAGCCCGGGATCTTCCATCATCCCTGTGATCCGTGATTCCTCGCATTCCTGCTTCCGCATGTCGTCGTAGATACTGCTTTGTTTTGAGCAGAACTCAGCGAAGTTCATACGTTCTCCTCGCGTTTATATTGATTGTGTCTGCTTCTGATTATAATAGATTTAGCCTACTTGTCAAGTATTTTTTCAGCTGTATACTGTCTGATATGAAAACAGCTCACAAAATTGTTTCTCTCTCCGAGCTTGAAGCAAGAGTCGAGGAACTCAAAAAGCATGGTAAAAAAATTGTAGCTACCAACGGTGCTTTTGATGTATTCCACATCGGCCAGAAAATACTTCTAGAAGAAAGTAAATTGCTTGGTGATATTCTAGTAGTGGGTATAAATTCAGATGCTTCGGTAAGACAATACAAATCAAAACTTCGTCCAATCATTCCTGAACGTGAACGCGCGGAAGTGGTGGCAGCTCTGGCTTGCGTCGACTACGTTCATATTTTTGATGAAAAAGACCCGGGCACTTTTTTGAAAGCAGTCCACCCTGACATTTATACTAAAGGTGGAGATTATACTGTGGAACAAAATATTCAAGCAGACTTTGTGCGCGAGAATGTAGATAAGGTGGTAATTATTCCTGGCCGTGTTCAGTCGACGACAAATATTATAGAAAAGATTCTTAAAATTTATAAAGAAAAATCGTAATTGAAAAGAGCCGGGTCAGGACCCGGCTCTTGGTGAGCACACTACATCACGCGCGCAAGGATTTCTCTGGCGTTTTTCCTTTCTCCTGGTTTGATGACCGTGTGAGCGGTCGGGAAGCTACAGGATACAGTTGAGGGGCTGGGTAGCGCCACTACCCTGACCCCGGCGCTGGTGACAGATTCGACTCCGGCTGGTGAATCTTCGAAAGCTAGGCATTCTTCTGGAGCGACTCCGAGTCTCTTCATCGCCACCAACCACACGTCGGGGGCGGGCTTCTTCTTCAAACCGTCTGAATGGGCGGAAACTGCCAGTTCGAAGAAATTTTCAAGCCCAGCTACCCGAAGGTTCTGCTGAATATGGTCGTGAGTATCGGAAGAAACAGCCGCGAACCTTAAGCCCGAGTACAGCTCGGCAAACTCACGAAGAAGCATAACGTTCTCCATGATGACTGGGATGTTCCCAGTCTGCCGTAACTCGATGTACTTCTCTCGGCAACGGTCATTGAGTTTGGTCAGATCGCCGCCGAACCCCTTCATCTGGGAAAGTTCCCTCATGATGACTGGCCCGTCTTTCCCAACGAGAGTAGCGTGTTCTTCCTGAGTGAGGGGTTGTCCTCCGATATCACGACAAATCCAATCCCACGCCTGAAAATGCAGACCCTCTGTGTCGACGAGCACTCCGTCGACATCACAAAGAATGGCCTTGAGAATCGTGGGCATGTGTGCCCTCCTTTTGTAGTGTAGGGGAATGAGTTCTTTCCCGATTATATCTGTATACTATGCAAATGTCAAGTATTTGTTTACTGCGGTTCTAAATATTCGCAGAAAAAGTGAACAAGCATGAGATGGGTTTCTTGAATGTGAGAAGTAACATCTGAAGGGACGACGATGGGAATGGTGCACATTTCTTTGGCTTTTCCGCCACTTTTACCCAAAAGACCAATGGAGATCATTCCGATAGAGTTTGCCGTCTTAAGAGCTTCTACGATACAAGGTGAGTTTCCTCCCGCGGAGAGAGCGACAAATATATCCCCTTCTTTTCCAAGGCCTTCAAGTTGGCGCGAAAATATAAAGTCAAAGCTGGTATCATTTGCCCAAGCAGTAAGCATTGAGGAGTCGGTAGTTAAGGCTACTGCCGGAAAAGCTCTCCTCATCGCAGAGTATTTACCCAAGAGTTCTGCGGAGAAATGTTGCGACTCTGCGGCTGCTCCGCCAACACCGGCGATATAAATATGTTTACCGGCCATCAGCGAGTCATAAATTTGCCGTCCCGCTTTCTCCGCATTTTCAAGGAAGCTTTGATCGGTCAGCGCGGCATTTTTTACCGCCAAGGATTTTTCTAGGTATTCTTTTATCATCTTAGCGTTTATACTATCATAGCGCCTTACAGATACCCAAATGATAAAAATCATCCTTAATCATCGCGCCATTCGCTATCTTATCTCCGGTGGTTCTGCCGCAGTTATAAATCTAACCATGCTTTTTATCTTGGTACACTTTTTTTATATGTGGTATTTGCTGGCTTCCGTCGTAGCCTTCATCGTGGCGGTTGCCGTGAGTTTCATGATGCAGAAGTTTTTCACTTTCAACGACTATACAAAAGAGAAAATCAGACAGCAGTCTCTCGTTTATCTAGGAATTCAGATTTTAAATCTAGGCGTTAATGCTTTACTCCTATACATAAGTGTGGATATGCTTCATATTCATTACCTAATCTCTCAATTTTTTGTTCTCGGTCTGGTCGCCGTCTATAGTTTTTTTGTGTTTAAATACCTGGTTTTTTCTCCCGATAGCATCCATAATGAAAACTCATGAAGAAATTGTTCCTAGCCGTCGCTTTGGTGGCCACACTAATTCCAGCAATTTTTGTCATATACGAAGTTGGGGGATGGCGAAACTGGCAGGGCGTCTTACCCAGAGGTTCTACCGACAGTTTGTATTACTATGCGCGCATGCATGAAGTGGTGGATGGATACCCGCTCCTCGGCAATCCGTATGTCTATGAATACCGCAAGGATTTGGCTCCAGCGTTTTTCTTGCCGGATATTGTCTCAGCGATTCCAATGCTTCTTGGGGTGCCGTTTAATCTCGCCGTTATGATTAATATGTTCGCGTGGAGTTTTGTATTTTTAGCTCTGTCCTTTACCCTGCTCCGGCTCTTGCGTTTGCCGAGAGGGTGGGCATTCCTGTGGTCGGTGTTTCTCTATATCAGTTTATATTCACTCATGCTTCGGCCGACCATTATGCAGATAGTTTATCCTTTCTTTCTCATGTTTCTCATTGCCCTTCTGAAGTTCTTGTACGAGCCGCATGAGAGAAAGAGGATAGTTTGGCTTTCGCTCGCTGCGGCTTCTGCCTTTTATGTCTACTCGTATCTTTCTTATATTGTCTTGTTAAGTTTTGCCTTTATTTTTTTCTGGTTTTTGTTTACCAGACGTTTCCAAGAGTTACGCTCGCTTCTGACCTGCGGTATTTTTACCGCACTCCTCCTTATCCCTTTCGGTTTCTATACCTTGATGCAGATGCAGGGCCCTTATTACTTTGAAACCCTTAGTCGCATTGGTCTTGTTTACACTCGCGTTCCATCGATAGAAGTTTTTTTCTATGGTCGTTGGTTGGCAGTCGGAATGCTTTTGACATGGCTGGTGCCTTTAAAACAAAAAGTATTTTGGTTCTCGACAGGTGCGGCACTCTTCGTTAGCTTGTGTTTAAATATCATTACTGGCGTCGAACTGACTCTTGGCGTGCATGTCGGACGTTTTGTCATTTTATGGATGGTGATAATTTTAGGAGTCGGTTTGTATGAATGGTATTTCTCAGAAACTTTAAAAACCCACAGAACCAAATACATAGTAGTAGCGATTCTTCTCTCAATACTCTCGGTAGGAGTGGTGAGAAACCTTCCTCATGGGCTAGATTTTTTCAAGTTTTTTGGTGAACGTGGTAGTGATTATACCGCCGATCTACAGACCTATGCTGGCCCGCTAAAATGGCTAGATAAAAATGTGCCAGAACAATCTGTGATTTGGGCGAACGATTCAATTTCGGAATATATACCGATTATGACTCGGCACTACCCACTCTTTACAGAAGGTACGGTACTTCATAATATTTCTGGGCCCGAACTTGAGGATAGATATCTCGTCTCGCATAGCATGGATGTTTTGACGATCGAAGACATAAAGAGTGGTCTAGGGCTTTACGCTGGCGCCGGGCCGTCAGAACTAGAGCCTCTAGCTCAAAACCGGCGCGCCTGGCTCTGCGATGTTTGGGTGCGTTTTGCTGGTCCTCGCCAATGTCCGCCACGTACCGATTCGATTACTCTCCGCGGGGAAGAATATTTCAAAACGCTGGTAGAGCGTTTTAAGACCGTCAAAAAAGATCAAGCCACCCTCCTCCAACAATTTAACGTTAAATATCTCATCCTCGATCGTGCTCACGATAATCTTGAGCGCATCTCTTTAAACAAGGCCCTGTATGATGACGGGAGATTTGTGATTTTGTCCCTGCCTCTCTAAAGTGAAAATGGCGACCGCGTGTATTACTGCGGTCGCCATTGTGATGCACTACTGGACACGTTTCATCGGGGAGAAATTTTCGCTAAGGTTCGGTAGGCCTCAGAGAGGCTCCCGAGCTGCCACTTGCGTTTCTCGAGCATGGTCTCTTTCGCCGCTCCTTCTTCCTCGGCTCGCTGCTCGGGCGGATAGGTCATGTCGACCTCAACCGACACGACCCGGGCGCCATGATGTCGGGCGATGATCGGTGCGTAATGCTGGACGTAGGTGTCCGGCACTCCGAGCGCCTTCGGGTTACAGAAAGCAAATTCTGGCACGAAGTCGAGAGTGAAAGCCACCGGCCCAAACATCGGGTCGAAGCCTCTCGTACCCAAAACCTCGTTGTAGACACCGTTGGCCCGCGTCTCGCTTTCCCGCTGGAATGCTGGCCAGGTCTGCCAGCTCCTTTCCGTGCGTGCGGGAATGACGATGTCAGCCTCTCCATTCTCGAGGGGCCTGATAATTTTCCCGACCCATCGGATCAGGTCGACCTTCTCAGGTTCGGTCCAGACGATGGCGGAGCAGTTCTCCCGCACCGACACTTCCCAGGCGTGGAAGAATGCTTCCCGTCGTCCTGACCCCACGCCCTTGTGGTGCCGGGGATAGACATTCGCGCCGAGACTACGGAAAGTTCCCGCCACTTCGGGAATAATAGACGAGTCGTCACCGATGACAACTTTGTACCCATCGGCTACGGCCACCCTGACCATATCGCAGGCCAGGCGAAACCGTAATTCCTCGATGCTGTTGTATAACGTAGTTGTGACGACCACTACTCCACCCATGAGAAGTCCTTTCCCAAACTTGATTTACACTCTTTTACTATAATAACATATTACATATTTAAAGTCAACGGTTTTTAATAAGTCTATGATTTGTTAGACTTAGCAAAATATTCGGATGACTAGACAGAAAAAACAAAATATCTTGGTCACGGGAGCAAATGGTTTCGTTGGTCACGCTTTGACCAAAAAATTAGTTGGTAATAGCAACTTATTTCTAGTTTCGCGGGATGAAAAATTCAAATGTTCTGGAGCAAAAGTCTTTTATGGAGATTTGAGGAATAAGAAATTTTGCCAAAAAATTGTTAAAAATATTGATGCTGTCTATTATCTAGCGGCCTTTAAGAAAAATGTGGCTGTTCACACTGGATGGCCATTTGATGCTATTTTTAATAATACCTTGCCCCTGCTAACTTTTTTAGAAGCGGCCAAGACTAGCAAAATTAAGACAATCATCTATGTTAGTTCAGTTCTTGTTGAATACGCATTATCTCAAGATATACAAATTGACGGTTATGTCATTGGTAAATACATGAATGAGCTAATCCTTAAATCATTTGAGGCCCAGACCAAGATAAATGTTAAAATAGTTCGTCCACCGGCAGTTTACGGTCCAGGCAATGACTTTAACCCAGAGGTTGCTCAAGTAATCCCGTTTTTTATAATGAAAACGGCTGAAAGCAAAGATGGCGTGGTCCTACGTTCGAATGGCAAGCGTAGACTTCAGTTTGTTTATATTGATGATTTTGTCGCTAATTTGATAGCGATAAGAAACAGCCCCAAAAACTTTTTCGTCATTGGCAATGACGAGACTATTGAGGTAAAGAAACTCGTTTCAAAAATTATGAGATTAATTGGCAAGCGGTTAAAAATCCATGTAGATTTAAATAACAAGGATAAGCCTACGAAACTAGACAAGTTTAATAATTTGATAAAACCAAAGACTAGTTTAGATGCAGGGCTTCAAAAAACATTAGATTATTACCTTCGGTATAAAAATAAAATGCAATGATAACTTTAAGCGTTATAATCCCATCTTATAAAGAAGAGGATAATTTGAAAGTCATTTTACCTCGGTTGTGTTCCACATTGGACCAAACTGAGCCGTCATACGAAATTATTATTGTTGATACCATGGAGCCAATGGACGGAACTAAAGATTATTGTTCTGGTCTTGACTCTCATATTAAGTATGTAAATCGCGAAAAAGGAAACGACTTCGGTAATGCCGTGCGCACTGGCATCGCCAGGGCCATGGGGGAGTACGTTATCTTCATGGACGCAGATGGTTCTCATGATCCGGAATTTATAAGTCAGCTTTACAAATATAGAAATAATTTTGATGTAGTTATCGCTTCTCGTTATGTGGCGGGAGGTGCTACAAAAAATAGCAAAGTGTTAATCTTCATGAGTCTCGTGGTTAACCTAGTATATTCTTTGGTTCTGGGTTTAAACTGCAAGGATGTCTCCAATAGTTTTAAATTATATCAGGCAGGAGACCTCAAAAGGCTTAACTTATATTGCAATAATTTCGATATCGTAGAAGAGATTCTCTTCAAGTTGAAGAAAAATAATAAAAACCTGAAAATAAAAGAAATACCATTCACTTTCAACCAAAGGATGTTTGGAAAGACTAAAAGAAATCTGTTTATCTTTATGCTGACTTATATATTTACTTTGATTAAATTAAGGTTTGGGAAATAACCCCTTTAATCCATAGGGCTTATTTGTAATCAGACAAAAATTCCACAAATTTTTCTTTTAAATAGGCAATTTGCCGTGGACTCAAACCATGATGACTACCTATGACTAAGCCATTACGCATGACGTGTTCCGTATTAGGATAGCTTTTTTGCGCTAGGCGATGAGAGATATTTTTAAATCCTGGTTGTCTTAAAATATTCCCGGTAAATATAGGTCTTGTTTGTATATTGTTTGTCTCTAGAAAGGTGACCAGCTCCATACGCGTAAAAGGTGCTCCATTATTAATGACGAGAGGAAAGGCTAGCCAGATGGTTTCAGTTTGAGACGTCTGAACAGCAAGGGAAAAGTATTTTTTATAGTTCTTAAAAAATTTATATAAATTGTCAAAATTTTTACTTCTCATCTTGGCGAATTTGGGCAGTTTCTTTAGTTGCTCTAGAGCGAAGGCGGAAGAGATTTCCAGGGGCATCATGTTGTAGCCGAGTTCACTAAAGAGATATTTACTATCGTATGGTATGCCACCAAGCTTCTGTCTGAAACGATTTTCCAGGGCTTCGGAATTCTCTTTTTCACCAAAGAGGGAAGACTGCCTACCAAAAAGGCGCAGAACTGTAAGGCGCCTCATCCATTCTGGGTTGCTTACGCAAATCATGCCACCCCCACCGGCGCCATTAATAATGTGGGAGCCATAGAAACTAGTGGTAGTGATATGGGAGTAACTTCCCGTTGGCCTCCTTTTGTATTTTCCTCCGAGCGTATCGCACGAGTCTTCAATAAAATAAAGTCTATACTTCTTCGCTAGTTTGGCCAGTTTTTCCATATCAGGAATATTACCCATGAGAGACGGAATCATGAGAGCTCTGGTCTTTTTGGTAATCGCTTTTTCTACCTGTTTTATATTGGCGACAAAGGTGTACGGGTCCACATCTACAAAGACTGGGACAAGACCCTTTTGGACAATTGGAGCGACAGTAGTAGCCCACGTTAGAATGGGAGTTATAACTTCGCTACCCTTGGGTAGACGTAAGAGTTCAAACGCCAGTAAATTAGCCGATGATCCAGAATTGACCATGACCCCGTATTTCTTACCAAACATTTTTGCTATTTTTTTTTCAAATTCTCTCGTACGGTCGCCCAAGGCAGTATTGCCCCTCAAAACTTTCACTACAGCATCGATCTCTTCTTGACCATGCACAGAAAGACCGTAGGGCACTCTCATTTTAGGTTGACTATTACTCATAATTTACATATTAGTACACTAGTATATACTAAGCAAGAAATTGGCCATTTAAAGATAATATGAAAGTAGAAACCGCCATTATTTTAGCAGGAGGCAAGGGATTTAGAATGCTTCCCTTCACACTAGATAAACCCAAGACTATGGTGATGGTCTTGGATAAGCCCATGATAGAGTGGATTCTTATCTGGCTTAGGAAAAATAAAATAAAACGCTTAGTCTTAAGCGTGGATTACAAGAAAGAGGTTCTGATGAAGCATTTGGGAAATGGCAAGAATTTCGGTATTCGTATTATTTATAATGACCACAGTGGAGCTAAAGAAACCGGCGATGCCTTCCGTAGTGTTTTGGAGAATATCCATCTGCCAAAATATTTTTTTGCTATGAATTCTGACCAATTTACCGACCTGTCTTTAAGAGATTTAGAGCTACATCATAAAAAATATAGGCCCGTGGCTACGATTGTAACTTGCCCTACTCGCCATCCGTATGGCGTGGTTAAACTCGGTCATGACCACTCGATTGAGGATTTTCTCGAGAAACCAATCTTAGAAGACGTTTTAATGAACACTGGTATCTATATGTTTGATAAAGAAATTTTAAAATATTTACCAAAGCACGGGTCAATTGAAAGAACTACTTTTAAGAAGCTGGCTAAGATGGGCAAACTTAGGTCTTATGTGCATAAGGGCTTATTCACCACCGTTAACGACCAAAAAGATTTAAAAGAGGCTGAAAAGATACTAAAGAACCATAGACAAACTTAGTATGAAGATACTTATTACTGGCATTACCGGTTTTATTGGCAGCGAACTAGCTCGTAAGCTAGTCAAAGACAGCAAGTATCGAGTTGCTGGTTTAGTCCGTATTTCATCGAATAAGAACGACCTTGATCCAATTGCCGATATTGCTCACAAGGTAACGCTTTTAAGGGCCAACCTTACTGATTATTATGCCCTACAAAATGTAGTTAAAAAATTTGCGCCAGATTATATCTTGCATATCGGCGCCCAAACTGCCGTACGCGACTCTTTTGAGATGCCACATGAATTTAATGAGGCAAATTACCTTGGCACTATTAATCTAATACATGCTGCTCTTAACCTTCCGAGATTAAAGAAATTTATTTTTGCCTCGACCATGGAGACATATGGTTTCCAGAAGGAGAAGAGACCTTTTAAAGAAAATATTTTATTGCATCCCGGTAGCCCTTATGCGGTCTCCAAGGCGGCTTGCGAATACTATCTAGAAATGGTTAGCAAAGTTTTTGGTTTACCGTATATAATTCTCCGTCCATGCAATACCTACGGCAGAAAACATAATGCAGGTTTCATCGTCGAGTATCTCATTACTAAAATGTTGGCAGGGGAAGATGTCTATATCGGCACCCCGAAAGCAGTGAGAGATTTGATGTATGTTGACGACCACGTCAATGCGTATCTAACCTTGCTTAGATCAAAAGAAGTCAATCGGACTTTTAACTTTGGCAATGGCTCTGGCATTACAATGATGGAGCTAGCTAAAAAAATTAAATCCATGCTTGGGTTTAAGGGGAAAATTATTGCAGAACGTTTCCCGCCAGATTATCCCACGCGTCCAATAGCTGAAGATTATCTTTCCCTCGATTCTTCTAAGGCTAAAAAAGTTTTGGGGTGGCAAGCGCGATATTCATTAGACGAAGGCCTTAACAAAGCGATTACTTATTGGCGAAATAAGCAGTAAACTATAATTAATATGAAAGTACCACTGCTGGATTTAACGAGATTTAATAAAGAAATTGCTGAAGAATGGCTGGTACAAGTTCGGGGCATTATTTTGTCCGGGCGTCTTTTAAACGGTCCTTATAAAAAAGATTTTGAGGAAAAATTTTCCCAATATTTAGGCGTTAAACATTGTTTGGGTGTGGCCTCAGGTACGGATGCCATTTTTTTGAGCCTGAAAGCCTTTGATATCGGCCATGGCGATGAAGTCATCACTCACGCCAATGCTTTCATCGCTGATATCGAACCGATCATGGCCATTGGAGCCACTCCCGTTCTAGTTGATAAAAGTGAAAATGATTACGGACCTGATTTGGAGCAATTGAAAAAAGCGATCAACAAAAAGACCAAGGCCATTTTAGTGGTCCACCTGCTCGGCGTCCCATCGGCAATGGAGGAAATCCTCAAGGTTTCCGAAGAGAGCGGGGTGCCTGTCATTGAAGATGCTTCTCAAGCTCAAGGGGCATCGATCAATGGTAAAAAAGTTGGTAGTCTGGGTAAGATTGGCGTTTTCAGTCTTGGTCCGGTTAAAAATCTTAGAGCAGTCGGGGATGCCGGGGCTATTACTACCGATGATAGCAATTTGTACTCAAAAATCGTACAGCTGGCTCACCATGGTGAGAAGAGCAAGTATCTCCATACCATCTATGGTTGGAACAGCCGGCTAGACGAAATTCAAGCCGCTTGGTTATTATTTGGGCTGAAAGTTCTTGATGAGAGAAACAAAAGAAGGGTCGATATCTATAAAAGATACAAAGAAGCTTTTAAAGACTTGCCACTCGTTCCCATGTCGGAATCTATCAACGGAGAATCCGTCTATCATCAAGGAATATTTTACGCCAATAATAGAGAGGCTTTCAAAAAATATTTGGATGAAAAGGAAATAGGCAATGGGAGCTACTACCCATATCCTCTACATACTCAAGAAGCGTGGAGTCATGCCAAGCTTCCGGCTGGCTCTTTCCCCAGAGCGGAGCAATATTCAAAAGATAATATTGCTCTGCCCGTCTTCGCTGAGTTGACTGAAGAGGAGATCGAGTATACTATCTCGGTCGTGAAGGACTTTTTTAAGCAGTAATTTATTGTGTAAATGAATGACCTTGAAATATCAGTAGTAGTCCCAATGCATGATGAGGAAGGTAATGCCATGCAGCTATATGAAGAGATAAAGGAATCTCTCGACGTTTATAACAAGGGCTATGAAATAATTTTTGTTAACGATTTTTCAAACGATGATACCCTTAAAGTTTTAGAGCAAATTCGCGGAAGAGACGACAATAATTTTCATTATTGTGATTTAGAGTTTAATGTTGGGGAAAATTGGGCCGTTTACGCCGGCGTCTCTAAAGCTCGAGGTAAGGTGATTGTGACTATTGATGGCGATATTCAGAATGACCCGCGTTTTATACCAGTTTTAGTCAACAAAATAAATGACGGCTTCAAAGTTGTCAGTGGTCGGAGAGAAAAACGCATCGGTCTTATTGATCGCGTGATACCATCGGTAGTTGCCAACAAGCTTATTTCGCTGGTCACCGGTTTTTCCGTTCACGATACAGGGTGCACTCTTAAAGCTTATCGTTCTGATGTGATAAAAAATTATTACACACCGAAAGGTTTTAATAACAGATTCTCTCCTGTAATATATGATATTGATCCGAAAGATTTTACAGAAGTACAAGTACCAGACAGAGTCAGACTGGCCGGCAAGTCTCATTACGGGCTAGAAAGAATCTTTATTATCATGAATGACATCCTCGTGGTTCCTTTTATCAGAAAAAGGAACCAGGAGTCTCTTGAGAATATTAGAAAAAAAACTATTTACTTTACAATATTTATTGGGTTATTACTCATAAGCGGTGTTCTTACTGGTGGCTTTTGGCCTTCATCCATACTTATCATTATCATACTGCCTCTTTTAAGCGTCATTTGGAATCTGGGAAGATTTATAGATTGCAGAGAGAATCCTAAATTCGTTATTAAGACTTTCAGATAGAAGTATGAAAAATACGGTAAATCTAGGAATAGTTGGTTTAGGGTATTGGGGGCCGAAGCTAATTGATAAATTTCAATCCATACCCCAGGCCAAAGTGACCGTTATTTGTGACCTTGACCCCGGTCTTTTAGGTGAGGCTGAGAAGGTTTCTGGCATAAAAGGTACAACAAAAATAAGTGAACTTCTGGATAACTCCAAGCATCAGGTAGACGCCGTGATTGTCGTTACTCCACCGGCCACCCATCTTGATATTGCTCGCCAAGTGCTTGAAGCAGGAAAGCATGTCTACATAGAAAAGCCAATGACTGTGACAAAAAAGGGCGCAGTCCTTCTTAATAATCTGGCCAAAAAGAAACACTTAAATATTTTTATCGACCATACCTTTTGCCACGACGCTGTGTTTATAGAAAAACGAAAACTAATTGATGAAGGTAAGCTTGGAGAAATTTATCATTCTCGTTTTGAGTGGCTCGGAGCTCGAGCAAAACCCCAAGGGCCGGACGTTTTATGGGATTCTGGGCCCCATGCCTTTTCTTCTATGCTTTTTTTGATAGGCAAAAAACCTGTTTCACTTCATATGAATATTATTGAACGAATACCAGATACACAAACGCCGTCGGCTCTTGAGGGGGAGGTTCATTTTGAGGATGGTACTCGTTCGGAAATTAAATTGGCTTGGAAAGACCAGACTGTGCGAGGACTCCATGTTCCTAAGGCTGCCCGAGCCAGTATTGTAGGTAAGGAGAAAACGATTATCTACGAAGGAAGTTTTGCCGGAAGAACGGCTCGAATCTATCCTACGGAAGAAAGTTATTCCCCATCGCGCGCTCTCGATGCTTGTATTGAAGATTTTTTAGGCGGGAAAGGTGATGAGCTTCCGGGCGTCTCTTACGATGACGAACCTCTTAAATCTGCCTGCGCTGCTTTTATAGATTTAATTTTATCAAACAAAGTACCGGTAACAGATGGATTTTTTGGAGAGCAAGTGGTCCATCTTCTTGAAAAAGCTTCAGAGTCGATGCGTAGCCGGGGCAGACACATTTCTCTATGAAGATTATTGCAACCGCAGCCACTACAGTTATTGTCGCTTACTTATTATGGCGATTTAGTGGTGATAGTGGTTTATTTGAAATTCTTAAAAATATTAATCCCGTTATAGTTGTCCTGGCTTTCTTTCTGTATATTTTAAATTTGGTAGCTAAAACTTTACGTTTTCGTTTTGTCCTAAGAAATAAAATTAGCCTAAAAAAACTATTGAGTATAGTCTCCATACATAGTTTCTGGAACAACATATTGCCTTTTAGATCCGGAGAAATAACGTACCTTTATATGGTTAATGAAGAAAAGAATATCTCGAATGGAGAAAATGTAACTTCGCTCGTGCTGGCTAGAGTTTTCGACCTTTTAATAGTATTGACCTTTTTTTTAATATCAGGTTTTTTTATTTTTCGTCAGAATCCAAGTTTTTTAGCATCAACCCCATTAACTTTTATCGTGTCTATTTTAATATCTGGCGTGGTCATCCTTTGGGGTATTGTTTTTTATCGACATGAATTAAGTAGATTTTTTTCCGGTCTTTCTTTCAAAAACTCGTTCCTAAATAAATTTTCTCGGATTATGGCAGAAACCTTTCTCGCTCTTGAGCAGATTAAGAATTTCAAAAGATTAGCTATTCTTGCCACACTCTCGCTTTTTGTTTGGGTTTTAGACACACTCTTTGTCTTGGTGATATTACTTTCTGCCGGGTTTGATTTCTCTCTTATAGAGGCGGCGTTTATTGGAGTCTTCCCGGCTTTAGCCAGTTTAATTCCCATCAATCTAATTGGAAACTTTGGAGCGTTTGAGGGAACGGTGGCCGGTGGACTCGTCCTTTTAAGTGTCAGTATAGAGGATGCTTTCAACCTGAGTTTTATTCTCCATATCCAAATCATCCTTTTTTCTTTCCTGTTTTTTGTTTGGGCTTTTTGGTATAGAAATTTTTTTGGTAAAAGAACTTTTGACTACCAAGCTAAAACACACACAGAATTTTACTCAAATCTTAATAACCCCGAAGAGGATTTTAGAAATAATAATCTGGCTGATTTTGTTCTAAATTTCTTAAGAAAAGGTAATCTTCTTGATATCGGAGCAGGACTGGGGCTCTTGGTTTCCAAGGCTCTCCAAAAGAACATAGAGGTGAAGGGGATAGAACCGGATAAAAAATTGGTTGATTTATCGGAAAAGTTTTTTGGTAAATTGGACATTAATCAAGTCTCTATTGAGCAGTATGATTCCCAGAAGAGATTTGACAACATTATCATGATTGATGTTTTGGAATGCCTTGAAGACTACAAAAAAAATCTCATAAAGGCCATCTCTCTTCTAAATAAAGAGGGGAGATTGATTTTAGTGGTTCCGGCACTCCCTTCGCTATATGGCTCGAGAGATAAGATGATGGGATATTTTAGGCGCTTTAGCAAAAAAGAGCTTTCGCGTGAGCTTGAAGATTTGGGGCTGAAAATAATAAAAGTGAGATATTGGAATATGCTTGGAGTTCTGCCTTATTGGATTTTGTATAAAGTTTTAAAGAGAGAATCTCATTTTGAAAGTATTAGGGGGGGCAAGAATAAAAAGGGCATTTTTTTTAAGGTCTTGAATTTTTGGTTCAAATATATTGAAAACAAAATTAATCTAGGTTTTGGTTTGAGTCTAATTTTTGTCGTTGAGAAAAGTGATCAAACGATGTAAAATAAACCGAAATGAATTTAATCTCTTTACTGAAAAAACTGCCTATCGATCTGGGGCAAGCTGAGTATAAACATGGCGCGGCAGAGAAAATGATTGCTCTGTCTCTCATTCCGAAGTCTGGGGAGGGGCTAGTCGCTCTCGATATGGGTTGCAGAGATGGTTACTGGTCGGAGAGAATAAAAGAGTTTGGCTATACGGTCATTTCTCTAGACATTGAGCCCAAATACCAAGAAGCTATAAAACATGACCTTGAAAATGGTCTCCCTTTTGGAAATAACTATTTCGACTTAATTTGGTGTACCGACGTCATTGAGCATTTGCACAAACCGGACTTTTTAATTAGAGAGATTGGGCGGACTCTCAAAACGGGAGGAACTGCCATCATCACTACCCCCAATTCTGCTTTCTGGTTTTATCATGTTGTTAAATTATGGGGTTGGACTCCCCAGAAACTGCAAAATGCTGACCACAAACAGTTTTTTGATTTGAGGGGTATTAAAAAGCTTGCCAGTGGCTACCAAATTTATGGATACTTTCCCTATCTTAATTTCTTCTTTTTTAAAATTAAAAAGCTGGTGGGATTTCTTTCCCCAACATTTATTATGGTAAACTCTAAAAATGAATCAGTTTAAACAAATACTCCGTGAACATCGGGTGGCCATTGCTTTGGCTGTACTTACCTCCGTGATTGCGGCTTCACCGCAGGTTTATTTCCGTCTTGAACATAGAAATGACGGTATTTATCAAGGCATAGAGTTGTTGCCCGATTCTCCCTGGTCGGCGCGAGCCCGGGAAGTACAAGATGGACACCCCAATTTCGGCAATATCTATCAAAAAGATGGTAAGGATAACCCGTATCTCCTGCAGCCACTGGGGTCAATGGTGGTGGCCTACATGGGGGAAATATTCTCCCTTGATATCAATAATACCTTCTTGTTATCTCGGTTTGTGCTCTCGTTTATTGTTTTCCTTTTAATTTACGGCTTTGTCTTTTTGTTATCTAAAGATAAGTTGGTCGCCCTTTGCGGTGCGGCAGTAAATTTACTGGCGGATTCTATTTTGAGCAAATCCGGCCTTGTTCAGTTATTCTTCCACGGCGTTAGTTACGAAAATTTTTTACGGCTCTCCAAGCCGGTGAATCCCGCTATGATCTACTTTTTTCTTTTTGCCTTCCTAATCGCCTTTTGGTTGTTCTATCGCAAACGGAAGTGGCAGTACGGTGTTATTAGCGCCATTCTCTTAGGTTTGAATTTTTATAACTATTTTTACACATGGACGTACCTATATTCTTTTGGCGGCGTTTTGGTTTTGCTGCTTCTCATCCAGAAAAAATGGCGAGAGGCGGTAAGAATATCCAGCGTATTTTTAGGCGCATTTTTGGTGGCCACCCCTTATGTTATCAATCTATACCGAGTTACCCAATTTCCCGCATACAATGAAGTTAGTTCAAATATTGGTGTACTTCTAACCCATGCGCCCTTGTTCGTTGGTTGGGGAGTGATTGTTGCCCTAATCATTTTTTTCTTAGGTTTCCCGAAAGGGGATAGGGAAAAGTATTTTTTTGGTTTAGCTTTACTCTTAACCCCTTTTGTCACACTGAATCAACAGCTTTTCACGGGCAAAGTGCTTGAAGCGCCGCATTACCACTGGTTTTTCCACAAACCGATGGCTATTATTTTTATGCTCATAGTGATTTTCTACCTGCTTGCTCGTTGGAAGCTGGATTTCTACAAGAAGGCTTTGGCCGTTCTCATTATCGTGACAAGTGTCACGACAGGTATTTATGTCCAGGCTTACTCCTATTCTCATGATATGGGTGATGGGGGCACGGTTCTCATTGGGCGTCAGAGATATGGGCCGGTTATGAAATGGCTCAATCTGAATGCAGAGAAGGAGTCTGTTGTCTTTGCCAATGACGAGATTTCTCATATAACTGTTATCTACACTCCTCTGAATGTTTTTTACCATCGGTCAACTTCATTTGCCTCCCTATCCGCTACCTATGCGCGTCAGCTTAATACCATGTTTTCGTTTTATAGGCTTGCTGGTGTGGACAGTAAAGAAGTAGAAGATGCGTTTCTCAAGGATCGCGAGAAAGTTTCTTTTGAGGCTTACGGGATTCATTATCGGGAGCTTTTTGGTTCACATGAGGCGTTTCCCGATGAGAAAATCAGAGAAATTGCTCTTTCCTATAAAAAAACGCTTTCTCTACCCGCGGCGGAATGGTTAAAGAATCTCTGGACTAAGTACGAAGTGGCGTATCTTGTTTGGGATAAAAAGAGTGACCCTCTCTGGAATTTGGATAAATACAAATTCCTAACTAAAGTGGCCGAATTCGATGATATAGCCATTTACCGTAAAATATGAGAATAGTCTTTCTTTCAGACGATTTTCCGCCACAGAGCTTTGGGGGGGCGGGGATTGTCGCATATGATTTTGCCATCGCCATGAAAAGGATGGGTCACGAGATTTATGTGATCACTACGTGTAGAAATAGAGATGAGGCGGGAGTATCGGAATACCATGGTATAAAAGTTTGGAAAATTACCAGCAATTATTCCACCAGATGGCGTTCCTATCTTGGTCTGTACAATCCTCCAGTTGTACGCCAAGTGGCAAAACTTCTTAAGAACATTAAGCCGGATGTAGTGCATGCCCACAACATTCACTTCTACCTCTCTTACCATACTCTGGTGATTGCGAAGCGGTTTAGCAAAGTAGTGGTTTTGACTGCTCATGATGTCATGTCTTTTAATTATGGGAAACTACACACCAAGCGGTATTTGGAAAATTTTGATGCCCATACAACTTGGTTTGACCATCTGAAACAGGCGAGAAAAAGGTGGAATCCCCTTCGTAATTTATTCATTAGAAAGTATCTCAAACACGCGGACAAAATTTTTGCAGTAAGCGGTGCCTTAAAAAAAGCTCTTGAACAAAATGGTATTGTAAATGTAGAAGTGATGTATTTCGGAGCTGATGTGAATTTGTGGCGCACGAGTGGAGAAGAAGTAGCCCAATTTAGAGAAAAGTATAATCTAACAAATAAAAAAGTAATATTGTTCGGTGGGCGGTTAAGTGAGGCTAAAGGCGGGGGAAAGGCACTTGAAGTGATGGCAGAGCTTGAGAAGGAAGTAGATAATGTAGTACTCCTGGTTGCGGGTAAAATGGAGGGGTATGCCGCCAGCATGAAAGAGGCGGCAGACAAGTTGGGAATAGGGGGTAGACTAATTTTTACTGGTTGGATAGAAAGGGACGAGATAAAATCTGCTTATGCCTGTGCCGACCTTGTCTTGGTGCCATCAATTATCTTCGATTCTTTCCCCAGAATCGTGCTTGAGGCGATGGCCTGCGCCAAACCGGTGGTGGGCACTTGCTATGGGGGAGCGCCGGAAATCATTGAGGATGGTATCACTGGATATGTGGTTAATCCTTTCCATACAAAAGAAGTGGCAGAAAAAATGCTTGATTTAATCAACCATCCTGAAAAAGCAGAAAGATTTGGTAAAGCTGGTTTAGATAGAATCAAAACAAACTTCAATTTAAATGTTCAAATAGCTAAGCTTATTGCTATATATGAAACACTATATTAAAAAGTTTCTACCCCCACAGCTTCTTGCTTTTATTAGGGACATTTTCTATCCAGAGAAAATTAATATTCTCGAAGAACGGTTGGGCAACTTGTTCTTGACTTACTATCAGGGAATAGCCGACCCCAATTTAAGTCAAAAAATAGCTTTCAAAAATGCGGAATTTAAAGTTTATTCCAAGCACGGTGGCGATGGTATCTTGGCTCTCATCTTCTCCAAGATAGGAATGACTAATTGTATATTTGTGGAAGTAGGTGTAGAAGACGGCACAGAATGTAATACCGCGAATTTGTCTCGAAACTTTGGCTGGAATGGACTCTTGATTGATGCCAACGAGGAGTGGGTAAAAAGGGCCAGGGATTTTTACCAAGAATATAAGGTCAAAGTAGCCGCGTGTTTGGTCACCGCTGAAAATATAAACCAATTGCTTCAAGATAACGGCATTGGAGGTGAAATTGACCTACTCTCTATAGATATAGATGGTAATGACTACTGGGTGTGGGAAGCGATTAACGTGATTAATCCGAGGGTAGTAGTGATGGAATATAACACCGCCATGGGCCATCGCTCTTTGACTATTCCTTACAATCCGGCCCGTCGTTATCAGAATGATTTTTATTACGGCGCTTCTTTGAGAGCTTTGTCAAAATTAGCGATAAAAAAAGGCTACAACTTGGTAGCCTGTGATAGCCATGGCCTTGATGCTTTCTTTGTCAGGAGAGATGTGGCGCAGGGGAAGTTTAGAGAAGTCTCGCCCGAAGAAGCTTTTTATCATAATCCATATACTCTTAAAAGATTCGGTAGTCTTGAGGAACAGTTCAGCCAAATAAAACACTTGGATTTTGAAGAAATATAATTATTATTGCTATATATGAAACACTATATTAAAAAAATTCTTGTATTTGTAGGTCTTAGAAATCCTGCGAAAGGCCTCAAAATAACAGGGGAGCGGAAAGTTGAAATATTGCTATCGTATAAAGGGAAGAAAAATATCTTTGTAGAAACTGGTACGAACCGAGGCGACACTATTGCTGCCATGAAAGATAGTTTTAGGGAGATTTATTCAATAGAACTTGACCCGACACTCTATAATCAGGCAGTGGCCATGTTTGCCAGTGCAAGGAACATCCATCTGTATCACGGAGATAGCGGGGAGAAAATATACGAGGTAATGGCAGAAGTCAAAGAGCCGGCTTTGATTTGGCTAGATGCTCACGGTTCTCCCTTCAATCTTGATAATTCGCCTGTCCGGCAAGAGTTAGATGCAGTATTCTCTCACCCTGTTAAAGGACACGATGTCCTCATCGATGATGCTCGACACTTTACTGTGCGTGACATAAGGGAAATAAAAAGGTCCGCCCGCTCCCACGGATATGATTTTGTTATGGACGAAGGGGTATTTAGGTTAACCAAGTAAAAACCTCCTAGGTATGGGACTGCAAATTATTCAAGAAAAAGAACCAGCCCGAGCTATGTCGGTTATGGCACAAAGGATTACCGCATCTCTTCAGAATGGGAAAGTGCTATGGCTCGTCTGCGGTGGGTCGAATATAGAGTTTTCAGTTATGGCCATGAATGAAATTCGTGAGGCAGGAGCAGATTTGAGGAATCTTACAGTTGCGTTAACTGATGAACGCTTTGGTTCTGTTGGTCACAGAGATTCTAATTGGCAGCAACTTATGGATACTGGGTTTAATATTGAAAATATCACTACTATCCCAGTTCTGATTGATAAGTCTCTGGAAGAAACCATAGTGGAATATACAAAGAAATTAGAAAAAATATTTGACGATGATGCTCTCGTGATTGCTCAATTGGGCATTGGGACAGATGGCCACATTGCTGGCATCTTGCCAGAAACTATGGAAGTTTCTGATAGAGAGATGGTTCGCTCTTTTGAAGCTTCCCCCTACACTAGAATAACTTTAACTTTATCGGTTTTGGCTAAAATTCCTGTTGCTTACGCTTTTGTTTTCGGCCCGGCTAAGAAAGAAATTATTACGCGCCTACAAAACGAAATCGTTCCCCCCTCCCAAATGCCTGCCCAAATCATGAAACAAATTCCTGAAGCCTATCTCTACACAGATCAGATCTTGAAAAATGCTAGTTCTTAGGCTAATATGGCCTATATATGCGCTGGAAAGTCCTTATATCTAGCATACATTTGCAGTCTCGCCTCGAGCAGTATAAAGAGTTGCTTGAAAAGCATAATATCGACTTCGACCTAATTACTAGTCCACAGTTTGTACCAGAAGCAGACCTGCTTCCCATTGTCGAACCTTACGACGCCATTATCTGTAGTGATGATGAAATTACCGATCAGGTGATGGAAAAGGCTAAGAATTTGAAGGTGATCTCCAAATGGGGCGTGGGTATCAATAGTATTGATTTAGAATCGGCTAAACGTCGAGGTATTGCGGTCTACAATTCGCCCGGGGCATTTTCGGAAAGTTGTGCTACCATAATTTTTTCCTACTTATTACATTTTGCTCGTGATGTTAGGGGCCAGGATAAGTCTATTCGTGATGGTGAATGGAAGCATGTGCCAGGTACAGCACTTGCTGGTAAGACTATTGGAATTATTGGTATGGGTAACGTGGGCCAAGCAGTAGCGAAGCGGGCCAAAGCATTTGAGATGATAGTTTTAGGCAGTGATATCAGAGAAGAATTGTCCAATGTGAGTAAAGAAGATCTCCTCCGTCAGTCTGATTTCGTGGCACTGACAGTTGATTTGAATCCAACGAGTCACTATCTCATAAGTTTAAAAGAATTTTCTCTGATGAAGCCGACTGCTTATATTTTCAACACCGCACGTGGTCCGGTTATTGATGAGAAGGCATTGGTTCAAGCTTTACAACATAAAAAAATTGCTGGAGCAGGAATTGATGTCTTTGAAATGGAGCCACTTCCCATTGATAGTCCATTAAGAAAAATGAATAACGTCATTCTGACTCCGCACAATGCTTACAACACAGTAGAAGCAGAAAATTATGTTCACGATAATACAGTCAATAATTTGATCAAAGGTCTGGAAAAGTTAGAGAAATAAACCGTATGAATATAAAAGAAATTGGACTCTCTAGCTCAGCCTTTGGGTATAGCATGGGTAATATCGGTAAGAGTACGGATAAGAAAAATCCCAAACCATGGATATTGGAAGGATTTGTTGATTTTGCAATAGGGCATGATTTTGGTGGAATTGAAGTACCACTTTCACGTTTTGTGCCTGATCTTGAGCCCAGTCGGCTTAAGGAATTAAAGAAAAAACTTTCTGATCACAACCTGTTTTTCATAATGGATTCTGAAGTCGCGCTTGATGTCGAACAAATTAGGACTTTAATACCTTTAGCCAAAGAATTTGGTTCACCAATCATCAGGATAAAGAGCAGCAATATTTTAGGCTGTGATAGGAAGAAACTTGGTAAACCATGGAATGAGCACGTAAGGCACGTCATCTCTGTATTAAGTGAGCTTACGCCATTACTGCGTCAGAATGGTCTTAGAATTGCAATAGAAAATCACCAAGATCTTGATTCAAATGATTTATTACAAATTATCGAAGTAGTTGGAGCTGACGTAGTTGGAGTCAACTTTGATATTGGTAATGCCTTTGCTACGTGTGAAGATCCCATAGTATTTGCTAATAAACTTGGACCACACATTATTAATATTCATCTGAAAGAATACAAAATATTTAAAAGTGAAGAGGGTTTTCGCTTGGTGCGATGCTCTATTGGCGACGGTTCGGTTGATTTTAAAAAAGTGTTACCACTTCTTGCTAGAAACTGTCCAAATGCTAAAATGGTCATCGAGCTTGGTGCATTGGAAGCCAGAAACATCTCATGGCTCGGGTCAGATTTTTGGGAGGAAATCAAGCCACGTAATCACTCGGAACTCGTTACTTTTTTCCAACTCCTCGAACATGAGACTGTGCGTGTAGCGGATGGTTCCTGGCAGACGCCATGGGAAGCTGGGGAGCCAGTAGATAAAATTATTTCCTACGAAGCAACAGAGCTAGAAACTAGCCTAAAATATTTACTAACATTACGACCATGAAAGCACTTGTTAGATTTGGCACCAAACCAGAAACACTTGAATTTCAGGAGGTACCTAAACCTCTAGTCGATGAGACGCATGCTATTTTGCGTGTTGAGGCAGTAGGCATTTGCGGTCGCGATCTTGAACACTTTCGCGAAGAGCTTGACGATAAAAAAGTTCCTTTTATTCCCGGCCATGAATTCTCCGGCACGATTGTTGAATTGCCCCCCGGTGCAAAAAATTTCAAAATAGGTGACAGAGTGACTGCTGAGACGATTGATTTTGTCTGTGGCGAATGCGAAGTTTGTGATTTGGGTAATTATAATCTCTGCAAAAAGCGCAAAAATATTGGTGGTGGGATGAATGGCGCTTACGCCCCGTTTATGAAAGTGCCGCTGGAGTACATTCATCTTTTGCCGGACAACGTCAGTTTCGAAGAGGGGGCAATGGTCGAGCCGGCTTGCGTTTCTTACAATGCCACGCTTATTAATAGTAATCCTAAAGAAGGGGAGCTGGTTGTAATTATCGGGGTTGGGACTGTTGGTCTTTTGTGCCTACAGATGGCGACACTGCGTGGAGCTAAGGTGGCACTCATTGGATTGCCAGAAGATGTAAATCGAATGAAGATTGGCAAAGATCTGGGAGCTGATTATTTGATTTATGCTAATGAAAATCCTGTTGAAAAGGTACTAGAACTGACCAAACAAAACGGGGCGCCGCTGGTGATAGATACCGTCGGCGGTTCGTCCAAAACGATGGATCAAGCACTTGAGATGGTGCGGCCGGGTGGACAGATTACCAAAGTCGGCTGGTTTATGAAGACGACCAACACCACACTTGACACTTTGATTAGGAAAAATATTCGCCTGCAAGGAAGCTTCAGTCATACTCACGAGATGTGGAAAGAATGCATCGATCTTATTTCGAGTGGAAAGGTTAATGCCAAAAAAATGATTTCCAAAGTGTTACCACTCGAAGACTGGCGAGAAGGGTTTGAATTGGGCTTTAGTCGTAAGGCACTTAAAGTTATACTTAAACCAAACTAGCATGCAAACATTTAAGAATAAAGTTGCCATTGTCACCGGAGCAGGGTCAGGTATCGGCAAGGCCACAGCCAAACTTTTTTTCGATCGTGGTGCTTCTGTAGTTATTGCCGGCCGTGACGGAAAGGTTGATGTCACCGCTGAAGAATTGGATCCTTCGGGCAAGCGTGTATTAGCGATTAAACTAGATTTGGCGGAAGAAGCACAGGTGAAAGCGATGGTGGAGGAAACTGTCAAGAAGTTCGGTCAGGTCGATATTTTAGTTAATTCTGCTGGTGTCAGTGGAGGAGGAAATATTGATGAACTGACTGTTGAAAAGTGGGAGATGATCAATCGCAACAATGGATTGACAACTTTCCTATGCTGTAAATACGTTATCGCTGAAATGAAAAAAAGAAAATACGGTAAAGTAGTAAACGTCGCCTCAATCGCAGGGCGATTTCGGGGCATGACTTCAGGACTCCACTATGCTTACGCCAAATCTGGAATCATCGGATTTACTCGTCAGCTTGGTGCGGAAGTTGCAAGATTTGGTATCAATGTAAATTGTCTTGC
The DNA here is from genome assembly GCA_030649135.1 of bacterium. GTDB lineage: Bacteria > Patescibacteriota > Minisyncoccia > Phycocordibacterales > Zambryskibacteraceae > UBA5004. Next base: position 21,200 of record JAUSGI010000002.1, on the reverse strand, counting down.
TCCCTCGCAGACTATGACACCAATGCTGCGTTCTCTTATCAACGACGATATAGAAAGACAGTTGAATGAGAAAATTCCACTTGGTTATATCGCCAAGCCAGAGCAACAGGCTGAAGTCATTCTGTTCCTTAGTTCAGATGCCTCAAGTTATATGGCCGGTGCCATAGTTGACGTAAATGGCGGACAGTTTTAGAATACATATTCTAATCTAGAAATATGAAGATTGTAGCCATTATTCCAGCTCGGATGGAGTCATCTCGCTTCCCAGGTAAGCCCTTGGTGGATATTTTAGGCAAGACGATGGTTGAACACGTCTGGCTTCGCACCAAGATGTCTAAACTCCTAGATGAAGTTTGGGTAGCCACTCCCAACAAAGAAATATTTGATGTAGTGGAGAAATTTGGTGGTAAAGCCATTATGACTCGACCTGACCACACCATGGCCATGGATCGTCTGGCTGAAGCTAATGAAACGATTTTGGCTGATCTCGTTGTCAATGTTCAAGGCGATGAGCCCTTGATTTATCCAGAAATGATTGATGCTATTACCAAGCCACTGGCTGAAGATGATTCTTATGCATGCGGAACATTAGTGCAAAAAATTACTGACCTTTCTGAAGTTGAAGATCGCAATCGAGTTAAGGTGGTTCGAGATGGTAAGGGGGATGCATTGTTCTATTCGCGCGAACCCATTCCCTCCAAGGCAAAGACCAAAGAGCCGATTTCTCACTACAAAATGGTCTGTGTCTATCCCATACGACGAGAAAGCCTCCGGGACTTTACCAATTGGGGAATGGCACCACTTGAAACAATAGAATCGATTGATCTCTTACGCTTTCTTGAACATGGTGCTAAAGTTAAGGTAGTAGAAACAGAGCAAGAAACTTTCAATGTCGATACCGAGGCTGACTTGATCAGGGTGCGAGAAATTATGAGAAACGATCCCTTATTTAAAACCTATCAATAACGAGATGAAAATCATTGTCTTTGGTGGTGGGGGATTTCTCGGTAGTTATGTGGCTGATGCTTTGACTGAAGCAGGGCACGACGTGGTTATATTCGGCCGTACCAAATCGGAATACTTAAAGCCGGGTCAACAAATGATCGTAGGTGATATCACTGACCAGAAGGCGGTAGAAAAGGCTGTCAAAGGGTACGATATTGTTTACAACTTTGCTGCCGTAGCGGATATTGATGTGGCTAAAAATAATCCAATTGATGTCGTTAAAGTTAATATTTTAGGTAATACCTATGCCCTTGAAGCAGCTCGTAAGGCTGGAGCTAAGCGCTTTGTCTATGCTAGTTCCGTTTACGCCTACAGCCGTTTCGGTGCCTTCTATAGCGACTCTAAATTAGCCAGTGAAAAGATTACGGAGACATATCAGCGCCAATATGGCTTGCCTTTCACCATTTTGCGTTACGGTTCACTCTATGGTCCGGCTCGATCCAATCATCTTTCAAGTATCAATAAGTTTATCAATCAGGCAATCAAAGAAAAAAAGATCTCTTATCCCGGAACAGGGGAAGAAGTGCGCGAGCATATTCACGTCAGAGATGCGGCCCGATCAAGTGTGGAAATACTCAAACCAGAATTTGAAAACCAACACATACTTATTACTGGTCACCAGACACTCAAGTCTCGCGACCTTCTAATGATGATTAAAGAGATGCTCAACCATGAAGTGGAAATTGAATTTTTAAACAAAGGAGATCTCGGGCACTATCAAATGACAGGTTACAGCTTCCAACCTCGTCTAGCTAGGAAGCTCATACCTAATTTATCGACTGATATCGGACAAGGTTTACTTGATTTAATCAATGAGACTCACCAGAGGATTAATCCTGAAGGATACGATGAGCATATGAAGCATTCTCCAGACTATTGACACATTCTACATAGTTTGCTATAATACGCGAGGAGTAAAATTGTTACAAATCAAGCAAGGGGGAGGGATTTCATGCTGGATCGAAACGTGGAGTATGGCCAGCCCGGACTCTGGGTCCGAGTGGAGCACATGCAGGGCTTCAAAGATCAGACGATCACCTCGGTCGTGAGACCCGGTGATCGCTCCGACCCGACCAAGCCCACCGGCATCCCGCGGTTCACCAATATCCTCGTGCGCTACATCGAGGTGCCTGGCGACCAGGCCCGAGGCGTGGCGGCCAAGTTCTTCCCAGATGACGGGACCAACGTCGAGGTCACCGAGTATCTGGTGAAGAAGATCAGCGAGCTGACGGCGGAGGACCTCCGTGGTATGTCCCCGGACATCACGAGCCAGGAGGAGGTCAAGAATCACCTGGCGGGCATCTACAACAAGCCGTTCGGTGACGACAACCTCGTCACCATCTGGCGGTTCGAATACCGCCCCAACGCCATCGACCCGGACGCCTGATCTAACCTGGGCCGGCCGCAGTACATCGCGGCCGGCCCTTTTCCTATATGATATGGTTATAGAAATGAAAAATAAATCAATTTTAGTAGTTTTTGGCGAAGAGATGCCGAAAGGGGATCTACGTTCCTACGATATGGTGCTTTCTGGTGAAGAGCTCAATAAATTTATTGGACCCGGAAGTATTTATGAAGCTAGTCAGTTTGCCAAAGAGCTTTCGTATCTCAAGTTTCCAGACGGGACGCGCATCGCCAAATCTTTTATTTACGAGGGCTATGAATTATGGTGGATACATTACAATAGTCTCTCTACCTACTTTTGTCTTCCATACACACAATATAAAAAACTTCTTTCGTATTTAGGGGATTTTCGGCAGGTGTATTTTTACAACCCCCCATATAAAAGTCTTTTTGCCCACTATCTATCTGCTTATGGATGTGAGATGAGCGTGCTCAATAAACCTGGTTTTAAAAGTCTAGCTATTCTACCTCTTGGCATTCTTCTTCAAATAATTCTGACCCTCTTGTCTCTGCCATTTCTTATATTTCAAAGACGACGAATACTGGTTTTTACCGGCGATAAATTCGAAAAGACTAAAGACTACGATTTTAGAATGGAATTTGTCTACAGGGAATTGCGTGACCGGAATCTCCCCTTTGTTGAATTCATTAGAAGTCTAGAGTCTGGGAAAACAATTTTAGAGCATTTTCTTACCAGGGGGCGTCCAGTCATTTACTCAGAAGCGGTGGCTTTCGTTGGTAAGTTCCTAAGCTTCATCTTGGGGAGCCGTCATCAGATCAGTAAGCAAATAGAAAGAGATCCACAAAAACAGTTTAAGATTTTGGTGGCCACCCATCATCTTCTTAATGTCTATAATGATATGTGGGCTATCCGGATTATGAAATGGATTTTGCGGGTCATTGGCGTGAAGTCGGCGTTTTTCCCGGTGGCCTTGGAACGAAATTTCCATGCTGTCCTAGGGTGTAAATTGAACAATGTTCCGACTGTTGGCCTTCTGCATGGTGCCCCTTCTAAATATTATAATGTGTATGATTTTATGCCTGGATTTGATGGAGAAAAAATTTTAACCACCGATAAATATGGTCTCTGGAGCGACTGGTGGAAGGAATATTATATTACAAATAGCAGAGCCTATCTTCCGGAACAGCTCTACGTATCAGGTCCGATGAGGCCATTAGAAAAGCAAACCAACCCTTCGACAAACCCAGGGCAAAGCAACCAAGGGCCCGTTAAAGTACTTTTTATTTCGGAACAATTGGCCGCGCCTTATGAGGTATTGCCTTACCTAAATGAATTATTAAATAATCGTGAAATTGAATTGAGCATAAAGTTTAGGCCAACCAAAGATGGATTTGAAGAGTGGCTTTTAGCCAATGAACCAGAAATATTAGAAGACAAAAATCTCAAAATCTTGAGGGGTAGTATCACTGACGCCGTCAAAGAATGTGATGCCGCTGTTGGTTCTCATAGTACAGCAGTGTTGGAGGCCTTATTAGAGTTTAAGATACCTATTTTCTTTAAGACAGATAAATGGGGAGATTGCTTTAACATGAAGGATTATGGGACAGGGAGTCCGTTATTTGCTGAGAATCCTGGTGAGCTTATTAAAAGAATAAAAAATATTCCCCAAATATCAGAGGATAACATCAAAGAATTGCGAGAACGATACTTTGGCGACCCATATCAGAATGGGAGTAAATGGGTCGTGGATCAACTGGAGGATTTTCTTGCGACCACATAAGCGTTAGCGTAAACAACCTTGTTTTTAGAGAGAGTGTCTAGCTTATAGGTTAACGATTGTATGAAACGCATTATTCTTGAGCGCCATCTTGCTTTTCTTTGAGAGACAACATCATAAGGGCTAAAAAAGGAGAAATGAATCATTTCTCCCAGGACAGATGGGGGTTTTCCGTAATTACCGCTCACCTCTATTTCAAAGCCCTCATTTTTAAATAAACTTTCTAATCCTTCTTTGGTGTAGCGAAAATAGTCGTGAGGGTCAGCGTGATAAGGGACCCAAAAGGGCGCTGTGAGTATACAGATACCACCTGGCTTCAGGATGCGTCTTATTTCGCTTGCCACTACCCATGGCTTTTCTACATGTTCCAGCATTTGAGTGGAGATGACGGTATCAAAAGAGTTGTCAGGAAAAGGGGGTTTGAGGGCATCTCCTACCACATCAATGTATTCTCCGGGAACCATATCAAAGGTTATGTATTCGCTCGTCTGTGGAGCAATCAGGTTTCTATATTTGGCAGAGCCAGCGCCATAGTCAAGAGTTTTGCCCGATATATACTTACTTAGGTACACAACGACAGCGCGAGTATTTTTAAAATTGTCCATTGGTTATTTTATTGATTCGCTATTCGTTAAATACACACAGTCTTTCCTATTCCCAATATACTGAAAGATTTTTTCCAGCTCTTCCCACATGCCATATTTTTCAATTTCCCATGAATGGCCCCACAGATGGAATGTTTCGCCTTTCTCTAGGGCGATGTCAAAGACGGCCTTTGACATGTTGAACCAAGAATACATTGAGAAATAACTTACACCTAATGTTTTTAAAGCTGGAGCCCTCTGTTTGTAAGGTTGAAGAAATTTTCCTAGATCTTTACGAAAAGGGAACGGATAAATTTGAATGGTGGTAGGCATCAGAAATGGGTCACTTGAAGTTATTGCACCCAGTTGGGTAGTACGAGCTCCAAGAAATCCCGCTTCCTTGACGGCTGAAACGACAGAATCATCATAAAGTCCTTTGGGATAGCAAAACATTTTTATTTCAGCGCCCAGAAGTTCTTCAAGCCACTTTTTACTTCCATTTATTTCGTTTTTCTTTTCTGCCGGTGTGAGGGTGCGAAGGTCTGGGTGGGTCAGAGTATGTGCTCCGACTTCGTACGCTTTGGCTAAGTCCAGAATCTCTTGATCTGATAGATGTTCGGGGCGATAGTCTTTTGAAATATAAAATGTACCTTTGATTCCGTAACGTAATAACAAGTCAGCCAGACGTTTGTCCAAAATGTCGCCGTCATCCCAACTGGTTGTTACTCTAAGCATTTATTTGGCTCTTGAAGGGATGCTTGACAAGATAATAAAGCAGGAGACTACCGAAAGATCTCGTGATGACGTGTGCCACGATGAGACCCATAAGACCGAAGAGGGGAAGCAGAATAACGAAAAGGGCAATCTTAAGGATTGGGATGATGGTGCGATGTAAGTATAACTCCTTCTTTTTCTTATGAGCCACCAGCATATAGTCGAATATAGTACCGGAAATGGCCAAGAGGGTTAGGGAATAAACTTGCGAGTAAAAGACCGCATCAAGATACTGCGGATAGAGGAATCTGTAGAAGTAAGGGGAAAGAAGTATCCAGACTAGGGCGAGCAATAAGGCATAGAAGGTGAGAATTATAGCTTTACGTGGGGCAGACTCTCGTAGTTCTTCATAAGAGCGCCCACTCAATTTAGGTAGAATCAAGGTGCTTAGTATTTTCTTTCCACTTTGGAGTTGTTCAACTGGAGCAATGGCGAAGGCATAGACAGCCAGCGGTATTGCGCCGAGGTAGTGGAAAATAAGGATTTTATCCAAGTAGCCGGAAACATTACCAATGACTTCCATGGCGCTCAAGTGTTTGCTATAGGAGCTAAGTTCAGGGTCTTCTTTGTTGTTCTCATGTGCGTAAGCACGAAGGGTTCTATGATAGAGGAATAATGTGACGATCGTTCCTGAAAAGAAGTAGACGACAATAATAGCCGGCAGACTTCTAGTCAGCACCAGTGTCAAAATAAGGGCGAGGGCGGGGGCGGCATTACGAGTCATGGCGTAGAAGGAATTTCTTCTGAAGTCCTTCTTGCCCAAGATGTAGTTTGCATAGAGACTGGCGCTGGCGGTGACTGGAGAGAATATTCCCGCCAATAGAAACGAGAACGATAAAAGCATATTGTCGTTGAGATAGTAGTAGATGCCAAGAGCTAGCCCGCTTAGAAACATTCCAATGCTCCACTTCAAGTTCACGCGGAAACCTTGGCGGAGAGAACCCCCAAAGTCTCGTGCCACTGCTTGAGTAACCGATGTCCCTATTTCGGTCAGAGAAAATACTCCTATGATTCCGGCCATTGAAATGATAAATTTGTAGGTACCGAATGACTCTTTTGTAAAAAGATTTGCGAAGGCGATAGAAATGAGAAAACCCGCAATCATGGCCACACCCTGGCTCATGGAGAGCCAAAACCCCCCTCTAGCCAGGTAGTTGATGTCAGTTTTGAAGAAACTCTCGCTCCACCGGAGAAGTCGGTAGCTCTCATTACGCAGATTTGGCATATATTGGTACCATGATAAGATAGTAGCGATGAATAAACAAATACCGCGAAACATTATCCTCGTCGGCCTTTTCTTGGTTCCGTTCGTTCCATTTCTTGTGTCCAGTTCACTTTTTTTCCCCTTCATCACTACTAAGGCTTTTACTTGGAGAATTATTGTAGAAATTGTGTTTGCTGTCTGGGTCTTGCTTGCCCTCTACGATGTCGATTCTCGCCCGAAAAAATCCGTCATCTTGTACGCAGTGGTAGGTTTTTTGGTGATTGTTGGTGTTGCCGATCTCTTCGGTGTGGCCCCAGTCAAGAGTTTCTGGTCGAACTTCGAACGTATGGAAGGGTTTATTACTCTATTACACTTGGGAATGTTTTTCGTGGTCACTTCCTCTGTTTTTAGAGAAATCGATTGGAAGAGATGGTGGAATGTCTCGCTTGTGGCATCGTTCTTGATGGTTCTGTATTGCATTTTGCAGATCATCGGATTAAGAGCGATAAATCAAGGAGGAGTACGGGTAGATGGTACCCTAGGCAACGCTATTTATTTGGCCGTCTACATGCTTTTTCATATTTTTATCGCTTTGCTTTTTCTCTGGCGTGAGTGGAAGAATGTGGCTTTGAGATGGGTCTACGGACTGCTCATCCTTTCCCAAGCCTTCATTCTCTACCAGACAGCCACACGAGGGGCTATTCTCGGACTCATTGGCGGTATATTCATCATGGCCGTTCTTAACCTTGCCAATAAAGAAGACAAACTTGTCCGCAGGGCGAGTGCGGCTCTCCTGGTGGGATTGGTGGTCTTGGTCGGAGGCTTCATGTTGTTTAAGGACAGAAACTTCATACAGAATAGTCCAATACTTTCGCGTTTCTCTTCTCTCACTACGGAAGCGATAAAGACACAGGGAAGATATTTTGTCTGGCCGATGGCTGTCAAAGGATTCCAAGAAAGACCGCTCTTGGGTTGGGGGCAGGATAATTTTAATTATGTTTTTAATCAGTACTATGACCCGCAGATGTTTAATTTAGAGCCATGGTTCGACCGCGCTCACAACATTTTTCTGGACTGGATGGTGGCTGGTGGGTTACTCGGCCTTGTTTCTTACTTGGCTCTATACGTGGCGCTTCTATTTTCCATTTGGAAATATGCCAATTTGTCTCACACGGAGAAGTCCGTTCTCACTGGCCTGGTAGCCACGTACTTTTTCCATAACTTTTTCGTCTTCGACAATCTTATTAGCTACACCCTATTCTTCTCTCTCCTTGCCTATGTGCATTATAGGAATAATGGCGGAACTCTGTGGGGGCAAACACTTTCCGATATACAAGTGAAGGGAATTGCTTTGCCGGTGGTTTCTATTTTGCTTATACTCTCTTTATATTTTGCCAATATTAAACCGATTATTACTAACATATTTATCATAAAAGCTCTCCAATCTCTGCAAACGTCTGGGCAAGTTCCCGTCGCGGTGGCAAACTTTAAGAAGGCCTACAACGCATCACGTCTTGGTCGACCGGAGGTGGCGGAGCATATTGCCGCCAACTCGATTGCCATCCTGTCCAGCGGTCTTTCTATGGAAGAGAAGAACGCATTCTTCAGTTTCGCCAAGGATGTCCTGCTTGGACAAACAGATGATTTGAATGGAGACGCTCGCTACGAGTTACTGGCTGGGTCGTTTCTTTCTACTGTCGGACTTCTTGATGAAGCATTAACTCATTTGGAAGTTTCTCGAGCGTTGATGCCGGGCAAACAACAGGTGTATTTTGAAATCGGTGCAGCTTATATAAATAAAAAGGAACCACTTAAGGCGCTCGATATTTTCAGAGAAGCATACGAATTGGCACCGGAATATACGGAAGCCAGGGTGATTTATCTGGTGGGCGCGATTTACGCCGGTGATAAAATTGTCGAAAGTAAAATAATGAATACACTGACCGAAAGGGAAGTAATTTTCGACGATCGGATTCTGAATGCCTATTATGCCAATGGGCGAACCGATAGGGTGAGGGGCCTACTCGGGAGTCGTATCAAGCTGGACCCTGCCAAGGAGAGTATTTACCGACAATATCTCGAAAAAGTTGCAAATTAGTCCAGACTATGCTATGCTGGCGGAGTGGGTGCTCGAAACTAGCACCAAACGAACGAATGTCTGCGTAAGTCCCGCCTCTGGCGGGATTTACGTTTTTATAGTTATAATGGTATTAGTTTCTTTTTGTTCGTGGAGAGCGGCCGCACTCACAAAGATATTCGTTTGGAGCTAGCCCCGCTCTCCGCGTGCGGACGGAAATTTTTAAAAAGTTATCCACATTTTTTTATTTTCCCTATTGTATATGTTAACTTTTAGTACCATAATGAATGCAACCGCAGACAGATTGTTTCTAAAAATATTTATCTGCGACAGACGTTAATAATAATTTCCCGACATCATGTTGGGGCAACACAATGGCAAAGAAAAGAAAAGCTGCTTCCAAGAAGAGAAAGTCTTCAAAGAAGAGAAGGTAAGTGTAGTCTGCCCATCGGCGGACCGCTCAAAGAAAAAACGCCCCCGCAAGGGCGTTTTTTCTTTTTTACCCCGCTTGGGCGGGGGCCTAAAACGTGTTAAAATAGGCGTCTTATGGCCTTTTTTAAGAGCCTTTTCGGTACTCCCGAGGAGAAATTACTTAAGTCTTGGAAACCGATTGTCGAGCGCACGAATGCGCTCGAATCTTCGCTAGAGAATCTCTCGCCTGCAGAGCTGAAGGCCCAAACTACCGAATTCAGAAGCCGTATCGCTAAAGGTGAAACTCTGGACGATATATTGCCGGAAGCTTTTGCCGTTGTGCGGGAGGCGGCTAAGCGTACCCTCGGGCAAAGACATTTTGATGTCCAGCTTCTTGGTGGCATTGCTCTCTACAAAGGTGGAATCGCGGAAATGAAAACGGGAGAAGGTAAGACCTTGGTAGCGACACTACCTGCTTACCTCGTCGCTCTTATGAGTAAGGGGGTACATATAGTGACGGTTAATGACCACCTCTCCCGCCGTGACGCTGTCTGGATGGGAGAAATTTATGCTTATCTTGGCCTGTCCGTGGGTGTGCTCAATCATGCGGAGTCTTTTATTTATGACGAGTCTCATATGGAGAAAGATAAAGAACGTGATGAACTTGGTTCTTTCCGCGTGGTTCATGAGTTCTTGAGGCCGGCCACCAAGCAAGAGGCTTATCGGGCGGATATTACCTATGGTACCAACAATGAATTTGGTTTCGATTATCTGCGTGATAACCTGCTTTATAATAAGGAACATCTTTCCCAACGGGACTACCATTACGCTATTGTTGACGAAATAGACTCCATTCTGATTGACGAGGCGCGGACGCCTCTCATTATTTCCGGCAATACCGGTACTGCCGGAGAACTATATGAAAAATTTGCCAAGATTGCTCGGGGGCTTGAAGAGGGTCCAGATTTTACAGTTGACGAAAAGCTGCGCGCCATTTCTTTGACGGATGATGGGTTAAATAAGGCCGAGAAATCCTTGGGAATCGAAAATATTTACGCCGAAGGCGGCGTCAAATATGTGCATCATCTTGAGACAGCTGTCAGGGCCAAGTCTCTGTATCAGCGAGACAAAGAATATGTAGTCAAAGATAACGAGGTGGTCATCGTGGATGCCTTTACCGGTCGTCTGCAACCCGGCAGGAGATGGTCGGAAGGTTTGCATCAAGCCATAGAGGCCAAGGAGGGCGTGGGTATTAAGGAAGAGAGCCGCACTTTCGCCAGTATCACTTTCCAAAATTATTTTCGTATGTACCGGAAGCTCTCCGGCATGACCGGCACCGCTGTTACTTCCAAAGAAGAATTTTATAAAGTTTATGGCTTAGAAACTTTTGTTATCCCGACCAATAAACCGGTGGCCCGCACGGACCACGGCGATCAGATTTTCCAAACGCAAGCCGGCAAGATGAAAGCGGTGGCTAAAAAAGTCGGAGAGTTGAGCAAAATAGGCCAGCCGGTTCTCATCGGTACGGTCTCTATAGAACACAATGAACTTCTTTCGACTTATTTAAAGAACGAGGGAATCAAACATGAAATCTTAAACGCCAAGAACCATGAACGAGAGGGCGAGATTATCGCTCAAGCCGGTAAGCGAGGGGCTGTAACGCTTGCCACCAATATGGCCGGTCGTGGCATTGATATTAAGCTTGGCGGTAATCCCGCTGCCCGGGGGGCTTATGAAGACATTAGGACACTTGGCGGTCTGTTTGTCCTTGGTACCGAGCGGCATGATGCTCGGCGTATAGATAATCAGTTACGTGGACGCTCCGGTAGGCAAGGAGACCCGGGTGAGACGCAGTTTTTTGTTTCTCTGGAGGATTCTTTGATGCGTATTTTTGCCGTGGATGCCATTAAAAAGATGATGGGACGCTTCAACATACCCGAAGACGAACCCATAGAAAACAAGCTTATAACGAACTCTCTTGAAAAGGCGCAAGAAAAAATAGAGGGTTTCAACTTTGATGCTAGGAAACATGTGCTCGAGTTCGATGACGTACTAAATTTTCAACGGGGTATTATTTATGGCCACCGTCGCAAAGTTTTGGTCGGTGGTCAGGCTGAAATCAAAGGATATTTAGTCGAGGTAGCGGAGCATTTAGACCAAGAGATGACGGATAAGGTAAATAATAAAATGTCACAGATGTCCCTTGACACTCCAGAAGTAGTCGAGGTTCTGCGGAGGGTGATTCTCCAGACCATAGACTTGTTCTGGGTTGACCACTTGGAGATGATGGAATATCTGCGCGGGAGCGTGAATTTGCGTGCCTATGGTCAACGCGACCCTCTGGTGGAGTACAAGAAAGATGGTTTAAGATTTTTCAGAGATATGGAAGTGTCCATTGCTCGGCAGATTGCCGAATTTGTTATTGCTATCAATCTGGAAGCGCTCACTTCTTTTAAGATGGCTCCCATAGCAGTAGAGGCCACGACACTCTCAGATACCTCACGTTCAGCCGTTTCTCCCAAAGCCGAAGTTGGTAGAAACGACCCATGCCCTTGCGGTAGCGGCAAGAAATACAAGAAGTGCCACGGAGCTAGCATCTGATATAATATAAAAATATGACGAAAAATAAGTTAATATGGCTTTCGATGTTAGTATTGGCAGTTGCCGGTTTGGTCTGGATTATCAGAATGCCTAGTAAGCCGGGGAAGTTGGACACATTCGCGTCCTGTATCAAGGACAGCGGGACTATCTTTTATGGCGCTTTTTGGTGTCAACATTGCCAGAACCAGAAGGCCCTGTTTGGTTCTTCCGCTAAATTTCTTCCTTATGTGGAATGTTCTACACCGGATGGCAGAAATCAACTGCCGATATGTACAGAAGCAAAGGTTACCGGTTACCCGACTTGGGAATTTGCCGATGGTAGTCGCGAGAGTGGAGAAGTTCCTTTGAAACGTTTGAGCGAAGCCACAGGATGCCCTCTGCCAGATAGTGAGGTGGAATTACCGGAAAGCAATGGTTGAGAATATCAATTTACTGCTGCCGTACCTGGTTCTCTTCTCCCACGTCGTTTGGGTGGTTTTGTTTTTCGCTCTTATTTTCAGAAACTCATGGGGCATGATACTCTCGGTATCACTAGGGAAACATGCCATACTGCTTGCATGTTTGACTGCTCTCGTCGCTATTATCGGCTCACTCTTTTATTCCGAGATTATGGGTTTCGAGCCGTGTTCGTTGTGTTGGTGGCAGAGAGTTTTCCTCTATCCTTTGGCCATTATCTTTTGGGTGGCTCTGTGGAAAAAGGCCGAGTCCGCCTTTCTCTACGCCTTGCCTTTTGCTCTGGCTTCGGCTCTTCTTGCCGCCTATCAGTCATACATCTCTCTTGGCGGCACATCAATTCTGCCCTGCACCGCGCTAGGTGGCGCCTGCTCGAAGATTTACGTTATGGCGTTCGGCTATATCACTATCCCTATGATGTCGCTCACCGTCTCGCTCTACATTTTGCTTCTCGCTTGGGCCGATAAAATTTATGGCAAAAACCATCCTCACTCATAGCGGTTCTTTCCAAGCCGATGATATCTTTGCTGTGGCCATTTTAATGTTGACAATTGGCGAGTCCAAAGTGGTCCGCACTCGTGATGCAGACCAGATTGCCCTGGCCGACTATGTTGTCGATGTTGGAATGACCCATGACCCGGCCACCCATCGTTTTGACCATCACCAGCCCGGCGGTGCGGGAGAGAGACCAAACGGCATCCCTTATGCTTCTTGTGGACTAGTGTGGAAAGAGTTCGGAGAGAAGCTATCCGGCAGTCAAGAGGTCACGGATTTGATAGATATTAATCTTATGCAGCCGTTGGATGCTCACGATAACGGAGTCTCTATTGCCGATTACCGTTTTAAAAATGTCAGGACATACAGTATTGTCGATTTTCTCTATTCATTTCTACCGAGTCTTCATGAAAGTGAGGAGGAACTTTATAGAATTTTTATGCAACTGGTCGGTGTGGCCAGAGAGCTTTTGCTAAGGGAGATTGCTAAAGCTAAAAATATTATTGCGGGCGAGGCTAAAGTCAGAGAAGTTTATGAGGCGAGCCCTGACAAACGAATTGTTATTTTGCCGGAAGAATTGCCGTGGGGGCGTGTTTTTGCGGAAAAACCGGAGGTGTTGTTTGTAGTCTATCCTCGTAATGACAGTCGATGGGGTCTTAGAGTAGTTCAAGATACCGGCTTCGTGTCACGCCGACCCCTGCCTCTATCTTGGGCGGGTAAAAAAGACAAAGAGTTACAGCAAATCACAGGCGTACCGGATGCCGTGTTTTGTCATAGGGCACTCTTTACGGCAGTGGCTCAAAGCAAAGAGGGTGCGATAGCACTTGCGGAAATTGCTCTTAATGCATAAGGTAAGGGAATGTTTATAGACGAATTAACACTTCACTTTAAAGCTGGTCGCGGCGGCGACGGTGTAGTGCGCTGGCGACATGAGAAAGGCAAAGACCATGGCGGTCCCTCTGGTGGTAACGGTGGCAAAGGGGGCGATGTTCATGCTCTCGCTGTACGGGATATCGGTATTCTATCGGCCTATCGCAATGTGGGGAAGTTTGAAGCGGGACGTGGAGAGGATGGAGCTAAAGACCTCAAGCAGGGCGGAGTGGGGAAAGATGTTGTCATAAAACTACCTGTCGGCTCACGCCTAACGAATCTCACCACAGGGTATGCCACGGAACTTCTGAAAGATGGTGAAAAGGTGTTACTTCTTCGTGGAGGAAGAGGGGGATTGGGAAACAATCATTTTAAGGGTTCAACCAATATTCGCCCCAAACAGTCTACTCCCGGTGTTTCGGGGGAAGAGGCAGATTTTCACATTGAGCTTCTCTTGGTCGTCGATGTGGGTATTGTAGGCTTGCCCAATGCCGGCAAATCAAGTCTCTTGAATGCTCTCACTAGTGCTCAATCCAAAGTGGGCAACTTTCCATTTACTACCGTTGAACCAAGTTTAGGAGACTTTTATGGACTTATCCTGGCCGACATTCCCGGTCTCTTGGAGGGAGCGGCCAAAGGCAAGGGTTTGGGCCATAAGTTTTTGCGCCATATCGAACGTACCAAGGCTCTCGTCCATTGTGTTTCTGCCGAGGAAGAGGATCCCCTGAACGCTTATAAAGTGGTTCGAAACGAACTTGGGCTCTATAATAAGAACATGTTGAAGAAGACCGAAGTTGTTGTCCTTACCAAAGTTGACACTCTAACAAAAGAAGAACAGGGCAAAAAGCTCAAGCTCTTAAAAAAAGTTAGCTCGAAGGTATATCCGGTTTCCGTACTGGATGACAAACTAGTCAAAGAATTTGGCAATGTCATCAGCAAAACTTTTTAATCATGAAGGACTATATCTTGACTATTGGGCTTGAAATACATGCGGAGCTCTCGACTAAGACTAAGATGTTCTGTAACTCTGGAAATAATACTGACGAATCACGCCCCAATACCAATGTCTGCCCAATCTGCCTAGGATATCCCGGCACTTTGCCGGTGATAAATAAAGAAGCGGTGCGAAGTGTTTTACGCCTTGGAGTGGCGATAGGCGGAGAAATTGCCGATTATACGGAATTTGACCGTAAAAACTATTTCTACCCTGATATTCCGAAAGGATACCAAATTAGTCAATACGAGCATCCGTTGGTGCGAGGAGGTTTGCTTACCGGTGTCGCTATCACACGTGTCCATCTCGAAGAAGACACGGCAAAATCAATTCATAACGATAAGGGGGACAGTTTGCTCGATTTCAATAGGGCGGGGGTACCGCTCATGGAACTGGTGACAGAACCGGTGATTAAGACGGCCGAAGCGGCATCTAATTTTGCCCGTGAATTGCAACTTTTACTGAAGTATTTAAATATAAGCGGGGCCAATATGGAGAAAGGAGAAATGCGAGTCGAAGCCAATGTTTCCGTAAGCAAAGACAACAAGAAGGGGACCAAAGTTGAGATTAAGAATCTTAATTCGTTCAAAGTGGTCGAGAAAGCAATCAAGTTTGAGATGGCACGTCAGATTGAAGCGCTCGAGAGGGGAGAAAAGGTATTGCAAGAAACAAGAGGATGGGACGAAAATAAGGAAATTACTTTTACCCAAAGGTTAAAGGAGTCGGCCCATGACTATCGTTACTTCCCGGACCCAGATTTACCAAAGCTTTTTATAAAAGCAATTTCAGAATACGATGAAGAAGTATTGAGGGCCTCTTTACCGGAATTACCTTGGCAGAAGAGGGAGAGATACAAAAGAGATTTCGGGCTGAAAGAGGGGGATATAGAAATTTATGTTCGGGAACCAGAGTGGGGAAGACTCTTTGAAGAGGTTGCGGAGATTCTTAGAGAGAGCAGGTTTATTGAACTAGCTTCCAATTACATCACAAGCGATCTGAAGATTCCTATACCGGCCAAGAGTCTGGCTGAAGTTATCCGTATGGTTGTAAGTGGCGCTATCTCCTCCCGCGGGGCGAAAGATATTTTAAAGATTCTTCAGGAAAAAAATGGTGACCCAAGAACAATTGCAGAGGAAAATAATCTTATTCAAAGAAGCAATAAAGTCGAACTACAGGTTGTGGTTGAGAAAATAATTTCCGAAAATGAAACTGTGGTAAATGAATTTAAAAAAGGCAAGGCCGCCTCTCTACAGTTTCTTATTGGTCAGGCTATGAAAGAGATGAAGGGGAGTGGTAACCCGGTCATACTAAAGGAGATTTTCCAAGACTTGCTTACTCCTCGTGCCTAATCATTAGTTTTTTAATACGTTTCTCTGCGTTACTTTTGTTTGTGCCACCTTCAATATCATTGACAATATTTTCCAGAGCTGAAAGTCTGTAAACTCGGTAGTTGTTCATCGGATGCCTTTGGGCCGGGAACTTACCGGACTTATCCCAGTTGCGTAAAGTTAAAGGAGATACTCCCAGAATCTCGGCCGCCTCTTTAATAGAAAAATAGATTTCTGCCATAAACATTCATAATTTATCATATATGCTACAATATACAAGTAAGGATGAAAACGAAAATTTTAT
Organism: bacterium; assembly: GCA_030649135.1. Lineage (GTDB taxonomy): Bacteria > Patescibacteriota > Minisyncoccia > Phycocordibacterales > Zambryskibacteraceae > UBA5004. The sequence goes on along the minus strand of JAUSGI010000002.1, from coordinate 4,957 downwards.
CAGTATTTCTGGTGGCGTTTGCTTTGGCACTTCTGGTTCGTCTATTTGCATTGGAAGGGTTTATTGTTAACGGAGATTCAATGTCGCCCACCATCCTCTCCGGTGATTATGTTTTTATAAATAAACTTGCTTATTTATACAAAGACCCAAAACGCGGGGATATTGTGGTCGCTATTCCTAGAGGGGAATCATTCAAAGTTATTAAAAGAATAATTGTTTTACCGGGAGAGCGTTTCAGTATCGAGGAAGACCAAGTAGTGATAAGGACTAATCGTCTTGATCCAGGCATTACCCTTGAGGAAGATTATCTTATAGACGATCTTGAGTTGCTTATAGGTGTAACCCAATCTAAGCTTGATCCGGAGGAGTATTTTATACTTGGAGATAATAGAGATGTCAGTATAGATTCACGCGAACTGGGATTTATAGATAGGTGGCACATAAAAGGTAGAGCTTTCGGTATTTTTAGACTTAAGAGCTTTAAATATATAGGTTTATAAACTTTCTATCACAAGAGATTATTAAGGTGTATTAATGTTTGTATGTTTATTTAGTTATTTTGTTGTTTAAGTATTGGTTTAGATTCATCAGCTCGATAAACGCATCACAATTTAGGCGTCAGTTTTTTAGGTTTCTATCCACAGAAAATCACAAAATAGGTAGTAGTCACCCTTTCTAAAATATATAATAAAGACAATGATATTTTGTAACCGATACGGTATATCGGCATGAAAAACGAAGCTGAAAACTGGCTTTCAATGTCTGAGGCGGCGCACCATGTTCCTTACAGTGCTGAATATTTGAGTCTACTTGCCCGTAAGAAAAAACTGACTTCAAAAAAAATTGGAAATGCTTGGTATACAACCAAGCCTGTTTTAGATGATTACATGAAGAAGCAGATGATTCGGGCTCAAGTTCAGAACGGAAATTTCCGGTCTCTTGAATCGTCCCAGTCACCTCATACCGACTTCAATAAATACGAAGAGCAATCCTCAGTAGAAAATAAAACTGAAAAAGTTTCTTCCAATACGGTTATCCCTGATATCGGGCTGATACTTGAGAGAGTCATCGATAAAAAATTTCATTCCCGCTTTTCTCCGTTTAAAGTTGTGTTATCGAGCAGGTTACTTATCGCGGCGACGCTCGCTTCTCTGCTCTTGCTTGCGCTATTACCGGTGCCGATTGTTTTTGGATTCTTCGACAAATCATTTAACTTTGTTAGGGATTCGATAAATGATGCGAATACTGTCTTAGGTTTCCGTCCCGGTACTCATCAAAACGAGATTCTACTTTTGGATAGCGAAGGCAATGTTGCCATTATGGGACATATCGAGACCGAGGGTCAATTGAGGTCTTACATTCAAGATGGTATTGCGCCCATCGTGGTAGATTCAAAAACTTTAGTTAAAAATTTGAATGCCGAATTCATAGGGGGTGCCAGTTCAACAGACTTCACTCTCGCGTTTGTGACTGCCAATGGCTCCATGACCAGAGAGAATGTAAAGTTAGAAGGCAATGTGGAAGTTGGAAAAACTCTTTTGGTAAGGGGAGCAACCAAACTGCTCTCAACTCTCGAAGTCGGCGGAGACCTGAAAGTTATCGGTCGGGCTTACTTTGAAGATATTGTTACTACCCAAAGTGATTTAGTTGTTAAAGGCAATCTAGATATACAAAAAAATGTCTCGATACGTGGCGGGTTAGAAGTCGGTAGCGCCGTTATAGCCATGAGTGGTTCGTTCGGTTCGCTCGGAGTATTGGGCAGTTTCTCAGCCGGTGGGAAAATTACTTTAGGAAATCCAGATGAAGTCTTTATTATTGATGCTAAAAACGTGACCCTGAACGCGGCTGGTCACGCGTTCTTCAACAGCTCTGTTGGCGCGCCACGGGTCTCTGCCACTTCCTTTGACGCTACCAATAGCACGACCTCTAACGCCACGTCTACCAATTTCTTTACCAACACCTTTACATCTCTCTTTTCCACCATCACTTCTCTCATTGCCGACGACATTACGGTCGGTGCCTTAACCGCTACCAATTCAACGTCCACCAACTCGACGACTACCAATGCCATCATCACCAACGCTACTACTACCAATCTAGCGGTTTCCGATAACCTCTTCACCTCACTCACACTTGGGTCCGTGCCATTTATCGGCGCGAGCGGTCTCTTGACTCAAAATAATGCCGATTTCTTTTGGGATGATGCCACTTCTCGGCTTGGTATCGGCACAAACACTCCCGAGAGCACTTTCAATATCATCCAAACAACAAATGGTGTAAACATCTTCAACGCTCGAAGGATTACCGATGTTGCACCTTCGGGCGACTTCATCGAATACACAAATGCGGCGGGGGACGAGGTTCTTTTTAGAGTGGATAATTCCGGTAATCTTCTGGCTGGGGGTATTATCACTACAGGCTCTCAAACTATCACCTCCACTTCACAGCCGCAGTTTAGGGTGCAATACGACGCATCAAACGAGTGGACTTCTTCTGTTGGTTCTACGGGCACTACCACCTTTGCCTTCAACGGTACTACTCCTAGAGCCATCTTCATCCCTGCTTCAGACCGAACCGACACCTTCCAGTTCCAAAATGCCGCCGGGCTTGCGGTACTGTCTATCGACACTACCAACCAAAGAGTCGGTGTCAGCACCACTTCACCTTGGGCTAAGTTTTCCATAGGTACCCACAACCTCTCGACCACTTTACCTGCGTTTGTCATCGCCTCGTCTTCTGATGCAGTAGCTACTACCACTCAATTTATAGTGACTAATGGTAACGTCGGCATCGGGACAACGAGCCCGAGTGCTACTCTTGCAATTAATCCAGCAAGCGATACACGGAGTCTGTATATCGAAGACCAAGATGGAAGTCCTTCGGTTGCAGTAGCAACAATACGCCGCCCGAATAATAATTCGAGTCCGGCAATTTCAAATGCACTGTTGCGTCTTATTGATCATAGTTCTAATTACCCACTATCAATTGAGGACCATTCAGGTAATTCACTTCTGGCGGTAAGAGGAAACGGCAACGTCGGCATCGGCACCACTTCTCCCTACGCCAAACTCTCGGTGGTAGGTGGCACTTCAGGCACGGTTATCGCAGCTGATGCCATCACGGGCTTTACTGGCAATCTCTTGGATCTCAAAGTAGCTTCCACCACCAAATTCTCCATCAACCAAGCTGGCGACATCTTCTCGAGCGGGTCCACTACTCTCCAGAACTTCACCTTCGCCAACGCTACCGGTACCAGCGCCACCTCGACCAATCTTTTCAGCACTAATTTCGAAGCGATTAACGCTTCCACCACCAACCTACTTACTCAAAATATACTCTCCTATGCTTCTTCCACTTTCCAGAACCTAACTTTCCTCAACTCCACTTCGACAAACGCCACTACTACTAACTTCTTCTCCACCACTGCTTCTTCGACCAATCTCTACTCCTCACTTTTGACAGTAGGGGGTACTGGTCTAGTGGTGGATTCATCGAGGAATGTCGGGATCGGGACGACTACACCGTGGGGCCTCCTCTCTGTAAATCCGAACGGTATCAGCGGACCTTCTTTCGTTGTCGGTTCCTCGACCGCCACAAACTTTATTGTGACCAATGTCGGCAACGTCGGCATCGGTACCACTTCTCCTTATGCCAGGTTCGCTCTCCACGCTGGCGCTCTCGATACATATAACGCCAACCTCTTCCTGGTTTCTTCTTCCACCGCGGCCTTCTCCACCACCACCCTCTTCTCCATCGATGCTCTCGGTCTGGCCACCATTAAAAATCTTTTGGTGACATCCTCCTCTACTTTCCAGAATGCCACCTCGACCAATCTCTTCAGTACTACTGCCTCTTCCACTAATCTTTATTCAGCGCTCCTCAATTCTGGTTCCGCCACCTTCGCTAATCTCTTGGTGAAGGCTTCCTCCACTCTCCAAAACTTCACTTTCAATAACGCCACTGGTACCTCCGCCACCTCGACCAATCTCTTCAGTACTACTGCCTCTTCCACCGACCTTTATTCCACTCTTCTCACAGTAGGGGGTACGGGGTTAGTGGTGGATTCAAGTAGGAACGTCGGCATCGGGACGGCGGGGCCAAGTTTCAAGCTTGATGTCAACGGAAGTATCAGAAGCGGCTCTACAGTGGCATCGCATTTTTATAATGCTACATATAGTGTTCCTGTCTCAACGGCAGTTACTATTAATCTTTATGACGGGGTGAGTATCTTGCAAGCAGGATACCAATATAGAATTAAGCTCGTTACGCAAATCACGGGAACACCTACGGGTGCGGTCTATATAGTTTATAGAACGGCAGTCGGTACTTGGGTGGCTCGTATGGTCAGCGCCAACGGAACCACAAGCAACCATCCATTGCTTCAAGTTAGTGGGACATCTGTTCAAATTTACCATAATCACGCAACACTTACTTATAGTATTGGAGTTTTTGTAGAGGGTTTTAACGATGGGAACACCTCTGGTCCCTCCGATGCAACATTCTTTGGCCTTGAAGGAGCGATGACTAACCTATCCGGCAACGTCGGCATCGGCACCACGAGTCCTGACACAAGCCTCGATGTCGTGAAGACTGGTTCTGGAAAAACATGGGCAACGACCGCGGGTACGGTTGCTCTCTTTGATAGAAGCAGTACCGCAGGTGCGGCCGCGTATATTTCAGTCATCTCTGGCAATACTGGTCTTGCGCGACTCCAGCTTGGCGACACGGATTCTGAAGCTCAGGGTCTCGTGCAGTACAACAATTCGCTCAGCGCACTCTCTTTGTGGACGAGTGCTTTGCAAAGGATGACGATTGATTCCTCGGGCAACGTCGGCATCGGAACGACGACACCGTGGGGCAAACTCTCTGTAACTCAAACGGGAACGGCAGGAGCACCTGCGTTCATCGTGGAGGACTCCGCTTCACCAGACACCTCTCCGTTTATCATTGACCAAAC
>JAUSGI010000007.1 GCA_030649135.1 bacterium | reverse complement strand
CCGGACTTCAAGCCGACCAACGGCGTGACGACCGAAGTCGCCGTTCTCAAGGGCATGCTCTTCGAGGACAACGACCGGATCACGAAGAAGATTCGCGCCGAGGCCGACAAGCGCAAGCTCTCGAAGCCGAACGCCGAACTGGCCTGCCTCATTCGTGAGAAGTTCACGGACAAGGAGATCGAAGCGATGGGGCTGTGGTACATCGTTGCCATGCACGAACCCATCAACGACTCCGACGGCGATCCGAGCTTGCTGATCGCGGACCGTGACGACGATGGTCGCTGGCTTTGCGCGTACGGCGGCGGGCCCGACTACAGGTGGGGTTGTGGCAACGGGTTCGCGTTCGCGGTGTCGCAAGTCAGTTCTCAACACTAAGATCCTCGGGACTTCAGTCCCTTTGAACTTAGTCCTTAGCCCCGTTCCGATCCGTCGGAATGGGGCTAAATTTTTTCATAAAATATAAAATAATATATAATATTCGTGGCAGTAGGTGAATATGTGGGCGGTCAAGGCTTCCCGCTACCGAACCCAGTATCCATGCATCGAGAGTATCCGCGGCCACGGTTTCGGATAGAGTGGTGCATGCAGAAACTTCAATAAAAAAGAAGATACTTGGCGCGAGACATTAAGGCATTTCGATGCCGGATTCGATTCAACCCTGAGAGTATTCGAGGGGTGGTGATATGGAAGATGTTTCGCGCAATCCGACGGCGATCCGAACTTGCTGAATGCGAACCGTAATGACGATGGTCGCTGGCTTAATGCGTACAACGACAGGCCTGACAACAGGTGGAATCGTGACAACGGGTTCGCGTTCGCCGTGTCGCAACTCTCTTCATTTCTCTCCGGCTTTGGCTGGAGAGTTTTGTTTTGCGAGCTGGCCGTTCCAACCGCCGAGCATTTTGCCGGCCTCGTCCAACTTTATGGAAAGAGCGATGTATTTCTTATCGTCGAGAGATTTTGTTTCCCAGAGTACCAAAAGAAGTACACGGAGGGTGTCCGCTTTCTTGATCGCGAGACGAACATACGGATGTTTCTCTGTAGGCGAGAGAAAACTGGCGGCCGATATCGCTTCTATCACTTCGACAAACAATGTGTCTATGCGCTGGCCGAGAGAATGACGATGCACCTTGGGCAAGTCCTGATAAAATTTGTACCACAAAAGATACGACTCCTTAACTTTGCCTAAAACTGGCAAAAGCTTCTGCGGGGGGGGGTGACTTCAATGTTATGTCCAGAATCCAATTTCAACATACATATAATCATATCATTTCGCTCGAAAATCTCCTCGAAGCGTGGAAAGAATTCGTGCGCGGAAAAAGGTCGCGCAAAGATGTGCAAGAATTCGAGCGAAATCTGATGACGAACATTATCTCGCTTCACCGCGAACTTGTGGCGAAAACATACACCCATTCTGCGTATCAGCATTTCAAGATCGCCGATCCTAAGCCGCGCGACATCCACAAAGCAAGTGTTCGAGACCGGCTTTTACATCACGCATTGCATAGGCAACTGTCGCCATTTTTCGCAAAAACGTTTATCTCCGACTCGAATTCCTGCCAAGACGGAAAAGGTACGCATCGAGCTCTCAGCAGATTCAGAAAATTCATCGGCATTGTTTCAGAGAACAACGTTCGGACGGTATGGGTGCTCAAATGCGATATCAGAAAGTTTTTTGCAAACATCGATCACGCGATTCTCTTGGACATATCTGCAAAATATATTCCCGATCAAGATATTCTCCATCTCTTATCTGTCATCGTTCGGAGTTTTCATTCAAACGCTGTCGGCATCGGACTCCCGCTCGGCAATCTAACGTCCCAGCTTCTGGTAAATATTTACATGAACGAATTCGACCAATTTATGAAGCATCGCCTCAAAGCGAAATATTATCTGCGTTACGCTGACGATTTTGCCGTCCTTTCGACGGACAAGGCGTACCTTGAAACCATTCTGCCGGCGATGCAGGAGTTTTTAGGAAACAAGCTCAAGCTCTCCATGCATCCGGATAAGATTTTCATACAGACTGTCGCTTCGGGTGTCGACTTTCTCGGCTGGGTGCATTTTCCGGATCATCAAGTCTTAAGGACGACAACCAAAAAGAGGATGTTTAGGAATATAAAGGCAAAGGACGGAAAGGAAGAAACGGTGCAGTCGTATCTCGGTCTTATGAGCCATGGCAACAGCTGGAAATTGCGACAGAAGATTATCGACAAAGCGTCCAAGCCCAAATCTTCCAATTAAGTCGGTCATATTTGCTTAATTAAGCAAATCGTCCCAAGGGTTCAAATTTGGTCAAACGGGTGGTTGATGTGCCAAGGTGGGTACAAACGTCGATCCTCGGCACAAAGCTCGCCACCGGGGCAAATAGTTGGGCAAAAAACGGTTAGATAAGGTTAGTTGCGGTTAAGTGATTTTATTCCGAACTTTTGCTCAAAACCGGTGGCTACTGGTGGGATAAGGTGAAATGGTTTTGGACCGGACTTTTGCCAAAAACGGGTGAGTTAGGGTGACTTGGGGTGAGTTGGCTATTTCTGCTGGTAGGGCATCGGAAAGTCATAAATCTTCCCAACGCGCTTGATATTGTTGATTTTTTCGCGTACCGTAACCATATAACCCCTGTCCTCGAGTACGGTTATAACTCCGGACAGTGCCCGACCCAATATACATTATGCGTTGGTAGCTCTGCTTGCTTGTTAGTTAACATATGTTAACATACAAATATGAACCCAAAATATTACTCTACATCTGAGGTTGCCAACATAATGCACATGACTCGTGTCGGGGTCTTTAAGCGTATTAAAAATGGGAAAATAAAAGCAGAAAAAGTTGGCAGGAATTATATTGTAGCACATGAGGATTTGTTAGAAGCTCTAGGCAAGTCGCTCGGAAATGAAAAGAAAAGCAACATTGAAAAGGCGGTAGAAAAAGCTACCAAAGAATACAGAAAAACTTTTGAGGCTTTAGGAAAAGAATGAGAACTAAACCTATAGGCATTGCCGAGGTAGAATATACAGCTTTTAATCTTGCAGAGAAGTTTATGACTTGGAGTGAGCCTATTCCAGAGTTTGGGTCTCGTTTTCCAAACATTCTTGAAAGCTGTCTCGCTACTCCTTTTTCAAGATTTGGTAAAAAGGACCTATATAGAGGTATTGTAGACAAGGGAGCCATGCTATTTTACCTCCTTATTAAAAATCATCCATTTAAAAATGGTAACAAAAGGATTGCTGTGATGAGTCTACTGTATTTCCTTTATAAAAATGGCAAATGGATTCATACTAGTAATGAGAGACTCTATAGGTTTGCTAGACATATTGCAGGTAGCCGACCCATAAAAAGAGAGCCAATTATTAAAGATATTAAGGCTTTTCTGAGTGCAAATATAAAAAATTTGAACGCCGGGTAAATATTTTTTGATTACACTTTAATTTAAATTATGAAAAAGATATTATTAATACTTACGGCCGCTTTTATTTTGAACGCGGTATGGGAGAATTTGCACTCGTTTTTATATGACAACTATATGGGCGGCAAAATTACTGAACTGATTCTTTTGCGGGCCACTCTGGCCGATGCGGTGATGATTACTATCATCACTTTGCCATTCATGTTTATTTCTTCACTTAGAAAACAGAGTTGGGCTATCATGTTTATCGGGCTTGTTGTCGCTATCAGCATCGAGTGGTATGCGCTTCGAACAGGCAGGTGGGCATATAACGCCTATATGCCCATGATTCCGCTTCTCCGAGTGGGTTTAACTCCCGCGATACAGCTTGGTTTGTTGGGGCTTATTTCTTTCAAAATACAGGAATATATTAGAGCGCGCCATCTGGTATAATAAGATTAATGAAAAAAGGTTTAAAAGAAAATATCGAAAAAGCAACACTTGAGAATAGTGATTTTAGAAAAGTGCTCTATACCGGTGAGCATTCGCAACTGGTATTGATGTCCCTGCTGCCTAAGGAGGAGATTGGGCTGGAAATTCACCAAGATAATGACCAATTTTTCCGCTTCGAGCGTGGCCAAGGGCAGGTGATTATCAACGACACCGTTTATGATGTAAGTGATGGTGACGCCGTCATAGTGCCCGCCGGCGCCCAGCATAATATTATTAATGTTTCCAGTCTCGAACCCCTTAAGTTCTACACGATCTATTCACCGGCCCATCACAAGGACGGAATCGTCATGAAAACGAAATCGGATGCAGAGCAGAGTAAGGAGGAATTTGACGGCGTAACTACGGAATAAACTTTGAAAACGGTTCTTATCACTGGCGTAGGTAAGGGTATTGGTCAGGCGCTTAGAGAGAGGTTTGTCTCCGCAGGTTGGTTTGTATTGGGTACATATCATACAACTAAGCCGGCTCCAAACGAAAATCTTTTATCTTTTCCCCTTGACTTGTCTTCTTCGCAAAGTATTTCGAAATGCGCGCAAGCCATTAGAGAAACCGGCAAAAAAATTTCCGTCCTCATTAATAATGCCGGAATATTGATTGATGATGAAGAGACCGATGTGGTAGTGAAAAAACTTAGAGAAACACTTGAAGTAAACCTCATTGGCACCGTTGATTTCACGGAGCAAATCATTTCTGTCGTTGAAGATGGTGGCCATGTCGTAAACATTTCCTCCACCGCCGGTTCGCTTGCGCTGGCAACAAATGGCGCGAGTCATTATCCAAACCATTATCCTGCATACAAAATTTCCAAAACGGCTCTTAACATGTATACCAGAACTTTGTCGGCAAGAATGCAAAGTCGAGATGTTATTGTTTCTTCAGTTCACCCCGGATGGGTCAAGACGGAAATGGGCGGACCCGAGGCCGATATTTCTCCGGAAGAGGCGGCAAAATATATTTATGAGTTTGCCGTTACTCATCCGGAAACCGGAGAGTTTTGGTTTAAAAGCAATAAGCTTCCATGGTAAATGTTAAATAAATTCGACATTATCGTTTTTGATATCGATGGCACACTGACGCGGAGCAAGTTGCCGCTCGATAGCGAGATGGCGGCACTACTTTGTCGGCTCATGGAGAAATATAGGGTAGCGATTATTTCCGGTGCCGGCTATGAGCAGTTCAAATGGCAGATTCTTGACAACCTATCATGTCTGCCGGAGAAAATGAAAAATCTCTATCTCTTGCCGACTGATGGTACTGTCTTTTGCCGCTATGAAGATGGCTGGCAATGTCGGCATGACGCCCCGCTTCCGCAAGAGGAGAAGGAGCGTATCCGGGCAGCCTTTGGAAATATTTTTGAAGAATCAGGATTCGAAAGGCCCGATAAAATCTATGGGGAATTAGTGGAAGACCGGGGGGCTCAACTCAATTTCTCCGCTTTAGGGCAAGACGCACCCATCGAACTCAAGGAAAAGTGGGACCCGGATAACAAGAAACGCACACAGATGGCAGAAGTGCTCAAGCATACCCTGCCGGATTTCTCGATACGTATTGGCGGGACTACTTCTATAGAGGTGACGCGTGTCGGCGTAGATAAAGCCTACGGACTCAATAAGCTCATAGAGCAAACTGGCATTTTAAAGGAAAATATTCTCTACGTTGGAGACAAGTTATTCAAGGGAGGCAATGATGAACCGGTTCTAACCTTGGGTATAACCTGCAGAACAGTCCCAAACCCGGAGGAAACAAAGACGGTCATACTGGAATTTCTGGGGCAGAACTAGTGCTACAATAATCGGATGAAGGAGCTAAAGCCCACAAGTGAAGAGCGTCCCTGGGGAGGTTTTCGGGAGTTTATAAAAAATGAGCCGAGCACCGTTAAAATTCTGTTCGTAAAAAAGGGAGAAGCCTTCAGTCTCCAAAAACACCTTAATAGAAATGAATTCTGGCGAGTGCTATCGGGTGCTCCTGAAATTACTATTGGCGACAAGACCGTCAGAGCCAAAGTAGGGGATGAATTTGAGATTCCATCGGAGACAGAACATCGCATCGAAGCTTTAGATAACGATGTAGAAGTTTTGGAGATTTCCAGAGGCGAATTTGATGAAGCCGATATTGTCAGAATAGAAGACAAATATGGTCGCACCTAAGAAAATCACCGCTAAAAGCGGGACCCCGCCAAGGGCGGTGGAAAAGATTGTTTCTAAAAAAAGGCCTAAAAAAATCGCCAAGAAGGTTGCAAAGAGGCGAGTGCTTAAGCGAGCGCGAAAGGGAGGCAAGCCAAGGAAACCAAGGGCGCTTGACCTTCGCAGGTCCCGCTACAATCCAATCATCGGCCCGGCGTCAGGTTCGTATTGGGAATCGGAAGCAGTCTTCAATCCCGGCGCAGTTATGCACGATGGACGTATCCACCTTTTCTATCGCGCTCTGGGCCCAGATGGCATTTCCCGTATTGGCTATGCGTCAAGTCTGGATGGCATTCACTTTGATAAACGATGTCCTCATCCTGTCTATATACCAGAAGCTCAACCCCCCAAACACTATCCGTACACTTCTCCAGTTACGCCTGTCTATGACCGAGTTCTCTATGCGTCAGGAGGTGGTTGGGGCGGATGTGAAGACCCGCGAGCAGTCAAAATTGATGGTCGTATATATCTGACTTTCAATATGCTCAATGGATGGAACTCGATGAGAGTAGCATTTACTTCCATTGATGAAGATGATCTTGCCAACGAGAGATGGCGTTGGAGCAAGTTCGCCCATCTTTCTCCACCTGGAGACCGACAGAAAAATTGGGTTTTATTTCCGGAAAAAATCAACGGGAAGTTCGCGCTTTTTCATAACTTAGACAAAGGAGATGCTTCCCGAGTGCACGTTGCCTATCTAGATGAGCTCGATATGTATCAAGCGCCAACGCAGGCAGAGGCTCCCGACCCTCATACTTTGCCGAACCATATAGTTGCTTGGCACAACCGTACGCGTAGTGCTTCCGCGCCACCCATTAAGACTAAGTATGGTTGGCTTCTCTTTTATCATGCTATGGATAAAAACGATCCCAATCGCTACAAACTTGGGGCCATGCTTCTTGACCTTCAAGACCCAAACAAAATACTTTTCCGCTCCAACTATCCTGTGCTTGAACCTGATGAATGGTACGAAAATGACTGGAAACCGGGCATCATCTACGCCTCCGGGGCGATTGTTAAAGGCGACACCCTTTTTATATATTACGGAGGGGGTGACAAGCACATTGGCGTGGCCTATGCCAATTTGAACGAATTTGTCCGGAAACTCATGAAGAATGAACATGCGGTTTTTTCAGTTAAATCTACCAGGGTGGTATAGACTTGTATGTTTGTAGTCAAGCGATCACAAGAGAATCCGGTTCTGGTACCCACGAGAGACCATCATTGGGAAGCGTTCGCTACTTACAATATGTCTGTGGTGAAGCGTGGCCGTGGCATCTATGGTTTGTATCGAGCAATATCTAGCAGAGATTCTCTGCGAACTCCGGATCAAATATCCACTATCGGTATCGCCAAGAGTTCGGATGGCCTGCATTTCGAGGGCAGAAGACAGTTTATCGTACCGGAAGAAGATTGGGAGAAGTTCGGCTGTGAGGACCCGCGCGTAACTTTTTTTGAAGGGCGTTTCTATATTTTCTACACAGCACTTTCGACTTATCCGTTCAGCGCCGAGGGCATCAAAGTGGCTGTGGCCATTTCGGATGACCTTAAACGAGTGAGCGAGCGGCATCCGGTCACACCTTTCAACGCCAAAGCCATGACCCTTTTCCCGGAGAGGATAAACGGTAAGGTGACGGCCATTTTCAGCGCCCATACCGATACTCCACCGGCGAAAATGGCTATTGTTCAGACTGATAGTATCGAAGAGTTATGGTCACCTGCATTTTGGGAGAAGTGGCATAGTGAGATTGACAAGTTTGTTATAGACCCGCGCCGAACGGAGCATGACCATGTTGAAATCGGGGCAACTCCAGTCAAGACAAAGTATGGTTGGCTTCTCATTTACTCGCACATTGAACATTATTTTGCCTCATCGGAAAATTTTAGACCCCAGTTTGGCATCGAAGCGCTCCTGCTTGACCTGAAAGACCCTCATAAAATTATCGGACGCACCAATGGTCCCATGATAGTGCCGGAAGAACCTTATGAAATCTCCGGTCACGTCTCCAATATTGTTTTTCCTTCCGGGGCACTGCTAGAGGACAATATTTTGACCATATATTACGGTGCCTCGGACACTACTATTTGTGCCGCTCATGTTAATGTCGACGACCTAATCTCCAGTATCTGGAGTGAAACGAGGCATCGCTGGCGCTTCAAACGTTTCGAGGGGAATCCCATTATCACGCCCATCGAGGCTCATTCTTGGGAATCAAAGGCAACATTTAATCCCGCCGCCATTGACCTCGGGGGCAAAATTCATATTCTCTATCGCGCTCTCTCTAACGACAACACCGCCACTATCGGTTACGCTCTAAGTGTTGACGGTACGAGTGTGGCCGAGCGTCTTAATGAACCGATTTATATCCCGCGCGAAGATTTCGAAACTAAGAAAATAGAGGGGGCCAATTCAGGATGTGAAGACCCGCGTGTTACCAAAATCGGCAAGACCTTATATATGTGCTACACCGCTTTTGACGGCATTGGTCCTCCGCGAGTAGCTGTTACTTCTATAAACGAAAAAGATTTTCTCTCGCGTCGTTGGAACTGGTCGAAACCGGAGCTCATTACTCCGAAAGGTATCGATGATAAGGATACCTGCATTTTCCCGGAGAAGGTGGGGGGTAAGTATCTGATACTTCATCGTATCGGGACGGATATTTGTGGCGATTTTCTCAAGTCATTGGATTTCCGGACAGAGACGGTGGATAAGTGCATCAGAATTTTCGGACCAAGGCCCGGGACGTGGGATAGTGCCAAAGTCGGTATCACTGCCCCACCGGTCAAGACCAAAAAAGGTTGGGTCCTTCTCTATCATGCCGTCTCTGAACGTCACCACACTTATCGCATTGGCGCGGTTCTCTTGGACCTCAAAGACCCAACCATCGTATTGTCACGTTCCGCCGACCCAATATTGGAACCGGAAGAACCGTACGAGAAGGAGGGCATAGTAAATAATGTGATTTTTCCCTGTGGCATGACAGTACGCAACGGACTACTTTACCTCTACTATGGAGGCGCGGATAAGGTGGTCGGAGTTGCCACCATGGAGCTTGATATCCTGGTGAATGCGCTCGCTAACGCAATCAGTTATTAAGCTTCCGGTATTTTATGATACGCTTAAAGTCATGATGTTTCCGAATTGGGCGAAAAATATTCTCTTTCTCTTGGTCTACATGATTTCTGGACTAGTGCTCGTGATTATTATTGAAGGTTTGCTCTCCGGGGCGGAATTGATACCTCTAAATACCGCCATTGAGCGCGTGGTAGTGCATACGCGCACGCCATTTCTAACCACTATTCTGGTGGCCGTGACCAGATTAGGTAATCCCTTTATGCTTTCATCGGCAACTGCCCTGATTGCCGCACTGCTTATCATGCGAGGTCGTCGTTATGATGCCGCCCTTTTCGTTGTGTCTATGATTATCTCTGTGGTTTCGCTGACGGTACTGAAAAACACTTTCCAAATTACGCGGCCGGGTTCGGAAATTGTCGATGTTAACGGCTGGAGTCTCTGGAGTTTCCCTTCCGGGCACGCTACGGTCGCCACTACTTTCTTTTTCATGCTGGCATATTCTTTCTTCGGTAAAACAAAGACCCTAAGAGGCAAGACAGTTTTAGTGCTCAGCTCTGTCTTTGCCGCGACGCTTATTTGCTTCTCCCGACTTTATCTCGGAGCGCATTGGACACTCGATATCTTGGCCGGTATTGCTCTCGGGCTCTTGTCTGTGAGCTTCACGGTTCTACTCTTCAATATTTTTATCGAAAATAGGCGTCCGTTGAGAAATAGAATTGGTTAATGATATAATTAACAATTATGAACACAGAAGACGCTCAAAAGGTATTGAAATGGGTCAGGATTACGCTCATTGTGCTGGCGATATTTCTGGCCGCTGAAGCCCTCGTATCATTAAAAAATTTACGTAATATCAGTCCGACGTATAATTCTATTTCAGTCTCGGGCGTTGGGGAAGCTGTCTCTCTGCCTGATGTCGCCACTTTCTCCTTTACCGTTTCCGGCGATGCCAAGACGGTAAGTGATGCCCAAGGCCAAGTGACCGGGAAAATGGATGCTATCTTGGCTGGGCTTGAAGCGCTCGGTATTGAGGAGAAAGATATCGAGACGACCGGTTACAATTCATTCCCAACGTATGAATATTCGGGAACAGTCTGTATTCAAAGTTACCCAAGCTACTGCCCTCCCGGGAAACAAGTGCTTACCGGTTATGAGGTAAGCCATACCATTTCCGTCAAAGTAAGAAAGACTGAAGATGTGGGTAAAGCATTCGCCATCGTTGGGGATAACGGCGCTACAGGACTCTCGGGGATTTCTTTCACAGTTGACGACCCAGACAAAATACTGGATGAAGCTCGGGCCGAAGCCATCACGAATGCGGAAAAAAAGGCCAAGATGCTCGCCAAGGAATTGGGGGTGCGGTTGGTGCGGGTAGTGAGTTTCTATGACAATAGCGGAGGAATAACGCCATATTACGCAGAGGGTTTTGGAGGGGATATGGTTAAATCTAGCGCGCCAGCCCCGACTATTCCCGCGGGAGAAAACAAAGTAAATGTGAGTGTTACTATTGTCTACGAGATAAGGTAATTTCAAGGTTGACGGCGGAGGTGTGTCTATAGTATGATTAAAAGACGCCCAAGGGGGTGTTTTTTATAACCACAAATTATGAATCGACTGATAAATTACATCAAAGAAACACGCGGGGAGCTCGAACACGTCTCCTGGCCGACGCGACGACAGTCTGTAATCTTCACAGTTGTTGTGATTGTTATCTCAATTTCGGTATCTCTTTTCTTGGGTTTTTTCGATTACCTTTTCTCGCTTGTACTCCAAAAGTTCATCCTATAAGAATATGGCGAAACAAAAAATTTCCGAGGGCAGGAACTGGTATGTGGTCCACACCTATGCTGGGTACGAAAATGCGGTGATGCGCAACCTTAAACAGCGCATTGAGTCCTTGGGTATGGAGGATAAAATCTTCAATGTTATCGTGCCGACCGAGAAAAAAATTAAAATTAAAGGTGGTAAACGAGTCGAGGAAGAGGAAAAAATTTATCCTGGTTATATTTTAGTAGATATGATTGTTACTGACGACTCTTGGTATGTGGTTCGCAATACCCCGAGAGTGACGGGCTTCGTCGGCTCCGGGGTCTATCCTGTGCCAATCGATAAATCAGAGGTGGATGTGCTCTTTGCCAGGATGTCTGCCGATAAGGTGACGCATACCATCAACCTCTTGGAAAACGATGCTGTTTTGATTATTGACGGGCCGTTCAAGGAACTTGAGGGTAAAGTTTCCGGGATTGATGAGGAGCGTGGCAAGGTTAAAGTTTTAGTCAACATGTTCGGACGGGAGACCCCCGTTGAGCTCGATTTCTTGCAAGTTAAAAAGGTTTAACGTATTCTGACGCTCTATTATGGCTAAAAAAGTTATAAAGGTTCTTAAACTCCAGATTCCCGGTGGACAAGCGGTACCGGGCCAACAGCTCGGACCGGTGCTCGGCTCCGCCGGTATTCCTATTGGCGAATTCGTCAAACGTTTTAATGAGGAGACCAAAGACCGCAAAGGCGAGACGGTGCCTACGGTAGTCGAGATATTTGAAGACAAGAGTTATAGACTGACTTATAAAACTGAACCAGCTTCAGCTTTAATTCTCAAAGCTCTTGGTAAAGAAAAAGGCTCTGGCACGAACACCACTCTTAAAGTTGGAACTTTGACCAAGACTCAACTGAAAGAAATCGCCGAGAAGAAGATGGTTGATTTGAATGCCAACGATGTCGAAGCCGCTTCCAAGATTATTGCAGGCACAGCAAGGTCAATGGGGGTTGATGTTAAGGGATAGAATATCATGCTTTATAATCAAAATACGAAAACTTGGTCCGGGTTTATCTACTCTTTCTCTAAACTGACTTAGGGGGCAGGTTTGGATTTCCCAAACCTCGAAACTTGCCCCGCTGGGGCAGTTTTTTGTTCTTTCCAACATCAACCAGAGGAGGAAAACATGGAGTATCGAGCCGTTGGCAACCGCTGCGCGGTCATCCTTGGTTCTCTACGCCTGCCTATTTCGCGCGAAGAAACTTTGACTATACTGAACCGCCAAGGTTTTGTGTTAGTAGAAGTGGATATCATTGCGCTTGCCCGACAGTACATCGGCACATCGCAGTATCGCCGTGGCGCAAGACCTTCCAAAGCTCCGGCAATTGTTGATTGCTCGAGCTTTGTGAAGTGGCTTTACGCACAACGTGGCATCTGGTTGCCACGACGCTCTATCCAGCAGCGGGAACTTGGCGAAGTCATAAATATCGACGAACTTGTCGCTGGCGATGTCATATTTGTCTCCGGTCGGATTGACTACTACCATGACGACCCTTCTAATGGCGTTGGTCATGTCGGTATAGCGACTGACGACGGAACAGTAATTCACGCCGCAAATAAGGAAGTCCACTTGGTGGAAAGTTCACTTGATGGGTTCATTAGCAAAAGTAAGTTCCGTGGCGCTAGACGCTACGTTCCACAAGATGTTGAAGTTCTCACATTCGAGGCGCCAGTCGACCGAGAGGTTGAGGTTGCAGATGACATCAGATGGATCGTTTTACAACAATTACCAGGGTGAACGCTGGACAACGGCTGGCCAATAGAGTCTTCGCACACAAAGCGGAGACTCTTTTCTTTCATCTCTCCAATACTAGATAAGAATATTTTAGTCCTTCAAATTCTTTTGATTCTTCCGAAATTTTTTTGGTAAATACATTTGAATATTCCGGGAAAAAGGTGTCGCCATCCACCTCCTTGTCTATCAGTGTTATATAGAGGCGGTTTGTCAGAGGCAGTGCCGCCTTGTAAATTTCACCCCCGCCAACTATGAAAATTTCTGCGCTACCGGGCGTCGCTTGCGCTTGAGCCAATGCGTCTCCAATACTTGTGGTGACAATGGCGCCTGGGGCAGAGTAGGAACTGTCTCTTGTAATGACGAAGTTGGTTCTCCCTGGCAAGGGTCTAAATTTATCCGGTATTGATTCCCAGGTCTTTCTTCCCATGAGTACCGGGTGTCCCATGGTAATTCTCTTGAACCTGGCGTGGTCGTCCGGGATCTCCCAAATGAGGTCATTACCCTTGCCTATGACCATATTCTTGGAATGGGCTACTATAATACTAATGTGTGGTAACATAATCCCATCAATTATGTCTCAATACGAAATCGAAATCAAAAGCCTGCTTGGAAGCTCGGAGAGAGCAGAGAAGCTCAAGGATAAAATTAAAGAGAAAGGTGGCGTGCTTACCAATAGCAACAATCAACTCAATCACTATTTTGTATTAAGCGATGTGAATAAATTTAAAGAGAAATTTAACTCGCATCTTGAAGGAGAAGACAAAATCAAATTTAATAAGATTCTGGAAGAGGGTAGTAATTTCTCGGTTCGTACTCGTGATACAGATGGTAAGGTCATTCTTGTGATTAAAGCTTCCATCGGCTCCGATACCAGTTCCAATGGTGTTTCCAGAATGGAATTCGAGTCGGAAATGAAAATGACCTTGGATGAGTTGGATAAACTTCTTTTGGACGCCGACCTTGAATACCAGGCCAAGTGGTCGCGAGAACGGGAGGAATATAAATTGGGCGGCACAAACATCTGTCTTGATAAAAATGCCGGTTATGGGTATCTCGCGGAATTTGAGCAGGTGGTCATTGACCGCGCGCTTGCTGATATGGTGAAAAAAGAGTTGCTCGGCATTATGAAAGATTTTGGAGTCGAAGAGTTACCCCAAGATCGCCTGGAAAGAATGTTTGCGTATTATAATAAAAATTGGCGCGATTATTACGGAACGGATAAAATATTTAATATAGAATAAAATGTTTTTATCAGACCGAGACATCAAACAGGCAATCAAAAGTGGTGAGGTAACCCTCAAACCTTTCCTGGTGCACAAACTCCAGCCGGCGAGTTACGATATTTCACTTGGCAACAAGTTTGTCATTAACGATGCTCACACCACCAGTTTCATCGACCCGGCAAACAAAGTCTTTCCCAAGACCCATGAGGTAAACATTAAGGATGGTGAGGCCTTCGTTCTCCATCCCGGGGTGAGTATCCTCGGTTATTCCAAAGAGTATTTTGGCTCTGACCATTATCTGATAGAAGTGAATGGTAAAAGTTCTCTGGCGCGTATAGGTCTTTTGGTCCACAATAGCGCCGCCATGATTAACCCCGGCCATTTCTTACACGTGGCTCTCGAGCTTTGTAACCTTAATAACGTGCCGATTATTCTCCGTCCCGGCATGGCCATCGCCCAAATTACTTTCTCCACTCTGTCTAGCGATACAGAACAAAATTATCGCGAAAAGGGTCGCTACGCGAAAAATAATGTGGTCGGATTTATCCCGCCAAAAGTAATAGCAAAAAAGAAAAAATAATATGAATAACAATAAACACCCGGAGTATCAGTATCTGGATTTATTAAGAAAAGTTTATGAAGAAGGCGAGGAGCAAGTTGATAAAGGGACAGGGGTAAAAACTTACAGCGCGTTTGGCGCCCAGATACGCTTCGATCTTTCTGAAGGTTTCCCCCTTTTAACTACTAAGAAAGTTTACTGGAATGGAGTATTGCAAGAACTGTACTGGTTTTTGTCTGGACAGAACAATATTAAATATTTGGTGGACAACAACGTCCACATCTGGGATGACTATCCCTACAAGATTTATAAGGAGAAGACTGGTAACGACGAATCAAAAGATGAGTTTATAGAGAAAATTAAAAATGATTCTGTTTTTGCGGCGGCTAATGGTGTGTTGCCGCGAATCTACGGGGAACTCTGGCGCAAATGGCCGAGCACTGATGGCCGTGCCATTGACCAGTTGGCCTGGGTGGTGGATGAATTACGCAAAGACCCGGATGCTCACAACACCCTAGTCACATCATGGAACCCACAGTATCTTTACTCGATGGCTCAACCCGGCGAGGCGTCAAAATTTCCAATCTGCCACAACCTTTACCAGTTGAATATTAAGAAAGGCAAAGTCTGCCTCCAACTCTATCAGCGTAGCGCGGATATGTTTCTGGGGGTGCCGTTCAATATCGCGAGTTACGCATTACTTGCGATCATTATCGCCAAGATTTTAGGTCGCGAACCTGGAGAATATATTCATACCTTTGGTGATTTCCACATCTATGAAAACCATCGGGAGCAAGTAAAAGAACAACTCTCTCGTGAACCTAAACTATTTCCGCAAGTTTCGATTGAAGGTGATATAACACTTGATTCATTTTCACCCAGTCAGGTTAAACTCGAGGGTTATGACCCACACCCTCCAATTAAGGCTGAATTAAGTGTGGTGGGCGGATTTAATCCGAAACTTCATAGCTAAATGAAAGACAAAGAAGTTGCCAAACTAGTCGAGCAGGAGGAGAAGCGCCAGAAGAGTGTTATCAACCTTATTGCGTCAGAAAATTATGTTTCGCAAGATGTTTTGGATGCGCTGGGTTCGGAGTTTACCAATAAATACGCGGAAGGATATTCAGGACATCGCTACTATGGCGGCAATGAAATCTCCGACAAGGTTGAAGATTTATGCCAAGCCCGCGCATTAAAACTTTTTAAACTCTCCCCCTCAAAATGGCATGTCAATGTGCAAGCGCTATCCGGTTCTCCGGCCAATCTCGCTGTCTATCTCGGGTTAGTGCCGCTTGGTGGAACTGTCATGGGCATGTCCTTAACAGAAGGTGGACACCTGACACATGGCCACAAGGTATCGGCGACAGGCAAATTTTGGAGAGCGGTTCAGTACGGGGTTAATTCTAAAACGGAGCAAATTGACTATGAGGCAGTGGCAAAATTGGCCAAGAAAGAGAAGCCGAATATCATAGTCGCTGGCTTTACCGCCTATCCAAGAGTTGTTGATTTTAAAAGGTTTAGGAAAATTACCGATTTGTCCGGCGCATACTTGATGGTGGACTTGTCGCACACGGCTGGACTGGTTGCGGGCAATGCGTGCCCATCCCCGTTTCCTTATGCCGACGTGGTTACCACCACCACGCACAAAACATTGCGCGGGCCAAGGAGCGCGCTCATTTTTTCCAGGATTGATAATCGCGAATTATATAAAAAAATAGACAAAGCAGTTTTTCCGGGACTTCAAGGGGGCCCTCATCTAAATCAAATTGCCGCAGTGGCTGTGGCGCTCAAAGAGGCGGGGTCACCGGCATTCAAAAAATATGCCAAGCAGGTAGTCAAGAATGCTCAAGT
This sequence comes from bacterium, assembly GCA_030649135.1. Classification (GTDB taxonomy): domain Bacteria; phylum Patescibacteriota; class Minisyncoccia; order Phycocordibacterales; family Zambryskibacteraceae; genus UBA5004. Next base: position 34,824 of record JAUSGI010000007.1, on the reverse strand, counting down.
ATTAGCGGGTGAATTGAAACGGTTAGGTTGGAGAATCGTGTCCGGCGGTACAGATACGCACCTGGTCTTGGTTGATACTTGGATGGATGGGAAGGGGGTTTCCGGCAAAGAAGCGAGTGATAAACTAGAAAAAGCGGGGATTATCGTTAATAAAAATACTATACCGGGAGAGACAAGAAGCCCTATGGACCCATCGGGCCTACGCCTTGGCACAGCGGCCGAGACTACTCGGGGCAAGAAAGAGAAAGATATGAAAAAGATTGCCCAAAAAATTGATGAAATTTTAAAGAAATGACATGGCAAAACGAGATATAGAGTTTTTATTCGAGATTGGGTCACTACGGAATGTGCCTAGAGCGTGGCAGCAAATTTTAACCGGGAAAGCACAGAATATATCCGAACATCTTTTTCGAACCACGATGATTGGCTGGATTATTGCCGTTGCCGAAAAAGCCGATGTGTCCAAAGTGCTGAAAATGTGCCTCGTTCACGACATTGCCGAGTCCAGAGCGGGTGATATCGCATTTATGCATAGGGAATATGTCGAGAGACACGAAGCGTTGGCGGAAGCCCATATCTTTCAAGATACTATGTTGGAGAAAGAAGCATACGCACTTTTGAAAGAATATGCCGAACGGCAGTCTCTCGAAGCAAAAATTGTCAAAGATGCGGATAATTTGGACGTTGACCTGGAACTCAAGGAATTGGCCAGAATTGGTGACTCCGCCGCCATCGGTATGCGGAAAGACCATCGGCCTACTATTAGAGCAAAAAAACTTTATACCAAAACCGCCAAAAGGATGTGGGATGAGATAGAAAAAGCCGATTCCAATACCTGGCATAAAGCTTTGACCAGCAAATGGCTGAAAAGTAAAAAAGGGGCAAAATAATTTAAATGAAAGAAAAACTCCGGAAGTTAATAACAGAAGCCCTGAAGTCGCTTGGTATAGAAGCGGGGGACTTTGTCGTGGAGCATCCGACTGATTTAAGAAATGGCGACTACTCTTTTCATCTTGGAGGCAAAGATCATTTATTACACCAAAAGATAGTTGTCTACTTAAATTCTAATAAACCGTACTATGTAGAAGAAGTTAGGGGTGCTGGGGGAGGATTTGTAAATTTCTATCTGTCAACAGAATTTTTTAAGAAAAGTATTGGTGAGGTTATCGAGCGGGAAAATGAGTTTGGTAAAAATGAAAATCTTAAGGGAGAGAAAGTGATGGTCGAACATACCGACCCGAATCCATTTAAAGAATTCCATATTGGTCATCTTATGCCCAACGTTATCGGTTCAACCGTGGCAAATGTCTTCGCGTGGAATGGTGCAGAGGTTAAACAGGCTTGTTATCAGGGAGACGTAGGTATCCATGTGGCCAAAGCAGTCTGGGGGCTATTAAGAGGAGAAAAGGAACCATATCCGGCCGGAGCGAAAGCGTATGAGGAAGCTGACGAATCTAAGAAAGAGATTCAAGAAATAAATAAAAAGATATACGAACACTCTGATGAGGAGATAAACAAGGTTTATGATGAAGGTAAAAAATTGAGTCTCGAATACTTTGATTCAATTTATAAAAGACTTGGTACCAAGTTTGACTATTTTTTCTTCGAGAGTGATGGTGGAAAAATCGGCAAAGAGATTGTTGAAAAAAATAAAGGCAAGATATTTGAAGAAAGCGACAGCGCTGTCGTTTTCCATGCGGAGAAATACGACCCGGCCCTTCATACCCGTGTTTTTATAAGTTCTGCCGGTTTGCCAACATACGAGGCCAAAGAATTAGGTTTAGCGAAAATTAAATTTGAGAAATATCCATATACCAAATCTATTGTGGTAACTGGAAATGAGATTAAGGACTATTTCAAAGTACTTCTGGCTGCTATGAAATTGACTTTTCCAGAACTGGCAGAAAAAACTAAACATTTGCCTCACGGCATGCTCCGTTTACCTACTGGCAAGATGTCATCCAGAACTGGAGATGTCATCACTGCCGAGGCGTTAATTGAAGAAGTAAAGAAGAAGGTGAAGGGTGACGAGGCGGTGGCTATCGGGGCCATCAAATACATGATTCTACGGCAGGCGATAGGGAATGACATTGTTTTTGATATCGATAAATCCGTCTCTACCGAAGGGGACTCCGGGGTGTATCTCCAATATGCATATGCACGTACCAACTCTCTTTTGGAGAGGGCAGATTCCCAAGGTCAGACCTTAAGTACTGATTCTCAAGGTCTGACCTTAAGGGAAACTCATGGGATCGAAAAGCTTCTGTATAGATTTCCGGAAGTAGTCGAGAGAGCTGGCAAAGAATATGCTCCTCACTATATCGTTACGTATCTGACAGAGCTTGCGGGGAGCTTCAACAATTTCTATGCGCATGAGCAAATTATTGGTGATTCTCCAGAATCTCCCTATCGCCTGGCTATCACCAAAGCCTTTAATATCGTAATGAAAAATGGTTTAGATATTTTAGGCATCCCAACTCCAGAAAGAATGTAATCTATGTCCGTTCTCATTATTATTTCTGGCCCATCGGGCGTGGGAAAAGAGACGCTCATTACGGAGATTAGACGAAAGTTTCCGCTTTTTCAGATTCCCGTCAGCTATACTACCAGACCCATGCGAGAGGGGGACCAAAATGGTGTTCAATATCATTTCGTTACTCGGGGCGAGTTTGAACGGATGAAGTCCCTGGATTTATTTGCGGAAAGTGATGAGCATTTTAATAATCTATACGGGACCTCTAAAATTTCATTGGAGAAAGCACTCGAATCGGGGGATGTACTTATCGAACTCGATGTGTCCGGGGCGCTTCAGATTAAATCCAAGTTTCCGGAGGCAAAGCTTATTTTCATCAGCCCGCCTTCGCTCGATGAACTGGAGAAACGCATAAGGACACGAGGCAAGGATTCCGAGGAATCTATACGCACACGTCTCGCTAGAGCTGAAATTGAAATAGAAGCGAGCAAAAAGTTTAACCATATTATAGTGAACGATAACCTTGAACAGGCAGTTGCCGAACTCACTGCCCTCGTGCAAAATCTTTTGAAAGGAGCCAAAGAAGTGTTAAAATAGCCAAAATATGAGAGAGAAGTCCGAACGCGCTCAAAGAGAGGAGAAAATTCTCCAATTCTGGAAAGAGCACAAAATATTTGAGAAAACTTTGGAGAAGAAATCTCCAAAAGGTGACTTTGTCTTCTACGAAGGTCCGCCAACAGCCAATGGTCGACCAGCCATACACCATCTCGAAGCGCGTGCTTTTAAGGACGCTATCCCTCGATATAAGACTATGCGGGGCTTCCGTGTGCCGAGAAAAGCTGGTTGGGATACTCATGGTCTACCGGTAGAGCTTGAGGTTGAGAAAACTCTGGGCCTTCAGTCAAAAAAAGAAATTGAAAAATACGGCATCGCTAAATTTAATAAGGCATGTAGGGCGAGTGTTCAGAAATATATCGGCGACTGGGCTAAATTTACCGACCGCATTGGTTACTGGGTGAATCTTGATGACGCATATTTTACCTATAACAATTCATACATCGAGTCAGTGTGGTCGATTCTTGCGCACGTAGAGGAGCGTAAATTACTCTATAAGGACTATAAGGTTTTGCCCTGGTGTCCGCGTTGCGGAACAGCGCTTTCCAGTCATGAACTAGCGCAGGGATATCAGGAAGTAAAAGACATTTCGCTTTACGTTAAGTTTAAAGTCGTTGGGCAAGAAAATACCTATCTAGTTGCTTGGACCACCACTCCCTGGACTCTTCCAGGCAATGTTGCGTTAGCGGTAGATAAAGATATTGAATATGTCAAGTACAAATGGGCTGGCGAATTTTACATCGTAGCAAAAAAACTTGCGCATAAATGGCCTGGCTTAGACCCAGAAGAATTTTTAGGAAAAGATTTGGTTGGACTAGAATATGAGCCGCTTTATGGATTCTCTCCTAGCAATGAAAATTCTCACAAAGTTTATGCGGCAGATTTCGTCACCGCGGAAGATGGCACAGGCATAGTTCATACTGCTGTTATGTACGGCCAAGATGATTTTGTGCTTGGTACAAAAGTAGGTTTGCCCAAGCATCATTTGGTCGACGAGACTGGGTACTTTAAGCCAGAAACTGGATTTATTGCAGGGAAATCAGTAGTCGAAGAGTCTACAGCAATAGAGATTCTTAAAGATTTACAGAATCGAAATCTTCTTCTCGATAAAGAATCCTACACTCACTCATATCCATTTTGTTGGAGATGCAAAACTCGTCTCATATATTACGCTCGTGATTCGTGGTACATAAGGATGTCCGAATTGCGAGATAATCTTGTAGAGGAGAATAAAAAGATTAATTGGGAACCAGAGCATATCAGAGAAGGTAGATTCGGTGAATGGCTCCGAGAGGTTAAAGACTGGGCTATCTCACGAGAGCGCTACTGGGGTACGCCACTACCTATCTGGCAAAACGTCGATGGTTCGCAAAGGATAGTAGTAGGCTCTCTCGAGACTCTCAAGAAATACACGAAGACTAGTGGCAACAAATATTTTGTGATGCGGCATGGCGAAGCGGAAAGTAACGCCAAAAACGTTCTTGACCTCGTCGGGGACCCGGATAATCACTTGACCGATAAGGGGAAAAAAGAAGCAGAAAAGATAAATGGTACGAAATTTGACCTTATCTTCTCTTCGCCTTTTCTGCGCGCTCGCGAAACAGCGGAAATTATCGCGAAAGATTTTATACAGGATGAACGATTGCGAGAGACTGGGCCCAATGAAGATGGCACACAAATACAACACCGAGTAGGTGAATTTATGTTCGAAATCGAAAGCAAATATAAAAATAAAAATATTCTCATAATTTCTCACGGCGAACCGATTGCACGGCTTGAGAAGGTGGCTAGCGGAAATCAATTGAAGTTTGTTGCTGAAGATATGCCTCGTACCGGGGAAGTGCGGAAACTAGATTTTGCTCCGTTGCCACACAACGAAGACTTTGAACTGGATCTGCATAAGCCTTACATAGATGAGATAATGCTGGTTAAAGATGGTGAAGAATATAGAAGGGTAAAAGAAGTGCTGGATGTCTGGTTTGATTCAGGAGCAATGCCATTTGCTCAAGACCCCCAAAATATTCTCTATCCTGCTGATTTTATTTCTGAAGCGATAGACCAAACCCGTGGGTGGTTCTACACACTCCACGCCATAGGAGTTTTAATGGAAAGAGGTCTGGCGTATAAAAATGTAGTTTGTCTCGGGCATCTTCTCGACAAAGACGGTAAGAAGATGAGTAAGTCTGTCGGAAATGTGGTAGATCCGTGGGAAATGATGGATAAATACGGAATTGATGCACTTCGCCTATGGATGTACGCAGTTAACCAGCCTGGGGAGTCCAAGAATTTCGATGAGCGTACAGTTGAGGAGCAGAGAAAGATGCTTAACACGCTTGACAACGTCTATTCTTTCTATGAATTGTATCGAGATCGGTCTTTAGAGTCGAGAGGGAAACCTGTTAGTGATAATATCCTCGATCATTGGGTAGTGGAAAGGTTAACGTATCTGATCGAGGAGAATACAGGGTATCTCGATGACTATAAGTTGCTTGAGCCAGTAAGAAATATACGCGATTTTATTGACGATCTCTCAACTTGGTACCTAAGGCGATCTAGAGAAAGAATAAAATCTGGCGATGTAAAAGCTAAGCAGACACTGTATTTTGTCTTGAAACAATTGTCTATGCTTCTTGCACCGTTCGCTCCATTTACTGCAGAAGATTTATATCAAAAATTAAGAAGAGAAAAAGATCCATTGAGTATTCATCTTGAAAAATGGCCGGAGGGTGGAAGGAGGTTGTACCACGTAATACTCATGGGGTATACCGGTAAAAAACTTCTAAGGAATATGTCAGAGACAAGAACAATTGTGTCCCTGGCTTTGGAGGCGCGTTCAAAAGCAAATATAAAAGTACGTCAGCCATTACGAAAACTGGAAGCCAGAATTAATGGTCTGAATACCGGGTATATAGAATTAATTAAAGATGAAATAAATGTCAAAGAAGTGATACATAAAGATATTGGCGGGGTAGAGCTCGATACCAATCTCACTTCCGAACTTCTTGAAGAAGGGAAGGTGCGTGATGCAATACGCGCTATTCAGGATCTGCGTAAAGAGAAAGGACTAAAACCTAACGACAAGATGAAGTTTACTCCGCCGATGGGTGAAGAAGAATTTTTCAAAAAACATATGACCGAAATAGAGAGAGCAACTAACATCGAACTTGAATATTAAGGTGTCTTATCACATTTACACCACCAAGGGTATCGTACTTTCCGAAAGGCCGATGCGGGAAGCTGATAGGATTTACACCATTATGACTCGTGACCTTGGTTTGGTGCGTGCCATGGCTACCGGTGTGCGCAAGGAAGTTTCCAAGCTTCGTGGCAATCTCGAACCGTTCTCGCTCTCGTCCATTTCTTTTGTGAAAGGTAAAGAATATTGGCGGCTGACTTCGGCACAGTTATTGCAAAAGATTTCTGGCTCGTCCGGCATTGCAAGGCCCCTGTCTCTTATAGAAAAATTGGTCCAGGGGGAAGACCCGCACCCGGAACTATTTGATATGCTAGAGCAGTCTGTTCTTTTTCTACATCCTGACGATGAAATGTTTGAAATCCGCCTAGTCTCACAAATTCTTTTTCATCTGGGCTACCTCAACGAAGCAGATTTGGATTTGGATAAAAAAGCTATAATCAAGGCCATAAATGAAGGCATGCAATCTAGTCACTTGACATAGTATATCTTTAGGTGTATAATGAAGAAAGATAAATAAAAGGCTCTTTTATAGGACTAGTTGCAGAAATTCGCCATAGCTTTGAGTCTCCCAGGGTTTCTTAGGACATTCAAAGCTATGGCGACATGGTGTTGCTAAGCCCCCACAACCTCGGGCAGAGGGAAACCATCGGCTTTGAGCCGAGAGGAGACTCTAATGGGCAAGTACAATGATGTAACCGCTGGGCAGACGGAAGCTTGCATCAACCGCATGGGCGGCTGGGACAACTTCCTCCGCTTCATCGGCGGGCAGGGCAAGGTCGCCTTCGAGACGATTCTCGCCATGGTCCGCATGGTAAAGGTGATCGCCCAGCCGGCAATCACTACCTCGAAGAAGTATTTCGAGGAAGCCGGGGTGCGCTGGATGGGGGAAAACTTCGAGTCCCAGTTCCTGGGACTCAGGGTCGAGGCAACGGAGGCAGGTGAACTCAAGGTTCACAGGCTCACAGAAGATGCCCTCGACGCCCCGATCCTCGCGGAGCTCGGCGACAAGGCCGAGATCTCAGCCTCCCGGTTCAAGGCATTCCTTGCCGATAACCGGAGGAGTACGGAGTGGTTCGTCTTCTACCTTCGAGGTAGGGATGGGAACCTCTGTCCCGTGGACGCGGGCTGGAGCGCCGACGACGGCGGCTGGCTTGTCAACGCCTACTCCGTCGAGGACCCGAGCGGGTGGTCCTCGGGCCGCCAGGTCGTTTCTAGCAGCTAGACTTTTTGACTCCGCTGTAGGCGGAAGACTCTCTGAAAGGAGGTCATGGGCGCTTCGATTCACATCGGGCGCCTTTTTCGTTTACACTTAAGTAATCTATTGGCATTCCAGATTAAGATTTAGAATGAAAAGTTTTACATTTAAAAACGTGCCCCGGCGGTACTGCTACCGGGGCACGTGGGACGCGTTAGGCGAAGAGGATTCCGTGCCGTGGAGTCTCGTACTGGTTCTGGCATCTCGTGCACCGAGTTGCGAACGGCAGGGCCCGCAGGCGGGCCTCGCTGATCTCTTCCCCGCACTCGTTGCAGATGCCGTAGCCGCCGTGCTGAAACCGCTCGAGCGCTCCCATCATCTGCTTGATGGTTGCTGAGCTCATCTCGAGCAGCTTAAGTCCGGTGTCGGAATCTTGCCACTCCTCGAACTCACGGGAGGTGGGCCTTGCGTCTGTGCGGCTCAGGCGCAAGTCTTCCAGGAACTTGAGTCCGCGGGCCATGAGACTGCTTCTGAGCTCTCGGTCAAGCTGGACTTGGTCGGGCATCCTGTCCCCCTATCTGTTTTCCCCATGATTCATCTAGGGAAAATCTGTAGTTGATTGTGGCACATAATCAGTCAAACAATCAAGCTCCACTTTTTGAGTTATACTTATAATATGGAAGAGAAAGACAAGAGCAAAATCGAAGGGTTGAATGACACACTCTACTCACGGACGCGTTATCGAGACCCTTTGGACAAGCGTAGCCCGATTAAGGAGTTTGAGTCATCAGATGTTGGGGAGAAGTGGCAGACTCCGGAACTGGATGAAATGCTCAAGCATGAACGCGTCATTCCTCCGGTCAACCCTTTTATGAAAAAAGTTTTCATTTCCGCCTTTTTATTTTTTATAGCCACTATCGGAGTGGCGCTTTTTGTGTTCGTGGGGGGCGCTAATTTTATTTCTTCCAGGAACGTGAATATTAATGTACTGGGTCCGGCCACCATATCAGCTGGGGAAGTATTGGAACTGGGCGTCAGTATCTCCAATACGAATAACGCCGACCTCGAGTTTGCCAATCTCTCCATTCAATACCCGCCCGGCAGTCGCAATCCAGATAATACTGCCGAGTCTCTGACCTATACCAAAGATAATTTGGGTGTCATCGGAGCCGGTGACGAGACTGTGCGCAATGTGCGGGTGGCGCTTCTGGGCTCATCCGGGGAAGTTAAAGAGATAAAATTTTCGGTCGAATATAAAGTTAAGGGTTCGAATGCCACCTTCTACAAAGATAAAATATTTGAGATTGCTATAGGGAACGCACCCGTGACTCTTACCGTGGAAAGTCCGGATTCCACCACTTCCGGAGATCTTTTTACCACTGTTGTCTCGGTTACTTTGAATTCCACGGAAGTTTTAAAGAATGTCGTTTTGAAGGCGGAATATCCTTACGGATACAGCGTTGTTGATTCTCTACCGGCAGCTGTCGCCGACAATAATATGTGGGTACTTGGTGATTTATCACCTGGGAGCAAGAAAACGATTTCTATTAGCGGTCAGTTGCTTGGGGAGGATAGGGAAGAACGAACCTTCAGGTTCTATGTCGGTGTGTCAGACGGAGACAGCGCGAGTCCGAATCTTAAAATTACTCTCGTCTCTCTATTGGACACCGTTGCCGTAGACCGGCCTTCCATTGGTTTAAATGTTTTATTTAACGGGGAAAACTTGGCTACTTATGTAGCACCGGTCGCCCGAGCCGTTTCCGCCTCTATTTTGTTTCGAAATAACTTGCCGGATAGGCTGCTTGCGCCACGTCTTGAAGTCAGTCTCTCCGGCGTGGCCTTAGATAAATTATCCATTTCCGCCGATAATGGCATTTATGACCCCGTCAACCAGAAGTTTGTTTGGAATTTAACGAACACGCTTGGCAATGCAGAACTTGCTCCCGGAGAAGACGGGCGGGTAACCCTAAGGTTCGCCTCTTTGCCCAGTTTGTCTTTGCCGGCAGGCACGCACGACATTACTCTTAACGTCTCGATTACAGGCGTGCCGGTTGGTGCGGTGGGCCAGAGACCTGTGGTGGTGAGAGAAACTCGTATCGTGAGAATATCGTCTCAAGTCAATTTTTCTTCCAGAGTTTTGCGTTCCTTGGGCTCATTTTCTAACGAAGGACCCATCCCGCCCAAAGTGGGGGAGAAAACTACTTACACCGCCATCTTTAGTGTTGGTAATACTCAAGGCGACTTGGCGGATGCCAAAGTTACTGCCAAACTGGGGCAGGGCGTCAGCTGGCTGGGGGCATCGAGTTTTACCGGTGATGATATTTCTTATGACTCTGCTTCGAATACGGTCACTTGGAACTTGGGAACGTTAACATCCGATACCGGTTTCTCTTCCGCCGCTAGAGAACTGGCTTTCCAAATCGCGCTCACCCCGTCTATTATTCAGGTGGGAACAGCTCCGAGTTTGGTCACAAGTATCGCGCTTTCCGGTCGAGATACGCAGACCGGCAAGACGGTGACTACCACGAATCCTCCTTTGACCACCCGCCTGACGTCGGACCCAGCGTTTATTCAAGGAGATGATATAGTGGTGAAATAATGAGCCCAAAAGATTCAGATTTGATGGAGAAAATTGTCTCGCTTTGCAAAAGGCGGGGGTTTATCTATCCCAGTTCAGAAATCTACGGTGGCTTTGCCGGATTTTGGAACTATGGTCACTACGGGGCAATTTTGAAGGAAAATATCAAATGTCTCTGGAAGCAAAGGTTCATATTTGATCGCGAAGACATGTTTGTAACCGACACCTCTATAATTAGTAATCCTAAAGTTTTAGAAGCTTCTGGGCATGTTTCAAATTTCGGCAATGAAATATTTAAAATCCAAGTCGGCACGGGGGAGGATGCGACTACTTCTCACCTGCGTCCAGAAACTGCCCAAGGTATTTTCGCCGACTTCAAAAATGTAATCGATGCTCATCATCCAGAACTTCCTTTCGGAGTAGCGCAAGTCGGCAAAGCCTTCAGAAACGAGATATCCCCTAGAGATTTCATCTTCCGCTTGCGCGAGTTTGAACAGATGGAAGTTGAGTATTTTATCAGAGCGAATGAATGGGAAAAGCATTTTGAAGACTGGAGAGAAATAATGAAGGGCTTTGCCGCAGACATCGGTATAGAAAATATGCACGAACTTGAAGTGCCGGAGAGTGACAGAGCTCATTATTCCAAACGAACCATCGACTTTCAGTTTGATTATCCATTTGGCAGGGGGGAACTGTGGGGCTTGGCCTATCGCACAGACTTTGACCTGAAGAATCACAATCTGGATTACCTTGACGAAAAAACGGGAGAAAGATTTGTTCCTCATGTGATCGAACCATCTCTCGGAGTGGACCGTACCGTGCTTGCGGTACTTCTTTCCGCTTATACCGAAGATGAGCTCGGTGGGGAATCGAGAACCTATTTGAAGTTACCTAAACTTATTGCTCCTATTCGTACGGCTGTTTTTCCACTTCTCAAGAACAAGCCGGATTTGGTTTCAAAAGCGCGGGAAGTTTATTCAATGCTCAAAAAAGACATTTCCAATATCCAATTTGACGATAACGGTAACATTGGCAAGCGTTACAGGAGACAAGATGAAATCGGCACGCCTTATTGCATCACCATAGACTTCGATACTCTCGAGGACGATACCGTAACTTTGCGAGACCGCGATACAGGGGAGCAGAAGCGGCTTAAGATTACTGATTTGAAAGAAGCTATCATTTAGGGTATTCTATCTTTCTCATGAAGATAAAGACTTCTTGGAATCTGAAGCTACTCTATAAGAGCGACAAGGATCCTCAAATAGAGAAAGACCTTAAGGCTATTGAGACGCTTTGTGCATCTTTCGAAAAAAAGTATAAGGGCAAGCAGTTTACCAATACTCCACAGGAGCTCTTGAAAATACTCAACGAATCAGAAAAGCTAAACGAGCGCATTGATTCTTGTGGTCCGTCACGCTATTTCCATTTCAAAACAGACCTAGACTCCAGCGATAGCAAATCGTTTGCTGTTTCTACCAAATACGGCCAGCGGCTAACGGAAGCGGGAAACAAAATTAAATTCCTCGGATTAGAAATTGCTAAAGTACCGACCAACAAGCAAAGAATATTCTTAAATTACCCCGCTCTCAAACCTTATAAATATCTTCTTTACCAAATATTTTCCAATGCCAAATACAATCTCTCTGAAGGCGAAGAGCAACTGGAAGACTTGTTGTCGCAACCCGGCTATGGAATGTGGGTAGATACACAAGAGAAACTATTGAACCGACAGGCCATCAAATACAAAGGGAAGGACCTTTCCGTCTCTAAAGCTATCGATAGTCTATCCCATATGCCCAAGAAAGACAGAAGAGATATCTATGGCAAGATAAATATTGTCTTAAAATCCATTAGCCACATGGCCGAAGGCGAACTTAATGCCATATACAATTTCAAGAAAATAATGGATAAGCGCCGCGGGTATAGGAAACCTTATAGCGCGACGATATTGGGTTACGAAAATAATGAGAAAGCCATAGAGACCCTTATCTCCCTGGTATCGAAGCATTTCAAGATATCGCATAGATTTTACAAGTTGCACGCCAAGTTACTTGGGGAAAGGAAAATAAAACCTGCAGACAGAAACGTTAATATCGGTGACATAAAGACCAAATTTGATTTTCCTAAGTCTGTGAACATGTTGCGGACTGCCCTGGGTAATTTTGACAAAGAGTATTCAGAAATATTCGATAAGTTCTTAGAAAACGGGCAAATAGATGTCTATCCCAAAAAAGGTAAAACTGGGGGGGCTTATTGTTCTGGACACGGCCAATTGCCGACGTTTGTACTGCTCAATCACGTTGATACTCTAAAATCTTTCGAAACATTAGCTCACGAAATGGGGCATGCGATTCACACAGAGTTGAGCAAGAGCCAACCATCGAGGTATAGAGATTACACGATCGCGACAGCAGAGGTAGCCAGCACTTTTTTTGAACAAGTAGTTTCAGAGGAAACAGAAAAACTTCTCTCTAATAAGGAGCAAATCATATTGCTTCATAACCGGCTCCTTGGAGATATTTCCACTATCTTTCGCCAGGTAGCTTGTTTTAACTTCGAGTTAGAATTGCATGAAAGTATTAGACGAGATGGCCAGGTCTCTAAAGAAAATATTGCCAAACTTATGTCCAAGCACCTGAAATCTTATTTGGGAGATGCTGTAGAAGTGACTGATGATGATGGGTATTTCTATGTATGTTGGTCCCATATCCGCCGCTTCTTCTATGTTTATACTTACGCATACGGTCGACTGATCAGCCGGGCATTGTATGAAAAATGGAAAGCGGACCATACTTATGCCAAGAAAATAAAGACATTTTTGAGTGCCGGAGGGTCGATGAGGCCGGAAGATATATTCAAATCAATAGGCATAGATACGTCCAAAAACGCCTTTTTTGAGGCTGGCCTAAAGGGGGTGGAAAAAGATATAGCTAAGCTTGAGAAATTGGCCAAGGGATTTAAAACTCGTTAAATAGTGCTATCATATTTTTATGAGTGAAGACAAGCAGAAGTGGGAGATCACTATCGGCAGTTGGGTGAGGGGTGTGGTGGTAGTAGCCATAGCCTACGCCCTTTTTCTTGCTGGCGAATTTATTTTGGTCATCATCGCTTCGGTGGTTATCGCTTCAGCTATAGAACCGGCCACTGGTTGGGCCAAGAAGAGAAATATCCCCCGTTTGCCAATGGTGCTCCTGGTTTATATCATCTTGGCGCTGGTGCTTGCCGGTCTTTTCTATTTCCTTCTTCTGCCACTTGTCGGTGAGATATCCAACTTCATCAGAACATTGACGATATATTCCAACTCTGTCACAAGTGGCGGTATTCTCTCCGACATGTTTAGAACCCAAAACCTGTTTGGAGGTTTTGATACACCTTTCGTTATTAGAGAACTAAGCTCCCAACTGAACGCTTTGTCCGGCTTTCTGTCCCAAGGAGTCTTTTCGAGCGTTTCTCTAATCTTCGGCGGGGTAGTGAATTCCGTGCTTATTTTGGTACTCTCTTTTTATATGGTGGCGCAAGAAGACGGTATCAGCAAATTCCTAAAAATAATTACCCCCATTAAACATGAGCAATACATCATCGGACTATGGCGACGTTCGCAGCACAAAATTGGCCTTTGGATGCAGGGTCAGCTTCTCTCGTCGGCGCTCGTAATGGTGCTCGTCTATCTTGTATTGTTTAGCATAGGTGTCCCGCATGCCCTGTTGCTTGCGGTTTTGGCCGGAGTGTTTGAACTCATTCCGCTCTTTGGCGCGACCCTCGCGGCCATTCCTACTTTGTTTGTGGCTTATACGTGGGGTGGTATGAGCATCACTCTTATTGTGGCTGGACTCTATGTCGTGATTCAACAGCTCGAGAGCCATCTCATTTATCCTATGGTGGTCAAGAAAATGGTCGGGGTGCCACCCATGATTTCCATCATGGCGTTAGTCATTGGCGGGACCCTAGCTGGTTTTCTCGGTGTACTTATCTCGGTCCCGGTGGCCGCTGCGGTCATGGAGTTTATCTCTGACCTAGAGGAGCGTAAAATCGCTAAAATGTCGGGAACCGAATGAAATCGTTTTACATAACTACCACTCTTCCTTACGTCAATGCGGAGCCGCATATCGGTTTTGCCTATGAAATTTTGGTGGCAGATGTCATAGCCCGAAATAGAGTCGGCGAAGAAGTTTTCTTTAACACGGGCACAGACGAGCATGGTCAGAAGATTTTTAATGCCGCCGAGAAGGCTGGAGAAAAAGTCGAATTATATGTGGAGCGTTATGCTAAGGAATTCGAGAATCTCAAAAATATGCTCGGTCTATCTGATAACTTAAAATTTATTCGCACCACAAGTGAAGATCATATCAAAGCCGCACAAGAGTTGTGGGCCAGGTGCAAGAAAAACGATGATATTTATGAAAAAGAATTCGAGGGGCTTTACTGTGTTGGGTGTGAACGGTTTCTGGCTGAAAGAGATATGATTGATGGCAAATGTTCTATCCATCAAACCGAACCGCAACTGCTTAAAGAAAGAAACTGGTTTTTCAAATTTAAAAAATATGAAGAAAAACTACTCAACTACCTAAAAAATCCAGACGTTATCATACCGGAATGGCGTAGAGAGGAAGCCATCAATTTTGTACAAGAAGGTTTGGAAGATTTTAGTATTTCTAGAGAGAAAAGGCGCCTCTCTTGGGGTGTACCAGTGCCTGGGGACGATACGCAAGTAATGTATGTCTGGTTCGATGCCTTGACTAGTTATATCTCTACCCTTGGTTGGCCAGAAGATAAAGACGGAAATTTCAAAAAGTTTTGGGAAGAAGGACACACCTTACAGTTAGCGGGGAAAGACCAAGTAAGATTCCAGTCTCTTATGTGGCAGGCAATGCTTATGTCTGCAGGTATAAAAAATACTAACCAAGTCTTCTATCACGGCTTCATTAACTCCGGCGGTCATAAGATGTCCAAATCTCTGGGGAATGTAATTAGTCCACAGGATATGGTTAAGAGATATGGCGTAGATGGCACTCGCTATCTCTTGCTTAGGCATGTACATCCGACTGACGATACAGATATTACATTGGAGAGATTAGATGAATGGTATGATGCGGGTCTTGCAAATGGTTTAGGTAATTTAGTGTCAAGGGTCTTAACTATGGCTGACAAGTATGGTGTGAGCACGGTCAATTCTTCAGTAGGGAATGTAGAAAATAATTCTATAAAAAAATTAGATATTCAAGATTACGTGAATCACATATGGGAGTTGATTCAAAAGGTAGATAAAAAAATCCAGGATGAGGAACCATACAAAAAGTATAAAACGGATCACGATGTTGCGATAAATATAGTATCTGATTTATGTACTAATCTATTTGAGATAGCTCACTTACTTGTTCCGATAATGCCTAAGACAGCCGGAATTATTAAAAACAGTTTAGAAAATTTAAAGAAACCAGAAAACCTTTTCCCTCGCAAAGACTAATAATGCCTAAATATTTTGATGTCCATTCGCATCTCAATGCTTCCCAATACGACTCGGACAGGGGTGAAGTAATTTCACGGCTCAAGGAAACCGGCACTCATACTATAGTCATCGGTACGGATTTAGAATCTTCCAAAATGGCTGTAAATTTGGCGGATAAGCATGAGGAAATCTACGCTTGTATTGGGGTTCATCCGGTGGATAATCCGAGCGAGAGTTTTGAAAAAGAAAAATTTGATGAATTAGTCAAACATCCCAAGGTGGTAGCGGTAGGGGAATGTGGCCTAGATTTTTTTCACGCCGATAAAGATACTGATTACGAGAGGCAGAAAAAATTGTTTTTAGACCAAATTGACTTTGCCATCATGCACAACAAACCCCTGATGATTCATGCGAGAGACGCTTATGAAGAATTACTCGGGATTCTAGGACCGCTTAAAAAAGCACACAGGGACAAGCTGCGCGGTAATGTCCATTTCTTTGCCGGAGATGTTGATACAGCCAAAAGATTTTTTAATATTGGGTTCACGGTTTCTTTCACGGGGGTAGTTACTTTCACGCATGACTATGACGAAGTTATCAAGTTCGCACCTCTAAACATGATTATGTCAGAGACGGACTCGCCTTACGTAACTCCGGTACCATACCGAGGCAAGCGCAACGAACCTAGTTACGTGAGCGAAGTGGTCAAGAAAGTTGCCGAGATTAGGGGAGAGGACGAAGATGTAGTAAGGGCTACTCTTGTCAATAACGCGCTATCTATGATAGGCTAGTTCGACTTATGGTAAATACAGAGGCTCTAACGGGGGAACTTGAGGTCTACGAGATCGGCTATCTTGTATTGCCGAGCATTCCGGAAGATAAACTCTCCGATGTCACAGGCGCTATCCGAAAAGTGATTACGAAAGAGGGCGGTATAGAAATCGACGCCGAGGAACCTTTTAAAGAAAATTTGGCCTACTCAATGTCAAAGACTATTGGCGCCAGCCGCTACGTGCTTACTGACGCATATCTCGGCTGGATTAAGTTCGAGGTTGATAGAGCAAAGATTCTAGCCATCAAGTCCGGTGTAGAGAAAATAGACGAAGTTCTACGACTTCTCTTGGTCAAAGCTCCAAGACAGACCACCTTCACTTTCGCCAAAGCCCGAGCGGTAAAGGAAGAAAAGAAAGAGCCAGTTTCTGGCTCTGTCGAAGAAGCGGTGGTAAACTAAAACCATGTATTTCAATCGCGCCATCATCATCGGCAATCTGACCCGCGACCCGGAACTTCGTTCGCTGTCTTCCGGTGTGCAAGTTACTACGATGGGAGTGGCCACCAATCGCGTTTGGAAAGATAAAGCTGGGGCAAAACAGGAATCAACCGATTACCACAATGTAGTCGTCTTTGGCCGACAAGCGGAAACAACCGCTCAATATCTGCGCAAGGGCTCAAGTGTTCTGGTGGAAGGTAGGATGCAGACCAGAAGTTGGGATGCGGCCGATGGTACTAAAAAATATCGCACCGAAGTGGTGGCAGACAGAATCCAGTTTGGTCCCAGGCGTGATGGTGCGGCCCCATCTGCCGCTAAAGCTGTAACGGGTGAACTGGCTGATACTAATGATGTTCCGCCAGCAGATGCAATCGACTATCCAGAAGACAATGTTAACGTAGACGACATTCCCTTTTAGTTCGGCGAGCTCACTATAAATAAAACATGAGAAAACAAAATTATTTCAAAGATAATAAGATTGAGCATATCGATTACAAAGATGTCGAGACTCTTAAGAAGTTTCTTACGCCTCACGCGCGTATTCAATCACACAAGCGCTCTGGTCTTCCCGCTAAGTTTGAACGAGCGCTCGCTTTGGCCGTCAAACGTGCTCGGTTTCTCGGTCTCTTGCCATATGTGTCTCGCTAAGGCGGGGCGTATCTCGCTAACTAGGTTATAATTTATAGATGCGTTTACCGTATTTTATTCAAGGGGCGCTCTTTGGACCGGCACTTGTTGGGCTCACACTTATCTTGAAAGTAGCATGTCCGACACAAGCTGGCGCCGGCTGTTTTGCGGACAGTCTGGCTGTGCCGATATTTCTGCCTTTAATCTTTGTTTACAAAATGGTCGGCGCAAATTTGGTCCTGGTAAATGAATTATGGTTCGTCCTTATATACTGGAGTTTAGTGGGCCTTCTGACTGGTCTTATCTTCGATCTGTATACTCGCCGGTCTCCGTATTCACCCGTACCACATCTCCCTCTTTGATAAACATCGGCACTTGAATCTCGACTCCTGTCTCGAGTCTGACCATTTTAGTGGCGCCTTGGGCGGTGTTGCCTTTGGTAGTCTCTTGGGCCTCGGTAACCTCTAGCTCCATTTTGATAGGCAGTTTTAGGCCGATAATACGTTCATCAAAGAGCATGGCATCTACCAAAATGTTTGGCTTGAGAAACTTTGCGGCTGGACCGATTATTTCTTCCGATAATTTAAATCGCTTTGATGGGTCATTGGCTTCGGAAAACCAGTACTCTCCTTTATTAGCGTATAAATATTTTACTTCTTTCTTATTAATATCGGCTTCTTTTACTTTGTCAGAGGAGTGGAAAGAGTGTTCAACGATTCTTCCGGTCAAGAGACTTTTAAGCTTGGCGGCATTAACCGGTTTCCTCTGTTGTTTACGGAAAACGTGCGAACCAATGACCTCGTACGGCTCACCTTCGAAAACAATATATTTCCCCTCCTTGACTTCGTTATAGTCGAGCATTTTTGTAAGATATAAAATATAGCTAATTTAAGTCACGAAATATACTTGACATAATACTAGTATGGTGTATAATTAGGACAAATGTACAAAATTAACATGGGAGGTTTGAAAAATGAAGAGCTGGTTCCTTGGGCGATTCCGTCTATATGATGACGTTCTGGCTTTCATTAACGACAACAAACTGGCACCTGGAGAGTTCGTGGTTCTGAAAGTTTCTCCTGGAATCCCTGACCAGCAGGCTTGGCAGGAACGTCCGGAAATTTGCATCATGTACTATGCAGAAAAGGTACTAGTCTAACCGGCGAGGCAGGAAACCTGCTTCGGCCGGTTTTCTGTTATCACTCGTTAACCTGCGAGGTTGACAAGTTTCGGGAGATTGGTTTAAAATTATAGAATGATTGGAGACATCGCTCATGTATGCAATCGGGGGATAGAAAAGCGCAAAATTTTCAATGACGGTCGCGATTACCAGAGGTTTGTTGAGAATCTTTTCTTACTTAACAATAAAAAAGGAAAGGTCCGAACAGTTAAAAATATTTTTGAGGCGGCGAAGTTACCAGAGCGAGAAAAGTTAGTAGAAATTTTAAAATGGAGTCTCCTGCCTAACCACTATCACTTGTTGCTTCATGAAGCAGTCGAAGGAGGGATTATTGAATTTACTAAACGTCTGGGTAATGCATTTACTAAGTATTTCAATATAAGGAACAAAGGGAGAAGTGGTTATGTCTTTCAGAATAGGGCTAAGGTAATTCCCATCACTGACGAGAGGCAATATCTTTATATTCCATACTATATTGATATCAATCCTTTAGATCTTATTCCTTCGGATCGCAAAAACATGTCCACTCGAAATAATAGAAAAGCTCTAGATTTTCTAAGAACTTATAAATGGTCTAGTTTTAAGGACTACTTTGGAGACGGGGCAATGGAGCAAATTATAAATAAAAAATTATTTTACGAACTATTTGACGTGAAGCCAGAAATTTATGAAAAGGAACTACTAAAGTTGTCGACCTGCGAGGTTGACGAGTTTAGGTTTCCTTAAGTTTAGCATGAATGTCTTTGAGAATTTGGTCTGAAATTTTTTTGTTTTCGCGTAGGAATTGACGAGTGGCGTCGTAGCCGCGGCCAAGTTTAGTCTCCCCATACTCATAAGAATTGCCGGACTTTTTCATAATGCCAAATTTCTCGCCGAGCGCGATGAGCTCGCCCTCTCGCGAAATGCCTTCGTTATACATCAGGTCAAACTCTGTCTGTCGGAATGGCGCCGCCACCTTATTCTTCACCACCTTGACCCGAGTGCGTCCCCCCATGACCTCCTCACCCTTTTTAATCTGGGCAATGCGGCGAATGTCTAGGCGCACCGAGGTATAAAATTTAAGCGCCTTGCCGCCCGGGGTAGTTTCGGGATTCCCGAACATCACGCCTATATGCATGCGGATTTGATTGATGAAGATAACGATAGTTTTAGACTTCGCCACGATGGCGGTGAGCTTGCGCAAGGCCTGACTCATCAAGCGCGCTTGTTTGCCAACGTGATATGCTCCCATGTCGCCCTCAATCTCGTCTTTAGGAGTAAGTGCCGCTACCGAGTCTATGACGATGACGTCAATTTTGCCGGAGCGCACTAAGGAGTCCACAATCTCAAGGGCCTGTTCGCCTGTATCCGGCTGGGAGATTAAGAGCTCATCGATTTTGACACCGAGACGCTTGGAGTACTCCGGGTCCATAGCGTGTTCGGCATCGATGAAGGCGCAAATGCCGCCTGTCTTCTGTGCCTCGGCTATAACATGGAGCGAGAGGGTGGTCTTGCCTGAAGATTCCGGACCGAAAATTTCTATAATTCTACCTCGTGGTAGACCGCCGACGCCGAGCGCGGCATCCAGGCCTATAGAGCCGGTGGAGATGGCATCTATGCCTACTCTAGGTTTGTCTCCAAGCTTCATGATTGAGTCCTCGCCGAATTTGGTCCTGATCGCATCTAGAGTAGCATCTATATTTTTACCCTGACTCTTATCTTCTATATTTTTTAGTTTTACCATTTGAAATTTATTTTAAGACAATTTGTATACTTTTCTCTATCTCTCGGCCGAAGCGGTCGCGGGCCTTCACGGTCATTATACTCAAGCCGGGAGAGACTAACAATTTCTCGCTCCACGCCCCTTTTTCGTCCGTAAATATCTGTCGGTCATTGAAACTAATCCAGGCAATGTTTTTCGCTCGGCCGGTCGCCACAACGAGAGGGCTCTCGACCACCTGTCCGTCTTTAGGACTTTCAATCCAAATCTGTGGGCCGACCAGGAGAGCCCGCGCCTGATACAAGGAATAAGAAGCAAGAAGCACGAAGAATGCGATTAAGAGCGCATATTTTGGTTTAATGACCATTATTTTTGTCATACTGATTCCCCGGTATTCTCTCTGTCTACTTCCGGTTCGGCACTTTCCTGCCTGTCCGGCAGGTGGGCCACTTCAGCCCCGATGACTTCCCGCGCCTTGGCTCCAAATCCTTGACCTACTACTCCGCGTTCCTCGAGCATGTCTACCAGACGCGCGGCACGAGCGTAGCCGATGCGCAATTTGCGCTGGAGAAATGAGGTTGAGGCTTTACCTGCCTGGATGACAGTTTCCCGCGCCTCTTCGTAAAGTTCGTCATCATCCCCACTATACGAATCTTCCTCGAGTGACGCCGTGAAGATGGCATTAGCGGTGTTGTCGCTGGATAAATTAATTTCGGTTTGAAGTTCGTCGGCGTAAGTATCGGAAAGGTACTTGGTGACCGCCTTCACCTCTTTCTCCGAGATGTAAGCAGACTGGATACGCAATGGCTTAGACATCTCTCCGGAGAGGAAGAGCATGTCGCCGGCGCCGAGAAGCTTCTCGGCGCCAGCCGCATCGAGAATCGTACGCGAATCAATTTGCGATGACACTTGCAAAGCGATACGCGCCGGAATATTAGCCTTAATCAATCCGGTAATGATATTTACTGACGGCCTCTGGGTAGAGAGGATGAGATGGATGCCGACGGCGCGACTCATCTGTGCCAGACGTACCACGGCAGCTTCAAGTTCTCGCGGATAAGACTGCATCAGGTCGGCCAGTTCGTCTATGATGACGATGATAAAAGGCATCGGCTCATCGGGCTTCTCATTCTTATGATACGAATCGATGTCCCGCACGCTGTTTTTTTCAAGGATGCCGTAACGGCGTTCCATCTCTTTGGCCACCCATTTTAGTGCCAGAATAGCTTTCTTCGGGTCGGTGATTACGGGAGTCAGCAGATGGGGAATATTGTTGTACATGGTCAGTTCCACACGCTTGGGGTCTATCATCAGGAACTTGAGATTGTCCGGCGGGTTTCTGTAGAGCAGGGAAGTGATGATGGCGTGAATTGTCACAGATTTGCCGGAACCGGTGGCACCGGCTATCAAGAGATGCGGCATTCTACCGAGGTTAGCAAAGTGTGACCGGCCGGGGATATCTCGGCCGAGTGAGACTAGGAGTGGTAGCGCGCTACGAGTAAATTCTTCATCAGCAACCAGCGAGCCGAGACCAATGGTGGACTTGAGTGTATTGGGGACCTCAATGCCTACGAGTGACTTGCCCGGAATGGGCGCTTCGATACGCACCGGATGTGCCGCAAGCGCCAACTCGAGATTATTTTGGAGTCCCATAATTTTCGAGAGTTTGACGCCTTCGGCCGGTTTCAGAGCATAGCGGGTGACAGATGGGCCAATTGAGATTTCATCCATTTCAACCACAATGCCGAAGTTTAAGAGAGTGCGTTTAATCAAATTGGCGTTGGCCTTGATGTCGCCAACACCCGGCTTGCCGCGATCTCCTTCTAGAAGTGATATTGGCGGAGGCACCCAACGCTTACCGCTTCGGCGTCTAATCTCCGGTATGAATCCTCCCTCCTCGTTTTTTGATTTATCGCGGACTGCTCCCGTTCGCGCCAGCTCTTCACTTTGTATTCCGGTTTTTTCCATTTTCTCTACCGCTTTGTCAACAGCGGCATTTTCCCCGGTGGCTAGAGTGCCGGCATCCTTCTTAGAGAAAAATTTTCTGACAAATGAGAAAGCATCAAATTTTATGGAAGTGTTGAATATCACTAAGATTGAGACGACAAGTAACGCTGAAAGTATCACCGTGCTGAAATAGATGTGAAAGACAGAGTCCAGAGGTTTAGATATGAGACCGCCGATAATACCGCCCTCATCCGAGAAAAGATTGACCAGACCCAGAGAGGAGAGAAAAAGGATAAGTGAGCCGAATATCTGTGGCATGGCAAAGTCTCTTTCCTGTTCTCGGAGAAACGATATGGCCAATAAGAGGAATACTACAGGCAAAAGATAGTAACCGAAGCCGAATAGATAAGAGAGCCAATTATAGACTACTGTGCCGGCCTGACCAGCCAGGTCGAAGGCACCCAAAAGAAGGAAGATAGAGAGCACGACTGAAAATACACCCAAGATACCGTTGGCTGTTTCTCTGGAAGTGAGTCTGAAAATCGACATCCTATCTTCGTCCCAATCTCTGCTTCGTTTCTTTCCATTTTTTGCCATAGTGATTTAAAGTGTTTTCCTAATAATAACATGCCCCCTCCATTTTCCATCGGAGTTGCAAAATTTGTCCCTTAACTTCATAATGGACTTACTTTAGTATAAAGGACAGAATATAATGGAATTAAAGGACAGAAAACCAGAGAAACTTTCTTCGGCGATATACTTAATTACAGGCTTTTTAAGTGACCAAGAGCCACTTAAATGGAAACTACGGACTTTTGCTTCTGAGCTCGTCTCTTCCGCCGTGTCTCTTAAAGAAAGACAAATTGTTGCCGTAGAAATAAGAGAGATTGTCCTAAAGATAATGGGCCTACTTGCGGTAGCGAAAAATGTTGGACTGGTATCTGCAGAAAATCATGGCCTTATACAAGAAGAACTTACAAAATATGCCGATACGCTTGATTATTCTGCTAATATTTCGGATTTTCTCAGTATGGACTTTCCAAAGCAGAGAATAGAACAGTTGGGGGAGGGTCATACGATAAAGGACAAATCTTTGAAAAAATTCGGGGCTGTATCTGTGAAGAAAAATAGTCGGCAGGGCATTATTATCACCCTTCTGAAACGTAAAAGGGAGGTTATGATAAAGGACGTTTCCTCACTCATTAGTGACTGTAGCGAGAAAACTATCCAGCGTGAGCTCTCTCTCATGGTACGGGCCGGCATTCTTAGGAAAATGGGGGAGAAGCGCTGGAGCCGTTACACCCTTGCTTCATACCCATAAAACATGTATTGTACTGTTATCCACAGTATATTTGGCACTTGCCGAAGTATCCCTTATAATCTAGGGGTGTGGGCATTACATTAATAGACACTTGCCGGGAAAGGCTTATCCGTTCTCGGCAAAAATTAGTACACGTGACGCAACCCGAGCAAATATTAGAAATTATTGGGAAGTACTCACGCATTAGAAAATAAATTAACAATGATAAAAATTAAAATTGCAAAGATTGCTGGAATCGCAGCCGGCGCAACACTTGTCTTCGGTTCTTTTGTACCGATGGCGGGTGCTGTGACCATTGCTGAACTTCAGGCACAAATCAATGCACTTATGGCACAACTTGCCACTCTTCAGGGAAGCGCTGTATCAACCGGTACAACCTTCACTCTAAACCTGACTGTTGGTTCGAGAGGTGCGGAAGTTGTTGCTCTTCAGCAAAAGCTTGTAGCGGAAGGTCACCTAGTTATGCCAGCAGGCGTAGCCATGGGTTACTTCGGCTCTCTTACAAAGGCCGCTGTCGCTAGGTGGCAAGCAGCTAACGGAGTTTCTCCGACAGCTGGTTACTGGGGTGCAATCTCCAGAGCAAAAGCTAACGCAGGTGGTGGTGTTGTAACCGTTCCTCCTCCGGGTGGAGGCGGTGGCATTACTACTATTGGTGTAGAAGGCACCGTTACCGTTTCCCTCAATCCGTCTCCCGCTGGAGTAAAGTTGTATGAAGGAGACACGAACAGAGATGTTCTTGGCATCAAACTGGAAGCCAAGTCTTCTGACATCAAGATTGAGAGAGTCAAATTGAAGCTTGATGAGAACGATACTACTTCAACTTCAGACACTGATTTCTACAGGAAGATTGCTGACAAGATCTACATCAAGGACGGTTCCACCGTACTTGGTTCATCTGACCTTAACATCGACACCATAGTTAAGGATGGCACCAGCTACTACATCACAGTTTCCGGTTTGAGCTTTGTTGTTCCAAAGGGCACAACAAAAGTTCTCTCCGTTGCTCTTGATGCACTGGGCGCATGGGATGACACCTTCAACGGCGACTCATGGAGACTGACCGTTCCTGTTGATGGCGTCCGCGGAGTGGATGGTGCGGCTGTGAACCAATATGGTCCAGCTACTGCCTTCAATCGCGACTTCACCTCTGAAAGCGAACTTTCCGAGAGTGCTACTTTGGCCGTTTCTCTCAATGCCAACAGTCCTCTTGCCAATCAAGTCATCTGCACCGGAAGTTCAACAGAAGATGAATGTGATGAACTAGAACTCTTGAGGGCTGACTTCAGAGCTGAAAAAGACAACGTTACTCTTACCGACCTTATTGTTGACGTCAACATGACCGGTGCTGATACAGCCACTGCGACAACCGCTTGGCTCTACGATGTTTCTGTATCACCCGCTGTTAAAGTAGGTTCGGCAACTCTCGTCGAACTTACGGGTTCGGACAGCGCCACCTTCACTGACATTGATTACATCATTCCAGTGGACACAACTAAGACTCTTTCGGTCAAGGTTGATATCCGTGGCGTAGATGCTGCCTCTAACAGCTTCGATGCTAACATTGACACTGGTGATGTTACTTCAGAGAACGCAGCTGGCACTGGTTTGACTGAATCCGGTTCTGCCACTGGTAAAGTTATTGAGGTCAGAAAGGTTGGTCCTCAACTTACCCTGGTTTCCAAGTCAATCACTACAGACGGTGTGCCTCAAGGTATACCATTTGCTGGTGGTTCTAGCACTTCTACCTTGAGCGCGACATTCAACTTCAAGGTTAAAGCAGTTGGTGGCGACCTCACTCTTGGTACTGTGGCTTCTGGCTCGCCTCTCTTCGCAAGCTCCACGGGCTCGTTCGCACTCTACCGCAACGGCACCTACGACGGCACGTTCGGTAGCAAGGCTACCTCATCCTCGTACTCTATTCCTACCGCTTGTGTTTCAACCGGTACGAATAGTTGTGTCTTGGCTGAAAACGCTGAAGTTACCATCCCTGTTACCTGGACGATTCTTGGTAGGTCAGCAGACGGTGTTTCAGCTACCCTTGGTAGTCTCTACGCAGTCGGCTTCGAAGGCTTCGAATGGATTGCAAAAGATCTTTCAACTGTTATCCAGAGAACTACCTTCATGGCTACGACCACAGACTGGAGAACAGCTGACGTTTCCTTCCCGTAATCCTCGGATTACTAGAGCTCTAGGCTTAACCTAGAAACCAAAAACCCCGCTTCGGCGGGGTTTTTGTTATCCACAGAAGATTGCTTTTTTTTCTCAAGAACTATGAGATAATCAAGTGTGTTAGTAGGATAAATCAAATAATAATTAGGTATGAATATAGTTAATAATGATAAGACAACTAAAATAGTTTCGGTTGTCCTTGCTGTAATGTTTGGAGTTCTGTTTATTTCGCTTGTGGCCAATGCCGTGACAACCATCAGTACGGCTATTAGCACGGCGGGTAATATTACCACTAGTGCTGGTAACATTGAGGCGACCGCAGGAACTCTTACTGTCGGGCTTACCTCAACCCTTACCGGAGATGTTACTATGAGCGGTGGTGATGGAGCGCTTACTGTTACGTCAGCGTCAAATTCCGCCACCTCGACACTTGTCGTGGGATGTATAGAGATGCATGCGACCTCGACCGTAACTCCGATTCACCTCACTTTCGCATCCTCGACGATGGCTACCACAAGCTGGCAAAGTGGGACAGGGGGTGATGCCGCTACAGGTCTTTCAACTGGCGTTATGTTATGGAAGTATGGTGCCTGCCCAGTCTAATTCTCTACAATTCTGACTCATGAAAAAATTATTACTTTCAGGTTCAATTGCGACACTTCTTCTACCTAGCTTGGCTTTCGCCGCCTACAATGACGTGACTCTAACGACGGATGTTGTTTTCTCCGTGAACGGGATTACAATCAATGCGACAAGTTCTACAGGAACGATAGAATCTATTGAGGTTGGGAGTGATAGTTTCTCAGTAGACATTCTAGCCAACTCTTCGTTCAAAGTAACTGCACCGAATCTCAATAAGTTGTCGGCCAGTACCGGTCAAGGACAAGATGTAAACATCTGCAATAGTACAGAGTCGACACTCGGCTATAATCTCTTGGGGACGAGTGAAACAATCACTGTGACCATCGTCCCTTCAACCACTCTCTGTGCCGACCCGACTGAAGTGGCTTCTTCTTCTAGAACTGATGAGGCTGGTGGTGGAGGGGGCGGTGTTACGACAGTTGCTACTCCAGTGGTTGCTCCAATAGTAGTCGTTGGGGGCGCTAATGCGGAAGCTATCGCGGCAATCAAAAGTCAACTGATAGTCCTCATACAAGAACTCATCTCAATACTCATTCAACAGCTCCAAGTAGAAATACAGGCCTTACAGACAAGCGGCAGTTACTAATTTTAGCTTCGTTTCTCGTAAAGTCCTCGGCCTAACGGCCTCGGACGCCCTCGAAGCCCGCGCTTCTCGGGCAAACAAAAAACCGCCCTCTGGCGGTTTTTGTGTTAATCGTTCACCGAGGGGAGGGCTCGGTAAGCGTGGATAACTTTTTTCTATTTTAAAGGTACAATATATGTACCGAGCCCTCCCCTCGGGAAATATGACAGTACGTAAAATTATTTTTTCAGTTGAAGAATTTTATCACCTATATAGCCGTGGCGTTGATAAACGATCCATCTTTCCGGATGATGCTGATAGAAAAAGATTCGTACGTCTATTACTTCTCTGCAACGGAACAAAACCAGTTATGTACAGAGAGACCAAGAAATTTTCGTTAAAAGATGTTAAGACCGGACAAAAACTGGTGGCCATTGGAGCCTATTGTCTAATGCCAAATCATTTTCATTTGCTAATTAAAGAAATCACAGAGGGTGGTATTGTAAAATTTATGAGCAAGCTTCTGACTGCCTATTCCACTTATTTCAATAAGAAATACGAGAGAACCGGCGCGCTTTTCAGCAGTGAGTTCAAATCTTCTCATCTAGATGTCGATGAATATTTGAAATATATATTCGCTTACATACATTTAAATCCATTGAAAATACTTAATACCAATTGGAAAAAAGAGAACCTAGATATTCCACAAGCAGAATCTTTTCTTAATAATTATGTTTATTCCAGTTACCTGGATTATCTTTCGGGAAACAGAGAAGAACGCGTAATTCTAAATACAGAAGTCTTTCCTAAGTATTTTAATACTATCGCGGAATTCAAAATAGATATTCGTGATTGGATAAATTTCCATGACGTACCTACCGAGCCCTCCCCTCGGTAAAGCTGGGGATAACTTGGGTGATATTTGGGCTAGAGAGATTTATAATCAAGCGATGCGTTATTTTGATCGGACCTTCTTTAAGTTTCTTTTCGGGTTCTTGTGTCTCATCTCCTTCAGTATCGGAATAATCGCCTACGCCCGTGCGTATTTATAGAAAATATTTTGTTGTCATACTGCTGGTAATCCTGCCAGTAGCTTTACATGCTCAAGCAGCGCTCGTTAATATCAATATAGCGGGTTCTAGTGAACTCCAGACATTAAACGGTATTGGACCGGCTTATGCTCAAAGAATAATAGATTACAGAAATACGAATGGTCCCTTTGAAAAAATTGAAGATATTAAGAATGTCAGCGGCATCGGCAACGTTACTTTTTCAAATATCAAGGATTACATAACTGTAGGTGGTACAGGTTTAACTACAGAGACATTAGCAAATTCTACTTCCACCACCGCAAATCAAACTTCCGCAAATACTAACATTACTACCACCGCAGCTGCTTCGAGCCAAAATTCATCAAATACTGTTACCATCTCCACTCACTACAGCGCAGCCCCATTGAACAATACGGAAACCTCTAAAATTAGAGAAGATCAGATGAGTTAAGCTAAGCTTAAAAAGGGTATTTACTTGCTTCTCCATAAGATGCATAGTTAGTGTCATCAAAAATGTTTGACACAGAAGAAATTAAAAGAAAGGCTATAGAATTTAAACTTACTCCGGCAGACGTAGAGCGAGATTATATTCAAAGTTGGATTATAAAGGAGGTTTCCTCTGATCCACGCCTTTCCCCACAACTTACTCTTAAAGGTAGTGGTGCATTACGTAAGCTATATTATCCTGATACTAGATTTGCACGGGATTTAGACTTCTCTGCATATAGTCATGTTGAAAAAGAATTTCTCAAAGAAAGACTTAACAATATTGGACATTCCATCGAAAAACAGACTGGCATCCCTTTTGTTGATGAGGTGAGAGTCGAGGATAAAAATTTGCCGGAAAAAATGCAGGTTGATGCCCTCGAGGCAAGAATGTATTTCAAGGCAATACATTCTGATGGAAAATTCAACCTCAAAACACAGGTAGATGTAACTCGTGGAGAGAACTTAAGTCTTCCTCCACAGTACAGGTCTATTATTCACCCATATTCTGATCACGAATTATTTAGTGACACCAAAGTAAGGTCCCAAAAACTTGAAGAAATTATAGCTACAAAGTTTATTACCCTTTTACACAGAAGGAAGGCGGGAGATTTTTTTGACTTAGTATATTCAATTTTTTTATCTCCAAACGAAGAAATTAACAGAAGCCAAATAATTAGGGTGCTTTTGTCAAAAACAGATTTTTCAAGGTCATTTGAACATATGCGTGATTATTTTTGTAACTTTCCAGCTTACGAAACCTACGCCCAATCATGGGGCGGTTTAATAGTACCTCTTCAGAGTTCGATGACATTCGAGACAGCGCACAATTCCTTTGCTGAATCCGTCCCCACTTTTTTCGATGAAATAGCTGCATATGTTACTAGAATGGGAGGCCGCATGATAAGACCGTCAACATTCTCAAATATATTTAGAGAAATGATCATCTCTGGTGGTCGAAACAAAAAATTAATAAAACTTACTTATACTGGGATGGAACGTGATGTCGAGCCATATAAATTAGAATTTTATACTCCACAAAACGACGGTATAACGAAGGAGTATTTTTGGGGATATGATAGAAGTGGCGGGACAAGCAATACCCAAAGCATAAAACAATTTATTTGCGATAAAATAGAGAATGTACAAAAGACTCAAAAAGAATATTCTACACAGTGGGAAGTAGAGCTTTAAACAATAAATGATATGAAAAAGAATATAACTATCGTTACTTTAGCCATAATTATTATTTGGTTTGCCCTAGTAATAGTTAAACTTGAAAATTACCATTATGCAGTCCAAGTTGGAATGTGTAGTGAGGTGAGTGAGTTAATAGAAAGGGATAGGTGTGTCAATTCTAAACAAACACGCACTAGCTTTATGTGGCATTTGTATTATGCATTATTTTAGTTCCAACTTCGCACCAGACGGCTAGATTATAAAGTCATGAACATTGGTTTAGATTTAACAAAGAACTATTTTAAATACAACTTCGATAAACCATCATCATATGCTTTTCATGCTGTAGCTTTAAATTATTTTGTAAAAGAGGTGCTTAGTAAGCGTAATGACAAAAAATCAACCCAACTTTTCTTTCGGTTATTTAGAGTTGGATTAATAGGCGATATTTTGTATAAGGCAGGAGGTAAACATATTAAAAATAATGAACATGATGTTAATCATGAAATATTGGCAGCCTTGTTTGAGGGATATTTAGTTCTGGCTCGTTCTGTTTATGATTACCTTCTCGTGTTTTTAAAAGAACAATATGGAGTTGAGGAACTTAGTTTCAATAAATTCCTAAAGCAAGTTAAAAAGGAGAAATATAAGGGTTTCAATAGTAAATTCAAAACTCATTTAAATAGTAAATTATTTACGGATATCATATCATTAAGAGATTCAGTAACTCATAAAACTCCCAATCTAATGGTTTATGTTAAAAATGGTAAGTACAGGATAGATGGTACTATCTACAGGGATGATGGTACTAGAGAAAACTTTGACGAGTCTATACACACTTTAATTTTTGGCTATACAACATCGTTACTACTGTTAATGTCTTATATAGCTGAAGGGGCAACAGGAAAGTCGCTTGCCGAACAAATACGAGCTCAGGATTTACAGGATGGTAAAGCCCCTTCTAATGTCTCACAGTAAGGTTCCAACTTCATACCAGACGGTCACTAGTTAGTCATTCCATGATATCCTATAGAAGATATGAAAAAAATATTGATATTAAGTTTGGTAATTTTCTTTCCAGTGCTCGTATTTTCAGCAAGTGGAGCTTGTTCTGGTCACGGAGGAGTAAGTTGTGCTGCGGGGTCAGACAGCGATGGGAGCGTAATTTGTAACGACGGCTGGCGAAAGAGTAGCGTCTCTTATTCTTCTATGAAAATGTGTGGAGAAATAATAGAATTCCCGTATATCCCCGAAGCAATTCCTGAAGTTATTGTTCCTAAGATTATTCAACCAGTTCAGCAAAAAGTTATACCTAGTGTAAAAACTACTCAACCTAAACCTACCAAATCTGCTCCGATTAAGGAAGTGAAAAAGATACCTGTAGGAAAATCGCAATCTCTTGTTGACCCAAAGATAGAGACAGGTTCGAGTTCACCAATAAACAATTTAGTAAGTGAACAACCAAAGCCGATGAAGAAAATGGGACTCTTTAGTAGACTGCTCAACTTTTTCAAATAATATAAAAACACTATGGCAAGTAAAAATAGAATTGAGATAGGTAGGGCGAAAAATAGGGAGTTTTTTCTCACTTTTAAGTCCGGGAATAATAAAAAGGTCATGACCAGTGGGGAGACTTATAAAAGTAAGCAGGGAGTGGAGAAAGCGTTGAAGTCTATAAAGAAAATTATCAAAAATCCGGTTGTTGTGGACAAAACAAAGGCAGTAATCAAGAATAGGTAGAAAAGTGCTAGAATTAACCTAAGTAATTCAAGAGCCAAATTCAAGATGGTGTCTTGAATAGCCGAGGATAACTTATTTAAATAACCCATAAAAAATGACCATCACAACCGCGCAACAGTTGGAGGACCTGAAAAGAAATTTGGAGGACAAAAGGCACAGACTCGAAGACCTTGAACGTAAGTTGAGGAACGAAGAGCCTAAAGTCACTAGGGAAAAGGCGGAATTACAAAGAGACGAATCCGAGCAGGCCAAATTGAAGGTCGAAGCCGACCAGTTGAGAGCGGAACTTTCCCACATTGAAAATGAATTTAAACAAGGGCAGTCAGATTTAGAAACATTTCTAAAGAAACGATGAGTGAGAAAGCGGTATTTGGCGGCGGGTGTTTCTGGTGTACGGAGGCAGTGTTTAAGGCACTTGAAGGGGTCTCGTCTGTAAAGCCCGGTTATGCCGGTGGTACTGTGGCTCATCCAACCTACTTGCAAGTCGCAAGTGGTAAAACGGGGCACGCCGAAGTCATTTATATCGAATACGACCCGAACAAGATCTCTTACCATACTCTACTAACCATTTTCTTCGCTAGTCACGACCCCACGACTCTCAACAGACAAGGTAACGACATAGGCACCCAATACCGCTCGGTTATTTTTTACACCACGGAAACGCAGAAAGCGGAGGCGGAAAAATTTATTGCTGAAATCAATGCTTCTAATCAAGTGGGAGCACCGGTAGTGACAGAAGTTGTGCCACTCGAAACATTTTACGAGGCGGAAAATTATCACCACGACTACTACGCCAATAATAAGAATGCCCCGTACTGCCAGATAGTGATTAATCCGAAACTTGATAAGGTGCACAAAGAATTTTCGAAATTATTAAAGCAATTGCCCCAAAAGGCGCCAACTTCGCTAAAATATGAAGGAAGAAGAATGGACAAATAAACTCACGCCGGAAGAATACGCGGTGATGAGAGAGAAGCAGACGGAAGCGCCATTTAGTGGCAAGTATGTACATATGAAGGATAAGGGGATGTATGTGTGCAAAAATTGTGGAGCAGAGCTTTTTAAATCAGATGCAAAATTTGATTCGAGTACCGGTTGGCCATCGTTTGATGCGCCCGCTGATCTTGAAAATATTGAGCTCCGTGAAGATGAATCTCATGGCATGAAAAGAACGGAAGTGGTTTGTAAAAAGTGTGGGGCGCATTTGGGGCACTTATTTGATGACGGGCCTACGGGGACAGGCAAGAGATATTGCGTTAACTCCGTTTGTCTGGATTTTAATTTGACAAAAAAGTAGTCATGTGCTATCATGCAGAGTAGGCAAGTCCTCACCCTGAGTATAGTCGAAGGGGAGGCAGGACAAGGGAGGAATCGACCATGGACATTGAGGAGATCAAGACTACTGCACTAAAGGGGGCGATTCTCGTGGCGTTCGTGCTTGGCGCGGGTGCCCTCGTCTACATCATTTTGTCGAACCTCCTCCGCCTCCTCTGACCGAGGAGTTCAAGGGTTGGGTGCATACCTCAGCACCTGCCGCGATGGCACAGCATCGCGGCTTTGTTTTATACGAATTCCAGCCCTCCATTTCATTGTTGACACCAAATTCGATAGGGTATAAGATAGCTACTAATCAAAAATGTTAAGAAACCTACAACTTTTATCGAAGCGGCATAGATAGCCATTGGCTATCTTGTGGGTTAAAACCCCCGCCTCGAGAGAGGCGGGGGTTTCCATTTTTGATTCACCCCGCCATGGCGGGGCAAGGATCTTTAACAATTAAATACCATCACGGATGATTGGACCAAGTGGGTCTTTTCGCATCCGGAGATGGAACAAAGATTGGCACTCTCTGATTGTAGGAGGGTGTTAATGTGCTAAATGAAATTGATTTCATTTAGCAGGACAGAGCAGGATTTGGTCACGCCTGGACGGGGTGGCCAAATACTCAAATAATTAGTAAGTGGTTTTTAAGTTTCCTAATAGGAAATTTAAGGGCGTATGGTGGATGCCTTGGCTCCAAGAAGGTGATGAAGGACGTGGCTTGGCGGCGATACGCTACGGGGAGGTGCCTAGCAACCTTTGATCCGTAGATGTCCGAATGGGGGAACCCGTCTGCTATTGCAGACACCCTATCAATTAGATAGGGAACGCACCCAGTGAAGTAAAACATTTCAGTAACTGGAGGAAAAGAGAACAATTGTTATTTCGTTAGTAGCGGCGAGCGAAAACGAAACAGCCCAAACTTAGTTTCATTCTCACCACATCTTTAGTGGTGTTGTGGGAATGATGCTGAGGGTTATAAGGTGGTAATGTCTCAACTTCGGTTGAGAGAAGAGTTAAAAAATATCTGGTTAGGCGAAGCTTCTGGAAAGTAGCACCCAAGTGGGTAATAGTCCCGTAGCCGAAAATCGGATGTCTCTTTTGTTACCGTCCTTGAGTACCTCGAGACACGAATAGCTCGGGGGAATGTGCCGGGACTAACCGGTAAGGCTAAATACTCTTGGAGACCGATAGTGAACTAGTACCGTGAGGGAAAGGTGAAAAGCAGCCCGAGAGGGCGGTGAAATAGACCTGAAACCATATGTTTACAAGGAGTCAATGAGGTTTCGCCGTAAGGCGAAACCTCTATGGCGTGCCTATTGAAGAATGAGCCAACGAGTTTTAGCATACTGCGCGGCTAAGCGCCGATAAAGCGTGGAGCCATAGGGAAACCGAGTGTGAATAGCGCGTTTATCCCGCCTTTGGCGGGGTTGGTAGTATGCTAAAGACCCGAAGCCAGAGCGAGCTTGTCATGAGCAGGGTGAACAGAACCGAAAGGTTCTGGGAGGCCCGAACCGTTGAGCCGTGCAATACTCTCGGATGACTTGTGATAAGAAGTGAAAAGCTAATCGAGCCTGGTAATAGCTGGTTCTCTCCGAAATAACTTTTGGGTTAGCGTCGAGTGTTTCCATCAGTGGTAGAGCACTGGAAGGTCTGGACTGGTCGCAAGATCGCCGGACCTATCAAACTCCGAATACTGATGATTAATAGCTCGGCAGTTAGACTCCGGGGGCTAAGCTCCGGCGGTCAAAAAGGAAACAGCCTAGATCTCTATTTAAGGTCCCTAAAGTCATTCTAAGTGCACTTAAGGAGGTGAAATTTCTCTGACACTGAGTAGGTAGGCTTAGAAGCAGCCATCCTTTAAAGAAAGCGTAACAGCTCACTCAGTAAGAGATTTTGCACCGCAGATTCATGGGGCTAAGCATGGTACCGAAACTGAGGATTTGGATGCTGATTTTAACCCTGCTGATACTTAACCTGCCAGGTTGAGAATTCTTAAACCTGGCAGGTTTGAGCAGGGTTGGGACCAGCATCCAAGTGGTAGGAGAGTATTCCGATCTGCAGTGAAGGCGAAGGGGTGACCCACGCTGGAGCGTTCGGAAGTAAGAATGTTGGCACAAGTAA
>JAUSGI010000004.1 GCA_030649135.1 bacterium | reverse complement strand
GTATACGTGAATTAAGGGCAATCTACAAAGTTCATCCTGAATGGTTTGAAGTACCAAAACCAAAATCAGATAATGGCAAGAACGTTGTGGAGTATTCGATCTAAATAGTCCCAGCTAGGCGCCATATTATGTCTGATTTTTTGCTTCTTCGTTTTTCTGCTTCGCTTTTCTTAAAATTACATCGGTCAATGTCTTGGTGTACTTTTTTATTCGTTCATGTTCTTGATTATCGACATTACGCATTACGTTATCAAGGAAATCATATCGAATCTTTGTGAAATTCTCTACATAAATTTCCTTGTTGTCAGTAGTAATAACTTTATATTGACTACCATTCTCGGTTATTTCCTTTATGCCTAATTCTTCTAAATTGGCAACAAGAGCCTCACTTATTTTTGTTATATCGTGACCTAATTTTCTTAGAGTATCATTGATATCGTTTTTATCAGAAAAGTTGTTTAGCATTACTACTCTAGATTTTAAGATGAGTTCAAAATTATAGGACAACAAAATATAGAATGACCTTAAATAAGCCATGTCAGTCGCATTATTCATTACTCTAGATAAAGAGTCTTCTATAAAAGAGAGTCCCGTAGAAGCTACACTCGTAAGTGCGTAAGCATACTTATGTTTTTCTTGATTGTTCATTTTTTTAATCTTTAATATAGGGTGTGGATAAGTTGATTTGTATACTTTCTATTTATTTTCTATAATACTATTATGCTCACAAAAAAGCAAACACAAGTCCTAGATTTCATAAAAGCTTATATGGCAAAGCACAGCTACGCCCCCTCTCTTGAGGAGATCAAGAAGAAATTTAAGCTTGCCTCTGTTTCGACATCCCACTATTACATCAGCAAACTCCAAGATGCTGGCTTTTTGAATAAAGAACACAACCAACCTCGTGCTGTTTCCACAGTGGAAGCAAAGCAGATGATCGAGATTCCTATTCTTGGAGCAATCGCTGCTGGACAGCCCATTGAGGCCATGGAAATTTCCGATGAGACTATTACAATAGCAAAAGATGAAATTGGAAAGCAAGGTAAACATTATGCCCTGCGTGTTCAAGGTAGCAGTATGATCGATGAAGGTATTTTTGACGGTGATATTGTTGTTATACGCAAACAAGAGGTAGCAGAAAATGGTCAGACCGTCGTAGCTGTGATAGACGACAACCAAGCAACGCTCAAAAAATTATATCGTGAGAATGGAAAGTTTAGATTACAACCGGCAAACCCAACTCTATTCCCAATTTATCGTGATGAAGTAGAAGTGAGAGGTGTTGTCGTTAAGATTATTCGCAATCTTGAATCACAACTAGATCAAGGACAGTCGAGAGATGAAAAGTATGTGCGTAAAATAGATTATTCATGGGATTACAGGGGAGAAAAAACAAAATCACATACGCACGGAATACATACTTATCCGGCAATGTTTATCCCACAAGTCGGACGAAGATTGTTAGAGACTTATAGCAAGGAGGGTGATACCATTTGCGATATTTTTTGTGGCTCTGGTTCAGCTTTAGTTGAAAGTAGGTTAATAGGAAGAAATGCCTACGGCATTGATCTCAATCCTTTAGCCATTTTTCTTGCAAAAGCAAAAACAACTCCAATCAATCCACAAAAACTAACGAAGGAATACATTGCCCTGCTCAGCAGAGTAGAAAAAATAAAGGATAACGAAATAAAAAGACCAGATTTTAAGAATATTGATTTTTGGTTCAAGGATAAGGTAATAGTTAAACTTGCAAAACTAAAGAAAGCTATAAGAGAAATAAAAGACGAGACCATTCAAAATTTCTTGATGGTTGCTTTTAGTGAGACAGTTCGGTATTCCTCAAACACAAAGACCGGTGAATTCAAGTTAGTGCGTGTTAAGGGAGAAAAACTAGAGAAGCATGATCCTGATGTTCTAGGCATATTTCGAAAAAATGCAGAGAAAAATATTGCCGGAATGACTGCCTTTTATAAAGATGCAAAAAAGGATACGTGGACAAAAATCATCTACGGCGATTCGTCGAAAGATAGTGGTATAAAAGCAAATTCTATTGATTGCATCATTACCTCACCTCCATATGGCGATAGTCGCACTACAGTTGCTTATGGACAGTTTTCTCGCCTTTCGGCGCAGTGGATTGATGTTTTTGATGATCCAAACGATGCTTCTGCTGTAGACAATAATCTTCTTGGGGGTAGAGCCAGCAAGAATCTAACTCATATACTTTCATCCGATTATCTCAAAGAATCATTAGAAAAAATCGCCAAGCAAGATGAGGCAAGAGCAAGAGATGTATTGAGTTTTAATATAGGCTTAAATGAATGCTTGAAACAAGCACATAGGGTACTCAAACCAAAAAAGTACTTCTGTCTCGTTGTTGGAAATAGATTAGTTAAACAAGTGCGAATTCCCACCGATTTTATTATTGCTGAATTAGCAGAAAAAATAGGATTTACTTGCGAAGATATAATAGTTCGAAATATTCCCGGCAAAAGAATGCCGATCAAAAACTCTCCGACAAATATCGTGGGTGCATTAGAGGAAACGATGAACAAAGAAAGTATTGTTGTTTTGAGAAAAAATTAAATCAGCTCAACCTTTGTGTCGAAGCAGTTATAGAGTTGTTTTATTTTTACCCTAAAACCAGTGCCGTGATTACGGACGGAGCCACTTGGACGATAAAACATTCTAAAATCTACAACAATGGCGTCTTTCTTTACCAGACTTTTGAAGTGTTCAAAATCGAAGCCCTCTAAAAAGAAAGCTTGGTTAAAATGGAAATGCTCGACACCTCTTACTTCTTTACAGTCTGCTAGTGCATATACTAAGGCTGGCAATTTTGCCTCGAATTTCTTTTGGAGATCCTCCATGTCCCAGTAAATATTTAATCTCCTGCCTTTGCCAACGACTCGCACTTTATCTTTCTCAACCTTGAGCTTCAGACCTTGATTGTTGTAACGCTTACACGAAAGAGTGCTATGCAATTCTTTTGAGCGACCATTATCTCTTTTTGAATAGCCAAAACTATCCAGAAGTACTCGATCGCGATCTCCACCTTTAGGTCGAGGTTCAAGCGTAAAAAGCGTCAGCATTGATGTTGCATTTTTTCGATATGCTTTGAGTTCTGCTATTTCGCCGATATCAGGAAGTGGGATATTGTTTTCTTTAATACCAAGAAGATCCTCGAGCGTTTTCCCAATGCCTGTATCACCTGTACGATGTGTCTTTACAAATCCGAGAGCTTGAATGGCTCTCAATTTTCGTTTGAGTTCTAGTAGGGTCATAATTTGGGTAATATATCCTTATTTTGCTTCGGTTCAAACTTGGTCATCTGGCGGAGCCGGAGGGATTTGAACCCTCGAGGGCTTTTAGACCCTACCTCGTTAGCAGTGAGGCGCACTAGACCACTATGCGACGGCTCCAGTAAGCGTCAATTTAGCATATTTTTAAGCCATTTCCCATTAAGCTGAACCCGCCGAGTTACATTATCTGTTTAGATAAGTGATGGTTAATTGCAAATAGGTCGCAAATGTCACCCACAACAGATACGGGATATTGGCATAGACAACAGAGCGGAGTTTGCTCGAAGTGCGCCAGAGGAGGTAAAGCGCCCAGACGAGAGTCGCAAGCACAAGCAGGATATCAAGCGCGGCGAACAGATTATTCTTGAGTCCAAATTGAATGGGGGTAAAGGCGAAGTTGAAGACGAGGTTCAGCGCAAATGGCAATGCAACCATCTTGGGCAACTCCCCTTTCCACACTCTGTAGAATACGAGGCCGAAAGAGATGGCGATAATGACGTATAGCACGGTCCATACTGGGCCGAAAACTTCTGCCGGCGGTGCCCACAGTGGTTTAATTAATTGTGAGTACCAGTTGTAGGTGTTCATGGATTTATTTTAAATTTTGCCATTTTATTTCTAATCTTTTCCAATTCCGTCAGATTCAAATTTACCCCTATATAATTTGAATATCCAGCCCAAGCAATTCCCAGCGATTTAAGTACCTTTCTTCTAAGTCAACAAATTTTCTCATGTCGTTATCTTTGTGAGGATTACCATCACGTCTTGGCCTTCCTAGCCATTCAATATGATTCTTTTTTGTATATTCCGCAGCGACTTTACTCGGTACCACAAAATAATCTGGAGATTTTTTATTGTCATTTAGATTCACAAAAATATAGAAAAGATTATCAGCATAATAATCCTCGGCCTTGCGGTTCATAACCCATTTTCTAGATGAACCCTTATTTGTTTTTACTTGTATGCTGACTGATTTACTAGCGTCTCCATTTGAACATTGGATATCAACCCCTTTAGTATTTCTAAGGGTGATCGAAGCAAGAAATCCTCTTCTCGATAACTCACCGGCAACAAAATACTCCCCGGCTACTCCAGATAAAACAGCACTCAATTCATTTGTATTATTTTTATCCATACTATTTATTACTTAAATTTAGTGAACTTAACCACAAATAATAGAAGAAAACAATTAATAAGGCAGTCAAAGAGCCTATACCAAAGTAATCACCATATTTTTCATACATTACATTCCAGTCATGTTGATCTTGCCATATCTCCATAGAAGTCTTGCACTCATAACTCTGTAGACCGTATTGATTACAAGTAGCTTTCAGTGCATCCAATCTATATGTTAAATCTCGTTCAACTTGGTTCATACAAGGATATGTAATTCCAAGATTCTATTCTGTTTTGGTTGTAATATTCAGACATAAATAAATTATACCGCGATAACCGCTCTTGCGACTTACTACCATTCCTTTTGCTCAGGTTTACCTATTTAAGCTTTGATCGTGGCGATTTATTTACCGGCTTCAAACTCATGCCGATTTCTTGAGCTTTTGCCCGTACTCCTGCAACTGGTCTCTGAAGTTTCAAACCAATAACGCCAGTAGGCACCCTGCCTCCCATGCTTTTCAACTGTTTTACTTCAGCTGGAGCCCAAGGCTGACCAGACTTTGCTATGTATTTAGGTTTTGCCATATTTTTTTAGAACTATTACTAATTCGATCTTTATATAGGAGGTGTGGATAAGTAGGTCTTGTAGACCTTCTATTTTCCTTCTATAATGGAAGTATACCTCCGTGATAAATAGTATGTCAATATCTATGCTTACTAAAAAACAAAAAATGGTTCTAGATTTTGTGAAGCAATCACAAAAAAAGAATGGGTATGCTCCCTCTTTAGTAGAAATACAGCAAAATTTTAAACTTGCTTCCGTCTCAACAGCCCATTTCCACATTAAACACTTACAAAAAAAGGGTTTACTCACAAAAGAAGAAAATCAACCAAGAACTATTTCTACGATGAAAGAAAAATCGACCGTAGAAATTCCACTGCTTGGTAGTATTGCAGCTGGAGAGCCTATTGAAGCAATGGAAATAAACGAAAAAACAATTACCGTCCCGAGAAGTGATATCAAACTACCTTTTCAACACTATGCGCTACAGGTTAAAGGAGACAGTATGATTGAGGATGGAATCTTTGATGGAGATATTGTTGTCATTCGATCTCAAAACGTAGCTGATAATGGACAAACTGCCGTGGCCATCATTGACGACAATCAAGTAACACTTAAAAAAATATATAAGGAAAAAGGGAAAATCAGATTACAGCCTGCAAATAAAAACCTCAAACCTTTTTACCGAAAACAAGTTGAGATTAGGGGTATAGTAGAAAAAATAATTAGAACACTATAAATTCATGAAAAACCAAAATAAAAAATTAACATATATAAGTTTATTCAGTAGCGCCGGCGTTGGTTGCTATGGTTTTTCTAAAGAAGGATTTGATTGTGTTGCAACTGTTGAACTTATGAACAGACGTTTGGATGTGCAAAGACATAATAATAAGTGTTTATATCCAAGTGGTTATATTGCTGATGACATCACAAAAAAAGCCACTCAAGAAAAAATATTTTCAGAAATTGATCTCTGGAAATCAAAGCAAGGTTTAAAAGAAGTTGAAGTTTTATTGGCAACACCCCCATGTCAGGGTATGTCTGTAGCCAATCACAAAAAAAGGGATGAGCTTGAACGAAATTCTCTTGTCGTTGAATCAATAAAAATTGTAGATGAAATTAGACCGAAAGTTTTTATATTTGAGAATGTGAGGGCTTTTCTATCTACACTCTGCACTGACATCGATAAGAAACAAAAACAAATTCGTGAAGCAATTGAAGTAAATCTTGGAGGTAAATATAACATCCACTATCAAGTAATCAATTTCAAAGATTATGGTAATCCATCGAGTAGAACCCGAACACTCGTTATAGGAGTACGAAAAGATATTCAAGAAGTTACACCTCTTGATCTAATGCCAGTATTGAAAGATGGTGGTACCTTGCGTGATACGATAGGCAACCTTTCATCTCTTAAAAATATGGGTGAGATTGATAAAAAGGACATCTATCACAATTTTCGTCCGTACGCTGAGCATATGCTTTCTTGGATTGAGAATACCAAGGAGGGACAATCTGCGTTTGATAATACTGATGCCAAAAAGCGACCTCACCAAATCATAAACGGAAAGATTGTACACAATGAAAACAAGAACGGAGATAAATACTCACGATGTTATTGGGATAAAGTTGCTCCTTGTATACATACCCGAAACGATATATTTGCGAGCCAAGCAACCATTCATCCAAAAGATAACAGGGTATTTAGTATTAGAGAGTTAATGAGAATGATGTCCGTACCAGATTCTTTTAATTGGGTATCTACTCCGCTTGATGAATTAAATAAGTTGTCAAATGAAGAAAAGAGGAAAATTCTCAAGAAAGAAGAGATAAATATAAGACAATCACTAGGTGAGGCAGTCCCCACAATTATATTCAACGGTATAGCTAAAAATATCAAGTCAAAGCTTAGAAATGTTGAAAATAATGAAATCCAAATAAAAAAATTAATCCAAGATGAAAGGCTTAATATAGAAGAAAATATTAAGACTTTTCTCGAAGAGAATATGCAAAATTTTAGCTACCCCGAATTAGCTAAAATCGTCGAGCTTTCAAATGCCCAACGTCTTCAGCACGCCGCGTATTACACCAGACAGGACATTTGCTTCACTATAGTAAAAGATCTTCCTGATGTATCAAAGTTTGAAAAACTTTCTATATTAGAACCATCAGTCGGTGCTGGTAATTTTCTCCCGCTTCTTGTTCAAAAATATAAAACAGTTAAGGAGGTAACTATTGATGTAGTTGATATCGACAAAAATGCAATTGAGATTCTTAAACTTTTACTAAAAAAACTTGATGTTCCAAAAAATATCAAGATCAATTTAATTAACGCAGATTTTCTATTGCATGGAGAGACTAATTTATTTGGCCAATCTAAAAGATACGATATCGTTATTGGCAATCCACCATTCGGAGATATATCTGAAAATAAAGTTCTCCTAAACACTTATAAGAAGAATAAATATAATGCCGAAACAAATAATCTATTTTCTTTTTTTCTCGAGAAAGCAATGCAACAAGGAGATACCGTAGGTCTTATTATTCCCAAAAGTTTTCTATCAGCACCCGAATTTAACAAAACAAGAGAACTTGCTTCGTCATTTGCCATTGAAAAAATCACAGACTATGGAGAAAAAGGGTTCAGGGGTGTGAAGATTGAGACAATCAGTTTGATTATCAATACTCGTAATAAAGGGGCCCGGACTCTCGTTGAGTCTTATGTAAAAAACGAAATTGGTTATAAAGATCAATCTTATATTTGTTCGAAAGATTTTCCTTACTGGTTGGTGTACAGAAATGAATTCTTTGACTTCGTTGCAAAAAAACTTCGATTCAATATATTTACATCTTACAGAGATCGACAAATTACAAAAAAGATAACAAAAAACAAGGGGAAAATAAGAATATTGAAATCAAGAAATATCGGACGAAATGAGATCCTGAACATTCCAAATTATGACTCTTATGTTGATTCGTTAGACGGGTTATCAATCTCTAAGTTTTGGAATAAAGAAAATAGCGTCTTGGTGCCAAACCTGACCTATGCTCCCAGAGCTTCATTTTTACCAGAGAACACGCTTGTTGATGGGTCTGTGGCAATCCTCACCCTAAAAGAACCCGGAGCTAAGATAACTCTAAAAGACCTTGATTATTTTGGAACAGACGAATTCACCCAATTTTATCGAGTAGCAAGGAATCACGGTACCAGATCTTTAAACATCGACAATAATTCAGTATTCTTTTTTGGCATAAATCGCTAGAAAACTATCTCTTTCGAATAATATCTCTCAATTCTTCAAAACTAGTATTTGTCGAGAGATCAAGTTCATAGCCAATATTCACAACGTGTATAAATCTTTCCTTAGAATACAGGCTGTCTCGCTTACTTACGGACATCTCAATCGAATCAATTTTAGATAACAAGCATTCCCTTTGATACTCTGCGTCAACGGTATTTGTTTTATTTTTTGGATGAGCTCTTGTGTTGTGCTGCTGAGGTGTTAGTAAAATAAGGTTTTCAATATAATCAGATATTTCAGGAAATTCATGGTCTGAAAAAATATGATGAACCTGAGTCGCTTCGCCTACTGCCAAGCTATCCTTAACCTCACTACTTGAATGATGGCGCCGTATAATACTTTTTGCTTTTTGAACTCGATATTCAACAACTTCTGGCTGCTGAGTAATTTCTCTTAACGCTTCTTGTCTACTTACAGTCTTGTCTTTTCCAATGTCCCTAAAATTTTCTCGGTTATACATGAGATCTGGGTAAATAAATCTACCAGAAGTTATGTGCCCCCTTTCTATTCCTGGAATTTGATGTGAAGCTGCATAAGGATTTAGAACTTTCGGAAATACTCTATTTATTTCTATTACGCCATTTATATTGGTATTGCCCAAAATGAATTTTTGGAATCTTTTTTTTAATATTTCAAGATCTTCTGGTTTTAGTTTATTTGACTGCGCCTTTTCCCTATATTCCTCGAAGTTTTTTATGAATCCACTGTCAGATAAAACCTTTTCAATATAGAGGACTAAAAATATAAAGGCGTTTTTCTCGCTTTGAGAAATATACTCCAAAATATCGGGCCTTAGAACCTTATATGTATTTTTCCCTCCAACTTTTTCTTCTTCCAGAATCTTAGCAAAAGCAAGGGTTTTTAAGGGCTGGGCGATAAATTTATCATACTCAGATTCCGTGGTTTCATTTTCTGGAGAGGGTTTCCCGAATACAGCTTCTGTATTTTTTACAAAGTAAGGAAACTCCCATACATCACCAATGGTAAAGGTGGTACCAGGCTCCTTTCCATCCATAGAATTGACTACAGAATCAGCAATAAAAGACAGGACATCTGGAGCAACTTTCTGATCCATGAAGCGTGAATAGCCCCGAGATTGCTTCCGAATATCAAGATCTATGCCCTCAAAATATCGCTTTATTTCATCTTCCATGTTTGTCCTCCAAATATCCCACAAATTTTAGAGTTTTACAAACAGATTTAAGCTTTGTAATTTCTTAATTTTTCAATAGCTTCCTTTCCTCTAGACTCAAAAGAATCTAATATGGAGGTAGAGGGGTGTGCCATATCATGCCTTATCCGAGTTATAAACGTAACGGGATGTCCATCATCATCAGTAGAAGATTGAGGTTCTCCAATTTTATTAAATAAAGCTAGATCGAATTCATAATACTTAAGACCTCCCAACTTCTTTCCAAGCTTTAATTCAGTTTCTTGTTTTTTACTTTCATACAATTCAAGTAAATAAGTAGGGCTAACCTGCTCAAATACAATATAGTTTATTTCTGCAGAAGATGGGTACAGTAATACGTCTTTTTGTACATCCATTAATTGTGTAGAAAAATTCTTCAAAGGATCCCTAAAGACCCGATAAATTTTTGCATTTCTACCCATATCAATAAAGTATGGGTCGTGGGTAGTTAAGATAACTTTAGTATTCAATCTTCCATCATTAGCTATGGCTTGAATTAGTGCATACAAGGTTGCCTTCATTTTTGGGTGAAGGTATATCTCTGGTTCTTCAAAAATAATATATGTTGGTTTACTTGTTCGACCATCCTTCTCAAATTTTTTACGCTGTAGATATCTAATTAG
Organism: bacterium; assembly: GCA_030649135.1. Classification (GTDB taxonomy): domain Bacteria; phylum Patescibacteriota; class Minisyncoccia; order Phycocordibacterales; family Zambryskibacteraceae; genus UBA5004. Next base: position 87,991 of record JAUSGI010000004.1, on the reverse strand, counting down.
AGAAACGACAATCATTCTTTGTGTTCCTTGACCCACATTTGATGGACTTATGTCCTCAACTCCACAGTATTTGTCAGATATAACTATGGAATCGATAAGCTTTTTTATGTGAGCATCTTTTAAAGCTTTTTTATATTCATCGTTAGTGAGAGTGTTTGTCTTTACCGAAATATCTATATTCTCAATACCATATTGTATAAATTCAGCAGGAAGTATTACTGAGATATCAGAAACATCACTAGAGATTGAACTGTCGGCATCAAAAGCAAACTCAATCAAATCACCGAGAGCCGCTCTTAATGGATCCTTTTCTGCTCCTGTCTTCAATTCATTCTCTACAAGTATCCTCTCACTTGGGATATGCACAACATTTATGTCATTCTCAGACAGTTTTTTCCCTATAGCGTTAATCAAATGAGTCTTACCTGAATTATTATTCCCAGCAAAAATTGTAAGTGGCTCAAGCTTAATTACACAATCAATATCCTCAGTAATGCTGGTTTTTGGTTGTTTCTTTATTTCTACATCCATAAATATACTTGCACAAAATAATCCCACAAATTTTGGCTTAAAACAAACCCTCACAAAAACAGCAGGTTGCGGTCGAGGTCGTCGGAGTCGGTGCCGACCTTTTTACGCTTCAGGGACTGGTGAGTGGAGGCGAGATAGACTACCGACTTGCCGAACTTCTCTTCCAGAGCGTCGATCTGACCATGAATCTTTTCAAACTTACCGGCTCTATCGGAGCCTCCGAACAAATCTCCCTGCATTGCCGCTCTCGGAGCAAGCTCTTGCAACACCACTCCAGTGGTACGGAAGAGTATTCCCTCTCTCCAAACTTCTTTGAAATGTTTACGGACTAGAGCGACCAGCGTCTCCGGAGCATTAGTGGGCGAGGGAAGATTTATATTGTAAGAGAAATATTTGAAGCTCTGGCTCTTGAGGAAAAAAGAAAACTTCTTCGGTACGAGGTGGTAGTACCTCGCCTTGCGGCACGCTTCTTCCACATGCTTAGAAAGTTCGGAGAGGAGAAAGACTTTGTCCCCTGTCGCCGGGTGAAATGTCCTTGTCTTCTGGACAGAGGAATAGACAGTCTTCGGCAAGGGGTCTAACTCCATGATGTATTCACCGTTGAGCTCTCTCCAAATAACTTCGTAAGGTTTGGAAAGTTCCTTTCTGACCCAGGCGAGTTCACGCGAGGCGAACTCGCCGGCAGTTCCTATTCCTTTCTTCTTTAGAAACTCTGCTGTGCGCGGGCCGATGCCCCAGATTTTCTCAATCGGAGTCTTTTTGAGAAAATCTGGGGCCGTCTTTGCTTCTATCACTGTAAGACCATTGGGCTTCTGCCACTTCGACGCCACCTTGGCGAGCCCCTTTGAGGGCCCGAGCCCGATAGAGACAGAGAGTCTAAGTTCGCTTTCGATTTCTTTCTTTATCCGCTCCGCAATTTCTCTATAACTCATTTTAAGCGGCTTATCTAGGCCGGAGAGATCGGCGAAACACTCATCGATACTGTACTCCTCGACCTCGTCGGCATACCTCCTCACGATGTCAAACATTTCTCCCGAGAGTCGCGCGTAACAAGCATAATCTCCCGGCAGCACTAAGACACTTGGAAACGATTTGCGCAAGGAAAATATCGGCATGCCTCTAACTACCCCAAGCGCCTTCGCTTCGTATGAGAGGGCCGAGACTATCCCGCGCTCCTCGCCTGTCACCACTGCTTTACCCTTGAGCTTGGGATTCTTCGAGACCTCACAGGCGACGAAGAAGGCATCTCCATCCATATGTAAAATGGTCTTTTCTCGCGCCATCCGAGCATTATACAGCGGACTATATTCCTGTTCCGACCCTATCCCACAAATTTGGGGCACTTACAAACCCTACTCTCTATAAAATAAAATCGCCCCGCCTGATGAGCCGCGGGGCGATTCATCAGGCGGGGCGATGTCTCAGGCCAGAACGGGTTCGGTGGTGAGCAGTTCGAGAAGCTCAGTGGCCTCATTGATCTTCGTTCTCACATCCGAAGCGGGGAACATCTTCTGCCCCCACTTGGTGTGGAAACGAACCTTCTCGTGGAACGGCCCTTGCATCTTGACCACCTCGAGCGGAGTCTTGCCCCACTCGGCAGCAAGACCGAAGATGACCTGCTGGATCCAGGCCACGCTGAACGCCTGGCCCATGTCCGCATCGCGGAGGATGAGTGCCGAGAGGTCGAGATCCTCTGGACCCACGGCGTACGGATACTCCGTGAAGGAAACCAGACGGGAGATGTCCATGCGGTACGGACGGTCCTCCGGCAGAAGGAACCGATCGATGGCCCTCATCGCTATCGCGATGTTCATCCAGTCGGGTCCCGACTTGCCGGTGTGATCGAAGTCGTGGAAAAGCGCTGCGATGAGTAGATTCCTCTTCTGCCGCAATGTCAGCTCGCTCGGGTAGTACTTCGTGTAGTACAGGCACGCCTCGTGGCACAACCACAGGACGTGGCAGATGTGCCGGAAGTTGTGGTACGGGTTGTTGAGGTTCTGTGCGTGGTTCCAGAGGATCTGGAAGTACGACACTAGGTTGCCTTCGTAGCAACCAGCATCGTTTCGCACGATCGCGGGGATGCCTCCCCTGATTACCATCATCTGCCTCCCTCATTAAGTGGTTTCGGGTTTAGAGCATAGCCACGCATGTGGCTCTTTCAAAAGTGTATGATATATTATTTGAATTGTCAACCCAATCCCCCCCCTCTACATCTCTAATTCGTGCGAATAGTAGAATAAGCGACACTCGTCCTTTATAAAACAAAATCGCGTCGGGAACAACTTCCAGATCTTTGGCATCACCTCCCTCGAAGTAGGTCTTGAACGCCTTTACGAACTCGTCACGGTCGAAATCTTCATCTAATCTGAACTCGCTCACCCGCATATCATCTCTCATATCACACCTCCTCTCATACCTTATCACTAAAAAATGAGCACCTTATCTACTTGTATAATATATTGATATATGGTATAATATGAGAGGAATGAAATTCAGGCGCGCCGGGAGGCCACATGGCCAACGAGATCGGCTTCTACGATTGGTTGGGAAAAGGTGAGGTACTGGGGTATATCGTCGATGCCTATGTAGGTGTCGACCCAGTGCCGGGCAACCCCACGGTAAAGCGAAGAGTGTTCATCTGGGAAGAGGACGATGATATCAAGATGGGCAACTCCGAAGCATTCGTCCTGCACCTTGGGCGACGCTTCGAGCGGAAAGTCAGCGCCGGGTATGCGAGTTCCCCGCACGAGCTTCTTCGCGCGCTTGGGGAACACGTCATTCCCCACAAACAGCACGCCATGCGGCGGCCAGATGGCCCTTTCGCTGGGCGCTTCAAGCAGCCCGACCCAGACGAGTGGACCGTCCTGTAGCATAGAAGACTGGCCGACGATTCGAATCGGGTTCCGCGCCTCGCGGAACCCGATTTTCTATTTATACAAATCTATTCTCTAATTCGCTCGAATAGGAGAATAAGCCGAACCAATCCTATATAAAACAAAGCCCCAGATGTTATCATTATGGTATGAATAAAAATTATATATTGTTATCTTTTTCCTTGGCCACATTATTACTCTTAATTTCAAGCGAGCAGGTCTTGGCCACTGTAGGTGGGCCAACATACCTTTCTCAAATTGCCTATAAAGCTTCGGACAATTCAGTCTATTATCTTGAAAGTGATATGGGTGGGAAAGGATGCCCGTCTATTATTCATTCGATTTCCCTCGCCACAAACAAAGACGTTGAGGTGAAAACTTGTGACGAGGTATTCCAACAATTCTTCTCTGGTGAAAGTGGGGAACAAAAGTACAGTCAATTTATTACAGATACTTACCAAAGTCTTCCATATCTCGGTAGTGTCAGTCTAAAAAATAATAATATTGCTGTTCGTGTCGAAGTCCTTTCCGAACGCATTGAGAATGGTGAGAAATATTGGACTGAATTCCGCGCCACTCTTACTCAAGACAATAAAGAAGTAGCCAAACTGGACTTCCGTGGCTGTGCCGAAGATCAACCTCATATCTTTGAGGGATATGGAATTCCCAATACAGATGCTATGGCCATTCTCATTTCCAACAAGGGAGATTGTTTCGAAGGTGGGTATGTCAAAGAGAATCTTTCTGTCGTTAAGGGGATAAAATATTACGATACAAATATCATCAGGAGTGTTAAGGGAAATGGTGCGACTGAACCAAACACAGGCAACATGGTAGTTTATGCCACCGCGTCACCTACTTCATCTACTCCACAAAAAAATCTCGATACTAAAATAATATTGATGGCAGCTCTCCTTCTCGTGGGTGGAGTACTTGGTTATATCGTGGGAAGAAAATCTCCGCACTCTCCAAACCCTGCAAATCCCAGCAATCTATAATTACTAAAAACAAAACCGCGTCGGACGGAGCGCGATGCTCCGTCCGACGCGTGGTTATGAAAATAGATTGAATGGATGGACGCCCGCCGTCTTCCAATCGCTGTCGGCGTCGCGTGTCTCGGCGTACTCATGGAGAAACACGAGGAGCTCCCCTTTTCTCTCGAGCGGCACACTCAGATGGAAAAGCATGTACCCCGGCTTGGCAACCCGCACCAAGGATAGGCTTTCGACCCGACCTCCCTGAAAGTGAGACTCAAACGCCTTGATGAACTCGGTACAACTGAGATTCTTGTCCAACCAGAACTCGGTTGCCTGCTCACCTTCATCCATATGACACCTCCTCCCTTATTTTATCATCAAATCATCCAAATCTATTCTCTAATTCGCGCGAATAGGAGAATAAGCCAAAGCAGTTTACAATATAGGTATGAAAAATCTCGAAAGACTACTTAAAGCTTTAGCCAATCAGAGACGCCTGACTATTATTAAATATTTGAAAAAGAGCAAGGAAGCTACCGTCGGGGACATCGCCGAGCATATCAAACTCTCATTCAAGGCTACTTCCAAACATCTCCATGTGCTGGCCGCAGTGGATATTGTGGAGAAAGAACAAAGGGGCCTTCAAATGTGGTACCGACTCCCCTCGCAACCCCACCACATCTCAAAATATATCTCTAATTCGCTCGAATAGGAGAATAAGGAAATTGAATGACCAGAATTTTTGTAAAAGCCAAGCCAAACGCAAAAGAAAATAAAGTTATTCCTCCGCCATTGAAACTCATGCCGGACGCGGAAGATTGGTATACCGTCTCGGTTAAAGAAAGGCCGGCGGAAGGCAAGGCGAACCAAGCCATTACGAAACTTATCGCAGAGCACTTCAAGGTTCCACACTCTCAAGTACGACTTATCTCTGGCGCCACGTCGAAAAGAAAAGTCTTTGAGATTAAAAACTAAACTGAATCGGAAATTCTTATTTGTTTATCTGCTTCCAGAGCCAGACACCGACGAGGATGAGATCAATCACAAGCATAAGCCAGACAAGGCTCATGAAGATTCCCGCTCCTCCGGCCATCTCACCTCCGTAGCCGAATCCATATCGCATCATGAAATTATTATACACTAATCCTCAATCCTGTTTGGAACATTCGTATCATTGACAGACGGCGATATTTAATGGTATTAAGTTACAAGACAAACCCGTAGCTCATATATCACTTACCGAGGAGGACTCAGATGACACTGTCGCGTGGCGCACTGCTTGTTAGCTTAGGCCTACTCACAGTCGTAGTGCACCAAAGTATCAGCTCAACACCGCCGTCGCCACAGCCCGAACCGGTCATACGGGCAGCCGCCCCCCGGGCGAATGCTGCCTCGGCAAATGCCGCTCAACTCGAGACGGCACCGGAGCTCACCCCTACCGAGAAGGCGCGCAACGACACCATTATCATGGACCTGCAAGACCAACGGCTCCGGGCATTGGCACCCCAACTGCACCCCTGGGTAAGGTATCAGTTCCTTGCCTTCGAGACCCACGATGACAAAGGTCGAGCTCTCGACAGGTCGGTCGGCTGGGGCGTCGGTTGGTACAATGGCGAGAAGTTCCACTGGTTCGCCTATACCAGCCCTGATGGCTGGCTTCAGGTGAACATGTCTCTGCGGATGAGCAAGAAAGACATGGACGAGATGTCCGCTGGCGGACGTCTCGACGCGCGTGGCGCCCTCGAGCATGACATACCCGGCACGGCAACGCATGTCGCCTTCAGCGACGGTGGCATGACCTGGGTCCATGAGTTCTGCATCAAAGACTCTTCCGTCTGCAATACGGCGGGAGCCCTCGAGAAGTACCTCTTAGCGAATGCGGACAAGGCCATGCCGGACAGGATTTTGTTCTATACACGGGGATACTTCCCGTACTGACCACCCGCAAGCGCGCCCCACCCTCCCGGAGGGTGGGGCATTTTCTTTGGGCGGATTCCGGCTCTAGAGTACAATGGCATGATGAAATTGGATGATTCTCTCTTGAGCTCGTTTCGCATTTTGCCGGTACAACAGAAAGCGTTAAAGAAGCTCGGGATTACGAGTATTAAAGACTTGCTCTATCACGTCCCCGCGCGCTACGGCGATACGGCACAAGTGCAAAAAATTGAGACGCTTACAAAAGGAAGTGTCGCTGTCATCTTTGGCAACATCTCCGGACTGAAAACTTCTAAAGCTTTCCGGAAGAAAATTCCCATGGCCGAAGGAGTGGTAGAAGACGATACGGGTAAAATAAAAATTATTTGGTTCCATCAAGCCTACCTGGCCAAAATGATAGCCGAAGGTTCAAATGTCCGAGTGGAAGGAAAAGTTTCGGAGAGAAATGGTCAGTTATATTTCTCGAACCCAAAAGTTGAAAGCGCACCAGATTTGTTTACTCAAACTAGCCGAACGCATTCTCTCTATCCTATTTATCCGGAAACGCGAGGACTCACTTCCAACTGGATTTACCACAAAATCCAAAATCTCTTTGTTTCCAAGATTCTTGATGAGATTGTAGACCCTATACCGGCAGAGATTTTGAAAAAATATAGTCTACCAGACCTCCGCACTTCTCTCATTTATATCCATACACCGAAAAAAGAGGAGCACGCGCAAATGGCGCGCAAACGCTTCGCGTTCGAAGAAATATTCTTCATCCAGCTAGAAAGACAGAAAGTACGTCATGAATTCAAGGAGCGCAACGCTTTTATCATAGAAAAAAGTGAAGAGGAACTGGAAAAATTTGTAAAAAGATTTCCGTTCGAGGCTACAGCGACACAAAAGAGGTCTATCCAGCACATTCTTGACGACTTTCACCGCGGACATCCCATGAGCCGACTACTCGAGGGGGACGTGGGCTCCGGCAAAACGGCCATCGCCGCCACGGCAGTTTATGCCATAACCACTTCCAAGCCGAAAGGTCAGGACTTCGGCACCCTCCAGTCGGCTTACATGGCACCGACCGAAATCCTTGCCCAGCAACACTTCGAATCTTTCATAAAATATTTTAAGCATCTGCCTGTAAACATTGCTCTCATTACTGGTTCCGGCTGTCGCAAATTTCCATCTAAGTTAAACCCGGATGGATGGACGGATATTTCTAGAACGCAATTATTAAAATGGGTTGCCTCCGGTGAGATTGCCGTTCTCATCGGTACTCATGCCCTGATTCAAAAGAGTGTCAAATTCAAACACCTCGCGCTAGTGATTGTGGATGAGCAACACCGCTTCGGCACCGCTCAAAGGCAAAAACTCGTCAATAAACATGAGATTACTCCGCATTTATTATCAATGACCGCCACTCCCATCCCCCGCACACTTGCACTGACACTTTACGGCGACCTAGACTTGTCACTTATCGACGAGATGCCTATCGGCCGGAAGAAAATTATTACTGAAGTCGTCACTCCAGAAAGAAGAGGTGGTGCGTATGAAAAAATTAGATTGGAGCTGGAGGCCGGCCGGCAACTCTACGTCATTTGCCCGAGAATAGATGAACCCGACCCGACCAAAGAATTAGCCGTCCAGGCCAAGTCGGTTAAAGAAGAAGCTAAGCGACTTAAAAAAGAAATTTTTCCGGAATACGAGATTGGAATTCTCCACAGCAAAATGCGACCGGTGGAAAAAGAAAAGGTGATGCGCGATTTCGAAGATAAAAAGATTGATATCTTAGTAGCGACATCAGTGGTAGAGGTGGGCGTCAATGTCGAAAATGCTTCACTTATCGTGATAGAGGGCGCGGAACGATTCGGCTTGGCGCAACTCCATCAACTCCGAGGCAGAGTCATCCGCTCCAATCACCAGGCATATTGTTATGTGTTTACGGAAAGCCAAGGCGAGAAATCAAGAGAAAGGCTCAAAGCTTTGGTAACGGCGAAAAATGGTTTTGAATTGGCGGAATTTGATTTGGTCCAAAGAGGCGCGGGCGAACTGGCAGGGAGAAAACAATGGGGTATCTCTGACCTCGGCATGGAAGCGATTAAAAATATCAAGATGGTTGAAGCGGCACGCGCGGAGGCAATTAAACTTATCGCAAATGATTCAGAACTTTCAAAATTTCCGCTACTGAAAGAACGCCTCGAATCTTCCGCCACCAAAATTCATTTTGAATAAACCGCTATTTTGAGATATTGTGTTGATACCACCCTTAGCTCAGCTGGTTAGAGCACAGAGCTTATACCTCTGGGGTCCTTGGTTCGAATCCAAGAGGGTGGACACGTTATCTATGAGCCAAGCAAAAAACCGGAGAGTACATTTTGTCGGGATTGGTGGTATTGGTGTCTCTGCTTTGGCACAGTGGTATCTTTCGGAAGGTTGGCATGTTACCGGCTCCGATGCTATTCGTTCACCTATCACCAATAATTTAATTCGTCATGGTGCGGTAATACATACTGGCCTCCATAACGCTAACTGGCTTAGTCCTGATGTTTCGCGTGTGATTTATAGTGTCGCTGTTAAAAAAGAAAATTCCGAACGTAAAAAGGCAACGTCACTCAAAATTCCACAATTTTCCTACGCCGAAGCGCTTGGCGAGCTGACGAAAAATTATAAGACAATCGCAGTCGCCGGCGCTCATGGAAAGTCCACAACGACAGCGTTAGTAGGATTGATGCTTCTGAAAGCCGGCTTTGACCCCACTATCATAGTGGGAACGAGACTAAAGGCGTTTGGTGATTCTAATTTTCGGAAGGGAAAGTCAGAATGGCTTGTTTTGGAGGCAGATGAGTTCCACGGCTCGTTTCTTCATTACACTCCATTTGCAGCTATTATTACCAATATTGACCGGGAGCATCTTGAGTTTTATAAGACGTTCGAAAATATTAAAAAAGCCTTCCGTACTTTTATCAGCAGGGTGAAGGAGAATGGGTATCTGGTATTGAACCACGAAGACAAAAATCTTGCATCGTTACAATTAAAGACCAAGACAAAGATAGCATATTATGATCGGCAAGGAGCACGAGCAGCAAAAGTAAAATCCCTCTTGAAAATTCCGGGAGCACATAATCATTCAAACGCAATGGCTTGTGATACATTGGGAAGTTTTCTAGGTATTCCAGTTTTGGTTCGAGACAAGGTATTTTCTAGATTTATGGGAACGTGGCGCAGATTCGAGTACCGCGGTATATATAGAAAAGCGAAGATTTACGATGATTATGCACATCACCCGACGGAAATTAAAGCAACATTATCCGGTGCCAGAGAAAAATTTCCTAAAGCTAAAATTTGGGTTATATTCCAGCCACATCTAGCGGAACGTCTATCCTTACTTTTTTCGGATTTTGCTAAGGCCTTCCACGAAGCTGACCAAGTGATAATCCTCGAAACTTATACGGTTCTGGGCCGCGAATCGGATTCTAAAAAAAATCGAGGCGCGAAAAGTCTGGCCCAAAAAATTGCCCTTTCTCAACCCACTAGATTTGTGAGAAATTTCAAAGATGTACTCCATACAATTAAAAATGAGGTTGCTAATGGGGATGTCTTACTTTTTATGGGAGCCGGGAGTATTACAAATATTTCTGACAGGCTTGTTGGGTGGCACAAGAACAGCTGAAATGATGTTAAAATAAATATAAGCCCAACATTCATGCTCTCTTTAGAAATCATTTTTAACTTTCTAGCCGCGTTCGTATTCCTCGTCTACTGGGGTGCGACTTTCATCATCCTCTACCATCTCACCCGCTTCGGCATCGGTGTTCAGCCGAAAAGGTTTGCCGCCGTCTTCCTTTTCGGTTCGGTCGTCCTTTCCGGCGCGGCGATAGTCCTGTTTGTGAGTATCGATATCAACGCTCTCTTACCACAATGATAAAATCGCTTTTCTCAATCTTTCAAGAATCCGCAAATTCCTTCGAGGGACAAAAAGAGGGTGAAAAAGTCTTGTTACTTCTGCGACAGCACCTCTTCAATGTCTCGGTGCGAGTTGGATTTTTCACCGTAGCTGGTCTTGTACCGGTCGTTGCCGGTTCCATGTTTTTGTCATACATTTCGGCGTACGGCTGGCTCGACTTTTTCCTTTTCGTATCAAGCATCTGGTATCTAGGCTTGTGGCTGGCTATCTTCCACGTCCTGACTATCTATACGCTTAACATCGTCATCATTACCGACAGCCGTATCATTGACAGCGACCAGCGCGGCCTTTTCAACCAGAAGATTTCCGAACTACACAGCCACCGCATACAGGATGTCTCCACGCATACCAACGGGTTTGTGGAAACCATGCTTCGATTCGGAGATGTAACGGTTCAAACCGCCGCGTCGGAAAAACATTTCGTCTTTCACCAGATTCCCAGACCCGATAAAGTGAAAGATATCATTATGCAGATTACCGCCTCAAGTCATACCGGAGTCAAGGCAAACCTTCAGACGAAACAGGACGGGGAGAACCATTGGGATATCTAGCGTGCATATTCTGATATAATGAATATCGGTGAGCGATTAACTTAGCAGCTAATTAATTGTATGAAAATTCACAAGATTACATTTGTTCTGCTTATCATCGGTGGTCTTAACTGGGGTCTCGAGGCTGCTAATTACGGCATCGGCAACTACGTGCCGAGCGGAGTAGCCACAGCCATCTACGTCCTAGTCGCCCTTTCGGCCCTTTACGAAATCTTCAGCCACAAAGGACTCTGTCGCAATTGCTCCCCTCAAGGAGGAATGTGAGATTCGTCATTTAAAAGAATCTTCCAGTCCCAGATAGGTCTGTTCCGCCATCTGTTCAATGAGACTCGCGCGGGAAACTTGGCGGGTAAACTGCGGCCTGTAGATATACCCGTATTCGATGAGGATACTCGCGGCATCGAGACTATTACTCTGCCCTACTGCAATCAAGTCTTGACTTTCAATAATGCCAATGTCCTCCTCCGGCAAATCACTTATCACGAAAAAGTTCTCCAGTCTTTCAAATATATTGGTTGCAATTTCCTTGGTAGCCACGGAATTTGAATACTGTTTATCGGGTATATAGATGGCAAAGCCCTTATGTCTTCCAGGCAAATAAGCGCGTGAGCGAGGATAATCGTTGAAGTGTATGTGTATGAGAACGTCTGCGCCAATATCCCTTGACCAGCGGTTAATACCGAAGAGTCTGTAAGCCACGTCACCGGGCGCGGTATTGTGTTCTATGCCGCTCAACACTTTCTTAACCTTGCCTTCGGCGACGAGCAGGTTCATCTCCGTCTTTTTAACCTTGGTGAAATCCTTGATAGCTTCCCAGTTAGCATCAAAATATTTTTCCAACTTCGGATTCCAGTTATCCTTGTCACGAGTCATGATAATTTCGAAACGCTTATCACTCTCGAGCTTATCTTTAAGCTCTTGAGCCAGGTCCACGTTCATGTCACGCTCCTTGAGTTTGCCGAACTCAGCTCCGCCAAAGTGGGGCTCATGGCCCGGCACCAAAACTATCCTAATCTTCTCGCCTGTCCGTTCTGCCTCAAGATACTTATGCTTCAAATCGCTCATAGTAATACTTGGCACGAAAAAAGTAGCGGCCAGAAAATTACGAGTATCTTCGTATAGGGACAAGTGAGGCTTAGCCACAGCCAAAAAAGCTACCAGAGCGAGAAGAACCAGGAGAGCGGGCCTCTTATACATCACCTTATTCTAACCCGAATTATGATTGGTGCTCGATATCTTTCTTCTTCTTCGGCACAATACCGTGTGCCACCAGTATTTCTTCAAACTCTTTTCGTTCAATAGTTTCGACTTCAATCAGTCGCCGAGCGATGGTATCAAGCACTTTTCGATGCTCTTTAATAATCTTCTCCACCTTCTTCATCGCCTCGTTCATAATCTTGTAGACTTCGGCATCAATTTCGGCTCCCACTTTCTCCGAATATTCTTTGTCCCCGACACCAAGACCAAAGAGCGGTTTGCCGCCGGCACCCTCAAGCGCGATTGGCCCCATCTTCTCGCTCATACCGTACTTGGTCACCATATCGCGCGCCAGAGCCGTAGCAACTTGGAGGTCATTTGACGGACCGGTGGTTAAATCGTTGAAAATAGTTTTCTCCACCACGTAACCGCCGAGTCCTACCGCGATATCATCCAGAAATTCTTTTTTGGACTGGAGTTTGCGGTCTTCGAACGGCAACTTCAAAACATAGCCGGCCACGCGGCCACGGGAAATGATAGAAATTTTATGAACCGGGTCGGCATATGGAAGCACGGAAGCAGTCACCGCGTGGCCGGCTTCGTGGAAAGCGGTCAACTCTTTTTCTTTCCGGGAAAGGATGTGACTCTTCCTTTCCGGACCGAGCATCACCTTCTCAATTGAACGGATGAGGTCAAATTGCGAGACTTTGCTACGCTCTTCGCGCGCCGCAAGAATCGCCGCCTCATTCATCAGCGAATAGAGGTCGGCGCCGGAAAAGCCGGGCGTCCGCTCGGCGATTAAAACCAGATTGACATCTTCGGCAAACGGTTTTTGTCGCGCGTGTATCAAAAGAATTTCTTCCCTGTCTTTACGGTCAGGCAAATCAAGCGTTACCCGCCTATCAAATCGCCCCGGACGTAGAAGCGCCGGGTCGAGCACGTCGGGACGATTGGTGGCCGCCATGACAATAACTTTTTCATTGGGCTCGAAACCGTCAAGCTCGACCAGAATCTGATTGAGAGTCTGCTCGCGCTCGTCGTTGCCGCCCCCGACTCCAGTGCCTCGCACTCGACCAACCGCATCTATTTCGTCAACAAAAATAATAGCCGGGGCCGCCTTCTTGGCCAAGTCAAAGAGGTCGCGCACACGTGAAGCGCCCACTCCCACAAACATTTCTACAAACTCCGAACCGGAGATGGAAAAGAATGATACCCCCGCCTCGCCCGCGACCGCGCGGGCAAGCAGGGTCTTGCCCGTACCCGGCGCCCCCATAAGAAGTATGCCTTTGGGAATACGCGCCCCGATGTCGAGAAACTTTTTAGGATTCTTGAGGAAATCCACTATCTCGCGAAGTTCTTCCTTGGCTTCTTTGCACCCGGCCACATCCTTGAAAGTAACCTTCTGGCTCTTATCATCCGGATGGGTCATGCGCGCCTTCGATTGACCGAAGGTAAAGGCCTGCATACCGGCACCTTTCACTTGTCTTGAAAGAAACCACAGGAAGAAAACTATAAAAGCGATGGGCAAAATAATGGGAGCAAGCGAAACGAACCAATACAAAAGCCCTTGGTCATTTTTGACTTCAATATCCACCTTAGAGAGCGCCTCCGGAGAAACATTATAATTTTTAAGCGTGGTGGAGAGAGCGGTACCGGCTTCCTTCTTAGAAACTTTATCTTCGCCTTCAATAAAGACAATCTCGAGCTTATCACCAACAATGGTGATGGACGAAACTTTACCGAGAGCTATTTCTTGAGCCAGAGTGGAGAGAGGAATTTCTTCGACCGACTTGGAAACATCGGAAATTAACGAATAGATACTAACCAAAGATAAGAAAATAACGAGGACAAGAAATACCTGTTTTAAAAGAGCTCGGCCGGGCGGAGTGCCGCTGCCCTTGGGCGACTTGGTGATGATAAATTTCTTGGGTTTATTGAGCGGCATCTTCATAGTGGCATTATACTGAAAAAATGAGATTTGACTATTTTTTGCTATTATTCTGTCATGGCAAGATTGGCGGATAATTCCAAGGCATTATTTGATTACGAGATTCTCAAGCACTTCACGGCTGGCATGGAACTTTTAGGTATGGAAGTGAAGTCCGTGCGAGACGGGAAATGCAGTTTGAGGGGGACATTCGTGGCGATACGAGGCAACTTGCCCCGCCTTGGCGGTGGTGAAGCCTTTTTGATTGGTGCCAGTATTCCCGCCTATCAACCCAAAAATGCGCCAAAAGATTATGACCCCATGCGAACTCGCAAACTTCTGCTCTCCAGAGACGAACTGGAAGAGTTAAGAATAGCGGAAGGAACCAAAGGATTGACAATTGTCCCTCTTTCGGTGTATAATAAGGGTAGGTTTCTGAAGCTCGACATCGCTATCGCCCGTGGTAAAAAGAAATTCGATAAGCGCCAAGCGATTAAAAAGCGGGACGTCGAGAGAGACCTGAAGAGAACATTGTAATCACCGCCTATGGCGGGATCTCGCCTTCGGCGATGATTTGAATATGGGGATGATCGGCCTAGACAGGGAGATTCATCGGATTGATGCGCGAAAGAGCTGAAGTAACTCTTTAATCTGCTTCAAAATTTAAGTGCAGACTCAATTGTCTCACGAGTGAAGTCAATTGTTTCTCCGTATTTTACGAGAAACGACTTCGCTTTCGCTTACGTTCGAGTTTAACTCGAGCCTTGCGACGTAGCCTCTGGGAGTGTCTCATGCCCGGGAAGCTGTGTAATTCAGACGGGACTTACGGAATAAGATCTCCTCGCCTTATTTCAAAACTTAGAGGATAGAGATTTGAGGGCTTTTGTTTGTTTTGTACCTCATTTCTTGAATCAAATGAAGCAAACTACTTCGCGTAGACTTCACTCCGATTTCTTCTTGCACGCGCGTTCGATTCGCGCCATCTCCACCACGGTAGAAAACAAAAAACACCTAATCGGGTGTTTTTTGTTTTTGATACAATAGCCATATGAAAAAAGGAGAGGACTATACAGGAGTAACAATCGTTTACTGTTGCCATGACGGTAACGGCAATATCCTTCTTAACAAAAGGAGTGTGAACTGTCGTGACGAACATGGCGCTTGGGATCCGGGCGGTGGCAGCCTGGAATTCGGAGATACGGTAGAGGAAACACTCAAAAAAGAGATTTTCGAAGAATATTGCACAGATGTTTTAGGATACGAATTCCTCGGCTACAGGGACGCCCATAGAACTCACAATGGCAAGAAAACTCATTGGATTGCTTTGGACTTCAAAGTTTTGGTGGATAAGGACAAGGTTAAGAACGGCGAACCTCATAAGTTTGACGACGTGCAATGGTTTAAATTAGATTCCCTACCCCACCCTCTCCACTCCCAATTTCCAAACTTTCTAGCTCTATATAAAGATAGATTAGGATAATCAATTTAGTAATTATGCAAGAACGGTTCTTGCACAATAATAGCGGGCGGTTTGTTGTATTTTTAGAAGAAAAGTATAGTGTTCAAAGCAGAACATTGTAGTCAGTGACAACGCCAACTCAACAGAAAGGAACAAACATGGATACGAGGTGCCAGAGATCGCTTAGAAGTTCAGTCATCGTAGTTATCGCTATTTTTCTTGCGTTCGCCGTTGTTGCAGTCGGGATGGCCGTAGGAATCACCTTCTTGGTAACCAGACCGTAGGTGACCAGCCCACTCCAATCCAACTTTGAGCACGGTTTGATTACTTGACAAACTGATAGAAATAAGATACACTGTGTGGCAGAAGTTCTGGTCCACGGTGGCCTAACCGGATGTGAGACAACCCAATCAACAGAAAGGAACAAGAACATGAATTGGAATAATCTGGTAAGTGTTCTCGTTGGTTTCATCATCGCCTCCACCCTCGTCTACCTCATCATCTCTTTCCCGCTCGGACCACGGCCGCACAACGAGTCCCTGGTCAAGAGCGGCGACCACCGGGTACTCAAGGTCGACGAACCGTAGCAGCCGGCAGTTCAGGGTCTCTCGCAGTGATAGCATCACCGCGAGAGGCCTTTTCGTTTTTTCTACTTAATTACTTCTTATCATCTTCGGAGAAAATTTTCTACCATATGCTAGGTTCTCGGTCTACAGGAGTAGGAAGGCTCATTTGTCCATTTTTGTAACAGAGACCAGTCGTTTCTTCAGCCTGCTTAAAGCAATCAAGACCCGATGGGCAGTCGGCAATACTTCGACACGCTACCACACCTTCTTGCTGGGTGTCTTGCGGCAGAATCACTTCGCGAAATGAACGAATGGTCAAGTCAGGGGAAATGTAGAATATTAGGCCAATAGCCACTAGGCTACCCAACAAGACAATGAGGATTATTGTTTTCATAGTATTGTTTTATAATTATTTCCTATCTATTTTACGGATTAATTCCAATAAAAGCTCGTTTTGATTCTCGAGGTGAGCAATGATGACCTCAATTTCATGTTCCGCTTTCTGATTGATCTCGAAGTCCGCCTCGGCGCGATGCTCGGCAAACTTGCCTTCCAAATTCTGCCCCACCATGATAAGTGGCAGGAGCACCAATTGAATAATATTGGAGGCAAAGAGCCAAATGACAAAGGCCGGCGCCGGGTCGAAGCGTAGTTCTGTAGGCCCGTAGAGATTCCAGAGAAGCCAGACCACTGTCCAGAGAACAAGCAGAAAAAAGAAACCCATAGTACCAACGCCACGAGTAATACCAACTGCAAAACGCTCCAAGGGAGAGAAAGAAATTTTGGCTTCTCTGTAAGGATGCCTTACGGGCTTTCGGTATTGCCTCAATTCGGCTAGAGTGGGCGGGTTGTGTTTGTATTCCATCATATAATAGTGTACAATAGTATTAATACTAAGTCATACATAGACGTTGCAACAACCTCGTATTAATCAACAGATAAGAGCGCGCGAACTGCGTATTATCGGGTCAAAAGGAGAAAACCTGGGTGTCCTCACTCTTGAGGAAGCTCTGAAAAAAACCGAGGAGCTCGGACTTGACCTTATTGAGATTTCCCCCAACGCCGTCCCGCCGGTGGCTAAGATTGCCGACTTCGGCCGCTATCTCTACGAAGAAAACAAGAAGTCTAAACAGGTCAAGAAAGCTCACTCTGCAGAAGTAAAGACCGTGCAGGTCAAACTCGGCACCGGTGACCACGACTTAATTCTTAAAGCTAAAAAGACCAGCGAATGGCTCACAGAAGGTAATCGCGTCAAGGTGGATCTCTTCTTACCAGGGCGGGCCAAGTACCTAGATGAGAAATTCCTCAAGGAACGCATCGAGCGTATGCTCAAATTCGTGAGTGTCGACTACAAAGTTGCCGACCCTGCCAAAAAGAGCCCCAAGGGCATGACGGCCATTATCGAGAGAGCCTAAACCTCTCTATCGGCAGGCGAGCTGGACATCCAGACAGAAATCAGTAGTATGTAGGGCTCAATATGAGCATGAAAACCAATAAGTCTTATACCAAGCGCCTCAAGCTCACCAAATCGGGCAAGCTTTTGGCGCGCAAGTCCGGACAAAACCATTTCAACGCCAAGGAGCGCCACGCGGTCAAGTCGGTCAAAAATCGTGATACCGAATTCCATATGAGCAACAAATCCAGAAGCCGTTATTTAGTTAATTTTTAGTCCAATGACAAGAGTCAAGAAAGGCGTAAACGCACTCAAGAGCAGAAAAAATATTCTCCGCAAGGTGAAAGGCTACCGACACGGCCGCTCGACCAAAGAGAGACAGGCCAACGAAGCTATTATGCATGCCGGGACTTATTCCTTTGAGCACCGAAGGGACAAGAAGGGCGACTTCCGCCGTCTCTGGAATGTGCGCCTCTCTGCCCTACTCAAACAAAACGGCACTTCATACTCAAAATTTATTTATCTGTTAAAGAAGAAAGGCATCGCTCTGGATAGAAAAATTCTTGCCGAAACCGCCCTCAAATATCCGGAGACTCTAAAGAAGATTTTGGACGCTGTTCGCTAGCATAAAAGCAGGCCAGCGCCGCCCCTACCACGTCCGCGATTAGGTCGAGCGTCGTGTCCTGCCAATAATCCGAGGTTTGCGCTATGTGGTAAACATATTCGAATACTTCCCAGACTATACCTATGGCAAGCATGCAAACGATGGCAAAGAAAATCGATTTTAAAAAGCTGTCTGGTCGGGCGAACCATACAATCAAGAGTCCTCCAACTAATCCCGCCAAGAGATGCATCATGATGTCATACCACCAAAAAATCCAATAGAAATAAAACGCCTCCGCGACAAAATGCAGCGTTCCAAGCGCGACCATTAGGCCGAAAGCGGTATAGAGGAGGGAAGATTTTCTCATTGATTCATTTTAACAAAAATTCTCCGCTTCACCCCGACCTGATCTAGGCGGGGCAAGGCGGAGGACTTTTGGAGGGTTATTTTGGTATACCCTAGTTTCAAAACTAGGTGGGTGTCCGCAGATTCATCCCAAGGGACGAAACAATTAGGACTCCCTAAAAATATTTTAGCTAGATAATACCTCAAATAACCCTGCATACATTATAACTCGTAAAAATAAACCTGCCTGTTGATATTGTATAGACTTACCGCTAAAAATATTTCGTATTTCTCCTTATTCCTATTGTTGAAATCGTGCTATTCCAAAATACCGTCCAGATTAACGTCATAAAGTATCTCTTCGGCTACCAGACGGTAATTGATGATCTCCTCCGCCTTAAACCACAGATTGATTTCCTTCTCCGCTTCCGCTACCGAACCGGAGGCGTGCACCAGGTTACGTACAGACCTGCCGTCGGCATCGGACATAGTGTACGAATCGAGTACAAAATCCCCCCTGATAGAGCCAACATCCGATACTAAGGGCTCGGTGCCGCCGACAAGCTTACGTACAATAGCTACCGCGTGGGCTCCTTCCCACACCATCGCCAAGACAGGGCCACTGGTCATATATTTCTTCAGGTTCTCCAGGATGATGGCGGTAATGGCTAGAGGGTCCTCCAGCGGCGGTTTCAGACCTTTGGAGAGATAACCCGCAATAGTCTTTTCCCCCGTAATGCGGCGCCACTCCGGGTCTAGAGTATAGTGTTTTTCGACTTGATGCTCATCCACTACAATCATTTTCATGGCCACCAGTTTCAAGCCCACTCTTTCAAATCTGGAGATGATTTCGCCGACAAGACCCCTCTCGATACCATCCGGCTTTATCGCCACAAATGTTTGTTCTTTTTTGGGATGCTTATTCATTGGATGTGAGAATTATATTGCCTTTCTCTGTAATTGCAATCGAGTGCTCAAAGTGGGCGCTCCTGGAGCCGTCGCGAGTAACGATAGTATAACCATCCGGTAATACTTTAATGCCGGATTTCCCGACATTGACCATCGGCTCAAGAGCAATCACTAGCCCGGGAACCAGTCTCTCTCCTTTACCTTCGATACCAACATTCGGCACAAACGGGTCCTCGTGGACGGCATAACCGACACCATGACCAACCAAGTCATCCGCCAGAGTAAAACCGCTCGCCCGGACAACTCTGCTTATAGCGGCGCCAATATCGCCAATAGTGGAACCGGGCAAGGCGGCCTTAATACCGCTTGCCAAAGCCTCTCTCGTAACCTCAATGAGCTTTCGTGATTCTTCGTCAATAGTACCGGCCGGCACGGTGACGGCGGCATCGGTAATGAGACCGCGATGCACGATGCCGAAATCCAGAGAGACAATATCTCCCTCTTTGATAATTTTCTCAATTTCGTTTGGTATACCATGGACAATCTCTTCGTTGATGGACACGCAAAGTGACGCGGGAAACGGACGCTTGGCGCCTTGTGGCCGATATCCCAAGAAGGCTGGCTTATCACCGCCCTCTTTTATCAGTCGCATGGCTTCTTCTTCGAGAAGAAGGGTCGAGATGCCGGGTTTAACCTTGGAAGCAAGAAGTGCAAGAATTTCCGCGAGCCTCTGGCCTCCTTCTTTGAGAATTTTTATTTCTTCGGGAGTTTTAAGACGACTGGTCATAAGCAGCAATGATATCGGCATGCACTTTCTTAATCGGCTGTTCACCGTCAATTTCAAGAAAGCGGTAAAAATTATTGGTTTTAAAATATTCGACAGCCGGCCAAGTATCGGCCTCAAACCAGTCCAGACGTTTATTAATTTTCTGAAGGGTCCGGTCATCTTGTCTGCCACGGCTAAGTAGACGGTCCTCGGACCACTTCCGGCTGACATTGAGATAAATTATCGTGGGACGTGTTCTTTGATAAAACTTGAGCGCGGTGGTAAGCAAAGCCGCTTCGGTGTGAGACCGCGGGGCGCCGTCGAAAACCAGATGCATCCCGGGCTCCAGTTCTTCCGAGAGCATACTCGCCCACATCAAACAAGCGAGAAAATCCGGCTGACGTTCATCCTTTTCATAGATTTCTTTGGAAAGCTTGGAGGAAAAACTTTCGCCACCGATGAATCTACGAAAGCGTTCGCCGGTTTCCACATAGAGAATCTGGTGTTTGTCGGAATCAAGGCGCGCGATATGATTTTTAAGCAGGTCTGCTTGCGTACCCTTGCCGCAACCGGAACGACCGATGAAAACAATCGTATGAAGCATCTATCTATTATAGTCCAAATTAGTACTCGCGTGCCGAAACCTGGGCGTCCACCTTTTTTATTAAATCAATCACTACCGAGACCACGATAAGAAGGGCGGTACCTCCGATAGCCAAGGCTTGAATGCCTGTCAGGGAGCGTAAAATGAGGGGCAAGATAGCGATTACGCCCAAGAAGAGCGCCCCGACCAATGTCAGTCGGATAAGCACGCGTGAGATATATTCGGAGGTAGCCGTGCCCGGTCGCACCCCGGGAACAAAGGCGCCGGATTTCTGGAGATTGGTGGCGATGGAGTCAGGGTCGAAAGTAACGGCGGTGTAGAAGTAAGTGAAAAGGAAGACCAGCACGAAGTAGGCGGAAGTGTAAAACCAATTATTAGAGAGCAGTACCAGCGCAAAACTGGCGGCATCCGCTATGACAGCCACAGTCGATTGGGTTAAAAATTGGAAAATCATTTGAGGAAAAAGCAGAATCGAGAGGGCAAAAATAATAGGGATAACGCCGGCCTGATTGACGCGTAAGGGCAAATAGGTGGAAAGACCGCTATAACTGCGCCCTCCTCTGACTTGTTTGGCGTAAGTAATTGGTATCGGCCGCTCTGCCTCCGTTACCACAACCACGCCCCAGATGACAAGAAGTGTTACGGCGAGACCCACGAGATAAATCGGCAGTTGCGCCAGATCAAAGGTAAAAATCAGTTGGCCAGCCACCGTAGGCAGTCGTGAAATAATACCGGCAAAAATGATGAGGGAAACACCATTACCTACCCCGAATTCCGTAATAAGCTCGCCAAGCCACATCAAGAGCATCGACCCGGCTACAATCACCAGGATATCCACCAAGAAAATATTGATAGGAAGTGGCGGCAATATGTTCTGCCCCTGGAGTAATTTGATAAAGGTATAGCCTTGGATGACCGCCAAAGGCACCGTCAGAAGCCGAGAATATTGAGCGAACCGACGTCGACCCGCCTCTCCTTCTTCTTGACTAAGCGCCTTGAACTTCGGCACCATGACAGTTAGCAATTGCATGATAATCGAGGCCGTGATGTATGGACCAACTCCGAGCATAACGATGGATAGATTCGACAGGCCGCCACCGGAGAAGACATTCAACAGGTTGAGAAATTCAGACCCGGCGAAGAGACTCTGGAGGCGCGAAGTATCAATCCCCGGAATGGGAACAATGGCAAACAAGCGCGTCACGGCCAGAATGCCGAGCACAAAAAGCAACCGCTTTCGCAGCGACTCATCCCGGACAATCAGTCTTAATTTCTCACTAAGTTTTAACATTAAGTTTCTTTTTGGCCAAAAATTCCTTAAGGGCTCGTCCATCAAGCCTTGGTTGGAAGGACTTTAGAGATGACTTGCCACGACCGCGTAGTTTCGGTATGCGTTTAATAATATCGCGTAACTCCGGTCGCTTTTTCCGACCGGCGCGGGCATTCTGACCCTTAGTGCCGCGGCCGGATGTTTTGCCACGAGTACCGCCACGCCCCACTTGTCGTGAATATTTCCTCTTCGTCCGAGCTTGAAGATTATGAAATTGCATACTATTTATAGTCTCTTATTTTAGTAGCCTCGAGTTGTTTAAGCGCTTTGATGGCCACGTAGGCATTGTTGGCGCTATTTTTGCTTCTGGAGAAAAGCTTGGCGCCTATCTCCCGAAGACCGGCAAGCTCGAGTACTGTGCGCACGGAACTACCGGCCAGAATCCCCTTACCCCGTGCCGGCATAATTTTAACGCGCGAAGAAGCATATTTCGCTTCCACCTCGTGCGGAATGGACATCTCCTTGGTGGTATTGACCGTAATCATATGTTTCTTGGCATCACGAAAAGCTTTCTCTATCGCAAGCGGCGTATCCGAGGCCTTGCCCTGACCGACACCCACAGACCCTTTTCTGTTGCCTGCCACTAAGCAAACCGAAAAACTGAAACGTCTGCCACCGGCCATCACGCGAGTCACACGGCGAAGACTGACAATTTTTTGGTCAAATTCCGGCTTGGTGCGCGTATCGCGTCGTGACGAACGACGTCCCGGTCTCTTCCCTTTATCCCCCCCGCCTGCTCCCGAACTATCGTGAGGGCGGGCAGGCCTATTGTCTCGGCTATCATGGCTTTTAGCAGGAACGGGAATAGTCGGAGCCGGGTCAACGGGAATAATTGTATTTGTTATTTCATCCATATTAGAATTTTAATCCAAGCTTGCGCGCACTCTCAGCCAAGGCTCGAACCTTACCGGTATAAATATAGCCACCCCGGTCGAAAGCCACCTTTTCAATTTTTTTTGCTATCGCTTTTTTGGCGATTTCCGCACCTACCTTGGAAGCATCGGTTCCTTTGGCGGAAGCCAAGGTTACAGCCTTATCGTCGTCGATAAGCTGGGCGTAGATGGCAGTATTGGATTTATAAACGGCCAGACGTGGGCAAGCGGAAGTGCCGGAAACTTTGGCCCTAATCTTTTTATGAATTCTATCGCGTCGGGATTCCATTATACTAATTTTTTACCCTGCTTACGCCTAATAATCTCATCTCTATAACGCATACCCTTGCCTTTGTACGGTTCCGGTTTCTTGAGCGAGCGAAGTCTCGAAGTAAACTGGCCAACTTCCTCCTTATCTTTGCCTGATACGGTGATAACATTTTTTTCGGCAGTCACTTTCAAACCCTCTGGAATCGGGACAATGACCGGATGAGAGAATCCGAGGGCCAGATTAATTTTATTACCTTGCACTTCGGATTTAAAACCAACGCCTTCGAGAATCAACCCCTTTTCAAACAACTTATTGACGCCGGAAATCATGTTGGTAATGTGCGAAGCATAAGTACCCCACAGAGCCCTCGACTCGATAGAAGTCTTTTTCGGATGGACAGTCACTTCATTGCCACTAACCCTGACCTCAATAACCGGATGAAGCGCGCGTGATAGTTCGCCCAAAGGACCTTTGACCAGCACCCTATCACCGGCAACTTTAAGCTCGGTGTTTGCCGGCAAAATAATAATTTTTTTTCCTATGCGTGACATAAATTTTTTACCAGATTTGAAACAGAGCTTCGCCGCCAAGACTGGCCCGCTTGGCCTCGCGACCGGACATAATGCCTTTAGAGGTGGAAAGTATCAGGGCGCCGTAACCACTTTTCACCCCGCGAATCTCGGAAGCTTTCTTGTAAATTCGTCTGGAAGGTTTGGAAATACGCTTCACTCCCTTAATTTTCGGCACGCGATTTTCCATGAACAAACCTACGGCCAACATTTTCCTACCTTTCTCTGATTCGGTTTCGACATCTTTGATGAAGTGCTCTTTCTTCAACGCCTCCGCTATGGAGTGTCTCAGTTTGGAGTAAGGCACCAATACACGGTCATGCCCGGTGAGACCGGCATTCTTGATTTGGATAATCATGTTTGAAATCGTATCCATATGAAATTACCAAGAAGACTTTTTTACACCCGGAATCTTACCTTCATTGGCAAGCTCCCGAAAGCAGATACGACAAAGGTCGAAGTCGCGCATGTAACCGCGGCCCCTGCCGCAACGGAAACAGCGTGAAGTCGCCCTAGTGGAGAACTTGGGCTTCTTTTTCGACCGAGCAATAACTGACGTTTTGGCCATAATTAAACTAAAAAAGCTTCGAAAAGCTCGCGTTTCAGCTTATCAACTGAAAGGGGTATTGTCAAACCTTAGACTTGCCATACCCGTGGACACAATGTAGGATTCGCGCCAGACTCAAGTTCAGACGACCATATTGGTTGCCGTCCCTAAAGAAGGGAGCATGGCATGGGAGGGAAAAGATACTGCATTAAGTGCGAGAAAATGAGGCCATTGGACAGTTTCAAGCTTGGTGCGGGAGGTCGTGCACAGCGAGATTGCAACCTTCACGTTCAGGAAGGAAAGCAGGTTGGTATGGAAACAAGACCTTGCAAGGAGTGCGGAGAAAACAGGCCAATCGAGGAGTTTGGGACATACCCATATGGGGGTAGCATCAGGACCAGACAAAACTGCAAGCTCCACGATGGTGTGAGCACGGGATTGCCTGCTGTCATATCAGCAGCTCCGCCACTTGCGCAGACCCATCCGCACCCTGCCGTGAAAATGAACGGTCACTACAATGAACTCTTCAAGAAGCAGGGTGGTCGGTGCGCGATCTGCAGCCAGCCCGAAACCTCATGCGATGAGATTGGGCAGGCATTGCCACTTTCGCTCTATGGGGCGGCGCACTACGGCGCGAGAAGAATGGCATTGCTCTGCAAGCTCTGCAACATGGGACTATCCATGTTCCGGGACAGCCCGGCGTTACTCGCCCGCGCCATCGCTTTCCTGACACAAAAGGGCCCGACGGCAGAAGCGGATGTTCGCATCCTGTCGGACTCATAGCTATCCGTCACAATTTCAGACCCCCGCGCACAGAGCACTGTGCGCGGGGATTTTTCTATTTTATATAATGTAGATAACTTCTACTTCTTGAACGGGAAACCGAGATGGGCAAGGAAAGCGAGCACTTCTTCTTTGGACTTGGCGGTAGTGACGATGGTCACAGCGAGACCGAAGACGTCTTTAAGCTCTTCGTCGGAAGTTTCGGGAAAAATGTTGTGTTCTTTGATACCCAAAGTATAATTGCCCATCTCATCAACAGCGTTCGGGGAAATACCACGGAAGTCTTTGGTGCGCGGAAGGGCAAGATGTACTAATCTGTCCAAAAAATCGTACATACGCTTGCCACGCAAAGTTACTTGGTAGCCCACAATGTCTCCTTGTCGAGATTTGAAAGTAGCGATCGAAATTTTAGCTCCTCGTGGGGCTGCTTTCTGTCCGGTAATACGCGCCAGACGGTCTTCCACTACTTTAAATTTGTTCTTGTCTTTAAATGAACCGACTCCGGAAGAGACCACCACCTTCAAAACTCGTGGCGCCTGCATGGGGTTTTTATAACCCGGAATCGTTTTTGATTTTTCTCTAAGATTTTCCATGGATTTTTACATTAGAGACGTGAATGGGAAAATTCTTTTCGATAATGGTACCTTTGGCGCCACTCTTTTTCGGCCGTTCGTGAACCTTTTTGGTATTCACCCCTTCCACCAGCACTTGGTCTTGTTTTGGAAAGGCGCGCAAGATTTTACCAATCTTACCTTTATCTTTTCCCGTTAAAACTATTACGTTGTCTCCCTTTTTTACATGCATGATATTTAAACTACTTCCGGCGCTAAAGAAATAATTTTCTGGAATCCCATTTCGCCAATTTCTCTGGGTACCGGGCCGAAAACTCGGCCCGCCATTGGCTCCTTTTTGGTACTATCCAGGATAACCACGGCATTTTCGTCAAAACGTACATACGTACCATCCTTGCGTCGGAAAGGCGCCCTTTGTCTCACCACTATCCCGTAAAGAATATCCTTTTTCTTTACCAGCTTCCTGGGTTCGGCCTTTTGAACCGAGAGCACCACCAGCTCTCCGATGGAAGCGTAGCGTTTTTTTGAGCTTCCAAGCACCTTGAAAACGCGACCGAGTTTTGCCCCGGAATTGTCTGCTATTTGCACAATGGATTGTGGTTGAATCATGGCTTAGGAAGTTAACAATTTGAAACTTTTATCCTTCGATATCGGCCTAGTAGCGATGATTTGTACTTTATCACCCACCTTGGCGGTATTACCAGCGTCATGCACCTTGAATTTCTTACGTCGCCTGATGAATTTGGAATATCGGGGATGTTTTTCATAGCGCTCGACCGAGACCACGATAGTGTCTTTCATTTTATCCGAGACTACCGTGCCGGAAAAAATTTGGGGCTTTTTTGTTTTGTCAGTTTCCATATTACGCTTTATTAAGTTCAGTCATGATACGGGCAATATCTTTTCTGATAACCATACCTTCTTTCACATTGCGGGTCTTGGAACCGGAAGCTCCGAATCTTAGTTTACGCAAAATTTCTCGCCTCTCTCCGAGGGCTTTTACCAAATCCTGTTTTGATTTGCCGATGTAGATAGTTTTCTTCATATTATTTATGGTGAGCTTGTCGAACTATCTGGCTACTACTTTAGTCTTGACCGGTAGTTTAGTACCCGCTTTACGAAGCGCTTCCCGGGCATCTACCTCGCTGATACCGTCTACCTCAAAAATGATTCTACCGGGGAGAACCGGCGCCGCATAACCTGCCAAATCTCCCTTGCCCTTACCGAGCTTCACTTCCGCAGGCTTGGTGGTATAAGGCATGTCCGGGAAAATTCGAATCCAGAAGCGACCGGTCTTACCTACAGAGCGAGATAAGACTTTCCTCGAAGATTCAATTTGATTGGAGCGGATACGAGCGGAGCCGAGTGCCTTCAATCCATACGAGCCGAACGCTACCGAGAGTCCACGAGTGGCCACGGAGACCCTCGATGGATTCCTTCGCATGGTGTGCCACTTTCGATGTTTAACTTTTTTGGGAAAGAGCATGTTATTTAAATATATCGCCTTTATATATCCAAACCTTGACCCCAATAGTGCCGTAGGGCATTACTGCTTTGGTAAGAGCGTAGTCAACATCAGCGCGCAGAGTCTGCAAAGGAATACGGCCGAGCTTGCGGTCTTCCGTGCGGCTCATAGTGGCACCACCCAAGCGGCCAGCCAGAAAGATTCGCACCCCGAGCACGTCGCGATTAGCCATGACCTTCTCAAGCATCTGCTTCATCACCCTTCTGAACGGCAAACGTTTCTCCAATCCCTCGACTATCATCTGCGACACGATGGCGGCATTGGTCTCGGCCGATTTAATTTCTTTGATGTCGAGCCTGACGTCCACTTTTTCCTCAAGTAATTTATGTTTCAAAAGGAATGACTTAATTTCTTTACGAAGCAATTCCGCGCCGTCACCTTGACGGCCGATAATCATGCCCGGACGAGAGGAGCTGACAATAATGCGCAAGGACTTCTCACTTCTCTCTATTTCAACATCGGCCACGAAAAATCCTTTAAGTTTCTTCTCCAAATATTGCCTAATCAAAATATCACCACGCAAAATGTATTTGTATTTACCCTTCGGCGCAAACCAACGCGATTTCCAATCCCGCAGGATACCAAGACGATGTGAATATGGATGTACTGTGTGTGTCATATTATTTCTTGGGAGCAAGCGTTACGCGAATACGCGACGTCCTTTTACGAATCGGGTTGGCCATACCTTTCGAACGCGGGCGGCGGCGGTAAAGGGTGCCACCGGCATCAACTCTAATCTCTTTGACAATTAAATCTTCCGTAGGCAAAGCAAGGTCTTTGGCATTTGCCAAAGCCGAGGTCAAAAGTTTCTGAAGTGGCAGGGCGGAACGCCTTGGGATAAACGAGAGTAGAGTAATTGCTTCCTCTATTTTTTTGCCACGCAGAGTATCCACCACTAAACGCACCTTGCGTGGAGATTGTCGGTAGTTATTAAGTTGTGCTGTTGCTTCATTCATAAATCTTAAATTCTAAATCTTGAATCTACTTCTTTGATTCCGCCGCACCCTTGACTGCCTTAGCGGCAGCAATTTCGGACTCCTTTTGCTTCTGTTCAAGGTCCTTCTGCATTCTACCGCCGTGTCTTGTAAATTTGCGCGTTAGCGAAAACTCGCCAAGGCGATGTCCGACCATGTCTTCGCTGACAAACACCGCTACGTGGTCCTTACCATTATGAACCCCGAAGGTAAAACCAACCATCTCCGGAGCAATTTGGCAGGCCCTCGACCACGTCTTTATAACCCCAGCGGTCGTGGGGCTTTTGCCCTCTAACTTCTTGAGTACTCGAGGGTCGACGTATGGACCTTTTTTAGATGACCTGGTCATTATTAAATGAAAAAGCTCGAGCGAGCTATGCGGGATATAGTATATAAATCAACGTAAAAAGTAAAGGACCGGGAGCGCGCGTTGCGCCCCCGGTCCAGACCTCACAGCTACTTCGTCTCCAACCGGAACTGCCCGTCGGCGACGAGCAGCTTGCCCCTGGAATTCCCCATCGCCGGGTAGGCACACCCGATGATGAAGTTCCCTCCGTGCTCGCCCGGGTTACGATGAACCCGAACGTCCCAGAGCTTCTTGAGAAGCCCCCGTACATCAGCTTCCTCTCTCCGGGGCATCCGTCGATCGC
Organism: bacterium; assembly: GCA_030649135.1. Lineage (GTDB taxonomy): Bacteria > Patescibacteriota > Minisyncoccia > Phycocordibacterales > Zambryskibacteraceae > UBA5004. Next base: position 59,312 of record JAUSGI010000004.1, on the reverse strand, counting down.
CCTCTTTCAGGTGATCCGAGTGAACGCACACCAGGGCCATACGAACCCTACCTTGACCCCTCTCGATGACGAGGAGCCGGACCGGAATGAATCCCTGCTCTCCGATCTCGTCGAGAACGGAATAGAGATTCACGTGCTTGCCCCTGATCAACTCGACACCGGAGGGCTGACCTTCGGTGGCCGGCTTCTGCTCGAGGCCCGACACGGTCTTCGCCCACCAAGGCACGAGCCTCTTGTCGGTGACGTTGAAGAAAAACATCACGACCGGTACGCTACCCAGGATTGGCGAGAGTTCGGCTTTCTCCACTACGCTCATGACACTCTCCTAAGGTGTAGCCTTGAAGGTAGTAAACGAAGATCGTCTTATGGGCCAATGCCCATCCTGCCCTAATCATATCACAATGAGGTTTAAAAGTCAATAGAACAGAAAAGAGCCCGAAAACGGGCTCTTCCCTACAGATTATCCGGGTATTATCTAGCTAAGTAATACCTCGAGGTTAACCGTTGTGGTTTTTACCACTCATTTCTCCGCGAAGCTTTTCGAGGAAGCGAGATGCCGCTTCCTGTCCGCCGAGACCGAAGGAGAGACCGAGGGCGAGAGAGACCGCGATGACAATGCCTGTGAAGAGAGTCTGACTAAACGCCGCAGCAATACCCAGTTGGGAAAGAGCTACGAGAATGGCGAAAATCCAGATGGCCCACTTGGCCACAGCACCCACAAAATGTGCTGAATCAATACCTGCCGTCCGAGCTGCTGTGACAACCACACGTCCGGTGACATCACCGATAACGCCAGCCACCAAGAGAACCAAAGCCGCAGCGAGTACACGAGGCAAATAGCCAAGTACTACGTCTTGGAGGAAGAAGTTGACTTGTGAAAGGCCTAAAACATCCAGAGCTGCCACTAAAAACATCACTATCACAAACCACTTCACCAAACCACCAACAAACGCGCCGGAATCAAGGTCAATACCTCCACGACGCACAAAAGAGTCGAATCCCGCCTGGCGAAGAGCGTCATCAACTTTCAGAGACTTGAACACTTGCCAAATTGCTCGGCCGATAAGCGCGCCAACTAACCATCCTAGGATAAGGATGACGATAGCAATAACAAGGTTCGGGACAAAGTTAACCACTCCTACCCAAAGATTCTGGAAGGAAAGGGTTAGCACTTCTCCCCATGTGTTTAATAACATATATTCTTAGCTCGATGTCTGTGCAAATGCACTTAGCTTCTAATTGTGACCACTCTAAAAGGGGTACGCGATTCATTATACACCTATAAAATACGAGGTTTATTGGGGTGTGGATAATCCTGCCCCGCCGCTTGCCCCGCCAAGGCGGGGTGAAGCGGGGTTAAATACCCAATTTATTAAGAATCTTCTCGTGCTGGTAGTCCAGAATATCTCTAATAAGCTTGTCGTAGATACCCAGACGATATCGGAAATCGGCGGTCTCGAAAGCGGCATAACGCAACTCCTTGCCCAAGAGAGCTTCAATCGATGATATAGCCGACAAGAGTTTGGCTCCTTTGAGATGGTCCCCCACGACGAGGATGTCCACACGAGAATCACGGTCATGTAGAAAGACACCGGAAATTAAGACAAGTCTGATGTTGCCGGCGCGAGAAACTTTCTGGATTATCTCTTTCTCCGTGATGGGCGTGGCATCTATCAGAAAATTTTCAATCGCGGGAAGATACAGGTAGGAAGAGTTGAGAGCAAAGCCCTTCGTGCGTCGCTTGATGAGACCCGCCTTGGCGAGAATTCTAAGTTCCTTGCGGGCCGTATGAGGTCTCTCTTTGGCACGGTGGGCCACTTCAGCGGAAGTAAAAGTGAGACCTGGGTTAAAGATAAACAGGCGCATAATCTTTACTTTGGCCTCTCCGCCGAAGATGTGGGAAACGGATTTCATGCGCCCATTCTACTACTTGAGCGTCACTTTACCACCAGCGTCTTCTATCTGCTTTTTGAGCGCTTCTGCCTCTTCTTTCTTCATGTCTGCTTTAAGCATCGAGGGAGCAGCATCGACGAGGTCCTTAGCTTCTTTGAGACCGAGGCCGAGCACTTCTTTGACCACCTTGATGATGGCGATTTTGTTGGCACCGCTATTAGTGAGCTCCACGCTTGCTGTCAATTTCTCTTCTATTGCCTCGCCGGAGCCTTGCGCGGAGGCGGGCGCGGCTACAGCTGTAGCAGAAACTCCGAACTTGTTTTCGAAAACTTTCACCAGTTCATTGAGTTCAAGTACCGACATGGTCTCAACTTCTTCAACAATCTTTTTGAACTTTGTAGGAACTTCCTTAACTATTTCGGTATTTGTATTTTGTGTATCTTCCATGTTTTTAACTCTTAATCTTACTAATTTCATTAAGCCCAATCACAAAGCGCTGTATCGGGGAATTAATAATATTGACGAACTTGCCGCGAAGCACCTCGAGCGTAGGAATCTGGGCAATCTCCTCCATTTCGACTGCCGTCATAAAACGACCTTCGAAGACTCCACCCATAATCTTGAGACTCTCCGGAAACTTTTTCTGGAAACCATAAACTCCGCGAGCCGGAGCCACCAAGTCTTCTCCCCACGCAAGAGCTAACTCACCTTCGAGCACTGGTGCTGTGCCCTGAAACTTCTCTCCCTCAAGCGCTAAGTTGGTTAGAGTCTTTTTGGCAACCGTGTAAGAAATACCTTCACTTTTGAGAGCACGGCGCATTTGAGTGGCATTGGCCACATTCAAGCCCTTAAAGTTAATGAACACCAAAGACTTGGCACTTTTGAAGGCCGCCTTAAGCTTCGTGAGCACTTCTCCCTTTTTGGCTTTCGAAATGGCCATTAATTTAATAAGGCCAGAGTGGTTTAGTCTCGGTAGGGCTTATGGATGCCTACTGTCTTTGACCTTATGGAGAAATACCTTACAGGAATAAAAATTTAATGCAAGTATACAAACGAAAAGGGCGTTCGGACGACTGTCCGAACGCCCAGACCCCGAATTACCGGTACTCGTCCCACTTGATGGGACGACCTGCGAGCCACCACCCGGGGTCCCACCTATCGACCTTCCCCGCCCGAAGGAGATAGTTCTCCCCAGGCTCGGAGAAGGTGATGTAGCACCACCGCCCCCGATCCCGCCATTGAGTGGCGTTGGGTCTCTCTGACGCCATGGCAGGGTTGGCGTCATTGGCCAGAGCGAGCTCCTCCCACCCGGCAGCTTCGAGGCCAAAAGATGCATAGGCGTCCTCTGCCTCATCACCGGTGAGACGGCGAGTGACCGGGAATAGGTACATCTCCTGGCCGATGTTGGGCACCGGAAACAAGGTGCCGTTGTCGACGAACTCCTTCCTGTTGCTAGCGGAGTCGACCACCCGCTTGCCGCACACCCTCAACAACTTGTTAAACAACGTTCCCGCAACTGTCATGTCCCCCCTCCTGGTAATTCTTGGTACTCCTACCTACATTATACACTAACGAGAAGCTGGCGTCAACATTACCTACCTCTTCCCTACTTTTCGGCGACTGACCATAAACTTGTTTGAATATTTTTTGGTTCGGCGAGATTTCTGACCCTTGCCAGTCGGTTTACCGTAGTAAGAAATAGCACGCCTGCGACCTCGGCCGGAACGGCCTTCTCCACCTCCGTGCGGATGGTCTACCGGATTCATAGCGGTACCGCGGACGTGTGGGCGGATACCAAGCCAACGTGAACGACCGGCCTTGCCGATGGTTACCAAACGATTTTCATTATTAGAAACTTCCCCGATAGAGGCCCAGGCGTTAATAGGCACTTTACGCACCTCGCTTGAAGGCATTTTCAAATCAACAAAGCCCCCCTCCTTAGCCAATATTTCTACATAATCACCTCCAGAGCGGGCAATTTTCGCGCCACCCTTGTGTTTAAGTTCAACGTTATAAACAAAAGTGCCGACAGAGATATTGCCGAGAGGCAAACGATTACCAGGCACTTGTGGAGCATTCTCGGAAACCACAAAAGTTTGCCCGACTCGCGCGCTATTGTGCAAAAGCACATATCTCTTCTCCCCGTCTCGGTAGACCGCGAGCCCGATAAAACCGGAACGATTGGGATCATATTCGATGGTCTTTATGGTAAAGGGTACGTCATACTTATCGTAGGAAAAATCAACCTCCCGAAAAAGACGTTTATGACCCCCGCCTTTATGCCGAGTGGTAATACGACCACGATTATTCCGACCGGTACCACGCCTGAAGCCACTAGTCAGAGACTTTTCAGGTTTATCTGAAGTAAGAATCTTGCGGAAGTCTATGCCAGACATATGGCGACGGGAATCTGTTGTTGGTCGGTACTTTTTCATTATATTAGTTCGATTTTATCCCCCTTCTTCAGATAGACATACGCTTTCTTGCCTCCACCCTTTACCCCTCTTTTGCCCCGGACAAAAACTCGTTTGGAAGGAATGGCGGCAACATGCACCTGTTTGGGCGTCACTCCGTAAGCATCGCGAACGGAAGCGCTGATGGACTTTTTGGTGGCGTCCGTTGTCACCTCAAAAACATAGACATTGGACTTGTCGGCTCCCAAAGCGGCCTTCTCGGTAATACGAGGGCGCAAGAGAACATTATTCGGCTTTAAATTAAGATTTGCCATAAATCAATTTGGGATTCTCGATTATTAAATATTTGTGCTCAAGCAGCAAGAGAGGGTTTAAGTTTCTTGCTTCGACCACTTCAATATTACCGAGATTATCGAAGGCGCGTTCGGTTTCCTTATTTTTACCCGACAGAGCGATAACTGTTGCGTTGTTTCTCTTCGAAAAAATACTTTCAAACCCCTTGATGCCAGAGAGAGACTGGAGGGCCTTCACGGCCACTCTCGTCTTGGGCTCGGCAAGCGCCACCGAATCAACAAAAAGTATTTCGCCATCATGCCATTTGCGGGAGAGAATGGTGTAGAGTGCCTTGGTCCTCATTTTCTTTGAAACCTTACGCTCGAAATTTTTTTCATTTCTCGGGCCACCGGTCACACCGCCACCCACCCAGATGGGAGAACGGATGGAACCGTGCCGCGCGCGACCGGTACCTTTCTGTTTCCACGGCTTCTTGCCTCCACCCCGCACCTCGCTTCGGTCCTTGGTGTGGGCAACATTTTTACGCTTTGCTGAAAGCAGTGAATCTGCCACTTGTTTGACCAAGTCAGCGTTCCAATGAATACCGAAGACGTTCTCCGGCAGGGATACCGTACCGGACTTCTTGCCATCGATGCTATAGACTGTTGCGTCCATAATTTTATCTGGCTTTAATCTCAACCGTACTGCCTCGTCGGCCGGGAATGGCTCCCTGAATGAAGATTTCTCGTGTTTCGGGAAGAATCTTGATAATTTTCAGGTTCTTGACCGTCACTCGCTCGTTGCCCATCCGACCAGCCATGCGCATACCCTTGATGACCCGGCCTCCCGCGCGGCCGCCGCCGCCGATGGAACCCGCTTCACGCTCGGAATGTTTCTGTCCGTGCGAGCGGCGGCCGCCTTCAAACTTGTGCCTCTTAACTACTCCCTGGAAACCCTTGCCTTTCGATGTACCGGAGACATTGACCATTTCACCCTCCTGGAAATCGTCGCCAGTATCCAAGGTCAGACCTTGGGAATCAGTACTTAAGGTCTGACCTTTTTCTACTGGCATGACCACAGTCACAGGGTAAACCTCCCCGGTTTCGCCGAAAATTTGGGTCATATTTACCTTCTTGGCAATAAGCTTTTTCATATGAGCTTGACATCAATGTTGACCCCACTCGGCAAACTCAAGTTGGTGAGCGACTCGATAATCTTGGGAGTGGGATTCAGAATATCGATTAACCGCTTGTGAATCCGCATCTCGAACTGCTCACGCGCATTTTTGTAGATAAATGCGGCACGATTAACCGTGTATTTCTTGATTCCCGTTGGCAGAGGAATCGGACCTTGCACCTTGGCGTCATAACGGAGTGCTGTGTCTATGATTTGTTTGACCGAGAGGTCCAAAAGCTTGGACTCATAAGCCATCACTCGGATACGCAGACGCGAGGTTACTTCTTCCGCTTTGGGAACTTTGGGAGCCTTAGGAACTTTAGGTTTAAGAACCCTTTTTGGTTTTAGAGGTACTTTTTTGGGCACGTAATTTACGCGATGACTTTGGTAACCACGCCGGCTCCGACAGTCTTACCACCTTCGCGGATGGCAAAGCGCTGTTCATTTTCGAGAGCGACAGGCGCAACCAGCTTAACCGTAAAGGTGGCGGTATCTCCGGGCATAACCATCTCTACACCTTCAGCCAAAGTAACTTCTCCGGTTACGTCAGTAGTACGAATGTAGAACTGCGGTTTGTAGCCGGTAAAGAATGGCGTGTGTCGACCACCTTCTTCCTTTTTCAGAATGTAGACCTCGGCAGTAAAGTTGGTATGAGGGGTAACGGAACCAGGTTTGGACAAGACTTGTCCTCGGTGCAAATCTTCCTTCTTCACACCTCGCAAGAGAACGCCGGCATTATCTCCAGCCAGACCCTCTTGGAGAGACTTGTTAAACATCTCGATACCCGTCACCGTAGTTTTGGCAGTATCCTTGATACCCACAATTTCGACTTCTTCACCCACTTTCACCTTGCCTCGCTCGATACGACCGGTCACAACCGTGCCGCGGCCTTCAATGGAGAAGATGTCTTCAATAGGCATGAGGAATGGCTTGTCGGTTTCGCGCACCGGAATTGGGAAATAGGTGTCGAGAGCATCTGTAAGTTCCAAGATTTTCTTTGACCATTCGTCGTCAATACCGGTGGCTTCCAGAGCTTTAAGGGCCGAACCTTGGATAATCGGCGCATTGGCACCGTCATAGTCATATTTCTTCAAGAGGTCGCGAACTTCTTCTTCGACTAGAGCAATGAGTTCCTTGTCGGGAACCATGTCGCACTTGTTGAGGAAAACTACAATCTTCGGCACTCCAACCTGTTTGGCAAGCAGAATGTGTTCGCGAGTCTGAGGCATCACACCATCGGTAGCGGCAACCACGAGAATAGCTCCGTCCATTTGGGCGGCACCGGTAATCATGTTCTTTATGTAGTCCGCGTGGCCGGGAGCATCAACGTGTGCGTAGTGGCGCAAGTCGGTCTCGTATTCCGAGTGGGAAAGGGCGATGGTAATGCCCCGAGCTTTTTCTTCCGGAGAGTTATCGATTTGGTCAACGCTCTTAATCGTGGCATTCTTGCCTGCGCGGTGAAGCACATTAAGAATAGCCGCGGTAAGAGTGGTCTTGCCGTGGTCAACGTGGCCGATGGTGCCTACGTTGATGTGCGGTTTGGAGCGATCAAATTCTGCTGCCATATTAGTAAATTATTATTGAATAGATATTAATGTTTTAACGCACTAAACCGCTATATGGTCTATGAAGAAAATATCAAAGTACCAACAAACGTTAACGCGTAAGGGCTATGGTATACAAAAGGGCAGAAATAGTCAATCCAGCGAAAACCCCGGCACGCGTGCGTGCCGGGGGTCCAGCTCCCTCATTGTCAGTCATGCCAAGCACCGTCGAGACGGTGCTTGAGTTCGTGCCTGTGAATGTAGTGCTCGGGGCTCCGGGCCTCGAGCGGGAGAATCATTACATCGTCCCACGGGTCATGACAGCCGTCGGCCCAGACGAGCCTTCTGCCGTTTTTTCCGAAAAACGCCCCTCCCCTCATGAAGCAAATCTCGTTCACGATCTTCGGCGTCCTGCCGAAGATGATTCGGTTGTCTTGGTCAATCCAGTAATCGGTGCCGAGAAGCAGTAAGAGGACGATAACCTTTTTCATCTCTTCCCCCTTTATGGATAGAGGGTTAACTCGTGTTCGTTCCTTCCTATATTATAAGACTTAATATAAAATTCGTCAACCGAAAATTCTGAATGTGCAATCTTCAAAGTAAGAAATAATAAAGCCGGTCTGGGTAAGCAGACCGGCGGCGAACATGAAAAAAGATTAGCGCATTGGAAGTCCCTTACCGGACTAGTAGGGCCCCCCCCATGCAGTTACGGTAGATGGCACTCCAGGCCGTCGATGCTACTGCTTTCGCGTAGTTCGGCGCTCCATACTGATGCTCACTTTCCTGGACCGCCCGAACGGCGTGGTCCATGTACGCCTGACAGTGTGGACGGCCGGATGATATGGCCTCTGCCTTACCGACGACCACCCACCTGTCTGACACAAACACCCCGCACAGAAAGATCAGCACGCCGATGAAGAGCATAGCACCCCAACGCAACATGATAGTGTCCTCCTTGAATTTGGCCCGCAGGGCCGTACGTCTACTTTCACTCTGTCACAAACTAATCACAATGTCAAATTTTCCGTATTAAAAGCTATTTCCCGCCTGTTCTCGCTTCGATGATAGTTAGAGCAACGTTTGTCGGCACGATGGCATAGTGGTCGAATTCCATAGTCGAGGAACCGCGGCCTTCGGTCATAGAGCGAAGCGAGGTGACATAACCGAACATTTCGGAGAGAGGCACTTTGGCCCGGACTACTTTGAGTTCTCCCCTATCTTCCATAGCTTCGATTTGGGCCCGCTTGCCAGAGAGATTACCGGTGATATCGCCCATAAACTTCTCCGGCATTACTACTTCTACTTTCATAATAGGTTCGAGGAGCACCGGTTTGGCTTTCCTTGCCGCTTCTTGGAAAGCCTGCGAGGCCGCAATTTTGTAGGCAATTTCTGAAGAGTCAACGTCGTGGTAAGAACCGTAATTAAGTTCGGCCGAAATATCCGTCATCTTATAGCCAGCCACGATACCTCTGTCCATAGCTTCTCTAATACCTTTCTCCACAGCTGGAATAAATTCCTGCGGGATGACACCTCCTTTAATAGCATTAATAAATTCGAATCCGGGCTCGCGAGAAGCATTCTTCGGCACTTTTTCTTCAGGGTCATATTTAGGCAGAGGCTTAATCTTAATTTTGACGTGTCCGTACTGACCCTTACCTCCGGTTTGCTTGATATATTTATTTTCCACCTCCGCTTCGCCTGTAATGGTCTCTTTGTACGCCACTTGTGGTTTGCCAACATTAGCTTCAACGGAAAATTCCCGCTTCATACGGTCCACAATAATTTCGAGATGAAGTTCGCCCATACCCATGATGACCGTCTCGCCGGTCTCCTGGTCCGATTTAATTTTGAAAGTCGGGTCCTCATCGGATAATCGCTTGAGAGCCATACCCATTTTCTCTTGGTCAGCCTTAGTCTTCGGTTCGATGCGCAGAGAGATGACCGGTTCCGGGAATGAAATCTCTCCGAGAATAATGGGGTGAGCTTCGTCTGAGAAAGTATGCGAAGTCTTGGCATTCTTTAGACCAACAGCGGCGGCAATTTCTCCGGCAAAAACTTTTTTAACCTCCTCCCGCTGATTAGCCTGCAGACGTACGATGCGGCCGAGTCGCTCGTTCTCGCCAGTGGTTGAATTATGCAAATAAGTGCCGGATTCAATCGTGCCGGAATAGACGCGGAAGAAAGTCAGTTGACCAACGAACGGGTCGGACTGGAGTTTGAATGCCAAGGCCGAGAATGGTTCACTATCCGATGCATGGCGCTCTACTTCCTCTCCGGTGCGAGGGTCAATACCGCGAATGCTAGGAATGTCGAGAGGAGAAGGCAGGAAATCTACCACCGAATCAAGTACAAGCTGGACGCCTTTATTCTTGAGAGCCGAGCCGGCAAAGACCGGGAAAATTTTATTGGCGATAACCGCTTTACGAAGGGTCGCTTTAAGAGCATCAAGACTAATCTCTTTCTCTTTGCCTTCGAGATACATGTTCATAAGCACTTCATCACTCTCCGCCACCTTTTCCACCAATTCGGCACGATACTTTTCCGCATCGGCACGCAGATTTTCCGGAATTTCTTTCTCAATCACCAAGTTGCCCATATTACCTTCGAAATAATAAGCTTTCATTTTGAGCAAATCTATTACACCCTCGTGTTTGGCTTCTTCCCCTATCGGAATCTGCATGCGCACCGCTTTTTTGGAAAGCCGGTCAAGAATTGATTTGTATGAGCGCTCGAAGGATGCGCCGGTGCGGTCCAGTTTATTGACGAAGCAAATACGAGGTACCAGAGCTTCTTCGGCATAACGCCAGTTGGTCTCGGACTGCGGTTCCACACCGGCCACCCCGTCGAAAACGACCACCGCGCCGTCAAGCACCCTAAGCGAGCGCTTCACTTCCACGGTAAAGTCGATGTGGCCGGGGGTATCGATAATATTGAAACGAAACTTATTTTCTTTTTTCAGTCTTTCAGCTTCGGTTAGATAAGTCGGCGCCCAGAAACAGGTAATGGCAGCGGCAGTGATAGTGATACCGCGTTCGCGTTCTTGTTCCATCCAGTCGGTAGTGGTATCTCCCTCATGCACTTCGCCAATATCGTGCTGTGAACCGGTATAAAAAAGTACTCGTTCGGAAGTGGTGGTCTTACCAGCGTCAATATGCGCAATTATTCCAAAATTTCTGACGCGTTCTAAAGGATAGTCTCGTTCCATCTTAGATTTTATTATGAATGAAATGAATTATAAAATCTTAGACCCCGCCATGGCGGGGTGGGGTCTTTCAGACCCTCACCACGCGAAGTGGGCGAAGGCCTTGTTGGCTTCCGCCATTTTGTGAGTATTCTCGCGCTTGCGGACTGCGTCACCTTCATTATTGGAAGCGGCAATAATTTCTTCGGCTAATTTTTCATGCATGGGTTTACCTTTCTTGTGGCGAGCGGCATCGATAATCCACATCATCGAGAGAAATTGGCGGCGTTCCGGACGTACTTCGCGGGGAATCTGATAGTTGGCTCCGCCGACACGTCTTGAGCGTACTTCCATGGTCGGACCGGTATTTTTGAGCGCTGACTCAAAGACTTCCAAGGGGTTCGGGTTCTTGGTCTTCTCTTTTATTACATCAAAAGATTGGTAGACAATTTTGCGGGCGGTAGTCTTCTTGCCGCGTTCCATGCAGTAGTTAATAAACTTCGTGACTTTCTCCGAATCATAAACGAAATCGGGATTTATCTTGGGCTTGGCTTTAAGTTTGCGTCTCATTTATTTTTAGGTTTTTTGACTCCGTACTGACTTCGGGTCTGCTTCCTGTTCTCAACTCCAGTGGCGTCAAGCACCCCGCGCACAATAGTGTAACGCAGACCCACATCCTTAACGCGCCCGCCGCGAATCACAACCACCGAGTGCTCCTGTAAATTGTGCCCGATGCCGGGGATATAGGCGGTGACCTCCATACCATTGGTCAGACGGACTCTGGCAATCTTTCTGATGGCGGAGTTTGGTTTCTTGGGAGTCTTGGTTGTTACTTTAGTAGCCACTCCCCGCTTGAAGGGAGATTTGTAGAAAACAGGGCGGTTCTTGATGGTATTAAAGCCACGCGTCAAAGCAATTGCCTTGGTTTTGCGGGCAATCTTTTTCCTTTTGCGCTTGATGAGTTGATTGATGGTGCTCATTACAAAAATGCTCCCAGCGGGAGACCGTAACTCTACTAAACAGTAGCCTAAATTGCAATACCGGTAATCAGGCGAAAGAGTAGGACAATGACCGGGGAAATAAACTGCCAGAGGAAGAAGATGAAGAAAAGGATAAGGACGAGACCGTATCTCTCAAAGAATCCTCTGATTTGGAAGAGTTTATTAGGAAAAACGGCAAAAAGCAGTTTAGAGCCATCAAGAGGTGGGATGGGCACCAGATTAAAGATGGCGAGCAGAATATTGATAAAGACAATCATCGCCGTGATTTTGACAAAAGCAGGGTCGTCGGAAATACCAACGCGTAGAAGCAGGCCGAAAATAAGTGCCAGGAGAAGATTGGAGACCGGACCGGCGGCCGCCACGGCCGCCTCCGACCAGCGTCCCGGCCTTAGGTTGTAGGGATTATATGGCACGGGCTTGGCCCAACCGAAAATGAAACCACCCAGAAAGTAGGAAAGGGCTGGCACCAATATTGAACCAGTCATATCGAGGTGCTTGATGGGGTTGAGGGTCAGACGACCTTGATATCGGGCAGTCTGGTCCCCCAGATAGCTTGCGACATAACCGTGAGAGACTTCGTGAATGACCACCGACATGATGAGAATGGCGATTTGGAAGATAAAATCGACTTGCATTTGCCGATTATATCATGTAAATTAACTCGATTATGCCGAGAATTTGTCCAATAAACAGCAAGGGTTCGAGGATGGGAGGCGGATATTCCAACCGCACCCGTGCCACCCAATTTAACCCCACCGGGTCTGTTCGTAAGTACCCCAATCTCCAGAAAAAGCGCATTTACGTGCCGGAACTGAAGAAGACTATTACTCTCATTCTCTCCACCAGAGCCATCAAGACCATTAACAAACGCGGCGCCCACTCCGTCCTCAAAAAAGCCGGGGTGATTTAAGTTTTGAGAGTCTTGTTTTAGAGCCTCCCTGCCAATAACGCGTCAATTAGGTGCACTTAGAATTAGAGAGAGTTGAATATTAGTTGCCTTTATGAAAGGATGTACTCGATTATGTTTACTGAAGAAGAACTGGAGCCGTTGCAAAAGATAGCAGACAGAAACGCAGTTGCCGTTATTACTTTTATTGCCTCAGATAAATTAATAAGAATCAATCCTGCAAGTTACAGTTCAGTCTCAATATCCACCAATGATGTATATAAACTCGAGGAGGAAGTGGATAAAAACTGCCAGAACGTAAAAAAAGCATTTTTACTTCTTCATTCCCCTGGTGGTAGTCTTTCTTCCGCCTATAATATAGCCAGATTTCTTAGGAAGAGATTTGATTTTTTGCATGTTTTTGTTCCTTATGAGGCAGCGAGCGGAGCCACATTAATGTCACTTGCGGGTAACAATATCACTCTTGGCGATCTTGGATACCTAACCCCCATTGACCCTCAGATACGATACAGAGGAGAATGGGTTTCTAGCTATGGAATTATAGAAAAGGTCAATGACATCGAACGCAAGTTTAAGAAAATGACACCTGACGAAATGCCTATACCATGGAAACAAATGGTAGAAAAAATAGACATAGTACATTACAGAGAGATGGAAACAATAGTGTGGGAGGCACAATTCTATGCTGATGAGCTATTAGAATTGGCTGGCTATGACAAGAATGTGGCAAGAGACATATCCAGAGACCTTGCGAGAAACACTTTCTCTCATGGACACTGTTACGACAGAGATGCCTGCAAAGATATGGGACTTAAAATTGAAGATTCTAAAAATTCTGATGAATATTTAACGGAACTAAAAAAACTTATACATATTGTTAATAAAAAAGATGATGATGCCAGCTCACATTACATAGATGTAATTGCTCCCAAAAAACTTGGTTCTACCAAGGAAGACGCCGGTCCCAAAAAAACAGTTGTCCAGCCAAAAAGCTCTGCTGGGGCTCGTGCCAGAACAAAAAAGTAGAATCCATGAAACACGTTGTGCAGGTAGTATAAAATTAGATTATGAGAAAAGTAGAAAAGAAAATTTGGCCGGAATCTTTCCAAGCCATTCTTGATGGCAAGAAGACATTTGAATTACGCTTAAATGATTTTGACATTGCTGAAGGAGACACTTTGGTTCTTAAAGAATGGGACCCAGTGGCTAAGAATTATACCGGTCGAGAGTTGGAGAAACAGGTTAGTTATGTCGACAGAAAGAAGATTGATGACTTAACTGTATTCTATCCTCGCAAAGATATTGACGAAAAAGGCCTCCAAATTATTTCCTTAAAATAGGTCTGTATCGTGCCAGACAGCCAGCTTGTGGTATTCTCAAGATATGAAAACCGTTACCGAAGAAGCTTTATCAATTATTCGCTCCACGAGAAGCATCACTTTACCCTTTTACGGCAAAGTAGAAATCGTAAGCCAAAAAGATGAGTCTCCCCATAATGTGGTCACGAAACTGGATCATGAAGTAGAGCAGTATCTTAGAGCTGAATTCAAGAAAATTGATCCGACAATAGAATTTGTGGGCGAAGAATTTGGAGGTAGTCGGGATGGTAAGAAATTATGGCTTGTAGATCCGATAGATGGAACTATGCACTTTGTACGAGGTATACCGTTTTGTACAACTATGGTTGCCTTGGTTGAAGATGGTCAGGTTATCTTTTCTGCAATCTATGATTTCAGAAATGATATTATGTATCACGCAGAAAAAGGCAAAGGGGCATTTGAGGATGGAAAAAGGATTAGTGTCAGTGATCGCCCAACCAATCAGTCGATTGTGGCGCTCGAAACCAACCAAGCCAAGCCAGCAAATGTGGAGATTCGAAATAAGATACGGGCGAAATCTCTTTTGCTTCAAACTATAAGCGCTGGTTACGAGTTTGTTCTGGTTGCCACTGGCAAGATAGAAGGAAGGATATGTTTTGACCCATTCGGCAAAGATTATGACTTTGCTCCAGGTTCTCTATTGGTTTCTGAAGCAGGGGGAACGGTAATTAATATAGGAAGCACTTCCTATGATTATAGAAACACAGACCTCATAGCTGGTAGTCGAAGTTTAGTTCAGGATTTTACAGAAGGACCCTCCGCAATCTTTCCTATAACTACTTAGACTGACTCAAACATCACCCCTACCTGCGCAGGCAGGCCAGATGGATAACAAATAAATATTCAATTAAAAAATATGCAGAAATACGAGAAAAAATTTATAAACGAACTTGGGAACGCAATTGATGTCCAAGTAAGTGCGAAAGACATAGAAGGTATCAAAGGAGTCTCAATTTTTATATCAGGACCCACGTCCAATACGGAAAATAATGTGACCCTTGCCGAAGCAAAAGTCATACATGAGCAACTCGGACTGCTGATTGAAAAGATGGGTGGAAACTGATAGGTTTAGCGAGGAACACGAAGTTTTTGTTTCGAGAATCGCACCTTTACAGGAGGATGATATGAGAATGCGTGATGTGTTCGACAGCCTTTCACCGATCGATTATCGATACTGGGATGCCGAAGTAGCGAAGTATCTCTCCGAGAACGGGTTCACCCGTTACAAGCTCCGTGTGGAGCGAGCACTTGCAACCGTATTAGAGCGCCGGGGAGTTTGCTCCGAAGACACTTTGCGTGAAATCGTGGCGGCCTGTGGCGAAGTCGTGACCGAAGAAGTGTACGATGAGGAAGGTCGAATCGGGCATGACATCCGAGCTCTCGTGAATCGCATCCAGACGAGACTGAGCGATCGCGCGAAACCGTTTGTCCATCTATCGGCAACATCATTCGATATCATCGAATCGGCCAACGCTGCACGCTACAAGCACGTTGTCGAAATTGTGGTCATCCCAGCGCTCATCGAGTTGGAAAAAGTCCTTATCACACTCGCCGACAACGAAGCCGAGACACCCCAAGCCGGAAGAACCCATGGTCAGCATGCGGTCCCGACCTCGTTCGGCTTCGCAATCGCCGAGTACGTCAGTCGCATCGGCGGTTCAATCGAAGAGCTGAAGCTTCGTGCTGATAAACTCCCCGGGAAGTTCTCGGGAGCAGTCGGAGCATACAACGCTTCTTCGCTCTTCTTCGACGACCCAGAGGTCTTCGAAGCTGAAGTACTTGCCGAGATGGGACTCATCCCGGCCGAATACTCAACCCAGATTGTACCGCCCGAAGCGATGACGCGTCTTCTCTGTGAAGTCACCATTACTGCCGGCATACTGGCCAATCTCGCCGACGATATGCGCCATCTCCAGCGCACAGAAATCGCTGAGGTAGGAGAACCAGTCGAAGAGGACCAGGTCGGCTCCTCGACTATGCCGCAGAAGATGAACCCCATCAACTTTGAGAACGCCAAGAGTCTCTGGAAGGTCGTCATGCCGCGCATCATTACTGTGTTCCTTGATCAGATCAGCGAACACCAACGCGACCTCACGAACTCCGCCTCGGCCCGAACTTATGGCGAGGTTGTGGCCTACGTCTTTTCCATGGCTAAACGCCTGACGAGAGTGATGAATAAACTCACGGTGAACCATGAAAACCTTCAGAGAAATCTCAACATGACGAAGGGAGGGACTGCCGCCGAGCCGTTACAGCTCATTCTCTCCGCGCTGGGACATTCTCATGCCCACGAGAAGGTGCGAATCCTGGCGCGCCAAGCTAGACGCGAATCGCGACCACTCGAGGAGGTGGTCATGGGTGATGCGGAGTTGGCGGACTACCTCGAGAAGATGACGCCACGCCAGCGAAGCGTCATCTCGAATCCATCACTCTATATCGGCATCGCCCCCAAGAAAGCGAGGGCTGTTGCGGAACGATGGAAGCAGAAACTCGGACTCTAGTCCGACACAAGGGCGTCGCCGGTCACACGGTGACGCCCTCTTCATTTAGATTTTAAATTTTTTCCGTCCGTTTCAAATTTGATGGTGCCGGAGGAGGCGGTACTAACCACCTTCGCGCCGACTTTTTGTAAAATATCGAGCACTTCTTTGTGCGGATGACCATAAGTATTATCTTTGCCGGCAGAAATGACGGCATATTCTGGCGATACAGCTTGAGCATAAACTAGAGAGGTAGAGGTGCGTGAACCGTGATGACCGGCTTTCAAAACATCAGAATCTAAGATTTTTTGGTCAAGATTAATTAAAACATTTTCAATCGCTATGGGCGAATCTCCTGTCAGCAAGAAAGATTTGTTTCCGTACACCAATTTTGCCACAATAGAGGCTCTATTTGTCTCCCAATTAGAAACACCTTGATTAGGAAAAAGTATCTGGAGCTTCGCACCGTCACCAAAGTTCACCACCATTCCCCTTCTCGCAAGTATTTTCGGAATATTTTTCTCATCTACTCGCCTGTGAAGTTCGTCATCAATACTATTATCAGATTCCACCCCGGGTTCAAGAAACATTCCGACATCGTATCTCGAAACTACTTCCGGCAGACCGCCAATGTGGTCAGCGTCGGGATGAGATTCAATCATCACATCTATACGCTTGTCGGCAAAAGGCAAAATTTTGCCTAGTTCCGTCAATACTGACCTGTTCTTACCGCCATCAAGAAGCAGACGACCATGCGCGGGTGAGTCGATAAAAATAGCATCACCCTGGCCAATGTCGAGGAAATAGACGCTAAGAATATTACTCGGCTGTCTTTGGTAGACCGCAAACCATACAAAGATATTCGAGAGAACAAGTACCGCCAAAACTGCTTCTTGGGAATACTTTTTCAGGAAATCCATACCTATAGTATAATCTAGGCACTATGACCAAATTATTTGAAGAAAAGAAGTTTAATATTCCCAAACTCAATGGCATTAGCGAGAAAGCGATTGAGATACATCTCGGCCTCTATTCGGGTTATGTGAAAAACACCAACACTATCCTGACGAAAATAGATGAGTATGCGGAAAATGCCGAAGCTAACGCTTACGCTCTCGGGGAAATCCAACGCCGATTCGCTTTCGAATTCGATGGCATGAGGAATCACGAATACTATTTCGCGCATTTTGAGAATGGTTCGACCGCACTTACCGTAGAAAGTTCTCTCAAAAAAGCAGTCGAGGAAGAATGGGGCGACTTCGATAAGTGGTTAAATAGATTCAAATCCATTGCGCTCACCCGCGGTATCGGCTGGGCCATCCTTTATTACGACCCTCATACTAAAAGACTTCTAAACGCTTGGGTGGACGAACATCATCTGGGTCAACTCGTTGGCCCTGCACCGATTCTGGTGCTCGACATGTGGGAACATGCATATTTTATCGACTACACTCCCGCGGAAAAAAAGAAATACATTGAAGCCTTCTTCGAGAACCTGAACTGGGGTAACGTCGAACAAAATTTTTTAGATGCAAAATAATAACTGAAAATTCCCAATGTATTCCCCAAAACCGGACTTGCTCCTTGTACACTCTTTTCCAACAAACAGCGTGTTACTGCATGGGCTAACTGAATTTCTTTCTGACTACTTTACTGTCCATTTCGTCGACCTGCCTGGGTTTCATAGGGATATTCCCCCATTAAAGTGGCCTATAACTGTAGAAAAATTTGCGAATTACCTTGACCAGAAAATAGCTGATTTAAACTCCGATAAATACGTGGTTGGAGGCATTTCCTTTGGCTTTCTGGTAGTGAACAAGGCAAAGCTAGGCAAAAACTGTAAAGCCATACTGGCAATGGAGCCTTTCATAAATACCGAGTGTTTAAGTATCCCATTCTGGAAACAAAGGAAGTACGCCCTAATCATTGGCTTAATGAAGCTTATTCATGTACTTGGAGCGGAAGACTACATCTGGAAATCCAAATGGTTTAATGAATACCTCCAAAGGCAGTCGGATTATCCTGCCGAACGCGTAAATATTATCATTGAACACATTGACCCTAAAACTTTCTTTTCGGTTGCTGCCACCTTACTAAATTATAGAAAAAGGCCAAAATTTCATCTTCTACCACATTTTCTCATTGGCAATTTTGCGGATACAACGATCAACTTTGACCACGTAGTAGAAGTGTTCATCAAAAATCTTCATGAGTTACATATTGCGTCGGAGCCCATCGATCATTATCCTAAGACTCTGACTAAGGAATATTTTAAAACTAGAATTTCTAAAGAGCATATAAGCAGAATACTTGCTTGCATCGAAGGGTGAGCATCAAAGCTTTTGGGGGAAATCTCAATTGGCAGAATGCCTGCCCCGTAGTGAGCTTTGCTCTACTACTGGGGTGGAGAAGAATTTTAAAACTGCTAGTCAGGAATGGGTCCGTAAAAACATTCTTCTCTCCTGCTATAAGCAGCCCACATTCTGTCCCCATAAGAATAGTGCCACCACTCGAGCGGATAGTTTACAAAGCCAGCTTTCGTCATTGCGTCATACAATATCTTCCTATTTTTTCTCTGCTCATCTGTAATCAAATTATTTTCAGTATGAACCTTCACTCCAAAATCGGTTAGTTCCGTTCCCATATCTAGTCTATCGCCTTCCGCATCGATTACTGTTAAATCCAGAGCCCCCCCAGACTGGTGAGATGATCCCCCTGGTGGAGATGTATAGAGGCCAACTGTTTTCTTCCATCCTTTGTAATCAAATACCATTTTGAATGGGTGTTTCATCGCAAGTTGCTTTAATCTAGAGTTATACAATTCTTTTTGCATCTGAATAGACCGATACGCCGTAACAATGAGTAATTTATTGTCTGGTGGCAAATTGCCAGCTGCTATATATAAAATATCTCTGGCACTTTTACGTAAATTGGGAGACAAATATTTATGATCACTTAAAAGCTTGATTCTATCATTCTCAATAATTTCAACCAATGGCTCATTAGTTTCGATGATATTAATTTTCTTAATTTCCTCCAGAGGAAGCCCCCTAGTGATTTGTTCTCGAGTATCATAGTAAGTCATATCTTGTTTACAGTATCATATGCCACTCCGTTAGGTTTCCAACGCTGTATAAAAATAACTATCGCAAGGTAAATCAAAACCACTAACCACCAGGGCACAGGTGGAACAGCAATAGAAGCGAAAGAAAAACTACCGAGATAGTGAGAAACACCGAGAATCCAAGCCAAAAGAAGATGGGCTATGTAAGAAAATGGTAAGGCTAAGACAGAACTTACGTATGCAACAAGTGTTGCGACAAAGCCCGCAAGCATGGTGGCGGGTATGATGAGCAAAATCATAATATTGGCAGGAAGCGACACTAAAGAAACATTACCCATAGAATAGATGAGGAAGGGCAGAACGGTCACTTGGGTAGCTAAGGTAGTGGCAATGGCCACCCGCAGACCCCACTTCCCCGGTATCCATTTTAAATACCGGTCGACTATAGGCACAACATAAATTAAGCCGAGAGTCGCAAGAAACGAAAGTTGAAAAGACGGGTCAAAGACAAGAATTTTCGGATTCTGGAGAAGCATTAAGAAGGCCGCAACGAGAAGCGCTCTGGGAGCCGAAAACTTTCTATGAAAAACCTTAGCGAGAATCACCGCAAGTACCATAAGTGCCGCGCGCACAACCGTGGCTTGCGCTCCCGTCATAATGACAAAGAGAATAATTCCTACGATAGAGAACCCTGCGCTTCTAAACACCGTTCTCACAAACTCCGCAATGATAGTGATGTTATAGCCGGAGAGTACCACGATATGTATGATGCCGGCCCGACGAAACTCTTCGAGAATATTTTTCGGCATCGCTTCCTTGCCTGAAACAATGAGACCAGAAAGCAGGCTAGCATATGGCTCGGCCAGAATTTCTTTGGTTTTGGCTACGAAACTCCTTTTTATCTTCAAGAGAATGCTCTTCGCGGGATTGCCGTGGTCGTGTGACAAAATTTCGACTTTCGCAAAACTTAGAGTGTAATAAATATCGTCTTTCGAAAGATACTCGGCATAATTAAACGGCCGGCCGGTATCATTATCAATAATACCCGGCTTTTCCAGCTTACCTGCGGCCTTAACATCATCTCCATACTGCACAGCACTATACAAATCCGTACTCACTAAAACTTTTTCGCCATTGTCTGTCCGCAAGACAAAACGAGTAGTATTTTCTCCCTGTTCCGGCTCGCTTATAACAACGCCTTGGAAAGTTGGAACGAGCGGCTCGTGAAAATCTTTAATCGAATAACGCAGGACACCGAGGCCGAACGATAGAAACGCAAGAGAGAGAAATAAAACTTCTTTATTTATTATTTTATTCCAAAGTTTCTCCACATTAAGTAAGGCCGAACCGATAATGATAAACAAAACGCCCACCAGCGGAGCAATAAAAACAAAAGAAGAAATCAGAATACCGAAGATAGAACCAAATATAAATACGAAAATACTTTTAGTACTTACCTCTTGGTCCATTATAAAGTTTGGGTAGAAGATTATCGGCAAAAGTGGTAGCTATCTCGTCCGCGCGCTCATTGAGAGGCACACCGGCATGTCCTGCCACATATTTCCACTCCACTCGTCTTCCCTCCGTAAGCTCGAGGAGTTTCTGCCATAAATCTTGGCTGAGTACCGGCTTCTTACCTGCCGTCCTCCAGCCTTTCTGTTGCCATCTCTTGATCCATTCGGTCATGCCCTTCGTCACATATTCCGAATCCGCGTAAACGGTAACTTCTTTATCCGGTGTCGATTCTAGAGCTTTGATTGCCGCCGTAAGTTCCATGCGGTTATTTGTCGTATGCTCTTCCCTTCCGCCAATTTCTACCACGGAATTGTCGTTCGAAATTATTGCCCCCCACCCCCCCGGTCCAGGGTTTCCCCTCGACGCCCCATCTGTGTAAATAATAGTCATGATTCTACGATATCAACAATCCTCAAGCGCAATTCGGGACGATTACGGAAAAAAGATTTTTCTAGATTGGCAAGCAGAGAAATACGAGTGCCGGGAGTAAGGAGGACGGAGTATGAAGCAGGGTCGGAGAAAAAAGAAATAGCCTTGACTCCGCCGTTAAACATAAGTTCCAGATGATTATTCTCCTTGCCAAATCTTTTTACCGATTTGATTTCCGCTTGCGGAATTTTAAAAACAGGTTTCTCGTTTCCCATGCCGAACGGCGCAAATCGTGAGACGAGACTCCAGAGGTGGTCCCCGATATCGTCCAATTTTATATGGAGAGCGGGCACATCTGCCTCTGTGAGTCCGGCCCCCAAATCGGGTAGAGCTTGGGACAGCCTCTCTTCAAGCGTAGTGAGACTCTCGAGGGTGACAGAAAAGCCGCCAGCTCCGGCATGTCCGCCAAACTCCACGAATGCATCACCAGTAACACTCATCAGAGCAAACAGGTCATGGCCATTGTACGAACGGCACGAACCTTTAAGTGTTCCGTCACCGCTTCGACCCCAGACAAATGCCGGCCTCTCATATTCCTCAACCAAAGAATTTGCTACCAAACCCAGAAGCGCGGGACGCCAATCCGGATTACCGATCACAATCACATCGGTAATCACTTCGCGTTTTGCTAAATGTGACTTAGCTTCTTTTACAACGCTTGCTACCACCCCTTTGCGTTCATTGTTGATTTTCTCTAGGTGAAGAGCCAGTCTCTCGGCTTCTTCGTGGTCTTTGGTCTTCAAGAGTTTGAAGGCATCCTCCGGCATACCCATGCGCGAGGCGGCATTAATGCGCGGGGTAATCATGAATGTAACATCGTCCTCCGAAACAGTTCTCTGGTCGAGATTCATTCTTTTGAAAAGTGCCGCCAGACCGGGTCGCGGAGATTTGCGCAAGACACTAAGTCCAAAGCTTGCGAGAATTCTGTTCTCACCCGTCAGCGGTACCATATCCGAGAGTGTGGCGATGGCCACCATATCAAGAGACCACTTTTCCATACCCGGCTTCACGCCGAAAGTTTCGTGGGCGGTTATAGCCTGCACCAACTTGAACGCCACGGCTGCGCCGCAGAGTCCTTTGAACGGATAATCTGAATCTTCCCTATTCTGATTGACGACAGCATAAGCCGCCGGCAGAGTCGGGTTCGGTTTGTGATGGTCGGTGATGATAACATCAATACCCTTATCGTTGGCGAACGCCACTTCCGCCGTATTGGCGATACCGCAATCGATAGTAATCATGAGTCCGGCGCCACGGGCGGCGATTTCTTCTATCGCGCCGAGATTGAGACCGAAGCCTTCATCATGCCTGTGTGGAATATAGAATGATACGTTTTCATAATTCATCCTCACAAAAAAATCAGAGAATACCACCGCGCCCGGCAAGCCGTCACAGTCATAGTCGGAGAAGATGACAATATGCTCATTGTTCTTAATAGCTTTAATTACTCTGTCACGAGCTTTGAGCATATCCGGCAGAAGTAAGGGGTCATAAAGCTTCTCATAGTCAGGACTCAAAAAATCTTCTTGTTCCTCCGGTAGGATGCCTCGCTGTTTAAGCAGGGTCTCAAATAATTCAGGGAAATGCTGCATTGGACTATTCTAGCACGCGTATTAAGATAGACTTATGAAAGACGGCAACGGCACCGCGGAAGGCATCGTGATTTTGGCCGTACTCATTGTCATCATATTAGTGACACCCAAGGGAGCGCCCAACCTCACGGCCAATCCATCCAGTCCTTCCGGTAATACCAGTATCGGCGCTAATACGACTACACTGGGCTCGTCCCAAGTACGAAATGTTTCTCTTGGCGCCGGCAACGCGTCCTATGCTTATCAACCATACGAGGAGTACATTACCATAGACAACAGGGACAGAGAGCCGGTCAACATTACCGGCTGGCAACTGAAAAACGGTAAAGATAAGCGCGCCTACAATTCCGGTGGTGTGCTTCGATATTTCCCGGCGGACACCGCGGTTATCGGTCAGGCAGCGCTCTATGTCTCACCAACCGGTTCCAATATCTTACAGAACGCAGTACTCCAAAGCGGTGAGACAGCCGTCGTCACTACCGGCTCGGCCGGACCGCAGTCACCATACAAAATTGTCAGCTTCAAAGAAAATATTTGTTCGGGCTTCTTGGAAGACTTGTCCGAATACACATTTACCCCGGCGCTCACACGCAATTGCCCCGTACCGGCCAATGAACCCGGAGTCAACGCGCTTGAAAACGAGTGTCGAGAATTTATAGAAAGGCTATCACCTTGCCGTACGCCAGAATTCAATACCCGCAACGCGGAAGGAGATATTTGCTACAACTGCGTGGATGGTAAATTATTTTCCGGTTCTTGTGTCGCCTTTATCAAAAGCCATTTCAATTATAGTGCTTGTATTGCCAATCATTCCACCGACTCGAATTTTTTCGGCCGGACATGGCGAATATTTCTCGGCAAGGGCTGGGAAATGTGGGCCCAAAAGTATGAGACTATAGAATTGTTCGACCAACTAGGCCGATTGGCAGATGATTATACTTACTAAATAAAATGGCGGACACGAACTGCGTATTTTGTAAAATTGTCAGTGGCGAAATTCCTTCACATAAGGTCTACGAGGACGAAAATTTTCTGGCATTCCTCGACATTAACCCGCAGTCTCCCGGACACACTCAAGTGGTTACTAAAAAACACCACAGATGGGTTTGGGATGTGCCTAATGCGGGCGAGTATTTCGAAGTTGTAAAGAAGATTGCCCTAGCTCAACAAAAGGCGTTTGGCACAGATTTTATACTTTCCAAAATAATCGGCGACGAAGTGGAGCACGCGCACATTTGGGTCTTTCCGGACCCTAGTGTTTCAGGCAACGCAAAAGATTTTGTAGCTAACTCCGAGAAAATCCGTCAAGCTATTGTTTCATAGCCTCAATGCCGGGCAAAGTACCGGTGGCCAGGAAATCAAGCATCGCGCCGCCGCCTGTCGAAACAAAAGAAAATTTGTCAAAAAGATTTAATTCCCTTATGGCCGCAATCGTATCCCCTCCTCCTATGATAGACTCACTTGCAAACTCAGAAATCATTTGGGCCAAAGCAAGTGTGGCCACATTGTAACCATGCTCGTAACCTCCCAAAGGACCGTTCCACAACACCAGCTTCGAAGCAGAAATTATGGGCTTCAAGTTCTCCATAGCCTTAGGACCGGCATCAAGAATTTTGCCGTCTTTTACGATAGTGTCCTCCGGCAAAATAATTTTACCGGTCTTCAAAAGTTCTTTAAGCCCAAAGTTTCCTTCTTTCACTAGCGAACCGTCAACATCCATACCCTGCTCTTTGAAAAAATTATTGGCTAAAGCGCCCCCGACAAAAATATAGTCGGCAATATGGATAAATTTTTTCAGAAGTGGCAGTTTGGTATCAAATTTGGCGCCTCCAAGAATGAAGAGGAACGGCTTCTTAGGGTAGAAGGCTTTAGAAAGTTCTTTGATTTCGAGAGCGAATTGCAGGCCAATGAAACTCGGCAGAAGCGAGGGCACTCCTACTATCGAAGCATGTCTGCGATGCGCTACCGAGAAAGCTTCGTTCACATAAATATCGGCTCCAGATGCCAATTCTTTGGCGAATGCCTCCGAATTGCTTTCTTCCCCCAGATTATCTCGTAAGTTTTCGAGAAGCTCCATGCCTTCCGGTACATACATCTTGAGAAATTCAACCGAAGTGCCTTTCGGTTCCAAGTGAGTAATAATTGTCACCTTTGCCCCGGCGTTTTTCAAATATTCGAGGGTCGGTAAAGATTTTTTGATACGAAAATCATCAATCACTTTGCCATCCTCTATCGGCACATTCCAATCTACTCTAACGAGCACTCTCTTGCCTTTCAAATCTCCTGCTTCAGTAATTGATTTGGGGTTCATTTTCGAATAAGTGATTCGGCGATAGTCTTGAAACTTTTGGCGTTAAGAGAGGCATGTCCGACCAAAAAGCCTTTGATGCCTGTTCCGCCAAAAAGAGCAGTCGCATCGACTGGCTCAACGGCGCCACCATAAAGAATAGGAATGCGCTCAGCGATAGTGCGACCGAACATATCGACGAGAACCTTTTTGATAAAAATGACGGACTGCGACAGGTCGGCAGGCGTGATTGCATCATCCGCGCGCTTGCCTATGGCCCAAACCGGTTCGTAAGCAAGCGCTAATTTAGAAATATCCGTTTTCCGATTCAAACCGGCAAGCGAGAGTTTAATTTGTTCACGCAGGAATTCGAAGTGTTCACCATCCTGGTCTCGAGACAACTCACCAACACAGACCAGAGATAAGATGCCGGAGCGTAGAGCGGCTTTGACTTTCTGGGCAACCGAGTCATTCGTCTCGCCTAGCGCCCGCCGTTCACTATGGCCGATAATAGCAAGTTTAACTCCGAAACTTTTTAAAATATCCGGCGTAACCATCCCGGTGTGCGTCCCATCCGATGAAGCGGGAAAGTCTTGCAAGGCCAAGTGGGCAAAATTTCCGGTACGAAGAGACACAGACTCCAGGTACGGTAAGGGCGGAGCAATAAAGAGAGACAACTTCTGGTAGAGACGCGCACTTCCCGAAAGCTGTTTCAGTAGAACCCCGGCTTCGGAGAGCGAGCCGGGATGATTTTTCCAATTCGCGACTAGAATAGGCTTAGCCATGACACTCTCATACTACTCTATTTCTTTCCAATTCTGAATCTCATAACCGCCACTTGGACCGCTGGAGAAAACAGCGTTAATTAGGCCTTGATTGTAATTTACCACCGCATTGTTTTCAAGCTCCGTCCGGTAGGCCGTCGCTCCGGTGATATTGACACCCGGATGCAAATACAACTTACCGTGAGATGCGTAGATAATGGAACCGATGCTGTTATTATGCAAATCAATCGCGCTATTGTGATGTCCGCACAGTTTGCCGGAAGTCGGACTCTGTGTCTCTGTGCCGTCACAGTCCAAGGTAGAAGCGAGGAGAAGGAAGCTCCCCGCCTGACCGGACCCGGCAAAAGTGATGTTATTTTTGATATGAATAGACCCATCGGCAATAATCATGCAGGAATTAGAAGTAAAAGCAGAGGCGCAACGCACCGACCCTTGGTTATTGCTTAAATCAACATCACCCGTAACGTGAACGACTCCGTTAATCGTGAGATCGAGATTGACATCATCCAAAGTCATGTTGCCACTGATTTTCTTGGGTCCCAAAGAGGCATCTACGCTGGGATTATAGGAACCGATGGTGCCCCCGAGGAGAGCGTCTGCTTTCCACTCCGCCATTTGCGCGTCAGTAATTGGAAAATCAATCATCGGCGCATCGGGCCGAGTCGTGTCGCAAGATTTGTCGTTACTTTGTCCGACTTGGCAATACAGAGCCCCGGCAATTATTGAATCTTTTACGGTATGCGACCAAGCTTCACCCACTCCGTCTTGACCGACATCAATGTTATCAATTAACCCGGAAGATTCCGCGGAGACGGCCGAGCCGGTAATTTTTGCCCCGTTGGCGCCGGTAATAGCGCCATTGGAATAAACACTGCCATTTACCGTCGCGTTGCCGATAATAAAACCTCCCTGTCCGGTCTGAACACCATAGTAGAAAGCCGCCCCGTCCCCCAAGGTTAGGTTAGTCTCCACTTTGCGCACTACGCTCTGAACATCAGCCGTGGCAATCACCTGCTTGCCCTCCAGAGTATCAGTGGTTACTATCGTGGCCGTACTACCTGATAGGTTCAGGACCTCGGTACTGGAGACCGGTTGACCGGTGCTCAATCTATAGACCACGTCTTCGAGACCGGCTTCCGCGAGAAAATAACTTTGGCGCGATAAAACCAAATTGGAAGAGATTTTTTGTTGTCTTAATACCGGACCCACCAAACCGA
The DNA here is from genome assembly GCA_030649135.1 of bacterium. Lineage (GTDB taxonomy): Bacteria > Patescibacteriota > Minisyncoccia > Phycocordibacterales > Zambryskibacteraceae > UBA5004. Next base: position 32,175 of record JAUSGI010000004.1, on the reverse strand, counting down.
AAATCATCGTGACAGAAACCACCAAGAAAAATAAGGTGGCCATCATCATGGCTTGCCCCGAGTCCAGTCGAGGGGCTTGTCCGCGATTTAGAGCAATGGGCGTTTGATTTCTCATAGCTAACGTAAAAGCGCCGAGGCATAAAACTTTTCGGAACGATAATAAGTGCTGGTACCACTTTCAATCGTCATTTCGGTTCTGACACCTTCGACATCCGATGCGGAAAACAGGTAAAAAATCAAACCGCTGACCTGGGCATCCTCCTGAGTCAGGGCCCCGACTTCTACTCCATTTTCCTTCAGTAAAAGTTTACCCGAGGAGAGATAAAACTCTACAACCCGCGGATTACCGAGAGCATCAGTGCCATTGAGCACGAGCGTGCCAGGATCTGAACCGAGAATACTCGAAGCGACATTGATGTTCTCGGCCTGCCGTGTTTCTCTCACCACACGCTCCAGACCTACTGTAGCGGAATTTTCTATATTTCTTAAAGCTTTAATCACCCGCTCTGCGCCAGTCATGGAAACGATCACGTTCATGATAACGGCAAGCATGAGAACCAGAATAGAAATATAAATAAGCATCTCCACCAAAGAAAATCCGCGACGATAGAAGGAGTACGGCATGTCAGTCATCAAAGATATTAGTGATATAAGTCGAAATCGATTTGGTGGTGGTTATCCCATTTTTGGGCCAAGACACGCTCGAGACTACCATCAAAGTGTCCGGGTCAAGCGTCCCGCCTGACGAAACAATGTCAGCGGAAGCGTCACGATAAACCGCGGAAAGAGTTATTGTTCTCTCGAAGACAGAATCTATGAGAGTCTCGGCGGTAGTGACCTGCCAGGCTCCCCCTGACCAAACCAGATAGTAATCCGTGTCTAGAGAAAGTGACGCAATATTGGTATCCCAAGAAGAATCTCTCAGAAATCGGACGACTTCCGCGCCTTCCTCGGCCAGATAAGCCCCCTTGACCACTTCACCGTTCGCCAAGGCGGTTTTGAGGTAAAGATTATGGGCACCGAGCAATGCCATGAGGAAAATCAGGATAATAGAAGTGGCAATCAACACCTCCACCAAAGTTAGGCCGCGATTCAAATGTTTTTGGGGATTTTTCATAAATAGATGTCAGTTCGATGCCGCCACTCCCGTATTGCTGATACTGACGGTACGAAAAATTTCTGGCGTAGCTTTGAGAAACACTTCCACCGTACCCGCCTCGTCCGTGTTACCGGTCAGACGTTTAAAAACTACGCTTGTACCCCCGCCGGAGAGAACAATGTTGCGAAGATTTACCAGGGCGTTAATATCGGTAACTACATTTGATGGGTCAGACGGTGAATAAGTGACGCCCTTAAACAACACCACTTGCGATTCTTGGAAATTAACACCATACCCGGAAGCATCAACCGAAGAAAGCGTGAGAGACCGCGCCTCATCCAAAATGGCGACGACTAAAGAGGCGCTCTGGTTGAGCGCTTTGGAAGAATTAAATTTAGAAAATGAGAAAGCGACCATGGCAACCACGAGCGATAGTATAAAAAGGACCAAAAGGATTTCGAGCATGCTAAATCCTTTGTCTTTCATAAAGATTAAATGTAATCCACCAGAGAATAAGTCGGTGCAAGCATCGAAATGGCGAAGATGCCCACTCCAATACCGATGATAATCATCAATATCGGTTCAATAATGGTCGAGAGGTCTTTGGTCTTCTGGTCCACCTCTTCCTCGTAATAGTTTGCGACGCCCATGAGCATTTCCGCGATTTTACCGGTCTCTTCGCCCACAGCCACCATCTCGCCAACAAAAAGCGGGTAGAGACGCTCATATTCAACAAAGACCGCCGACATCGGCTCCCCCTTCTGGATAGCATCACGTGCGCGCTCGATCGCGCTTCGGTAGAGATGGTTTTGTAAAACTTCGCTAGTCACCTCAAGCGCCACCACAATCTGCACACCTGCGGAGAGGAGCGAGGAGAGTGTGCGTGCGGTACGAGCCACTTGGACTTCCTTGACCAACTCGCCAATGACCGGGATACGCAGGGAAATTATGTCCGTCAGATTCCGACCAATACCACTGCGTATGAATAGAACGGAAGAAACCAAAAGCGCGATAAGTCCGGCAACCACGGGAAGCGTATAGTCCACCAGAAAACCGCTAACAGCGATGAGCACCCGTGTGGACAAAGGCAACTTGACCCCAATGCCCTCAAAAGTGGCGGTCAAAGTAGGCACCATGAAAATGAGCAGGAGAATGGCAAGGATAATCATGACCGAGATAATCACTGCCGGATAAATAAGCGCGCCACGCACCTTCTTCGCCAAGAGGTAAGACTTCTCCATCTGGTTTGCGACAATGCCAAGTGAGGCCGAGACGGAACCCGATTCTTCGCCGGCCTTAACCATAGAAATAAAAAGCGCGGAAAACACTTTGGGCCGTTTACCCAACGATTCAGAAAGAGTTTTGCCGTGGCTAACATCTTCTTCGAGGTCAGAGAGTAACTTTTTGAATGGTTTACTTTTCGATTGTTTGCTCATCACGGAGAGAGCGCGGGTTACCGGCAAACCGGCGGTCATCATCAGACCAAGGTTTTTGGCAAAAGTAATTTTTTGATGAGTTTTGACGCCGCCCAATATATTGCCGAGAGAAATCAAGGGAGTAAAACTTTTGAGCTCTTGAATAGAAACCACACTACCGCCTTCCTCGCGAATCACACCATACAAGTCGGAGCGATTTTTGACCTCGAGCGTACGTTCGTATACCTGACCTTCCTTATCCTTGGCTTTATATTTGTAGAGAGACATGGGGAGTAATTTTCAATTTAGAATTTTCAATTTCCATTAAATTCTCAATGAATTAATTATACAATAAAAAAGAGGTTAGTTGGTGAGTTGCTGATTGGCACGAGACGAGCTGGCAATTTTTGTAAAAATAAAAATTAATTCCTGACATTCTTTCTGCATTGGAGACAAATTAAGAGAAATTGATTCTATTCCACAAGAATTAAGCATTCTTAGCCAGTGCTTTGTTTCTTGGGACTCTTTTTTACAAATGAAAATTTTACTGACAAAATCTTTTTTAGAACTAGCTCCGTTAGCTTCCATATAATTAGCGCCGATACTGGTCGAGGATCGGATAAGCTGTCCGACAATCGGATATATGACATTATCTTGCTTAATATTTCTGCATAATTTTATTACTGATTCTCCGAACAATGCTGTCCTTTCTTCTAAATCGTATTTTCTGTCAATTTGGGTCATTATTTAAGTAAAAATTAATTGAAAATTTTAAATTATTCCGACACCACTCTTAAGACCTCTTCTATAGTGGTAATACCTTGCGCCGCTTTGAAAATGCCGTCTTCAATCATCGTCATCATGCCCTCCGATGTCGCCCGCTCCTCTATCTCCCCTGCCGTCGCCCCTTTCATAATCAAGTTTTTCACAGTCGGCGTCACCGTGAGCACTTCGTGAATACCGATACGACTTGAATAACCGTCTTCGCTGTCTTTGCCGGGAGTCGGCTTCCAAAACGGAATTTTATCGAAACCGTCTTTCTCACCGATAATCTTCTCGGCCCTAAGGAGACCGAGCATTCTCTCAAGTGAGATAACATTGCCAAGCGAGGCTAGTTCCCCCTTGTTTAGAAAATACTTGGTCTTCGAGGCCGAAAGCTTTCTGACCAAACGTTGAGCAATCACAATATTCAAAGTAGAAACTAGGAGAAATGGTTCAACTTTCATGTCTAAGAGCCTCGGGATAGCACCTGCTGCGGAATTGGTGTGGAGAGTCGAGAGCACCAAGTGACCGGTGAGTGATGCGTTGATAGCCAGCGCCGCCGTCTCGTTGTCGCGGATTTCTCCGACCATGATAATGTCCGGGTCCTGGCGCACCAGAGTGCGCAGGCCGTTGGCAAAGGTGAGACCAATTTCCGGACGTACTTGAGTCTGGTTGATGCGCATCATCTGATATTCGACAGGGTCTTCGATGGTGGAGATGTTAACGTTTGGAGTATTAACAATATCGAGCATGGTGTAGAGAGTAGTAGTTTTGCCGGAGCCGGTCGGACCGGTGGCAAGAATCATGCCGGTAGTCGCCTTGAGCGATTTATGCAAACTATCGAGACCGTGCCCATGAAACCCGAGACTCTCTAAAGTAAAACCGGAAACGCTCTCGCGCAAAAGACGCATGACCGTCTTCTCGCCATAATAAACCGGTAGAGTGGAAACTCTGAAAGAAACCTTCTCGCCTCCGGCATCAATCTTAAAACGGCCATCCTGCGGCACCCGCTTCTCGTCGAGCTTTAGACTGGATAACACCTTGATACGAGCGGTGATGCCGGAGGCGGTATTCTTCGGCAAAATCATGGCGTCGCGCAAGATGCCGTCTATGCGATAGCGCACCAACACCTTATCCTCCTCCGGTTCAATATGAATATCGGAAGCATCTTGAATGATAGCGTGTTTCAAGAGCGTGTCGACAATGCGTACCACCGGTATATCCTCGGCCAGTTTTTTTAGGTCCCCTTCAGTGATATCCTCTCCGCCAATTTTGTCGCTCATGGCTCTAAGCGAGTTGGCTTCTTTCTGAATGATGTCCCCGAATTCCGCTTTAAGCGTCTTCTGGTAAGAAAGTAATGCCCACTTCATAGATTCGTCATCCGTCAGACGAGGCAAGATTTTAAGCCCCACTTTCTTTTTAACAAAATCGATGGCCGTCAGGTCTTCGGTATCAAGCATGGCTACTTCCAGACTGTCCTCAATCTTTCTGAAAGCAATAATGTTGTGATTTCTCGCAATGGGCTCGGGAATAAGAGAGAGCACGGAGAAATCGAGTTTCTGATTCTTCAGGTCAACGAAAGGGATACCGAGAATATAGGCCTGCATTCGGCGCAAATCATCTTCGGTTAAAGCGCCCTTGTTCACCAACGCTTCTCCGATACTCGTATCTTTGCCCTTAATTTCACTTTTAGCGAGCTCAATCTCCTTCTTAGAGACCAGACCCGAGTCCATCATAAAACTCTCAAGCTTATTTTCGTCAATATGCATAATTCACTTTATTTATTGCTTGCCCCGCCGCCATGGCGGGGTGAATTGAACCATTTTATCATGCAAAACAGTACAAGTGAACTTGCAAACATTAAGGCGATACCAAGAAACTAAAATTCCTCAAACAGGGGGTTAAAGTTAATTTGAATGGTAGACGGGCATGAGGCTCGTACGGAATTCGTGTCAGTAACCGTAATGGTGGCAGTTTTCGGTCCGATAGTGCTATAGCGGATACTAAACGGATTGGTGGTGGGAGCCGGACTGGTTGGGATGTTGGTGCCGCTCCATAAATATGCGAGAGGTGGGGTACCTCCAGTCACACTCGCCGTCCAAGTGACAAGCTCGCCAACTAATGCTGTTCTAGGAGAAGATGAGCATGAGACACTCATGGGGTTACCCGAGACAACTAAGTTGAAGCTCGTCTGTTTATTGAGAGGAGAACCGGTAACCCTGATGAGGTAAGTACCATTGGGAGTACTCGGGGGAACGGTGAAAGTGATAACCGAGGTACACCTGGGGGAGCACCCCTGGTTGGAAATGGAATGTGTTACACCAGATGGCTCACCTGACACGTCAAGAGTTACTGATTGTGTCGACACGGAAAGTAACGTTTTGGTAATAGTATTGGTGGTAAAGGCATTACCACTCGCCTTGGTCACATTGGAGTTGCCGGAATTGGAAAGATTGTAGTTGAACGCCGATGGCGGCACCAGCACAGATACATCAGTCCAATCACCACAGTTATTGTTTTCGTTCGACTCCGTAATCACACCAACGTTTGTAGCAGAGCTCTTGTCAGCACACACACGAATATAACGGGTCGTGCCCCCATCAGCACTTGGGAAGGTGTAGGAAAGAGAAGCCGTCATTGAACCGCCTGCGAGAAACGCACTTGACCTGGTGAAAGTACCTATATCTGCAGCATTTGCACCAGTGTTACTCGTGGCTTTCTGGAAGAGACTGGTAAAGCCCACTCTGGTCGAACCCGTTCCGATATTTGAGACCGGTGCGGACAGAGTGGTTGCGATACTTACTGTTGCCGAGTTAGGAGAAACGGGGCCGGCGGTAAGGTCGGGAAGATTCGATACGGTCACTGTTGTCCACGCGCCACAGTTGTTCCCTTCGTTTGTCCCCTCATTAATCACACCGGCGTTTGTAGCTGAACTCTTGTCAGCGCACACACGAAGTGAGTAGATACCGGCTGAAACAAAAGTATGCGATTTACTAAATGTATTGGCACTACCGGCGGCCAGAGCGGCCATACCGACGAAAGAAGTATCACTGACAATCCCACTACCATTGGGAGCAGTCGCCACTTGCATGAAATTATTAAACGAGATACCAGTACTTAGAGAACCCTTATTACTGATCGTTGAGGTAAATATCTTTGCGGTACCTGCTGTCGCTGAAGTAGGGAAAACGGGGCCGGCGGTAAGGTCGGGAAGAGGGCCTAGCACAGACACCGAATTATCACAGACTCCTGTGACCGACTGACTTCCAGATGTGACGGTCACGTTCCCAGTTTTTACCCCAGTAGTGGAATATGATTTTGAAACTGAGGCAGTTGTTCCGGAGAGGCCGTTGGTTCCTGACCACGAGAAAATATGTTCGGCTGGGGCTTTGGCAGTGACATTAAATCTGGTGACAGTGTTGATATCTCTATCCGTGACACCCTCCCATTGCACGGTGAGCTTCTTCGCAGCGTTATTCCAGCTTGAACTGTGAATCGACATGCAGTAATCATAGGCGTCAGAGTTTCCAGTATAGCCCAGACAATTCGGGCCAGGCACACCGTGACTGTCATCATCCTTCAAGGCCGAGAAGATAAGACCAGTCTGACCAACATTTACTTTCCTGTTTCCCTTAGCAACACCATCATTTCCCCCGTCTTCCCACTGCCAGTCATATGACACATAAAAAGAATCCACGGACGCACTGCCGACAAGGCCACTAAAGTCAAAGACCGTGGTTGTCAACGGCTGATTACCAAAGTTTCTAGTCTGAGACGTCGCCAACAAATCTCCTCCCGAAGCTGTCGCAGACCACGTGACAGGTTGATTAAGACTGGCAGACGTCGGAGAAACGCTACAGGAAACAACAAGCAGTGGAGCGGGTAGCACAGTCATACTGCAACTTTCCTCCCCTATGCCCCGAGTCCTGGACTCCACATATCCATTTTTCGTTCCAGCGCTTGAGTACGACTTCTGTACAAGCCGAGTTGAGCCAGAAAGGCCATCAGTCCCGGACCACTCGTAAGTTGCGCTCAAAAAAGGGCCCCGCACACCACTGACTGACCAGGTGACTAATTCACCGATAACAGCAGTTTGTGGTGAGACATTACAGGTATCAACTGCGATGGCAGTGGGGGTAGATACAAATAAAAAACTTACTGCAAAAATTAGTGCAAGTAAGACATTAGGTTGGATTGACGCGTGCTTGAAGGTCATTACTACACTTTAGTATATGCCGAACTCTTCCACTTCACAATGCGAGTAAGCTGGCAAAATTACCGTGGTACCGAGAAATTAAAATTCCTCAAACAGGGGGTTAAAGTTAATTTGAATGGTAGACGGGCATGAGGCTTGTACGGAATTCGTGTCAGTAACCGTAATGGTGGCAGTTTTCGGTCCAATGGTACTGTAGCGAATACTGAATGGGTTGGTAGTGGGAGCCGGACTAGTTGGGATATTAGTGCCGCTCCACGAATATGATAGTGGCGGAGTGCCTCCGGAGACACTCGCTGTCCAAGTGACAAGTTCGCCAACTAACGCCGTCTTCGGAGAAGATGAGCATGAGACGCTCATGGGGTTACCCGAGACAACCAAGTTGAAGCTCGTCTGTTTGTTGAGAGGAGAACCGGTAACCCTGATGAGGTAAGTACCATTGGGAGTACTCGGGGGAACGGTGAAAGTGATGACCGAAGTGCATGTGGGAGAGCACCCCTGGTTGGAAATGGAATGTGTTACACCAGATGGCTCACCTGACACGTCAAGAGTTACTGATTGTGTCGACACAGAAAGTAACGTTTTGGTAATAGTATTAGTAGTGAAAGCATTACCACTCGCCTTGGTCACATTCGATGTGCCGGAATTGGACAGACTGTAGTCGAACGATGAAACTTCCACTATCGTCCATAAACCACAATTGTTGGTCACGTCTGATTCGCCATCGATGTCAATATTCATATTCCCAGAGGTCAACATATTGGCACAAGCGCGAACATTATAGGTGCCGGAAGAAACAAAGGCGTGAGAACCGGAGATATTGGTGCTGGAACCTACGGCAAGTGAAGGAACTATTCCCGTGTCCACCCTTACAATTGTCGAGGTCATACTGCTGTTGGAGACTTGGAAGATGTTGTGGAAGTTTAAAGCAACATCGGTGCCAATGTTGGAAACACTTGATGAAAATGAGACGCTCTCCCCAGGAATACTGGGTGATGGCATTGCTGTAGTGGCTCCTGCAGTAAGGTCAGGGGAAAGGACACAGCTTGCCGGCATTGTCACGGTCACAACGTTTGAGTACGGACTAAAAAATGTATTGGTGTGACTGTGGGAGCGAACTCGATAACGATAGGTAGTACTCGTCGCGAGGACGGGGCTTGTATAAGGAGAGGTAGTAGAGGTGTTAATTTGTAAAAATGCTGTGCAACTTACTCCCCTGCAACGTTCAATGTGGTAATTACTGATTCCCGTTACAGAAGAAACAGTCCATGAGAGCGTCGCCTGCGGCACGTTGGCAGCAGAACAGCTCGCGACGACACTAAGGTTTGGCGTTGCCGGAGGATCCACTGTGCAATTCGGTGTGGTGAATGAGCGCACTAACTCATCACTGGTAACAATATCAGTCACCGTTACCCAATAAATTTTGTAGGAGTAGGGTGTATTGTTCGCAAGATTAACAAGACTCTTTTCATCAGTACAATTTTTGTTATCACCCCATTCTATTAAGGTATCATCAATACCCGGTGACCAAATAGAGTATGCTGCCTTGACGCATTCCCCATGCTTGCTTGGAATACGAGTATCATAGGCCCAGGAGAGGGTCACCTTCGGCTTGTTGCCTACACAGGTTACCGAAGGAGCCGCGGAGCTACAGGCGGGTGTAGAGATCCCGGCCCCGGTTTCTTCAGTCCATTGCGAAACATTATAAGATTGAGCTGAAGCAAAATTAGCCGATATAAAAACACCCAAAGCGATTAACAAACCGCCCAAAAGTATAGCTACGGGAAGAATTTTCTTCTTAGACAAAAGTGTGTTTACCACTAGTTAAAGTATAGCAAAATACCCGCTGAGAGCCCCCAACCGTTATCCACAGCTATCTTTTACTCTCGGCGCGACGAAGATTCTCGTCAATAGCTCTTCGAAAAGCCGAGAACCCTTCGCCACTTGTGGCAGGATTATTGCCCGGATAAGAACGCCGCCAATCTTCCAGAGTCAATTTCTCTGCCAACTCTTTGGCTCTTTTAAAAGAATTAGTGGCACGAGAATATTTTCTAAGATTTAACTCTGCCACTCCTCGAGCATTCCAGAGCCACGGGTTCATATTTCCCTCTGATATATTCTCAAACGCCCTTTTTAGTTCAATTTCTGTATCTGCATATTTCCCCTCCTTTAAGAGAACCCAGGCCAAATCATTGTATCCAGCCCATTCAGAAGGAGCCCACTCCGTGAACCGGCGAAAGTCGGCCTCAGCTTTTTCCAAATCCCCTACTTCATTCCGATAGCCATAGATAAGTCCGCGTATGTAAAGCGAACGAAGATTCTCTGGGTTGGCTTCAAGTTCTTTATTTATTTCTTCAAGTGCGCCGGCGAAATCACCTTTCACAAAATGAATCCGTGCCAACTGATAGTGCCCCCACAAAATTCCTGGATTTATCGAAACTGCTTTTTCGTAAGCTTTTTCGGCAACCTCGACATTATATTCCCCGCCTCCATTTACGCTATTAAAATAGTAGCCCCCCATAGACATCGCTAACTCTGCATTATTGCCGTCAAGCAGAACTGCCATTTGGGGCAAGTGATACTCCTGCCAAACAAGTAGCGCAAGAGAATCTCTACTTGTATAGACGGAAATAAATACGACTACGATAATCACTAATAAAAAATTCTGCCACCGTTTCATGATATCCACATGATATGCTTTTTCACTACTTTATTCAAAAATTGAAAAGTCAGGCTAATTGGCCATATTATGGGCACGCACCCAGGTCGTTGTATTTGTAGGTAGTATATGGTATACTACGCACAGACAATCCCCATCAAGCAGCTCACCCTAAACACACAGGAGGTCATCGTGAAGACTTTTTCACTGATCGCAGTGGTAATCGCTCTTTTCATCACCAGCATCAACGTGCCGGCGTCGGCCCAGCAGGCCGACGGAAACCAGGTGGCGCAGGCTGCGTCTCCCAGCATGGAGACGACATCGCTTACGGAAGTCATACGGAAGCATGTCCCGGATGTGCCCGTGCTCCCGGACATCAACATCACCCCGCCGGACCCTAGTGTCCCGACGGAAGTTGCCGGGCTCTCTGGTGTCTGGGTCGGCGAATTTCGTGGCGGATCGGCAAACGTCCTGATGGCCCATCAGGTACTCGCGTTCGAGAGGATCTCGCCTCTGGCGACCACCATGGTGTCTAGTGGTATCGGCCGCTATGTCGGCGGACGTGACCAGAACTATGGCAGGACCTGGTCGGGCCGCCGTGAGGCCAAGGTACGGGCTGATGGTGAGAAGATAGTCGTTACCGACTCCAAAGGTAACGTCTACTTGCTCTCCATCAAGCAAGACGGACGACTACACGCAACGGTCACTGGCCCGGGCCTCTCCTGGGTCGGTACGCTCGAGAAGGTTCGTTAGTCTCGCGGTTCCCAGAACCGCAACGGGACGTGGAGGGTCACAACCTCCACGTCCCGCTTATTTTTTATAGATACGCTTGTTTTATTTTCTGATTCAAGAGCATTATCGATATAAGCAGGAGCAGGATACTGACGAGACTAAATTCAGTACCCCCAAACGGAAGAATGATCGACAGACTTGAGGCGCCAAATAGCGAAGCGAGAAAGGCGGCGACAAGCGAACCACACGAAATACAACCAACGCCAACAATCGCACTTATAATACTTCCGCTACCTAGCGCAGCAACGGCAGAGATGGCAGTTGCTCTGTAGAGCCGCACATAATAGACGAACCCAGCGAGGTTAACACCGAAAAGCAAAGAAAATAATATTGCGACGAGAGATTGTGATGAAAATTCAGAAATATATCCGTATGGGATATTCAAGAGAATGTTTATTTTAGTCGAGGCAGGAAGAGCACCAGCGAAAACAACACTGCCCACAATACCTATATTGGCAGAAAATGTCAGTGCTAAAAAAACCAAAAGCGCAGTCAATACAACTAGAAAAATATAGTTGAGTCTTTTGAAAATAATAATTAACCCCATGGTACTTCTCTTAATTTGTTAACCCGAGTGCCGCAATAATAGTGGCGTTGAGTACGGCATAGCTCGGCGAATTCCTAAATACAAATACCTTACCATTGGGCGCAATAACAAAAAGCTGTGGCACAGAATCAACATCAAGCGCGAAACCAGATTCCATATCGTCACGCACGCGCATCTTGTGACGATCACCCGCCAAACACTTATTAAATATCTCTTTAGAAATACCGATAGTTCGAGCAAGCTCTGGCAGTATCGCCAGATCTATTTTATTATTGGACGGGGTGGCTTCATAAAGGGCCTCGAGGTACCTAAAAAAAGTGGAGTCGCCGCCTGCTTCAGCGGCACATTCTAGGGCTATGGCTTCGGTAAAAGATTTTGGATGGATCGGGAGGGGAAAGTGCCGGTATACTAGCGCTACTTTACCCTCGCTCTCACCAATGACGCGCAGAAGCACCGAGTGGAGACGTTTACAATAAATGCATTCCACTTCAGCATATTCAACTATTTTAACCGACGCAGTAGCCGTACCCAAGAGACGCTCGTTTTCTCGAAACGATAATTTTAATTCTGGCTGTCGATAAGCAGCACCTCCTGTAGTTTGGTCATTTTGCGAAAAGAACAGTACGGCAATATAAATGCCAACAAGCACCAAGATAGCGACGATCACCTGAACTCCCCTAACTTTCATAATATGCCTCTGGTTTCAACGGGCAATCCTTCTAGCTGCCAGTTTTCTATTCCACCTTCAATTTGCATCAAATTTAGAAAGCCGTAGTGTTCGAGATATCCGTAACCAACTCTAGAAGCACGGTTGCCACTACAGATAAGCACTATTGTTTTGCCGCGTTTCGGCAGTACACGTCGTTCGTCATAAAGTGTGTGCAAGGGAACATTGATCGACCCGGGAGCGTGAATGCTCTGATAACTACTATCCGGGCGGACATCAATGAACACATACGCATCTGGATTCTTTACATAGGCATCATAGAAAGTTTTAGGGTCAATAGTATTAATCCTTGGTTCTATGAGGTTGAGGTTCTTAAGTGGGGTAAGGTAGATTGCTAGTACTGTAGCGATAACGGCAAGTATAACCAGTATTATCTTTTCGTATCGTTTCATATTACGGACTCCCTTTGTTATGAGATAAAAATTTATTTAATCACCCAACCAAGAGTCTTGAGAAATGTTGCAAAATTACTATCGATTTCCGCGAGAAGAAGAATATCACTTTTCAGACCTAATGAGTTGTTCTTTTCGTTTTTAATGGACTTAACGGTATTAGTCCTACTGAACTCGTCACCGGCATAAAAGTCATTGAGTAATTTTTGTATGTCATTAGCTCTTTTTTCACCATACATTTTTGCAAGGAAAACTGCATAATAATACCTCGCTGAGGATTCTTGCCCCGTTCTGATTGCTGAAAATTCTAAAGCCTTTTTGAATGTCTCTTCCGGGTCACCAAAACTGGTATCGTCCGCGAGATAAAGCTCCCCCAGCACCGCTCCCTTTCTATATAGCACCTCTGCTCCGTAATGTCTGGCCTGCTCATCTTTTGCAATATCGAGAAGATATTTATCGACATTTAACAACTTTTGTCTGATAATAAACTTCATTTTTTCTATTTCACTCTCTGTTGCCTCATCGTTAACTCCACCTTGGGTTAATTTCAGCACTTCGGCTGAATACCACTTGGCAATTCTCAATTCAGGAATACCAAGAGGGTAAAAGGAGGAAGCGTATTCAAACAACTTACGAAGCGCAAGAGAATAATCTCCTTCGACTAGAAAGCTTTTATAAGGTTCGTCCTTAAACACTTCGTTTTTTATTTCTGATGTGTTGTATGAATAAAGAAGATGCCCGATGTACTGCACCGCATACGCCCGTATCATCGGTGTATAATTTTTATTTGCTACAACTTCCTTGAGCAAGACAATACCATTAATTGGATTGCTACCCTCACCATCCGATGTGGCAATCATGTATTTCAACTGACCTTCTTCCTTATATCCCTCTGCTTGCTCAAGAGCAAGCCTAAAGTAGCTTGCCGCCTCATCATATCTATTTGACTTCAAAAGTCCTTCGGCATATGCAAATTCATTGTTTTTTTCAAGCAGTTGCGTATAAAACGATTTCTGGGGCTCTGCTGATTTTCGGGAATACCAATAAACAAATGGGATGATGGCGATGATAACTATTACCGCAAATATAACAATGGTGGGTTTTATGACGCTATTTTTCTCTTCCATGGTATCGATAAAATTAAAGGGGGGTCTCCGACACTTATAAGCAGTCACCGGCACTACCACAATCACTACCACCACCACTACCAGCGTCACCGTCACCACTATCACCACTATCACCACCAGGAGCGTCAGCGTGTACAATAGGGATTACCCCACCTTGTGAGGTATCAGAAAGACTGCCCCCACTTCTTTCTGCTAATACCAACGAGGCAAGCGATGCGACGGCAAGAAGTAAAAAATATCTCGAATATTTAGTGACCTTCTTTACCTTAATAGTCATACCTTAAGTATATCAGACAATTCATTATTGATATGCAAGTTTTTTATCCACAGATCAAAATGTTACCAAGACAGAAGAAGCGCTATGAATGTATCTCCGGGTCATGTTTTCTCGAAATTATTCTCGAGATGCCGAGCAAAAAATGAGCTGCGGCGTCAATCCAAGCTTCAGAATTGGCATGATCATGACGCAGACCCCCATCTACCCTGTTCCTAAACGCTAGAGGCACAAAATACATGTTATGTTCCCCATATTGCATTCGTACGAGCCAGTAAAACGAGCTTTTGACAGCTTTTTCGTATGAAGCGGGAATCCCTGTCAGAGCTTCAAAAATCTTTCCTGTACCACGGGTATAAGCACACCATGAGTTGGTATATGATGGAAACGCACCATTTTCGAACTGTTGCTCAATAAGCCATTCTTTTACTTGCTGGGCCTTTTTTGCATAAACATCTTTTCCTGTTATCTGGTGAAGTAGATCGAGGGCATGGGCAAGTTCGGGATACTCGGCAAGTTGAATACGCTGGGCGGCATCATATTTGATCTTAAAATCAGCAAACACCTGTTCAGCAAGCTCTATACTTTCTGCTAAAAAAGCCCCGTTGCTCCTTATTGCCTGCAGAGCGAAGAGTGTGGCCATATTGGCCGCCAAGATTGGCTGATAATTTAGACTTCGCCAATAAAGCGGTATTTGCGTCATAATGTCTGAGAGCACAGTTTCCTCTTTCAGGACCATGGCTGCGCGCGCCAAATACACCAATGCCGGAATGCGCACGTTCACAGCAATAGTGCTAACTTCTAGGAGGTGGCGTGAAAGATAGCTAAGTGTATTCCGTGCTCCTTTCTGAAACGGCTCACTTCGAGTTACTTGGCCATAACATGAAAGAGCGTGAGTAGTACAGGCCAGTCGCGCCCAGTCTATTCTGCCAAAAGAAGAGCAGAGTGGGTCAGCATAAAGCGGCATAAACCCGTCCTTATCCTGCATCGTCATAACCCATTCGGCTGCCAAATCTCCTCTAACATGAGCTTCTTCAATGAATGATGACCAGGAATCTTCAACAGCCACCTCCTCAAAAGCAACGGTCCCCTCAAGAAGCAACACACGACCTCCTCTTCCTTCAATAAATCCCTCGACCATAAAAGCATAGAGTTGTACCTTATCCATCATGTCGCGAGAAATTTTTGCCTTCTCCCGTATAAGGCTTTCGCGCATATGCGCCATGCCTTTGAATTTTACGCAGTTGAATACTGCTGGAAGGTACCACCCCCTCTTTCCTTCATTAGCGACATAATAACCTCTTCGTCCATCAATATTGAAATCAGTAATATCCGCTTTTCTCAGAGGCAATCTTAAATTTGAAAAAACGGTAATTTCTATCAGTGCTTGAGCCAATTCATGCTCTTCAACCGGCTTCATTCTGTTATCACGCAACGCTCCCAAACTTGCCCGCTTAATTGCTTCGTAAAGAGACTGATTTTCGACAATGATAGACCCGCGAAGGCTCCCGTTTATCCATAACGCCACGTCTACACTAACCCTATCCCCTTCCATTAAATCCTCTCCATTCGTGTTATGGAGAATATGAATGGTCGGCTCCTTAAAAAAATCCTCCATACATTTTCTGGAAAAGGAGAGGAGTTTACTTTTCTCTTCTTTACCAACTCCTAGACGAATAGGCAGTGCTTTGGAGTGGCGCGACGGGTTTTCCCATATTTCTATACCGGCTGCATAAAAAACCAGATACCATTGCACTTTATCTTGAGGCCGATCAAGTTTTTTCAGGGAGGAATCTAGTTGTCCAGGCTCACAAAACACGAAGGCTAGAATAGAACCGCTGTCACGACGCCCCCTTTGGCGGGTCCGGCTATCAAGAAGCTCCTCTTGTAGTGGTAAGTTTAAAAATACTAGTTCTTGATCTTTGGGCGGTACGCTGGAATGAAGCCATGCAAAGAACTCTTCAATCTGGTGACTGTGGTAAAAATCATCGGCTTGCTCGGTAAATTTTTTAAAAAATCCCCCTAACATTGCAGAAACTCATCATATCACGGGGCATGAGGTATAATCATGGCCAAACACTGTGACCCAGGATCCACGCACATATTTGAAGGAAGTCATTTCGCAGAAAGTCTTTATACCAAGAGGCAAGGAGAACTTTGTCTCTCCTGGTGGCAACCAATCTAATTGGATTTT
The DNA here is from genome assembly GCA_030649135.1 of bacterium. Lineage (GTDB taxonomy): Bacteria > Patescibacteriota > Minisyncoccia > Phycocordibacterales > Zambryskibacteraceae > UBA5004. The sequence goes on along the minus strand of JAUSGI010000004.1, from coordinate 15,974 downwards.
CGACTTCAGAAAAATTCTTCTGAAACCGCGGGTAATTCGCGCTGTTACTGAACTTTTTCTAAAAGAATTTCCGGACACCTCCGGTCTTCAAATCGGCGGGATTGAGGTTGCGGCTATTCCTCTAGTCACCGGCATGATCATGAGCTTGAGCGAACGAGAGCAAGACACTGACGGTTTTTTTATCCGTAAATCGCGCAAAAAAGATGGACTACTCCGCATGATTGAGGGGGAAGTGAATGAAAAAAGGATAATTTTAGTTGACGACATACTAAATACCGGACAGAGTTTCATTAGACAGGTAGAAATACTAGAATCGCTTGGCAAAAAAGTGGATGCGATATTTGCCATTCTGCGTTTTCGTAGCCCAGAGTATTACAAATATTTTCATGACAGAGGCATTAGGATTGTTTCCCTGTTTACTCTTGACGACTTCGCGGAAGCACTTGGGGTTGCCAATCTGCCTAACAAAAAAGAGGCGCCTGTACCAATGCTATTTCGTGCTGAGTGGTGCTTTAAGAGTGAGAATCCAAATTACTTCCATGTTATTCCCAAGTCAGCCCCAGTTATAGCTGATCAAAAAGTCTATTTCGGTGCTGATAACGGTACCTTCTGGGCATTAAATCAAAGTGATGGGTCTATTGCCTGGCAATATAGCATTCTGGGGCGAGGCAAGAAAATGATTTTTTCCTCACCGGCACTTTACAAAGATATAATTTATTTCGGCGCTTATGACGGTAATTTTTATGCATTGGATACCAATACCGGAAAGAAAAAGTGGGTTTTTATGGAGGCTGATTGGATAAACTCTTCTCCGGTCATCGCACAAGACGTTGGCCTAATTTTTGTGGGGCTTGAATTCGGCCTTTGGAAAAAACGGGGTGGGCTAGTCGCACTTGATGCTGCGACAGGAGAAAAAAGATGGGAATACCTTGCGGAAGGACGAATCTCCTCTTCCCCAGCATTCTCAAGCCGGCGCAGAGTGGTCTTGGCCAGTACAGATCACTCAGTTGTATATGCTTTTAACGTACACACCGGAAAATTGTTATGGGAACTCAAGATTGAAGGGGAAGTTCGGGCATCATTTGCCTTCGACAAAGAAGAACAGGCTGTGACATTTTGCTCTTCCAATGGACACGCTTATGTTCTCGAGATGGCGACTGGCAGATTGCTCCACAAAATTGAGGTGGGCGAATCACTCTACTCGACACCACTCATTTATGACGGACGACTTTACATCGCTTCTCTCGATAAACATCTGTACTGCTTTGGGATAGAAACGGGCAATTTATTGTGGAAATTTGAAACGAAAGGAAGAATTTTTAGTTCTCCCCTACTAGTCGATGAGAAAATTTATATTGGCTCTAACGACGGGCGATTCTACGAGGTTGAAGCAGAAACTGGCAAAAATACTGCTTTTTTCCAGGCCACGGAACGAATTACTGCAAAAAGTGCCTACAATCCAATAACAAAAAACTTTTTTGTACCAACATTTGCAAATGAGATATACTGTCTGAAGCGCAAGCAAGAAAAATAAAAGTATGTTTATCTCCCGTAAATTAGTCCTTGTGATTGGCATGGTTTTTCTCGCTTTACTCGTGGTCATGGTATTTATTTCAATCAAGCAAAAACCCACAGTACGCACATTAACTCTGGAGGATCTACCCGAAGGCGTGATTCATGTGGCACACGTTCATCCCGAAGCAGAAGTGGCGCGTGATGAAAACGGCCAACCAATTGGCGAAATGCATCATTACGCAATGCCGGAAGCGGTCAAAAATAGTGGTCCAATTTACGGTGTATATGGGTACAGAATTGTTTCAGTCGAGTATGAAATTCCGGAATCGAAAATTGGGCTTCGCATGGTAGGAAAAGAGTTCCCGGGTTGGGGTCTTGCCTCATCATTTTTTGGCTTCATCAACAGTGTTCCGCCATATGACCACTTCCACGTAGGACTAAAAGACAAGCAAAAAACGTCGGCAGCTACGGGAAAAACATACCGTATCCATTTTATGTTTCTTTCTCATGACGAAGAACTCAAGATTGGCCTCAGCTGTGGGTAAACCTGTGCGTGGCAACATTACTTATTAAATAGATATGCGAACTATCATCTCCTGGAACGTCAATGGGCTTAGGGCGGTGCACCGCAAGGGAAACATTGCTGAAGTGTTCCATATGAAACCAGATATTTTATGCATACAGGAGACTAAAACACTACCCGAGCAACTGCCACCGGAGCTGAAAGACCCAGACGGGTACCACTCTTACTTCCACTTCCCTACCATTAAGAAAGGCTACAGCGGTGTAGCCATCTATACAAAGGTTAAACCTTTGTATGTTTCACGTGACATAGGAATTGAAGAAATGGATAAGGAAGGCCGGCTAATTATGGCTGAATATAAGGATTTTACTCTTATCAACGTCTACTTCCCTAACGGCGGAGGGGCTCCAGAGAGGCTACGGTACAAGTTAGATTTCTATGACTATTTCCTAGAATTCATAAATAAGTTACACAAGAAACAACCGAATATTATCCTGTGTGGTGATATTAACGTCGCTCACGAGCCAATAGACCTGGCCAGACCAAAGGAAAATGAGACCCATGTTGGTTTCCTACCCATAGAAAGGGCGTGGATGAACAAACTCATTGCCAATGGTTGGACAGATGTCTTCCGCCACTTTTATCCTGATAAAGCCGGGGCTTATACCTATTGGGATATGAAAAGTTTTGCCAGAGAGAGAAACATTGGATGGAGAATAGATTATTTTTTCTCCTCTCCGGAAATGTTAGGGAAAATAAAGTCTACAGAAATACTTGACAATATTTTAGGTTCAGACCACTGCCCTATCAAATTAACGCTTAAATAAAGCCATATTATAAAGGACAAAAGTTATCCACAACTTTGTGCTTACAAATTTGTCCTTTATAAGATAGAATGTCGTCAGGCGCTTGGTGGATATTATCGGTTCTCTAATCGAGATTGGAATCCAGGCATGTGTTCTTGGAAGGCCATTCCAGTTACCGGAAGTTTATTCTGGTTTGGGAGTTTGGGCAGGGATGACGAACCCTCAACTTTTTTATTTTTTGGTTACGTGCATCTTCTGGGCCCTATTCTCGTTCTGGGATAATCTTCCTTGGTCCGCCGAAGCTCGTAAGAGCTGAGGCGACCCGATCTCGCTTTAGCGGGATCACCCCGCTAGCAGATTGCCTGCCGGCGGGTTTTTGTTTACCCCGAGCAAAGTCGAGGGGCTGTACTTATTTTGTCCTTAATCTTATAACGTAAAAAGCTCTTTATTTAAAGGAGAATTAGACCATAAATTAGCGAAACTGTGGATAATTATGTGGAATATGGGGAGTAAAAGACATATATTTAAGCGACAGCACACCAATATGTCCTTAATTATAGCCCTTTTCTTAAAATAAGAGTTTCATATGAAACTTTATGGACAATAGAACGGAAAAAAGAAGGCTTGGAGACATCGGAGAGAATATAGCCTGTGGTTTTTTAGAGAAGAGGGGATTTGAAATTATAGAAAGAAATTATCTTAGAAAGTGGGGAGAAATCGATATTGTGGCTAGAAAATCTAACGTCATCCATTTTGTGGAGGTCAAATCAGTTTCTCGTGTAACTTTAGATGAACCTGTCACACATGCCCGCCCGCTAACGCCTGAGCGTAGCGATGGCGGGCGTGGAACGTCTGACTACAGACCTGAAGACAATATGCACCCATGGAAACTTAAACGATTATCTAGAGCAATTCAAACATACTTATTAGAAAAGAACCTCGAGCTTGATTGGCAGTTAGATCTGGTAACTGTCAAAATGGACCACCAAACCCGAAAGGCCAGGGTAGAGCTAATCGACAATGTGATTATTTAGACCTACGGTGCGGGATGGGGGACGCTTCGCTATCTCACTCCTCGGAAACCCACGGTTTTCCGACGGGCTTCGCCCTGCCTTCCTCCACGAGGAAACTAGAGTTTCCCCGACCCCCTTCCTGTTCGATTCCCCCTCATAAATCAAAATGCCATAGCACAAGCCAGAGCATTTTGATTTTGTGCGGGATGGGGGAATCGAACTCCCACCAACAGATTGGAAATCTATTGTTCTACCATTAAACTAATCCCGCATTATTCTTTCGGGCTGCCGGGAGTTGAACCCGGGTTGCATGACCCCCAGCCATGAGTAATACCGTTATACCACAGCCCGGCATATTTAATTGTATCTTATCGGGCCGCTGGGAATCGAACCCAGTCCTTACGCTCCCAAAGCGCAAATACTACCGGTATACGACGGCCCGTCTATATGTGCTTAATAAAACTTGGCATCGGGCTGCCGAGAATCGAACTCGGGTCTCACACTCCCGAAGCGTGTATACTACCGCTGTACTACAGCCCGGTGCGGCTACCGGGAATCGAACCCGAATCTCGTCCTTGGCAAGGACGTGTTCTACCACTAAACCATAGCCGCGAGTGAAAAGATAATAGCGTACTAAAGGAAAAAAATCGAGTTTTGAGGTACGATATCGATGTTGCCTGCCTGCGCAGGTAGGCCCCTATAGCTTAACGGATAAAGTACCTGTCTTCGGAACAGGTGATGTGGGTTCGATTCCTGCTGGGGGCACAAAGCGCTGGACACTAATATGAAAGACGCAAAATACAAATTCGAGATTCCTGAAGAAGTGAAAAACATTTCACGCATACTTACCGATGCCGGATTTGAAAGTTTTCTCGTTGGCGGATGCGTACGAGACTTGGTCATAGGCAGAGCTCCCAAAGACTGGGACATCGCGACGAATGCCAAACCAGAGGAAATAATAAAAATCTTCCCAAAAACATTTTATGAAAACGAGTACGGCACAGTTGGAGTAGTCAACGAAGATACGAGTGACAAAACTCTCAAGGTCGTGGAGATTACTCCGTACCGGATCGAGTCGGGATATTCTGACTTCCGCCGACCGGATAAAGTGGAGTGGGGTAAAACCATAGAAGATGACTTGGCGCGCCGAGACTTCACTATGAACGCCCTTGCTTACAATATTCTAACCGAAGATTTACTTGACCCATTTGGAGGCCTGGAAGATATTGAAAAAAAAATGATTCGCACCGTGGGCAGACCGGACGAAAGATTTGGTGAAGATGCCCTGCGCATGTTTCGGGCATTGCGTTTGGCTAGTGAATTAAACTTTGCCATAGAACATGATACGCAAATCGCGATAACGACGCACGCCGAACTTCTGGAACACATCTCCCGCGAACGAATACGTGATGAGTTTACAAAAATTATCATGTCGGAGACACCCGCGCTCGCTTTAGATTTGGCTAGTCGCCTCGGGCTCCTGAATTTTATTTCACCGGAGTTTGAAAAGGGGATAGGTATGGAACAAAATCAGGCTCATGCCTACACCGTCTGGGAACACCTCCTCCGCACTCTAAATCACGCCGCTAAGAAAGACTTTCCCCTCCACGTGCGACTTGCCGCCTTCGCCCATGATGTTGCTAAACCCCATACAAGAAAGCGTCTTAAGAACCAATGGACTTTCTATAACCACGAGGTTGTTGGAGCACGGCTTTCCAGAACAATTTTGACAGACCTGCATTTCCCTAAAGAAATTGTGGAGAAAGCAGTGAAGCTCGTGCGATGGCACATGTTCTTCTCCGACACCGAAAAAATCACATTAAGCGCCGTGCGGAGGATTGTTAGAAATGTCGGCACTGACTTGATTTGGGACTTGGTGGACCTGCGGGTCTGCGACCGCATCGGCACCGGCCGACCCAAAGAAACCCCTTTCCGTCTGCGTAAATATAAATCAATGATTGAAGAAGTCCTGCGTGATCCAATCTCCGTTAAACAACTTGGCATAAACGGCGCCGATATCATGAGACTAACCAAAGCCGGCCCGGGCCCACATATCGGTTTCATCTTGGAAATTCTCCTCTCTGAAGTGCTTGAGAACCCCAAACTTAACAGCCCAGAGCACATGGAAGGCAGAGTGGGGGAGTTACATGCTCTCAAATCAGAAGAGTTAGCCGGACTTGGCAAAGTGGCCCGTGCCAAGAATCAAAGTGACGAAGAAAAAGAAATAGAAAAAATCCGAGAGGAATACAAAGTCCAATAGTTTCCCGCCCCATTTCCAGCATAATTTCAGTATCATTCTGAACTTAATTCTCACATCGATAGTTTTCTATAGTAAAATATAGATGTGACTAGAGAAGACCGAATTCTTCGCGTAGATGTTTATCATTTTCTATCTCATCTACAATCAAATACAGAAGATCTTTTCCAATACCAAAATCTGTTTTCAATAGACCAATAAGATCTTCGCAGTCATATGGAAAAACCCAAACACTATCTTGCAGGCGAGACAGCCCCGCAGTAGTAAATAGATAACGGATTTGATGTCTGATTTTCTTCTTTTTCTCTGGAATATCGAAAATGATGACCCGCCACTTTTTATCCCATTTCTTTGGTTGAGTAAGCTTATAGTCCTGTAGCTCCCATCGCCTTAACTGTTTTTCTCCATCTACTGTAAGCTTGTATCTATTGTTTTCATACTTAAGCAAACCTTTCTTCACTAATTTGCTCGCGGAAGATCGCACAATCTCATCCTGACGCTTATTTGTGATAAGCCCAAGCTTCCCCATAGCTCCAATCACTTGAGGAGCAACTAGTCCAATGCTTAAAACTCCTGCAATTTTTACTGAATTCAAAATTAACTTCTGAATCTCTCCTCGTCTCACTCTCTTCCTATTTTCTTCTTCGAGCCTCCCCATACATCTATAGTACGCTATAGCGGATTATAAGTGTAGAGGGAAGTGAATAAGTTTATGGATGGTTTTTATCCTTTAGTATCTTCGAGTGATTCCCATTGAAGAGCGAAGATACTTTTTAAGGTACGGGCCATGGGACCACTTTCGATAATAAGTCCTAGCTGGTCTTGGAACGACATGATGCCGATGCGATCTGGTCCATATAGGCTAATTTCGACTGCAAGCGGGAACCGCTCCGGATCAATGAGTCGCGTAGTACGGAGTGAGGCTGTATCGAGCCCTTTATAACGCTGAATTTCCGGCAGATCAGGCGCAATTACCTCTGCCCATATTTTTTTCTCCGTGCGCTTCTTCGGGTATTCGTCCATGAACTTTTTATCAAACTCGAGAACCATTTCTTCAGAAACCCAGGCCTGAACTTTTTGATCTGGATAGCGCAACGTATCTCGATACACTTCTTTAATGCCTTCTAGGCCTTCAAAATATCTAATGCGCGGCTTTTGTTTCAGAGTATTGGTAATAGAGAGTAGTTCGGGAAGCATTTTCTCTACTGCTGATTTCTTTTCATCCAGTTGTTCCAGGATCTTCCTAGGATCCTCAGCTATATAGATGATTTTCTTCTGCCTTTTGGCTGTACTGACTAGTCCCTTGCCTTTAAGCGACTCGATGGTGTCGTAGAGGGTGGTGCGCTTCAGGCCGGACTTCTTCACGAGCCCGCCCATAGTGGCTTCGCCAAGCTCAAGAAGGGCCAAATACGCCGTAGACTCTTTTCCATCTAATCCAATGTTTTGTAGGTCTGTTGAGGTCATTTTGTTAAATATGTCGGCCTAAAGGTCAACATTTTTATCATACATTAATCAAGTAAATAAGCAATATTTTGAGTACCTATAGAAATATTTGACCTAAATATTGACATATTATAAAAATTAGCGTATAATGGTTACAGATGAAAGTTTTGGTGGGCGAAATGGTTCGCTCATGTTCTTTCAGCCAACAACAAAGGGAGGGGCGGAATGAGTATCTCAAGCGCAGTGTTCATCACGCAGTCAGTTGATGTGGTGACGATTCGTGAGGGTGAAGTTCCGGTTATCTCAACGAATACCGTTGCACACCGTGAGATGGCAGTTAACTTTCTCCGGTGCGGATGTCCTGCGGTGCAGATCGAGCTAGAAACAGCGACCGGTGAATCTGATCTGACGTGGCACATGAAGCTCACCAGGACCCTGAATCGTATCGCGCTTGAGGGCGAAGCATTCTCAGTAAAGATGAACTTCCCGACCGCCGTCATCACGAGAAGCAAGACGTAATTGGCAACACAAACCATCACGCTGAAGGGGGTGGTTATCTGGATCCCGCTTAATTGATCGGGCAGAAAGGCGAAGTATCCCTTGCCCGGGGTTGCGCAAGTGAAAATCCCACTACGACACTGATACGTCGGTGATCCTCTGGATGGGGTTATGGCACGAGCCTTTTGGCCCCTCCTTGCGCGTAAAAACAGCTCAACGAGCGAACGGACAAAACACCGTTCGCTCGCTCTTCCGAAATTCTAATGTCAATTGGATTTTCAGAAGAGCGAATATAGTTCGCTCTGTTCTTTAAAATCAATCTCACTTGGCTAGTGAGAATAAGAGGGGGTGAAAGGATGCCGAATCCACTTAGGGAAAATCGTTCGAGGAAGTGGTGCGCGGACGCAAGGAGAAACGCTCTTATCCTCTTCGATCGCCATTGCATTAATGTCGTGGTGGAACGTCGTAGTCGGCTGTCACTCAAAGCCTTACGCACGGCGATAGAGGCAGGCGCCAGTCTCGAGTCACTGCTGAAAGCGCAGCGGGGATGGCGAGAAATTCCACCGGGATTCATCCGCTGGGACGAAGAGCAGGAAGAATGTGAAGTTGTCTGCTACTTCGCCGAGTGTTCACCGCATCTAGTGAACAACATTCTGCACGCTGCCACCTGCGGTTGCGACGGTTGTTGGAGCAGAATGCAGAGGCCACAAGCTGTTCTAGAGACAGAGAAGTTCTACGCTGCCGCTAGACGAGTCTGAGCTCGTAACTCTCAGGGAGAAGGACAACTCCTAGACAATAAAACCCGTTAGGTGAAACGTGAGTGGGGATTCGCATGTAGGAGTAGGGAACTAGCCATTCCTGAATAACATGCGAACGAGACCACAGCTCCGTGGGGTGAACCACGTTAAAAAGCTGGGCGAAGCGCAATGCTTCGCCCATAACCGCCCCACTCGGGCGAGACGAAAGCCAAACTTTCGTTTCGTAACGAGGGGGCGGCTTTCTTTTATATTATTTCAAACAAAAAACCCGCCGAAGCGGATTTTTTGTTTGTGGGAAATTTAACGAAATCTACTTAACTGCTTCCTTCAAGGCCTTAGCTGGGCGAAACTTAGGTACTCGCATTGATGGCACTGAGATAGCTTGACCGGTACGAGGGTTCCTAGCTTGGCGCGCTGCGCGCACCTTGGTTGAGAAGATGCCTAGACCAGCAATTGAAACTTCGCCTCCTTTCTTGAGAGTAGAGACGATGGAATCAATGACAATATCAACAACCTCTTCTGCCTGCACTTTCGTACCATTGAGCTTACCGTGCACTGCGTTTGCAATATCTACCTTATTCATTTGTCTACTGTTATTTTTTATTTGATAAATCCTAGCTTTGAACACCTGTGAACTCGCTTTTGATTATATACTAAGCCGTTTTTTAAGCAACCCACGCCAAGTCGGGGCAAGCTAGCGGGCAAATTCTATAGAACGGGCCTCGCGGATGACATTAACCTTAATCTCACCGGGATATTTAAGTTCACTTTCGATACGTAGAGCGATATCTCTAGCCATTTGTTTGGCCTCCAGGTCAGAAATTTTGTCAGGCAGTACGAAAACACGAACTTCACGGCCGGCGGCCAGAGCGTAAGCCTTCTCCACCCCATCAAAGGAGAGGGCAATAGCCTCTAGGTCTCCAAGACGCTTAAGATAACGCTCGGCAGTGTCTCGGCGGGCCCCCGGTCTTCCTCCAGAAATAGCATCCGCCGTCTGAACTATAACGGACTCAATAGTTTCGTATGGATACTCCTCGTGATGCGACTGCATTGCTTGAATGACGGCCTCGGGGATATTGAACTTGGCCAAAATCCTCTTGCCTATGTCGACGTGTGTGCCGGAAACCTCATGGTCAAGAGCCTTGCCGATATCGTGCAAAAGAGCTCCGGCTTTCGCCGTCGCTACATCCGCCCCGACTTCGGTGGCAATCATCCCCGCCAAGTGGCTCATCTCTATGGAGTGGTCAAGCACGTTCTGGCCATAACTGGAACGAAAATACAGACGGCCCAAAAGAGAGACTAGTTTCGAATCAAGATTGTAGACTCCGCATTCAATGGCCGCCTGCTCGCCCTTCTCTTTGATAATTTTATTTGTTTCAGCTGTGGCCTGCTCCACAAATTCTTCAATCTTGGCCGGCTGAATACGCCCATCGAGAATCAGGTTATCCAGCGCCAATTTTGCTACTGCCCTGCGTACAGGGTCGAAAGAGGACAGGGTAATGGAATTGGGGGTATCATCCACTATCACCTCCACCCCGGTAGCGCGTTCAAATGCTTTAATATTCCTACCCTCTTTGCCGATAATTTTGCCTTTCAATTCGTCCGACGGCAGAGAAACCGTCGTACCCATCATGGCACTAGCAGTCGAGACCGCCAATCTCTGAATCGTAGTGGAGAGAATTTCCTTGGCGCGCGCTTCGAGACGTTCTCCACTTTCAATTTCAAGTTTTTGCATACGGATGAGAATATCTTCCTCGGCATCCTTTTCTACGACTCTCAAGAGTTCATTTTTAGCTTCGCCATGAGACAGCCCGGCTACCTTAGAAAGCTCCGTCTGGCGAGCTTCGACCAGTGTCTCCGCTTCCTCCCGGAGAGAGGCTGTTTCCGTCACTTTTTGTCTGACATGCTCCACCTCCTTATCCAAATCGAGCTGACGTTTGTCGAGAAATTCTTCTTTGGTCACCAGACGGTCTTCGGTTTTTTTAACCCGTTCTTCACGTTCTTTAAATTCTTTTTGAGTTTTTTGGATAATTTCTGCCGCTTGAGTTTCCGCTTCCGAGATAACCCTCTGCGCCTCCTCTTTGGCGGAAAGCTCCATCTGCTTGATGTCGAGCTCCATCGAACCCTTCTTGCCAAGGGAAATTAAGAGGCGCAACAAATAACCGAAGCCGATACCGGCCGATGCGGCGAGCAATGCTAAAAGTAGCGCTAATTTAAGAGACATAGACGTAGAGGGGAATCAGACTGTCGTAACCGTAAAAGCAGGAGGGAAACGAAACTTTTTAATTAATTTTTTAAGTGAACACCCGAAGTCTACTACAGTTATAGAATCTTGTCTATGATGCCGTATTTTTGGGCCTCTTCAGGGTCCATAAAAAAGTCCCTGTCGACGTCTTTTGCAACCTTAGCCAATGGCTGACCAGTATTTTTTGCCATAATCTCATTCATCGTCTGACGATTTTTAATAATGCGTTTGGCGGCTATTTCGATATCGGCAGCCTGACCTTCGACTCCTCCAAGCGGTTGGTGGATCATGATTTCTGCATTGGGAAGGGCAAAACGTTTACCCTTTTGCCCGGAAGAAAGAATCCAAGCGCCCATCGAAGCAGCTAGTCCTAAACAAACAGTGGAAACATTCGGCTTGATATGATTCATGCAATCAATGATGGCGAGCCCTGCCGTGACAGCACCTCCGGGAGAATTAACATAAAGGGAAATGTCCTTCTTCGGGTCTTCAGACTGGAGAAAAAGAAGTTGGGCAATAACAATGTTGGCCACCTCATCGTTGATAGGTCCAGCTAGAAAAACTATTCTTTCACGCAAAAGGCGCGAGTAAATATCATATGCCCGCTCTCCGAACTGGCTTTTTTCTATTACTGTTGGAATTAAATAACCCATGGCGAGTAGCGTATAACAAAGAGCCCGATAGCGCAACTATCGGGCTCTTTGTTATGTCCACGGAAACCCCAACTTATGAGGCGTTCAATTCCGCGTCAAGATTTTCAATGTCTACCGTATCAAGGTCTGCTTCAATAGCAGCGGCGGCGTCATCCGCTCCGGTCTGGGTATTGGTAGTGTCGTTTGTGATTTCCTTACCACCGCGCTGATTCCAGAAGTAGAAACCGCCAAGTACTACAATAGCTAGAATAACTATGGCCCCGATGATAGGACCGCTCGAGCCTCCACCTTCTCCCGCGCCCACATTTACATTGTTTTGTTCTCCGTCCATTTCAATATTAGTTAAGAATAATTACTATTCCACCGAGTCATCAGTTTCTATTTTCACTTCAACCGAACCAAGCGACCGCACCGCCATCATCAAATTTTGATGGGCAGCCCGAATATGTTCTCGTGCTTCTTTGGCCGCGGTACGGATTTTCTCGAAGTTTTCGCGAGCCTTCTCACTTGAGAGATCAATACCGGCAAAAGTAGCCACGACTGCCTTGGCATTAGCAAGGTTCACCTTGGCTGCGGCTATAAACCCCTCGCTTTCGGTAGTAACACCTCCTCGAGCCTTAACCTTGGCAATTCTAGATTCCACTCGTACGATAATGTTTGTCTCGAGACGTCCGATGGTGGCCAAAATGACTTTGGTGACATTTTCCACTTGGCGCTTAGCGGCTTCCTCTTGGAACGCCACCCGCTTGCTCTGGGCTTCAACTCTTTTGGCTTCGGCCTCCACTCTTTTGGCTTCCCGTTTAGTATCCATCTCCGCCCTTCTGGTTTCAAGTTCGAGGCTCTTGGCTTCGCGCCTAGCCCGAACTTCATCGCCCTTGGACTCTGCGTCCGCCTTTCTAGTTTCCGCCTCGGCCCTCATTTTCGCGCGTTGAGCTTCCATCTTTACTCTCTGGGCTTCGTAGTTTGCCCTAGTTGTTGAGTTGATATTGCCCTTTGTCCCTGTTGCTGTTTCTGCCAATACCGGAGAAAATGCTCCCAACACAAGCGCCAAGCAAATAAGGACAGAAAAATATTGTTTCTTCATGCTTAATAGTCTTAATCCAACGTTAGTAATAATACCCCCATTATAACCTGCCTATCGGTAGGTAGGCAAACCTCTTTTATTTAGTCTCAAATTGTTTTGTGTATAACTTGAGTCCTTCCTCAAATGCGGCCTGGGCGTCCTGTCTCCCCTTAAAACCCTTCACTTCCACTTCCTTATTTTGCAGTTTTTTATAGGTAGAGTAAAAGTGCTCGATTTCTTTGAGTGTGTGCGGGTTGATATCGCCGAGGTCCTGGATTTTATCGAAACGCGGGTCATCAATAGGCACCGCAATAATTTTGTCATCGCCCTCGCCCCCATCTATCATGTTCAAAAGAGCAATCGGACGTGCCCGCACGAGAATTCCGGGCAATAGGGGATGGGTGGTTAAAAGCACAACATCCAAAGCGTCTTTGTCATGCCAAAGTGAGCGCGGCACAAAGCCGTAGTCGAAAGGAAAATCTTGCGTAGTGTAAGAGACCCGGTCGAGAGCAATCAGGCCAGTCTTTTTGTCTATTTCGTATTTGTTCTTCGAACCCTTATTAATTTCCACGATGACGTTCATCGCTTCTTTAGTGCCAGGTTCTATGTCGTGCCAGAGATTCATACTGCTTTATTATCTTCCGGAACGTCGGCAACTGCAAGCTCCACACCCTTGGCAGACTGGATATCTATTCTCCAACCGGTAAGTTTGGCCGCCAAACGTACATTTTGCCCGCCTTTGCCTATGGCGAGTGACTGCTGGTCTTCGGAAACCATTACGGTCGCGGTTTTTTCTTCATCATTAATTTCAATATTAAGAATCTTGGCCGGTGAGAGAGCCTCTTCGATAAATTTCTTAGGCTCGGCGGACCACTCGATAATATCAATTTTTTCTCCGCGCAATTCAGACATGACAGTAGAAACTCGCACTCCTCGCTGACCCACAAGCGCTCCTACCGGGTCGATGTGGTTGTCGAGAGCTACCGCGGCGATTTTGGAACGATAGCCAGCTTCCCGAGCAATCGCTTTGATAACTACCGCGCCATTCGCCAACTCGGGGGTTTCTGATTCAAAAAGCTTTTCCAGAAACTTGGGGTGTGAACGCGAGAGACGCAAGAACACTCCTCTTGGACTTTCTTCCACTCGGTAGAGATAAGCGCGCACCCGCTCTCCTTGACTGAAATGCTCACCGGGAATCTGCTCCTCATAAGGCAAAAGTCCGGGTGCTTTACCGAGGTCAACAAATACATTACCCCTCTCCATCCTCTGCACGGTACCCGATACAATTTCACCTTCGCGTTTGCCGAACTCGGAAACAAGATGAATCTTCTCCGCCTCACGAATTTTCTGCATGATGACTTGTTTGGCGGTCTGAGCGGCAATGCGACCGTAGTCACCCTTCGACTCGACAGGAAAGATGATTTCTTCGTCCAGTTGGGCATCTTTCTTAATTTTACGGGCATCTTCCAAGAGAATATGGTGCTCGGAATTGTAAACCACGCGCTCATCCTTGCCCGCCGTAGCCTCGGCGGAGGCGGGACCCTCCTTGGGTTCTTCTTCATCATCGAAAATTACACGCGAGTCATCCACCACAATCTTCACTTGGAAAAAATGAGTCTCACCAGTATTGGAATCAAAGGTGGTGCGAATAATTTGGCCCTTTTTACCGTATTCCTTTTTATAAGCAGTGGCGAGCGCCGCTTCTATCGCTTCAATAATTGAGGCGCGCGGAATACCGCGCACTTCTTCCAGTTCGCCGAGCACCGAATTGATAACTTTTAAATCAAACATATTTGTATTTTTTACGAAATGGGTTCGCCTTCCGGCGAACCCACCTCAATCAAACTTGTTGCTTCACTAGTGTATCAAACTGCCCCAAGTTTTGTCAACTATGTAATATGAAAAAGTATTCTAACAAGAGATTTAATCGTTTCATGGTGATTTGGTTCTTGGATCTTTTCAATAAATACTGCTAAAGAATCCAGCCCTAATCCTTTATAGTTTGGTGACAAATCGTTCACAGCGCAGGCAACCTCGAAAGTGAGACAAGCCGTTCTTTTATTTCCGTCAATGAACGGGTGATCTTTAATTAGGAAGTACAAATAAGCAACAACTTTTTCTTCTGTTGATTTATAAATCTCTTCGCCAAAGTATGCATTTGTTATGTTAGCAACAAGAGCCTCAACTTTAGATATACCATCAGGGGTAATGGTAAAAGAAACGAGTTCGTGTTTAACGAGTAACTCGTATATTTGGCATACGTTTTTCGATGTTAGTGGTTGAAATATCTTTTTTTCCTTCATCATAGTCGCGTAGTGATTTAATTACTTGCACATTCTCCTGGAGTTGCTCTTCCGCAACTCTTTTAATATCTACCGATTTGTCCTGTTTTTTAAACAAATTTGTAATAAATGTCATCATTTGCAATGCATTATAGCATATTCAACTTATTATTACCTAAACGAAACTGAGTACCGACTCAATCTTACCTCCCAACTCGACGGAATCACCACCAAGCTCAATAAGAGCCACGAGAAAAGCATCGGTCTCTTGATCGAAGAAAGCCCCAACAATGTCATTCTCGTCGTATCCGCACAAATCGGGGCGCTCTCCAACTTCTGCGCCTTTCTCGATCGAGCAGATGTACCAACTTCGCTTCACGGGGTTCACCATGATAGCCCAGCACAAATTCTTTGGGTTATCTTGATCGAAATCGTCGTCTTCGATCGCATCTTCCGACATTTCATCTTGAGACATTTCACTCTCTTTTAAAGCGTCCGTGGTCTTTATACCAAGACGGGACCAAAAATACAAGTAATAAATTATTTCCTTCTCGAATGAAACTTTTTGTGGGTTTCCCTAAGAGCTTTGTCGGTAACGTGAGTATAGATTTGGGTGGTGGCGATATTAGCGTGACCAAGAAGCATTTGGACACTGCGAAGGTCGGCACCATTACTTAAGAGGTCGGTGGCAAACATGTGGCGCACTACGTGCGGTGTCACTTTCTTGGAAATACCGGCCTTAATAGCATAGTGTTTAATGATTCTTTGGATGGAACGGGCGGTTACTGGGAACATTGAGTCGTTATCTATATCTTTCCGTTTTTCAAGATATTTTTTGATGGCACTTTTTGCTTCTGAAGAAAGAAAAACTACTCGGACCTTCTCTCCTTTGCCCCGCACAGAGAATTCTTCGGCTCG
>JAUSGI010000008.1 GCA_030649135.1 bacterium | reverse complement strand
AACACCTTCGCCTGGACTCCCACTACTTACGGTACTCAAAACGTAGTTGCGACATCAACCGGTCTCTGGCTCAAAGGCTCACCTCTAGGCTTAATTGCCTCTTCCACTTTCGCCACTTACTCCACCTCGACCAACGCTACTTCGACCAATTTCTTTGCCACCCTCTTCAACGCCATCACTGCTTCCACTACCAACCTGTCTGCAGCTAATAGTTTCGGTATCGGTACTTCTTCTCCTTACGCTCGCTTTAATCTCCATGCCGGTGCCACCGACACATACAACTCCAATCTCTTCATCATCTCTTCTTCCACCGCAGCCTTCTCCACTACCACACTCTTCTCCATCGATGCTCTTGGTCTGGCCACCATTAAAAATCTTTTGGTAACATCCTCTTCTACTTTCCAGAATGCCACCTCCACCAATCTTTTCAGTACTACTGCTTCTTCCACCAATCTCTACACCGCTCTCTTTAATGGCGCAGGTCTTGCCACTTGCCAATCGAACAACGTCCTCACCTGGGCCGGTGGAGTCTTCGGTTGCGAAGCGGACGACAACACCTTCGCCTGGACTCCCACTACTTACGGTACTCAAAACGTAGTTGCGACATCAACCGGTCTCTGGCTCAAAGGCTCACCTCTAGGTTTAATTGCCTCTTCTACTTTCGCCACTTACTCCACTTCGACCAACGCCACCACCACCAATCTTTTCTCCACTACTGCCAGTTCTACCAATCTCTACTCCTCACTTCTGACAGTAGGAGGTACAGGTCTGATTGTTGATTCAAGCAGAAATGTTGGCATCGGGACGACGACGCCAGGAGAAAAGCTTGAGATTGCTAGCGGCGGGAACCTCCAGCTTAGCAAACCGCTAAGTGCGGCGAATCAAGATATCGCTTATGTAAACTTCAATGAATCAAACATTGATAGAGACCTTGCAAGAATCACTGGGTCTTCTGATAAAACTAATCGCGCCTACGGGAGGTTGACCTTTAGCACAATGAACAATGCTACATTGTCTGAAAGAGTACGAATCGATGAAGATGGCTTTGTCGGCATCGGGACGACGAGCCCCCTTGCCAACCTTCATGTCTCAAGTTCCGCAATCATGTCCACCGTGAATGTCGATGCGTCTGAAGCGTTGTTTGAGGGAGCAAACAACTCAGGCATCACTATTGCTGCGTCGGACAATGCACGAGCCAATCTATACTTCGGTTTCCCTTCTGATGACTTGCTCCATGGAATTTTGACGTACGGCCCAACAGTTGCAAGCGAAAACGCAAGTGATATGGCAATTTTTGTAAACAATGCAGAACGTATGAGATTTGATAGTACCGGCACTGTCGGCATCGGCACCACCACTCCGTGGGGTAAGCTATCCATTACTCAAACGGGAACAGGGGGGGCGCCTGCATTTATCGTGGAAGACATCGCCTCACCTGATAGCTCGCCATTTATCATTGACCAAACCGGCAACGTCGGGATTGGGACGACTTCGCCTGCCGCACTACTCTCTGTCGCGGCGAATAGCGCAACCCAGGCGATATTTGGAGAAGGAAGAATATCCGGTGATACTTCTATAATTGTTGGTAGCGCAGCTTCAAGCAATA
The DNA here is from genome assembly GCA_030649135.1 of bacterium. Lineage (GTDB taxonomy): Bacteria > Patescibacteriota > Minisyncoccia > Phycocordibacterales > Zambryskibacteraceae > UBA5004. The sequence goes on along the minus strand of JAUSGI010000008.1, from coordinate 215,289 downwards.
AAGGACTGGCACTTACTTATGATAACGATAACAACTATGCGACTCTCTATGTGAATGGGGACAGAGCCTTAAATCCATTCGTGGTGGCTGACGGTGGCAACATTGGCATCGGCACCACGTCGCCTATCGCTAAACTTACCGTAGAGGGCGGAAACATCTTCCACCGCGCCTCGACCTCGCCTAGCGTGGTGGGCTTCGTCACCAACGCTACTACTCTTGGTGATATGCGCTTTGGTATTGCCGTACAAGGAAACTATGCCTACGTTACGGACATAACCAATGACTCGCTTGCGGTCATAGATATCTCCTCTTCCACTCCGCAGATTGTGGGGTCGGTAGCAGACGCGGTGAATATGGATGGTGCGAACGGTCTTGCCGTGGCGGGCAATTATGCGTATGTCAGTTCGGTAACTGCAGATAGTCTGACGGTTATTGATATTTCTAACCCAACGGTTCCAAAGATAGTGGGAGTGGTGTCTTCCGCTACTCGGTTAGACACACCCATGCAGGTTGCGGTTTCGGGACAATATGTATACGTTGCAAACCGAAGTGACGATATGGTTACTATTGTTAACGTATCCGACCCTACTGCCCCTGTGGTATCTGGCTTTGTTTCGAGTGCCTCGCTCCTCGATTTTGCCCAAGGCATAGCGGTGCAGGGTAAATATGCCTATGCGATTGGAACATACTCAAACGCGCTTGCCGTCATTGACATCTCTCGGACTGACGCACCGGTCATTGTGGGTTCTCTGATAGATACCACGAATCTAAATAATGCCAAAAATATCGTTGTCTCGGGGCGGTACGCCTATACCGTAGCAACCACCACTTCGACCTTCACTATTATTGATGTTTCCAATCCTAAAGCCCCCACTATCGCCGGGACACTTACCGACACCACCAAACTTGGACAAATAAACAATGTCGGAGTACCCGTTGGCCTTGCGGTGGCGGGTAATTACGCGTATGTCGGAGGCGAAACGGGGGACTATTTTAATGTCATTGATATTTCCAACCCCTCACGACCATACTTTGTCACTTCGGACACCGATTCTACTCGGTTTGACGGCATTAACGGCATTGCCATTTCAGGTAATCGCGCCTACATCACCAGTCGGGTGGATGATATGTTCACTATAATAAACATCAACGGGACGGAGACTCCGTCGCTCTATGCGGGAGCGCTACGAAGTAACGTTTTGCATGTGGATGGAAATGGCGTGCTGGGAGGAAACTTGAGTGTGTACGGAGGAATCAGTGCGGGACTGGGGGGGATTTATTCGGGCGGGGGGATTGTGTCGTATGTCGCTTCGTCAACTGCCACGAATCCTATTGCGGGGCTTTTTATGGGGGGTAATGTGGGGATTGGGACGACGACCCCAAGTCAACTTCTGCATATATTTTCAACCGCACAAATTCAGCCCACAATTGAATCAACGTTAAGTAGCGCTCAAACCGGCTGGAACTTAATCAACGATACTGGATCTACCGGTCTTGCTATGATGGTGTACGGTTCAACCTATGACTCTGGCGCCACTACCTATAACCGAGCGAACGGAGCCAGTTTACACACTACTAGTGGAGATGGTGGAGCTGGCGGAATTGCTATCGCTGCTCGCCATTCTTCAGGAGTTATCACCTTACATACAGGTGGTAGTACGGAAAGAATGCGTATCGACTCTTCTGGAAGAGTCGGCATTGGGACGACAACGCCGGAAACAAACTCGTTGCTCCATATATTTGGCGGTACCGGTACTGTCAACGGCGGAGACCCCGCTTTAGTAATGATTGAGGACGATGTCAGTACCGGGTTGACTTTCCAAACACCTGACGGCACGACGCAGGATATTAATTTTGGTAACGTAAGTGATGGACTGGGTGCCCGAGTTAGATGGGATCAGTCTAATGAAACTTTAGGCATTGGGACATTCACTATCGGTGGCGCCGTTGTCTTCTATCGTGATAATGAATCTGAAGCCATGCGCATTGCCAGCACCACCGGCAATGTCGGTATTGGGACGACGAGCCCTTATGCGAAATTATCCTTGGTAGATAACACAGTAGTTCTAAGAGATGTTTTCGTCATCTCTACCACCACTTCCGGTCTTATTTTCAAAGTCGACTCATACGGCAATACCAAAGCCGATGGGGCATATACTTCGCCCGCAGCTGACTATGCCGAATATTTTTACACCAATAGCGTTGACCTAAAATCTGGAGAAGTTGTCTGCGTTGATGTCGTAGAAAACAACGCGATTAAGCGCTGTGAGCGTGGCGCAGATAATAATGTTATGGGTATAGTTTCCACCAAGCCATCAGTTATCGGTAACTATATCAAAGCGGTCGAAGCGGATGCGTCTCATTATGCCATTATCGGCATGCTTGGTCAGGTTGACGCTTTTGTCTCGGCAGAAAATGGCTCGATTAACATTGGCGACTCTTTGACCTCGGCGTCTTCTACGCCAGGATTAGCGATGCGTGCCGACGGTGGCGACTCCACCGTGGGCATTGCTCTCGAGCCACTCGCTACGGGCAAAGGCAAAATTAAAGTTTTAATTTCTCGCCGCAATAAATCACTGGCCGTGGAAGAAGTCGAAACCTTGGTAGTGGAACGTATTGCCAATATGAAAATAGAAGACCAGGTACAGCAGATGATTACACAGGCGACCGAGAACTTGAATTTGGACCCTCAAATGCAGCAAATCGCGCAGGATGAAGCAGACAAATTGAATGCCTTGCTAACTATCGGCATAAACGACCATACCGAGGCTATCACAAAATTGAATACGGACTTTGGTAATCTCAATGACAGTAACACTAAAATATTATCGGTACTCGATGTATCTGCCATTGCCACCACCACACCGGACTTACAATCATTTGCCGAACGTTTCTTCACCAACATTTTATCCAGAGTAGGCAAGTGGTTGGCAGACTCCGGTAATGGTCTCCAGGTTGTGTTCGCAAAGACTATCAGCTCGGAGACTGTTTATACCAAAGAGCTTTGTATCGAAGACGTCTGTGTCACGAAGACCGAGCTTTCTATCCTGCTTGAACTTGCCAACTCGCCTGTCCCGGCAAGCTCATCCCCCTCGACAAGCTCTGGGCAGGCAAGTTCAGGTGGCACGACTTCAACATCTTCTCCTACGCTTGAACCGATATCAGCACCAGAACTGGAGTCCGTAGCAACGTCCACTGAGCCTACAGGGACAAGTACAGAGACTACGATGACCGAAGTCGAACCAGCTCCTGAGTCCGTTCTTGAGCCCGCTCCTGAACCTACTCCCGAACCCGAACTGATTCTAGAACCTGCCCCCTAATCACGCTAACCACGAGGAAAGACCTCGTGGTTATTGCTTTCGGTTGCTGAAGTTTAGCCAATCAAATATTTCTTCCTTAAACTTATGTGCAGAGGGAAAGTAGCCAGGAAAATTTTCTTTGTTCAAAATTTTCTCTTCCTCCCTGTGTTTATCCTGGTAATCATAAAAACTTGAGTATTTGTATCCATTGAGGAATCGCCAGGCTTTGTTTTTGTCCTTAATACCAAGTTCCCTCCATTTGTTATCCATAATCTTTATAGGATTAAGATGTACATAAGAAAATATATATTTGAGATAACGGTCTGAGTCAAGATGTTCTGATCTAAATTTTCCCTCGAAAAGGCTTCCCACTCTCTCGTACCTTGTATTGAAATACATAGCATAAGCAGTGCCTAATTTTTTCATAAATTTACTTACCCCAGCTTCTTTGTCGTTCACAGGCGTCATCAGTAGATGAAAATGATTTGGCATCAAGCAATACGCTCCTATTGATACCAGTCGGGCAGACCTTTCTATCTCGTATGGATTTTGAATGTCGGAGAAGTGGAATTTTTCTGAAGAGTTTGCAATATATAGCAACTTTAAAAAACGCTCATAATCGTGTTTGCTGTGAAAAATTTTCTGTTTACTATTACCGCGATTGTATAAGTGGTAGTATTCTCCCGCAGCGAAACTTCCTTGCCTTGCTCCCATTATGTTGTTTATAGTACCACGCCACGAGGTCTTTCCTCGTCACAAAGCGCCTCGACGTAATGTCGAGGCGCTTTGGGTGTCTATAAGCCGAATTCTGTATCAGTACGCCGTAGCTTGCGCGTAGGCAACTAATCGACAGTTATTTATCTGGGACCAATATCGCTATTGGCCTCTAGCGGCACTCCCCTTGATTGCTCTCGGGGCACGGCCTTGCATTCAGGTAAGGATTTTGCCGTTGCAGCCGGACTGAACCGGGTCGTTTCTGTTCGCACCTCTATCCCGCCAAGGCGGGACGACAGGCGTTACCTGCTACCCTTTTGCGAGATTGCACATGTGCGACATCTCACAATGAATGTTCGGACTTTCCTCCCCAATTTACATTGGGGCAACTATCCGACACCAACTCCATTATATGTTAAGATGAAAGTATTAACAAGTATAATTTATCGGCATTTTCCATGTCTACATCACACAAAACCAGTTTCCTTATCACTATGGTATTTCTCTTCCTTCTACCGGTGTTCTTTGTCCCAGGTGGAGCCCTTAATATGGATGCGGCCAAGTCGGCGCTTCTTGTTTTTAGTGTTATCGCGGTGGTTCTGGTGTTTCTCCTGGAGACTTGGCGAAAAGGGGAGTTAAATATGCCATGGCATCTGTCGATTCTCTTAGCTCTGCTTTTGCCTGTGATTTATGCCCTGTCCGCTTTTTTAAGTACGCCGTCTTTACTTTCGCTTTTTGGTTACAATTTCGAGGTGGGGACCTTCGGTTCCACGCTCTTCGGTTCCATGCTCTTGATATTGGTAGCCACGATATTTTCCGGTACCTCGCGTATTCTCCAGGCATTGGCGGCTTTCCTTATTTCCATTTCACTCGTAGCGCTTTTTGTGGCTATCAAAGTCTTCTTGGGCGGTGATTTTTTAGTTTGGGGGAACTTTGTCGGCAACATGGGCAATCCTATCGGCAACTGGACAGATTTGGCGGTTTCTTTCGGGCTTCTATCGAGCTTCGCGGCTCTGGCAATCGGTATGATTCCGATGAAATTCGTTGTCAAAACACTCGTCTATGGCGCCTTTGTGCTCGGAGTGGCGCTCTTGGCAATTCTCAATTTCTCCACCGCATTTGTTCTAACTTTAGGAGCTTCTATTTTCCTCTTGCTCTATTTCTTAACGATGGAAAAACCTTTCTCCGACGCCGCGCCGGTATTACCACAAGCGTCGAGATACTTTTTTTTCCAGCCGACTTTTCTACCGGTGGTTCTCGGCATAATTTCCATTGCCTTTCTCTATAATCCGAACCTATCCGTGACCCAAGGTACGCTTGGCGACTGGGTATCAAGAAGTTTCAAAGTCGAGAATATTGATGTGCGTCCCTCCCTCTCGGCTACTCTGGGCATCTCGAAGGCCGTGCTTTCCCAAGAAAGGTTTCTTGGTTCCGGTCCCAATACTTTTGGGCGTGACTGGCTCGTCTATAAACCGGTCGCTATAAATACCACTCCCTTCTGGGCCGTGGCGTTTCCGTTCGGTGTGGGCTTTATACCGACACAAATAGCTTCTACCGGCATACTTGGCACGGCTTTGTGGCTGACTTTCTTCGTTCTCCTTATCATGTTGGGGGTCAAAGTTTGGGGTCGTATGCCGGAATCGAGAGCCGAACGCTTCGCACTCGTCTCTGTTTTCTTAATCACCTGTTTCCTTTGGGTTTCTAGTTTTCTCTACGTTCCTTCGGCAACCGTGCTGATGTTCGCTTTCATCTTCACCGGACTTTTTGTAGCGGCAAGTGGTGTGTCAGGTATTATTTCTCTTCGCACTTTTCGCTTGAAAGAGTCTTCCCAGCTTCGTTTTGTTTCGACCCTTCTCATAACGGTGATTGCTTGCGGGGCTCTTTTCCTTGGTTGGACAGGGTTTAACAAAACGGTGTCAGCTTTTTATTTCAAAAAAGCTGTTGACCTTTCCAATATCACCGGCACTCCTCTGGTGGAGATTGAGAACGAGCTTAATAAGGCGGTGAAATTTTCCCCGATAGATACGTACTATATTGCTCTCTCGCGTATCAATTTTCTCAAAGCTCAAACAGCCGCCAGTGCTACTACCGGAGCTTTGAAAGACAATCAAGCAACTTTCGAGGAGTCTCTGGGAAAAAGTATTGAAGCGGCGAAGTCTGCCGTTGGTATCAATCCGGCTAGCTACCAGAACTGGGTCTCGCTCGGCATGATTTATAGCGCTCTGGTACCTAAGCCGCTCTCCATAGCAGGCGCTTATGAGAGTGCTTCTCTCGCTTACTCCGAAGCTCTCAAACGAAATCCTCTCAATCCGGAGATACCCCTTTTTCTGGCCAGATTGGAACTGAATCGCGGCAATAGAGAGGCGGCTCGTTCCTTCATCAGGAGTTCCATTGCTCTCAAAGAGGATTATGCTGATGCCCACTTGATGCTTGCTCAACTGGAAATCCAGGATGGAAATACGACTAGTGCTATTGTTTCCGCGGAGAAGCTGGCTCTCTTGGTATCCAATAATCCCGGCATCTACTTCGAGTTGGGCTTACTGAAGTATTCTGTGAAAGACTACGCCGGTGCGATTGCTGCTTTTAGTAAGGCACTTGTGTCCGCACCGGATTATGCCAATGCCCAGTATTATCTTGGTCTCACTTTTGCTCAACTCGGCCAGTTGGATAAGGCCCAAGAGCAATTCGAAGCCCTAGCTATTACCAACCCCGATAATGAACAGGTGCGTTTAATTCTTAAGGAACTTAGAGTCGGTAAACGTACGTTCCTGACTAACTCGATAAAAAACTGACTGGATGGTTCGCAAGATTATCGGCTTTCTCTATAAGGAGACCGGGACTCTCAATCAGGCCGCGCTCTTATTGGGACTCTTTGCTTTCTTGTCTCAAGTGTTGGGTTTCTTGCGCGACAGGCTTCTCGCGCACATCTTCGGCGCTTCGGCAGAGCTCGATATTTATTATGCCGCTTTCCGTATTCCGGATTTTCTCTTTGTCACAGTAGCCTCGGTTGTCTCGCTTTCGGTCCTGGTTCCATTTGTCATCGAGAGGGAAGCCAAGGGCTTGGAAGCGCTACGCTCTTTTATAAATAATGTTTTTTCTTTCTTCTCCATCCTGATTATCACCGTTTCCGGTCTGGCATTTTTTCTCTTGCCGGCTCTTTCGGGTTTCTTATTTCAGGGCTTTTCCGGGCCGGCGCTTGCTGAAGCTATTTTTATTTCCCGTATGCTTTTGCTCTCGCCAATTATATTGGGATTTTCAAATTTGTTTGGTTCTCTAACTCAAGCTTATAACCGTTTCACTATCTACGCTCTGGCCCCGCTCTTTTATAACGCCGGTATCATTGTCGGTATTATTCTTTTCGCCGAACGGCTGGGTATTATAGGTGTGGCCATTGGCGTGGTTGCGGGGGCGAGCCTGCATGCCTTGATACAGGTGCCGTTTGTGGTCAGGGCGGGTCTGTTCCCGCGGTTTTCGCTAAAATTTGACTTCGCACTCATTGCTCAAGTGGTCAGGATTTCCCTGCCCAGGACGCTAACCCTGTCGATGAGTTCCATCGCTCTGATTTGTCTGGTATCTTTGGCATCCTTGATGACGGCAGGTTCCATCGCCATTCTCTCGTTTTCCATAAATCTTCAATCCGTACCCCTCTCTATTATCGGTGTCTCATATTCTCTGGCGGCGTTCCCGACTCTTTCCAGGCGTTTCAGAGAGAATAATCTCGAGGCTTTTAAACAGCAGATGGCGACTACCGCGAGATTTATCATCTTCTGGTCGCTACCCGTCTCGGCGCTCCTTATTGTGCTGCGCGCGCAAATTGTCAGAGTCGTTCTTGGTTCGGGGCTTTTCGATTGGGATGCGACCCGCTTGACCGCGGCCGCTTTGGCGCTCTTCGCTCTCTCCTCCGTGTTCCAGTGTCTCCTCTTACTTTTTATCAGAGGGTTTTATTCCGCCGGTTTTACCAGAAAGCCGTTTTTTCTCAATCTTATCTCCACTACTGTCATGGTGATGGGTACTTGGTGGTTGGTGAAAATTTTCTACTGGTCGGCGGAGTTCCGTTATTTTATCAGCGCGCTTCTCAAGGTTGAAGATTTGTCCGGTACGGCCGTCCTGATGTTACCTTTGGGTTTCTCTATTGCCACTATTATTAACGGTCTGCTCCACTGGATGACATTTGAGAAGTTCTTTCGGGGTTTCTCGCGCGGGGTTACTCGGACATTGTTCGAAGGTTTGGGGTCCTCTGTCATCATGGGAGCAACCGCTTACCTTGGGCTAAACATCTTTGCCCGCTTACTCGATACAACCTCCCTTGTGGGTATTTTCTTGCAAGGTTTTTGGGCAGGGCTATTTGCTATGGCCGTGGGCGTTACGATTTTATTTGCGCTTAAGAGTCGAGAACTCCATGAAGTCTGGGGTGTGGTGCGGGGTAAGTTCTGGAAAGCAAACGTTGTTGCTACTGACCCGGAGATAGTATAAGGTTGCCTGGAATCATTATGGATAAGATTCGTAATTTCAGCATCATAGCGCATATTGACCACGGCAAATCTACTTTGGCGGACAGGATGCTTGAGTTGACCGGCACGATAGCCAAGCGGGACATGCGCGAGCAAGTACTCGACTCCATGGAGCTTGAACGTGAGCGGGGAATTACCATAAAGATGCAACCGGTGCGGATGAAATATGGGGAGTATATTTTAAATTTGATAGATACTCCCGGCCATATCGATTTTTCTTACGAAGTGTCGCGCGCTCTCGGTGCCGTGGAGGGTTCGATACTTCTGGTGGATGCCACGCAGGGGGTGCAAGCTCAAACCTTAACGACGCTAGGGATGGCCGAGGTCGCTCAACTCAAAATTATTCCCGTTATTTCCAAAATTGATTCTCCTCTGGCGCGGGTGGCGGAAGTCAAGGAAGAGATTTCCAAACTTTTACACATAGATAGTAACGAGGTCTTACTTGTTTCCGGTAAAACAGGGGAAGGTGTATTAAATCTTTTGGACGAAATCATTAAACGTGTACCGCCGCCCAGCTCCAGTCACGACTCTCCGCAATTCCCCGAGGAAAGACCTAGGGGAATTCCCCTAGGTCTTTCCTCGGGGGGGTTCAGAAGTCTGGTTTTTGATTTCCAGTATTCCAATCACCGAGGGGTTATTGTCTTTGTGCGTGTTTTTAGCGGGTCTGTGAAGTCGGGTGATAAGTTAAGGTTCAAAGTGGCGGACAAAGAGTTTCAGTCTCTAGAAGTTGGTGTGTTTACCCCGGAGGAGAAGAAGGTATCGGAACTGGTATCGGGGGAAATAGGTTACATTGTCACAGGCATCAAGGAGCCCGGAATCGCTTCTGTTGGCGATACGATTACCGCGAGCACCGACGGTAGTCCCGCCTTGGCTGGCTATGCGAAGCCCTTTCCTGTAGTTTGGGCTTCTATTTACCCGGAGAATCAAGACCACTTCACCGCTTTGAAACAGGCCCTTTCCCGACTACGTCTATCCGACTCGGCATTCTCTTTCGAAGAAGAATCCTCCAGCGTGCTTGGTAGGGGTTTCCGCGCCGGTTTTCTCGGCATGCTTCATCTGGAGATTATCACCGAAAGATTGAGACGTGAATTTAATCTGCCCCTGGTCATCACTTTGCCGAGTATCACGTATAGAATCGTATACAAAAATGGCAGTGAGGGGCAAGTTTATACCCCATCATTTTTTCCTGAAGACCATCTCGTAAGTTCGGTGTGGGAACCGTGGGTGAAAGCTACGGTCATTGTGCCGCCCGCATTTATCAGTCCGGTGGTTCAGCTTCTTTATGAGTTTGAGGCAGAGCTTGGGGAGACGGAAAATTTCGGTGAGGCGCGCGCCTCACTCTCTTTTGAAATGCCCCTCCGGGAACTGATGAGAGGTTTCTTCGATAAGCTTAAAAGCGCGACATCCGGTTTTGGCTCCATCTCTTACTCGCTAGCCGGTGAAAGACTGGCGGACGTTACTCGTCTGGATATTTTGATAGCCGATGAAGTGGTGCCGGCCTTTGCCAAAGTAATATCCCGCAGACAAGTTGAGACAGAGTCTGAATCGGATGTGGATAAACTGGCCGCTGCCTTGCCTAGGCAGATGTTTACGCTGAAGATTCAGGCCAAGGCTCTTGGTCGCATTATTGCCTCACGGACCCTTAGCGGCATGAAGAAGGATGTCACCCAGCATATGTATGGCGGTGATATTACCCGCAAAATGAAGCTCCGGGAGAAACAAAAGAAGGGCAAGAAGAAGATGCGGGAGCGCGGGAAAGTAAATATTTCCCAAGACGTTTTTCTCAAGATGATTCGCCGTGGTTAGTTTCGGGTTTTATATTTGGAAGAAGGGAGAGTATAAGAGAATCATGCTTAAAATCATGAGAACCGAGAGCGCCATCCAAACTACTCTGATTTTCTTCTTATGTTTCTTATCGAATAACATATTAGCCATGTTACCATAAGGGTCACTATGAAGGAACTCCAGAGAAAACAGAAAATCAGGCGCGTTATTTATTCAATCCCATCGCTGGTTATCCTGTCTGTGATTGCTTTTTTCCTCGCCAAGGGGGCAGTCGGGGTGATCAATAAAGAACGGGTCAGTGCGGCGTATTCAAAAAATTTGGCGGCAAGGGCGGAGGACTTGGTTCTTCGGGAGCAAGAACTTAAGGGCGACATTGCCCGTCTGGAGACCGAAGAGGGGATAAAAGATGAAATCAGGGAAAGGTTTAGTGTCACCGAAGAAGGCGAGTACGTCGCCATCATCGTTAACGAGAGAGGGGTCTCCAGCTCGACCGATAAATCGGCGCTACCATGGTACAAAAGGTTTTGGCTTGTTATAATGGGAAACTAATGAAAAAAGTAGAAATTTATTCAACAGAAAGTTGTCATTTCTGCCATATGGCTAAAGAATTTTTCACAGCCAATAATATTCCTTTTACCGATTACAATGTCGGCGCGGATACGGCCAAGCGGACGGAAATGATTACAAAAAGCGGACAAATGGGCGTACCGGTCATAGTGATTGACGGCAAGGACATAGTCGTCGGCTTCGATAAGGACACCCTCACTAAATTACTGGGTATCCCTGCATAAATTGGGTGCCACCGGCAGGAATTGAACCTACATTAACGCCTTAGGACGGCGCTGTTCTATCCGTTGAACTACGGCGGCGATGCTCGAAATATAACACGAAATTTGAAAAAAACCGATATTTAGCTATAATACTTATCTATGAATCCCGAAGAAAAAGTGCTCCTGGAACGCTCATTAAAGCTAGCCGAAGAAAATAATCAGATTCTGCGCAAGATGCAAAGAGCGGCACGCTGGGCCATTCTCTGGGGATTCATAAAAGTGGCTATTATAGTAGTACCTCTAGTGGTTGGTTACTTTTATCTACAACCGTTTCTTGATCAATCATTAGAGAACTTCAACAGTGTGAAAGAACTTCTTAATCAGTAAATTGTTTTGCGGTTTACAATGCCAAGATAGCTCAGTTGGTAGAGCATTCCCCTGAAGAGGGAAGGGTCCCCAGTTCGAACCTGGGTCTTGGCACCCTAACTCCCCTTAACCCTAAGTTTAGCTTGGCGATTTTTATCGAGTTTAGGCAGATGGAGGACGAGCATACCGTGTTTCTCGACTGCCTCTGCTCCGTCGACATCAATTTCTTCCGGTAAGGTTATGGCTCTGGCAAAGGAACCCCAATAAAGCTCGTGGTGGAAATATTCGTCGTTCGATATCGTTCTGTCTTCGCTTCGTTTACCGCGAATAGTGACGGAGTCTCTGGTAATCGATACGTCAAGGTCTTCCGGTTTAACCCCGGCGACCATAGTCTTGATGATAATTTCCGAAGGTGTTTGGTAAACGTCCACGGTGAGCTGGGCTTCCTCCTCGCTTTCCTCAAATATATTTTGTTTGGCGTTTGTGCCGATGTGACTCTCTTCTTCCGGTTGCTCTCTTTCTTCGTCGAGTCGCACTGCGCCCGTGAGCCTTTCAAAAAAAGATCTTTTATTTTGCATGACGGTTTAATTATATCCTATACTTCCTATCGCGCAATCGTTTTTACTTTCTCAAATGCCAAGAGGAGGAGGATAGCGCCAATCCAGACTGACCCAAAGGCAAGCATGGTGCCGGCGTTGTTCCAATGGACGATGACGAGGTTGAATCCGGCATGGAAGGCGATGGCCAGAACTATGGCCAGAACAGTGAAGATGATACGCTCTCTCTTTGGTTTGTAGAACGATAACGCAAGGGAGACTCCAATAATGCCACTTGAGATGACGTGCACGAGACTGGCTCCGATGAAGCGCAAATTGCCGGTAATCACACTTTTTGTCACTTCTTCTCCGATGAGCGGTCCTAAAATGAAGAGTGTATTTTCCAAAGCCACGAAGCCAAGGGCGGCCGTAATCATGTAAATGATTGGGTCAATCGGTTCGTTGTCCTCCAATGTCCTAAGGCCGCCGAAGAAGGCCGCGGTGAATTTGAAAGCTTCCTCCAAGATGACCCACAGGAGAATAGCGGGGAGTGCCATGCCCGGGAACCATGTATCTACCACTTTCTGAAAAGGCAGAACGAGAATCACCGCGCCCATGCCGAGAAGAAATGTTTTGAGAATCAGACCCCGCGGTTCTGGGTGTCGGTAATCCTCTCGGAGCCAAAAGGCGAGCCAGACCAGTGCCGGCAGAACGCCTCCGGCAAGCGCGTATGTTATGGTTTCAGGACTCATTTTTATTTACAGGCCATGGTTCTATCATCAATAATTTGTCCTGACACATTTCCCGCCAAATTTCTTCGGTGATAAAGGGCATGAATGGGTGGAGCAGTTTCAGCGAATTCTCAAGGATATAGTATAGAGTCTCTCCACGCTCTGATTGTTTTTTGCTTTCCTCGATAATTTCGTCGGCAAAGCGGTGCCAGACATACGCGTAAATTTTCTCCGCGGCAATGTAGAAACGGTAATTTTCCATATCATCCGTTACATCTTTGGTTAACGCGTCAAATTCGCCGGCCAGTTCTTTATCAAGTTCGCCGTCTCTTTTTTGCGAGAGCACATATCGCGCGATATTCCAAACTTTATTGGCGAAGTTTTTGTATCCTTTGATTTTGTCTTCGCGTAACGCAAGGTCAGTTCCCGGCGTGTTGCCGACGATGAGAGTCATACGCAGAGCGTCGGTGCCGTATTTTTTGGTTAGGACTAAGGGGTCGACCACGTTGCCTTTGGATTTGCTCATTTTTTTACCTTGGGCATCATTGACGAGACCATGCAGGTAGACTGTGTGGAAGGGTACCTGTTTTGACAAATAGAGGCCGAAAATAACCATGCGCGGAACCCACTTAAATATGAGGTCATGCCCAGTCTCCATCACATCCGTCGGGTAAAATGTCTGATAGTCGTCTCCATCGGGGTAGCCGGTTACGAGGAGCGGCCATTGTCCGCTTGAGAACCAAGTATCGAATGTATCGGAGTCCTTAATCCAACCTTCACCCGTAGGTTTTTCTATCCCGACCGCTATCTCATTGGTGCGAAACCATGCCGGTATGGGAATACCCCAGACAATTTGGCGAGAAATGTTCCAATCGATGGGATGTTCCATCCAGTATTTAAAAATTTTCTCGTAGTTGTCTGGAATAAACTTAATTTCCTCGCGATTGACAGCGTCAATCGCCAACTTTGCCAATGGCTCCATCTTTACGAACCACTGGTCTTTCACTTGTGGTTCTATAATAGTGCCACATTTATAACATTTTTTAATGATATTTTTATATTCTTTGTCGATGCGGGTGAGGAGTCTCTTAGATTCAAGTTTCTCCACTATTTTCGGTCTGGCAACTTTTATATTCAGGCCGGAGAATTCGCTGGCAATAGGTAAGAGCTTGCCCTGCCAATCTATGATTTGTTCCATATCCAAATTGTGGCGTTTGGCAATTTCGAGGTCCACTTGCGAATGCCAAGGGGTAATAGTCATCACACCCGTACCGAACTCCATATCTACTGCTTCGTCCTTGATAACCGTGGCTGTAATCGGCCCGTTAATCCATTCGAGTTCTAGTTTGTCGCCGTGTTTGTATTGGGCATACCGAGTATCATCTGGATGCATAACAACGTATTTGTCGCCGAACTTAGTCTCCGGCCTGACCGTGCCGATTTCAAATGGTCCGTATTGGAAGTAGTAAAAAGGAGAAGTCTCTTCAGCCGATTCGGTTTCCACCTCGGAAAGGGAAGTTTGATGTTTGGAACACCAATTGGTTGCTCGCTGGCCGCGGTAGATAAGCTTCTCATTAAACATTTTTATAAAAGTCTCTTGGGTCTTTAGCACCACATCTTGGTCTAAGGTAAACTTTTCGCGAGACCAATCACAGGAAGCGCCGAGCGAACGAACTTGAGACTCCATATTTTTCTTATTCTCAAGGGTAAAGGCCAAAATTTCCTGATACAAAGCCTTAGGATCCATACCGAACCTTGAGCGGTCTTCCTTCTCCAGTTTTTTTTCGAATACCACTTGAGTTTCAAAACCGGCATGGTCGGCGCCAGGAATCCAAAGGGCTTTATAACCCAGCATTCTCTTGAATCGGATGATGATATCCTCAAGAGTTATAAAAAGGACGTGACCAGAATGGAGACTGCCGTTGGCATTCGGGGGAGGCATGACAATAGTGAAAGGTTTCTCGTGCCTCTCGGGCAAATTATCCGGGTTAAAAAAACCGCTCTTTTCCCAGAGCGCGTATATCCGGCTTTCCGTTTCTTCGGGGTTATAGGGTTTAAGAAACTTCTCATCCATGCGTTTCTCAATGATAACACGCTAAAAAGACAAATTACCCTGTGCGGTGATTGGCATTTTGTCTTTAAGAATCTCGGGTTTTCTGCTTATTTTGATAAAGGCCGAAATGCCAATCATGATGGCGTTGTCCGTAGTCAAAAGTCTCGGTGGTATTTTAAGAGTGATGTCGGGGAATTCGGCTACAAGTTTACGGAGTTCTCGGGAGAGGTGGAGATTGGCCGAAACTCCGCCGGCGACAATGAGGGTCTTTGCCCCGTCTCCCAACTCAACCAATGCTCTGCGAGTCTTGTCTACCAATACCTCGACCGCCGCATCTTCAAATGCCCGAGCCATATCTTCCTTGAATCCTTCATCTCCTACTTGTGGTGAGCTTGTCGAACCATTTTCTGATTTGAGTTTATAGAGCACAGCAGTCTTAAGACCAGAGAAAGAAAAGTCGAGATTTTTTGAGTGCATCATCGGACGAGGGAAACGAAATGTCGTTGTCTCTGAATTAACTTTTCCTCTAGCAATTTCTGCTAGTTTTGATATTTCCGGCCCACCGGGATAGGGAAGTCCGAGCATGCGGGCCACCTTGTCGAATGCTTCACCGACAGCATCATCGCGCGTTTGACCAAGAATCTCGTAACTCATAAAATCTTTCACATGCACCAATTCGGTATGTCCCCCAGACACCAAGAGCGCGAGAGCCGGCAATGCCAGAGCATCACCGGACTCAAATAATACGGAGAAGACATGCCCCTCCATATGATTGACCGGCACGACAAGCTTGTTCCATTTCTTGCCAAGCGCTTCCGCGAAAGTGATGCCAACCCAGAGAGCCGGCTCAAGACCGGGGCCATTTGTGACAGCAATATAATCTATATCAGGCTTTTCCGGATTCTCACAGGCCTCGCGAAGCGTCTCTTCTAGGAGAGGCGGTAAATTTTTCTGGTGCTCCCTTTTTGCCAAGTTAGGATAGACCCCGCCGTACTGTTCGTGGAGTGCTACTTGAGATAAGAGGGTATTACCCAACACTTTTATATTAGGTTTTTCCAGCGCCCCGTCTATCTCGAGAAGCGCTACCGCAGTCTCGTCGCACGAAGTTTCTATGGCAAGGATTTTCATATATAAATAATTGGGCGGAAGAGGTGAGATTTGAACTCACGAGGCCCTTGCGGGCCTGCCGGTTTTCGAAACCGGTGCCTTAAACCTCTCAGCCACTCTTCCAGAGCAAAACTATACCATTTAAAGCCAAAAATGCTAAGATAACTTCAGTTCTGTAAGAGGCCCTATCGTCTATCGGTTAGGACACAAGCTTTTCAAGCTTGGAAGCCGGGTTCGACTCCCGGTAGGGTCACCAATCGAAACTTCCAAGTTTTTACAAATCCGGCTAATTTTAGTAAGATATGGTTGAAAATAGCTAAAAAGCTTTTTCTGGCCCAAACCTTTTATCAATTTAAATTTAAACACATATGCCAAAAGTTAAAAAAGAACTCGGCAAGGTTACGCATTGGTACGATAAAATCGGTGTGGGAGTGGTCAAAATGGCGGGGTCTTTGAAGGTTGGTGACCGTATCAAGGTCAGCCACGGGGACGAAGAATTCGACTGCGCTGTAGAGTCAATGCAAATTGAACATGAAAGTGTAGAGTCAGCCAAGAAGGGGGACGAAGCGGCGATTAAGTTCCCGCAAAAAGCGAAAGAAGGTTCGATAGTTTCTCCAGCGGAATAAGATTATATTTCTGCTTGCGCGCTTAGCTCAGTTGGTTAGAGCGTGTCTTTGACGTAGACAAGGCCGGGGGTTCAAATCCCTCAGCGCGCACTTGACTTACTCATTGGTTTGATGTTACATTCGTAGTAGAACAATTGAATCATAGCGACTTCTAAACAGTGCATCCCAACTAGAAAGGGCAGGGGACGAGATGAAATCAGGACGGAATAGCAATGGGTATTTGTCCAGGCCACCGGCGGACTCCATCACGGAGTGGCTCATAGGGCTGTTCTGGATACTAGTGGGTCTCGTCGTGGTGTTCCCTTACACGTATCTGGCGGGAGGGGGCACAAGACATCTGTGGCTCACTTCGGTGGGTCTGCTAATCGCTTCAGCTATCCTGTACGCCCTCTACCACTTAGCTTACAAGCTGAGATGGATTGTGGGCGGAGCGTTCTGGATGTTTCTCGTTTACTGTACCCTACCTATCTTCGTGAACGGAATTTCCATCGTTTTCAAGTGGGTGGGGTTGGTCACGGTCGGGAGTTTCATCTTCGAGTATCGCTATGCGAGCCTTCTCGTGCCACCGCTAGCCATTGTCATCGGGCTTGTGGCAAGTGCATTTGCGAAAGCTCTCAGGCGTTGCCGGCCGAGGGGCAAAGTCAGACCGCCTTCCCAATAAGGTCGTAGTTATCCACAGGTATGGGATTGACACTATACCGTCATGGGAGTAATCTATGGGCAGATGTGGGAGAAGTGAGGTTATGTTTAGGGATGGCGGCGCCGCTTTCCCAAGACAGACTTCACTTCTCCTGCGATGCGTTTCTCGGTCATCAGCAATGATGATTGAAAACACAAGTTCTTTGCGCCGAGATCTAGGCGCACCCACCCATATCCTCCTCCGGCTTCCGGATGCGAGGGTTTTTCTATTCAAAACGAACAAAACTCACCCCGATTAATCGGGGTGAGTTTTGTGGTTAGTTATTCAACTAATTTTAGAGAATAATCCTGGCCGTTCTTTTTCGGTTCATACTTGAAGACACTTGGGTCAAGTGGTCGGCTCTGAATATATCCTTCCGATTCCAGAGTATCGATCAAAGATTTACCATTGGTAACATTCGGATAAGAGTCGTGGTCACTATAGTAAAGTTCAATGACTGTAGCGAGCTGGTGCATGTTGGCTCCATTCACAGATGCTTTCGCCTGATTGATGATATCGTCAGTGTTAACAAGCACGCCGTTAACCAGCATGACTGAACCGAGTATTGCGTAGATAATAGTAGTAAGTAATTGGGTTATATATTTGTTCGCATATTAGGGCTATTATGGCCCCCAATTTCGACCCTCTCATACTATCATATTTAGCTACTATTGTCAATGACTGACTACTTCGCGTGTAAATGCAGGTAAATATCCTCCAGTGCCTTGACTGCGTCGCCAGCGGCGATATTATTCTGATGATAGAGGCCATCGGTCGAGTCTCCCGCTGCCCAAACCCCATCGATTTCCGTCTTTTGCGTTTTCGGGTCTACTGGGATTTGTCCGTATTTATTTAAAGTGATTAATTTTTTGGCAAACTCGGTCGTGGGCACCAGGCCGATTTCGGCAAAGATACCTGTAACGGCCAGAGTTTTCTCTACACCTCCTTCTTCATAAATCAAGGACTCCACAAACTGTCCGCCCTTGATTTCTTTGAGTATTGCGCCTTTGACGGCTTTCATATTCGGATGAGATAGCACTTTTTGTACCGTCACTTCATCCGCCCTGAATACATCACTTCGATTAATAAGCGTCACCGACTTAGCATAAGCCAGGAGTTGGGCAGCTGTTTCAAATGCGGCGTTACCTCCGCCGATGACCGCTACATCTTGACCAGCAAAAAGGGGGCCGTCGCAAGAGGCACAGTAAGTGATGCCTTTGTTCTCAAACTCTTTAGCTCCGGGAACCTCAAGTTTCCTTCTGGTACTGCCTGTAGTGATAAGTACTGTCTTTGCTGTATAAGAATTACTTGCTGTCTCGATTTTAAAACCACCATCTGATTTAGAAATATTGGTCACCCTTTCTCCCGCTTTTATTTCTACCGAGTCGCCGGCGTACAAGCGCAAGTGCGCCTCAAGAGACTTACCGAAATCAGAACCGGAAATATTTTTAGTACCAATCCAATTCTCTATACCGGACGATTCGGTACTCTGCCCGCCGAAAGATTCGGTGATAAAGATAGCTTTAAGTCGTTTACGCGCGGCGTAAACACCGGCGGCAACGCCAGCGGGACCCCCGCCGATAATGGTTAGATCGTACATAAGGTTTGCCATAATTATTTAACTTTCCAACGGATTATACTATATCTCCTTCCTGAAATCTCTGAATTGTCAGCTAGTGCGTAGATATATTTACTATCCGCACTCCATTGAAAAGGCCCATAAACCGAATAACCTAAGAACTTGAGTTCAGGTTCTCCCCGGAGATTTATGATATATCCCTCTGGAGGTGGTGCAAAACCAGCTCTGCTGTAACTAAAAATATATGCCAAATTCTTTCCATCTGGGGAAATGACTGTGTCGCCGATAGTTACGCCTTCTTCCACGACACCATTTAGTGTGTGTGTCGCTAAAATTTTCTGCGATTCTTTTGCAGAAGTTATTTCCACTGATTTACCAGAATTAGTCTCTTTTATATGTACAAGATTTGAAATCTCAAACGCTATGTTTCTTGTCTGACACTGATTGAGTGTGCCGAACATATCACGGACGCCCTCTTGTTCCTGCCACAAAGTTGGCGACCCTATGTCAAGAGAAAAAGCAGTGTTTATAAATTGACTCTGAATAAATATTTTTGAACTGCTTTGATCCCAGCACCCAGGACGACTCAAGAGAGCTGTCTGCTCCATTTTTTGATTATTTGGTATCAATGTTATCTTTCCCGATTGAAAATTCTGCAAAATATATTTGTATTCACCTGTCTCAGTAAAACCTATAACAAATAGCCACTGATTATCAGGTGATAGGGAAAAACTTTTGATACCGATTTCCGGCAATCCGTATTGAGCGGGTCGAACTACGACTTCGTTTGGTAAAGTATCTAAATTTTTTACGATAGTATCAGAAAACAAAAATGGCCAAATGATATAGCCCCAAATACCAGCTACAACAAACGTGCCAAGGGTAATGAACGACCATATTTTAATTACCTTCCATATCATTCCCTTTATCATATACGGGAAAGTGATATTTATAAAACCATAACACCTGGTAGCTATTTAAGTTTCGAACGTCTGAGAAATGCCGGTACTGCGCTCCAGTCATCGTCGTTGTCTTCTATGAGAGGGGGAACCTGCTTGTGTTCGGTTTTTTTCTCCTCCACTACCGGTTTGGGAACTTCTTTGTGCGGTTGGGGAACGGCGTTAAAAATCTTACCCTTGACGCTCTGTTCCTCGTTACTATTGCTGCTGCTGCCAAAAGTTTGGAAGAGCGACGCCGCCTTCCTCGAACTCGAATAATTGTCAGAGAAATTGGAAGCAATGACCGTAATCTTAATCTCTCCTTTCTTGAGTTTGTCATCCCGAACTGTGCCGAAGATAATTTTGGCATTGGGGTCAACCGACTCGGTGATAACCTTAGCCGCATCCTGAATTTCAAACATTGTAACATCGTCTCCGCCGGAGATTGAGAAGAGCACACCCTTGGCGCCATTGATGGATATTTCAAGGAGAGGGGAAGAGATGGCGGCCTTGGCCGCTTCCACGGCGCGGTTTTCTCCCGAAGCAGAGCCGATACCCATGAGCGCGGCTCCGGCATTCTCCATCACCGAACGGATATCCGCGAAGTCGATATTGATGATGCCCGGGGTGGTAATGAGGTCCGAGATACCTTCCACCGCTTCTCTTAAAATGTTGTCGCAAATAGCGAAAGCGTTCTTGGCGGTGATATCTTTGTCTACAGTCTGAAGTAGGCGATCATTGGGAATAATAATAAGGGCGTCAACAGCTTGTTTGAGTTCCTCGATAGCCGCTTCGGCGATTTTCATACGCTGTTGTCCTTCGAAGAAGAAGGGTTTAGTCACAACAGCGACAGTTAAACATCCATTTTCTTTGGCGGTGCGAGCGATAACCGGTGCGGCGCCGGAAGCAGTCCCTCCACCCATACCTGCTGCGATAAATATCATGTCCGCGCCCTTGATGGCTTCTTGCACTTCTTCCTTAGTTTCTTCGACAGCACGCTTGCCCAATTCTGGGTTCATACCAGTCCCGAGTCCACGCGTCAGATTCTTGCCAATATGAATTTTCTTCTTGGCGAGCGAATGATGCAAGTCTTGGGCATCGGTGTTGACGGCGATGAAATCAACCCCCCTCACTTTGGAGTTAATCATGTGGTTGACGGTATTTTTACCGGAACCACCTACACCGATGACCTTGATTCTGGCGAAAGATTCTACCTCTGGTTTGATTTGTGGCATGCTCTTAAATTAAATTTAGATGCGCCTATCTTATCAGAGGCGGCAGAAAAGAAAAGCAGTTGACTTAATGTAGATGCTATCTTCTTATTTTATGGTAAAAATTGAGAAATCCAGCGCGAAATAACTCGGCCCCAACGTTTGCCCCCTTCTCTAATGAGAGTGCCGTTCCTAATACCTATGGAACGATCCACGTCATCAGTATTAAATCCGACTATCGCAAGTCCGCAAGCCACTGCCCAAGTACGGTCCTTGATCTTACCTTCGGCGGTGTTGCCGAAATAAACTTCCGCTGTTTGAGAGGGGAGTTTGAGAGAATTCTCCGCGATACTTTTTATGTTCGCGATGGCGGCACCGCCGCCCGCTATGATGATACCCGCCGGCAGTAAGGCATTCCTACCAATCGATTTAAGATGCGTTTCGATGAGTTCGAAACAATCGTCCAGTCGCGCCGATACGATTTCTTCCAGTTTCTTTCTCGGATAGGTTATCCTTCTTTCGAAACCAAGCTTCACGTTCTCGGCATCTTCAAGCGCAACCTTTAGTCCTAGGGCGATATCGTTGGTAATGTCGTTGCCGCCGATAGGAAAGACTTCGAGCGACAGCAGATTGTTGTTCTCGAAGACCACCACGGAGAACGTTTCCGCACCGAGATCGGCGAGGAGACATCCCACCCTCTTTTGTTTTTTGGATAGAGTGACCAGGCTTAAAGCCACCGGTGCCGCTACCACATCCGCGACCTCTATGCCTGCCATTTCTACCGTGCTGATGAGGTCGGTTAGATGATGTTCGAGACAGGTGATGAAAAGTGCCTTAACCTCAAGCTTTTGCGCCTTGAGACCCAGGGCCTGGCCCCATACTGCCTTACCGTCTATTTTATATTCAATGGGGATGGTATTGATGATTTTTTTATTGATGGAAGCGGCGGGCGGGATAGCCGCTTCTGCGGCCTCAAGCGCCAAAGCAATGTCTCGCTCGGTAATCTCCAGGTCGGCGCGGGATATGATTACCGAGCCGTTTGCTACTATACTGCCGAGGCCAATACCGCCAAAAGAGACATAAGCGCGCCTAACCTTGACGCCCGCAATTTTTTCTGCCCGTCGGACGGCCGCTTCCACGCACTTTCCTGCTTCGGTTTTATTGGTAATGTAACCGCGATACACGCCCCGTGATTCGTTCGAACCGGTACCAATAATTTTGGGCACCGTGTGCCCGTGTTCAACCACGCCCTCGGCAATAACTACCTTGATTGAAGAAGTACCGATATCAATGCCCGCTATGATTTGACGCGCCATGTAATAATTTTTTTTCTGCTTGCTCCATTGTATCCCCGTGTGACATTCCTTTCAAATGTAAAAGACCGTGTATAAAGAGATATTTGACGCTAAAAGGTTTCGCGCGTGAACGATTTATAAAAATTTCTCCGCTTGTCTTCGAGAGCGGAAAGGCCAGTACGTTTGCCGGCTTATCAATGCCGCGATAAGTGCGGTTAAGACGCCGTGTCAGTGTATCGGAAGCGAAGACGAGCGAGAGTTCGTAGTCACTTCCCAGAACTTTATTTTTTATTTTCTCGAAATTTCTAGCGTCGGCGCGAGAATTTACTGACTTCATTTATTTTACCAAGCTTGATAAGTTCGGCGGTTATCTCTTTTTTCTTAAGATAGCCAATAGTCTTGGCGCGCCTGGTATTTCTGGATGGCAGGCGTTGAGAGTAGCGCTTGGAACGGACGCGTGGCAGAACACCCGAAGACTGGACGCGTTTAGTGAAGCGTCGGAGGACGCTTAAATTATTTTCGTTGGTTCCCTTGACCACCTCGATGTTAACCATTGCCTGCATTGCGTTTGCTACTGTAACATATCTTAGTTTATAATGCCAAACATGGACACACCTAAACGGATACCCAAAGTTACTTTCAAAACTCATACTCACGATAAAAAGGTCTGCGGAGACAATCCTTTTGCCTGGGTGGATGTGACTTCGGATGAGATATTTAAAGGCAAAAAAATTGTTCTGTTCGCTCTGCCGGGAGCCTTCACTCCGACCTGCTCCTCCCAGCACTTGCCTGGTTACGAAGCTCATTATGATGAATTTAAAAAGCTTGGTGTCGACGAAGTTATCTGCTTGAGTGTGAATGACGCCTTCGTTATGAATGCCTGGCAGGAAGACCAGAAAATCAAGAAAGTGAAATTATTGCCCGATGGTTCGGCGGACTTTAGCAAAGGCATGGGTATGCTCGTTGAAAAGCATGACCTGGGATTCGGTCTGCGTTCCTGGCGTTACAGTATGTATGTCGAAGACGGTGAAATAAAAAAGATTTTTATCGAACCCGGTTTGCAGGATAATTGTCCCAACGATCCATTCGAAGTTTCCGACCAGAAGACCATGCTCGAGTATCTCAAAGCTAGAGTGTAATATTTTTGAGGAAGTGTGGCAGGTTGGCGATACTTACCGTATCTTGGGCGCGTGTGGCTACATTTCTGATGGTGGCGGTATTGTCGAGTGCCTCTTTCTGTCCAATGATGATGAGGTAGGGCACCCGCAAATTTTCGGCACTCAAGAGTTGGGTAGCTATTTTATCTTTACCGAGCAGGTGATGTAGTGGTATACGGTGTAAACGCAAGAGTTCTATGAGCGAGAGAGTTTTAATCTTGGCCTCACGACCCAATTGGACCAAACAGAATTTCGGTTTTGGTAATTCTTTGTAAACTCGCTTGCCAGTACTGCCGGAAGATGCGGCAAAAATATTTACTCCGGCCATGGGAATTTCTTTCCTTAGCCCGAAGAGACGTGCCATGCGAGAGTAACGATAGCCCACGGCTAAAATATCTTTATGTTCGCCCACCGTGTTTTTAATGGCAAAAATAGTGTGAGAAGCGTGATTTCGTTCGCCCACGAGTTCTGGTGTCAGACGGAACTCTATGCCCAAAGCTTCAATATATTCCAGTACTTCTTTGAAATAGATTCGACTTTGCGCAGACAGGAAGGTTATGGAAGACGGCGCCGTTTCACGTAGAAGGAGAGCTTCCGGCGCCTCCAGTCTAAAGAGGTTGAAGATGTCTGATTTCATACTCTGTTTTAATTCGTCCGACAAATGGGCGCCGAACTTACGTACGTAGCTTACGAGTTCCCGCTCGTAAGTATTTATGGAATCTCGGTCGCCGATACAGTTGATGTCTACCTTCAAATTTTTATGTCCTTCTTCCGAGAGCATAGCCAGCGCGGTTTGGATCAAGGTTGCCTCCGCTATACCCGAAGACGAGCCGATGAAGTGGAGGGCGTAGCCGCCCAGTCTTTTTTTTGCAGCCGGTTTTTCGTAAACCAAAGCAATAGGATGCGGTAAGGAAGCGAAGTCCTGTTCCAGATACGTTCGTATCACAGCGGCTTTCTCTATGGCGTCATAATGCGGATACTCTCCGCAAATTCTAGTCAATTCAATATCATGCCGGGTAATTTTCGGAGCGATGATGGGGCGGAAACCGAAGTAAGCGGCGGTGACAAGAGCTCTATCGAATTCAATCATTGGAGTTATCACCGGGGAAAAGCGCCGGAGGGAGCAGGCGTATAACAGGTCGGCCGATAATGTTTTCCTCCGGTACCGAGCCCCAGATACGCGAGTCGGCACTCGCCAAGCGGTTGTCCCCCATGACGAAATATTCGCCCGGGCCAAGCGTGTAACTCAAATTGTCGGACTTCCTCAACACCACATACGGTTCATCAAGCACCAAACCGTCCGGATATGCGGTGTTTACAATAGTGACCTGTCCGTCGGAGAGGGTCACTGTTTCGTTAGGCAGGCCGATGATACGTTTAATGAAAGATTTTCTGGGGTCCTTGGGATATTTGAAGATAACGACAGAACCGCGCTCCGGTTGCTTGAAATGGTAGGTAAGCTCATCGACTATGAGATAGTCTCCCGTCTCGAATGTCGGGTCCATAGACGCGCCATCCACCAAGAAGGGTTGAGCAATATAGACACGGAACGGCACTACTATTAGGAGGGATATGAGAACAAGTTTGATGAGCTCTTTCCAGAAATTAGAATTCATAATTTGCTAAGATTGTATTCTTTAACTTGATTTGACACAATAGCGGTATGTATATCATCGTGGGTTTAGGTAATCCCGGCGACCAGTATGCGCGCACCCGGCACAACACCGGTCGCTTGACACTGGAGTATTTGACAAAAAAAGAATTAACGGGAATAAAGTTGGTACATCTTGATACCTTTATGAATAAATCGGGAAGTGGTGTCGCCAAGGTAGTCAAAAACAAAAAGGCGGCGGAGAAATTAATCGTGATTTATGATGATTTGGATTTACCCATAGGTACGCTGAAAGTTTCTTATAATCGTTCTTCGGGCGGGCACAGGGGATTAGAGTCAGTTATCCGCGCTCTCAAGACTGAAGGGTTTATTCGTATTCGCATTGGCATTTCACCGGTTACTCCTTCCGGCAAAATCAAAAAGCCGAAAGGGGAGGCAGCAGTAGAAAAGCATATTTTGGGAGAATTTAAAAAATCTGAAACAGAGATTTTGAAAAAAGTGTTCAAACGCGCACAAGGAGCGGTTGAAGCTATCGTCGAACACGGCCTCACTCGCGCCATGACGGAATTTAATAAATAACTGCATGAGAGAAATAGAAGTAAAGCTGAAAGCGAAGAATCTGGAAGAAATTGAGCAAAAGCTCAAAGAGAAAGGCTGCGTTCTTTCAGAACCGATAAGCCAGCATGATGTTGTCTATTCTCTCAAGGGTTCGAGGAATGAATTCCAATCGGCACAGGAGGGAGATATTGTTATTCGCATCCGCTACTTGAAGGATTCTGCTGAGCTTACCCTCAAACAGCAGCGTTCCAACGAGAGCGACAATATTGAGTGCGAGACAGAAGTGGCAGATCCGAAACAAGTCCACCATATGCTTGAGCTACTGGGGTGGTATCCGGTAGTCGAGGTAAAGAAAATGCGTCGGAAGGGCAAACTCG
The DNA here is from genome assembly GCA_030649135.1 of bacterium. Taxonomy (GTDB): domain Bacteria; phylum Patescibacteriota; class Minisyncoccia; order Phycocordibacterales; family Zambryskibacteraceae; genus UBA5004. The sequence continues at coordinate 189,385 of JAUSGI010000008.1, read as the reverse complement.
GACCGTATGAGATTTGTCTGGATGAAGTGGAAAAACTTGGGACATTTATCGAGCTTGAAAAGCTGACTGAAGAAGACATCGACGCAGAGGAAGTCAGGGAAGAATTATTCAAAGAACTTGAATCTCTGGGACTTTCCAGAAATGACGAAGAAACCAGAGGCTACGATACCCAGATTTATCAACTTGACCATCCGGTCAAGTAATATTAAGGATATATAAGTTTGTCAAACACCGGGTATTTGACATAATGAATATATGAGAAGAACACGGTTGTCTCCAAACGAGTATTATCATTTGTGTAATAGGGGTGTACACAAACAAGTTATTTTTCATGATACAGGAGACTACAACAGATTTCTTTTCCTCATTCTTTACTTCCAATCAGAAGTAACTTTTCCACAGGTTGGTAGGTCAGTAAAGGATTTCGTCAAACACCGGGTGTTAGATAATACAGAGGAGATTGTTAAAAAGCGTACAGTTGAGCTTGTTTCTTTCCGTATCATGCCAAACCATTTCCACTTATTGGTCAAAGAAGTTGAAGAAGAAGGCATAGCAGCTTATATGCAGAGAGTGCTTAATGCTTATGCCAAATATTACAATACCAGATATGATAAATCTGGACATGTTTTTCAAGGGCCTTATCGTGCGGTTCATATAGAAGGTGATCATCAGCTTTTATATCTGTCTAGCTATATTCATAGAAACCCGAGAGAGATTGGGAAGTGGTTTAAGAAAGAAGACCAATATCCTTGGTCAAGCTATCAAGATTTTATAAAAGAAAATCGATGGGGAAGTCTGCTTTTATCAGAAATCGTTCTAGGTCAATTCAAAGGCCCAGACAAATACCAAGAGTTTACTAGGACAAGTCCAGCAAAACTTCTAGAAGAAGAGCTAGATTATTTGAAGATCCTATAGTTGTCTAACACCCAGTGTTTGACAAAGGGATGGATTATTTCTTGTCGATGAACGAGAGTGCCATCTTTTGCTCTTTGGGGTCGAAGAGGGTGATTTTGAAAGTGTAGACCTTGCCCATTTCGAGTTTCTCGCGCAGTTTTTCTTCCGAACCAAATTCGGAGATATGCACCAGGCCCGCCACACCCTCCTCAATTGAAGCAAGCGCTCCGTACTTGTTGAATTTAATAATGATACCGTCTACAATGGCGTCTTTCTTGTATTTCTTTTCCGCTTCTCGCCAAGGGTTTTCTTTCAAGGCTTTAATAGAGAGAGAAATTTTGTCATCCTTAATCTCGATAACCTTCACACGTACTTTTTCACCTATCCTGAACATGGTTTTGGGATTTTCTACAAGACCCCAATCAATTTCCGAGATGTGCACCAGCCCTTCCAGCCCTTCTTCCAGTTTAATGAAAATACCGAAGTCGACGAGACCGGTGACTTCGCCCACAATTTCGTCGCCCAAAGTGTAACGGGCCACAATATTTTCTTTATCTTTGGTCTCGGGACTTTTCTCCGAGAAAATAAGTTTGCCTTCTTTGGGACTGGCGCCAATAATGGTGACCGAGAGTTTTTCCCCAACCAGTTTCTTCAATTCATCAAGAATTTTGTCTTTGTCTCCGTCGGAGATGCGCGGGTAATGTTCCGGTTTAAGTTGGGAAGCAGGCAGGAAACCGGAGAGGCCTTGCCAGTTAATAATGAGACCACCCTTGTTGGCATCTGTGATAGGAAGCTCGTATATGCGTTTCTCGCGAATAGCTTCCTCAGCCTCGCTCCAGATTAGGGCCTGACGCGCCTCCTTCAGGGAAATTTCGATATAACCTTCTTTACCACCGATGCCGACCACTTTGCCGGCGACAATGTCGGAGACGTTAATCTTTTTGATAATGTCTCGGGCGTTTATAAACTCGCGACCGTAGATGATACCGGTGCCGAAAGGCGGCAGGTCGACATAGACCGCGCCTTTATCAATACTGATGACAGGACCTTCCACGAGGTCATCGATGGAAGGGGGATTGGGGATGCTTGTTAGAAATGCGTCAACTTCTGCAGTATTAGTAGTCAAATTGATGGGCCGTTTCCGGTCCTCGCGCTTTATAGAGTGTTTGCCGAAGCGCGGGGGGTAACGAAAGCGGGGGTTAATAAGGAACGGGGTCCATAATATCAAAATCAAACAAAAAGGTCAAAAGTTGATGCTATTATATCCCCATGGTTGAAACAAGAATAGTCAAGGATTCAATTTCCAGAGAAGAGCTAAGGGAACTCGCTCGCGAACTTTATGGCGATATCATAAAGGCGGTAGTAGATGTCGGGCAAGGTATCTTGGGAGTTGGTGGGGAACTCCATGTCGATATACAGTCGCAACTTATTGAAAAAGAAAATTCGCGCGGGGAGGATACTTGGGGCATCAACTTATATCTAGAAAAATCTGGGGAAGATTTTATTGAATTCGATTCAATGATTAATCTTAAGCCAGTCCTTGGCAATAAGACTCGAGGTGTTGGGGATATTGGAATCCAAAATAAAATTGTAGAAATCGTAACTAAGATAGTTAAGTAACATGGCAACGGTCTCGAAAGAAAGGTGGTTTACTCTGACTCTGGCCGAACAACTCGGTAATATTGGTAGTGAAGTCGGACGTGCCGCCAAGTGGCAAGGTAAAGACGAGAAATCTTTCTGGGGAGCGGTGGGACGAGCCATGGAACTTTTCGAGCTGACGCAAATGGACAAGAGGTGGAAAAAACGCAGGTCAGAAATTGACCGAGCGAGAGAAGTCTTCGCCGATGCGGTTCTGGGGGGAAAGGAATATCACAGCTTCCTGCCGGATGTTGAACGCTATTTCATGTGGTTCGCCTTTTTAGCCCGCCCTCGCGTATAAACTTGTAACGAAAAAGGGCAGGTCACGATGACCTGCCCGTGGGGAGTTAAGTCTCCCCGGACTTTGCCAGATTAACGTCTGGCCGCGTTTGTACTACTTGTCGCGTGTACCTGTCGCCGCCGGTCGTACCACACGTGGTTTCGTCCGCTTCGGCACCTTCGCCACGCGGATCTGGCCGTTCGCTGTGACATCCGTCACAGCGCCCCCCTGATCCACGTTGACGTGGATGTCATTGCCATGAGTGGTGTAACGCATACCGCCGACCGTGATGGTGACCACCTGCCCGTCCGGCTCCTGCGCCACCGCGATGTGCGGACGAAGCGGAGCCACTGGAGTGGCTGGAGCCTGAGCCGGAATCGTCCCGGCCGCAGGGCGGGATATGAAGCGCCCGCCACGGTAGCGTCGCCCGATACGCAGATCGTTGCCACATGGTTGTGACCATGTCTGGAGCGCTGGTTCGGCGTTGTTGACCGAGACCATCGCCTGGAACCCTGGCTCGCCGTTGTAGCGGCGGGGAATCCAGCGGCCATTGGCGTCTGAGGTTTCCCAGACGTCGTGTAGCGTACCATGGATGATGTTGCCGACGATGCGGATGTCACTCATCTGGGGTATAACACCGCCGTGCGTCGACGCGTACGTCCGCGCCGCCTGTTCCCGGAACTGGCGCCTGATAGCGTCATGATTGTCAGAGGCGATGCCTCCGGCGACCATCGGGGGAGCCGCCGTGACAGGGTTCGTGGTGAGTGCCGGGTTATACCTCCCGAGGAACGGAAGGTTCGGCCTACGCGATTCCGGCAGATACCGGAAGATCAGGTAGGGAATGATGAGCGCCAACACTGTTGCCATGAGCGCGATGAGCCACCTGTTGTGGCTATCGGCACTGGCAGTGATGTCTGTGACGACGTTTTTCGTGGTCGGCGCTGGCGCTACGAACCCGGTAACGAGTATCGGCTGGGCGGTTATGCCGAGCATTTCGAGGCCCTTGAGCCGTTCACCCAGGCGCAGGATGACGATAAATCGTTTCTGCGTATCGGTGAAGGCTCGGCCGGGTTCCGCGAGCTGCGGGTTCACGATCGTGAGCGCTTTCCACTCGGGTTGGTTAGCCGAGTAGATCCCCTTCAGGGCGTAGAGGGTGTCTCCCTCCTTCACCTGATAGGGTGCCTGCGCGAGGCTGGTCTGAGCAATCCAGAGGATTGCGACCAGCGTGAACAAAGCAATGCGTCGTGTCATCTCTTGTCTCCTTGTGAATGAACTGGGTTAACGAGCGCACCATGCCGGTATGGCAGGTGCTCCCAAGGTCCTCTAGAATCCTATCATATATAACACTCTTTGTCAAGAAGAAAGGGAAGGGAATTCAAGGCGGAAAACGCTGGCAAATAGCACTGTTTTATGCTAAAATGGAGCAATGGTAATCACTTATCACGGCGCGGAATGCTTCAAAATCTCCCAAGGAGATATTACCCTGGCGTTCAATCCGATATCGAAAGATTCTAAATTAAAACCAGCGAGATTTGGCGCTGATGTCACTCTCATTACTACGAATCTGCCCGACTTTAACGGGCGTGACCAGACTTCTCGACCTGCCCGCCATGCATCCGCAGGCATTGCAGGCGGGGGCGATAAAGAGTCTTTCGTCATAGACGGTCCGGGCGAGTATGAAATCAAAGACGTTTTCGTAAAGGGTTTTCTTTCGGAAGGACCCGCCACCGGGTCGGCGGGCAAGCCCGCCAAGAAAATAAATACAATTTATCTCGTCTTCTTCGAAGGGATGAATCTATGTTTCCTCGGCGCGCTCGCCAATCCAACTCTCTCGGATGAGACTCTCGAAGCGATAGAAGATATCGATATACTGTTTGTGCCTATCGGCGGACAAGGTATGTTGGGTGCGGCATCCGCTTATAAACTTGCCGTTTCTCTCGAGCCGTCTATTATCATACCGATGTACTATACTAAAGAGACTTTGGAACAGTTTATAAAAGAAGGTGGCCAAGCTAGAATGGAATCACTCGATAAATTGGTGGTTAAGAAGAAAGACTTGGAAGGCAAAGAAGGCGAGATTGTGGTAATTAAAGAAGAATAATAAATAACGAATATGCGTAGATATCTTTCAACACTTCACACCAAACCCGAACGCCATAAGAAGCAATTTGCCTTTCTGGCTTCAAGCTCTATCACCCTTTTTATTTTCGGAGTTTGGTCTCTCGCCACTTTCGGTATTAATAGTACCAACACAAAGATTGTCGCCGAAAGTGGCAGTTCTCAAGAAGCGTCTGCTCAACCGGAGACGGAAGTAAGTCCGTTTGAATCATTGCGCATGAACTTGAGCACCAGTCTCGAAGCCTTTCGGGAGAATTTCGGAGCGCTCAAGTCCGGTTTAAAAGCGGTAGACTTGGAAGCTGAATACAAAGAGATGAGAGATGGCGCTTTAGATGTATATGGCGAATAAGGACGGAGACAGAGTTATCTCTCGCCCGATTACGAGCGAGATGAAGGAGTCGTTTATCGACTATGCCATGTCGGTCATCACCGACCGCGCATTGCCTGATGTGCGTGATGGCCTCAAGCCGGTGCACCGCCGTATTCTCTATGCCATGAATGAGATTGGTCTTAACGCGGGCGCTAAGACCAAGAAGTCCGCCACCATCGTTGGAGACGTGCTCGGCAAATATCACCCGCATGGCGACTCCTCTGTCTACGAAGCCATGGTCAAAATGACACAGGATTTCTCGATGCGTTATCCCTTGGTTATCGGACAAGGAAATTTCGGTTCAATAGACGGAGATAGTGCCGCTGCTTATCGTTACACCGAGGCGAAGATGTCACGTCTGGCAGGTGAAATGCTTAAAGATATTGATAAAGATACGGTAGACTTCAGACCCAATTACGATGGTACAAGGTCAGAGCCGGTAGTTTTACCGGCGGCAACGCCTAACCTTTTACTCAACGGTACTTTGGGTATCGCCGTGGGCATGGCTACCAATATTCCACCTCATAATCTTTCGGAAGTTATTGATGCTACGGTCCACCTAGCTGATAATCGTGATGCGACTACGGAAGATTTACTCGGGTTTATAAAGGGCCCAGACTTTCCCACTGGCGGTATTATTTTTAATGAAAAAGATATTCACCATGCTTATGCTACCGGTCGAGGGCCAGTGGTGGTCCGTGGTGTGGCTGAGATTGTGGAAGGTAAGGGCGGCGGTAATCAGATTATCATCACCGCGATTCCATACCGAGTAAATAAAGCGGAGGGGTTAATACCTAAAATTGCGGACTTAGTGCGAGAGAAGAAGATTGAAGGGGTGAAGGGTTTGCGTGATGAGTCGACTAAAGACGTTCGGGTGGTTATTGATCTTAAAAATGGCAGTCAACCGCAGAAAATCTTAAATGCTCTCTACAAACATACCCAACTCGAGGAAACTTTCCACTTCAATCTCGTGGCATTGGTCGATGGCGTACCTCAGACTCTATCACTCAAGAGCATGCTCATTGAGTTTCTCAAACATCGAGAGGTAGTGGTCAAGCGTCGTACAGCATTTGATTTGGCCAAAGCCGAGGAACGCGAACACATTCTGCTCGGTCTTACGATTGCTCTCGACAACATTGACCGAGTTATCAAACTCATTCGAGCCTCATCAAGCGTTGACGACGCCCGAGCCGGTTTGATAAAAGAATTTAAACTTTCCGAATTGCAGGCCAATGCCATTCTCGAAATGAAGCTCCAGAAACTGGCCGGTCTGGAACGCCAGAAAGTGGAGGATGAACTTAAAGAAGTCCAAGCTTTTATCAAAGAGCTGAAAGAATTATTGGCCTCGAACGCTAAAATTTTAAAAGTAGTCAAGACTGAACTACAAGATATTAAAGATAAGTATGGTGACGAGCGTCGCACCAAAGTAATCAAAGGGGGAGTCAAAATTCTTTCTGTCGAAGATTTGGTGCCAGAGGAAGAGAATACGCTAGTTCTAACATCAGGTGGATACATCAAGCGCACCAATCCGGATGAATACAGACGCCAGAAACGTGGCGGGGTAGGAGTGGTAGACCTGGATACCAAAGAAGAGGACTTTGTCACCAATTTTTTGACTGCCAGCACCCATGCCGACCTCTTGTTCTTTACCGACAAGGGTAAGGCTTATCAAATCAAGATGTATGACATTCCGGAGGGTAAGCGCGCTACGCGCGGCAAGTCGGTGATGAATTTCATTTCACTTTCTGATGACGAGAAGGTGACTTCCATTCTGGCGATGGGCAAGGGCAAGAAGGATATCGGTGGTTCGCTATTTATGATTACGGAAAACGGTACCGCCAAGAAAGTCTCGGCTAAAAGTTTTCATGACGTGCGCGCTTCCGGCATCATTGCCATCAAACTTTCTCCGGGAGACAGATTGATATCGGTTGAATTGGTCGAGAAGAACGATGACATGTCCATTGTGACGAAAAAAGGCCAGTCCATCCGGTTTAAGGAATCGGCCATTCGTGAGATGGGCCGTGGCGCGGGAGGAGTGAGGGGGATTAAGCTCGGCAAAGGGGACCTGGTCGTGGGCGCGCACCATATCAAATCAGAAGAGAAAGCGGGTCATCTCTTGGTCATTTCTGCCAATGGCTACGGTAAGCGCACGGAACTATCCGAATACAAAGTACAAGGCAGGGGTGGTTCCGGTATTCTCACTTCTAAAGTGACACCGAAAACTGGTCAGGTTATCGCCTCGCAAGTGGTGACCGACCAAGAAGACGAAGTCATAGCTATTTCCAAAAAGAGTCAGGTAGTCCGGGTTGGGCTCAAAGAGATTCCGGAGTTGGGTCGCCAGACTCAGGGAGTAAGGATTATGAAATTAAGAGAGGGGGATAGCATAGCTTCCTTAATTTGTTTTTGATTATTTATGCTTGTGAAAAAATCTCCATTCTCAAATGTATGTGTATGTCAAAGACCGTCTTTGACATTATCCTGAAATAAAAAATATTATGGCAAAGTGGCATTTCTGGGGAGAAAAAGAATTTTCAGATGTATACGAAAATATCTACATTCGTAGTTTTGCTGAGGATTGGTTTGGGATTGTAGCTGAAATTGTAAAAGAGATAAATACTCAAAATTCCCCCAATAAACTCGTTCTTGATATTGGTTGCGGCGAAGGCCACACTACAAAGCAGATTCTTGACCGTGTTGAAGGAGACTACATTTGTGACTTACTTGAACCTAATCAAAATGCCTTATCATCAGCCAAAGCATTTTTAACTCTGGAAAATAACATTGGGGAATGTTTTCCAGGGAGTCTTGCTACTTTTAAAACTGATAAAAAATACGATATTGTCTTTACATCCCACACAAACTATTACTGGGGTCTCAATGAAAAAGATTATAATGCACAACTCTCTAAACTTCCTGACTTATTAAATAATGATGGCAAATTGCTTATTCTCACTCTTCCTGAAGATAGCGATCACTATAAGATAATGTTGCAACAGGTTTACCCAGAATTTAATTATGCAGAATACATCGCTGATTTCTATAAGAAACTCGGGTTTAAGGTCGAGGTTAAGAGATTAAGGATGAGAATGTTTGTTGGAGATATCCTTACGACTAATAGCCGTTTTGACCTCAAGATTTTCTATAGATTTATTCATAATACTGATTCTTTTCCGAATGATACAGAGGCTGAAGAGTTCCTTAAGAAAATCAAAGAATATCAAAAGGGTGGCTATATCGATTTCTCAGATCACCTGATGGTGGTTTTGAAATAAATAATCCAGACCGATATGTTTCAACTCTTAATGTCAAAGACGGTCTTTGACAGGCTATCTGAGTAAGGGCGGAGGGTCTCTTTTTTGAAACTATTTTTATCACCAAATAGTGAGATCAAAAAGTCAGTATTTATGATTGGCAGATTTCTGTCAGTTGTATAGTCATTGTAGCTACTCCATACATATTCATCTGGATGTTTGACCATACTGTCCTTCACTGCATTCATGTGTATATATGTGCAAATCCACATAAGTTGTTCATTTGATTCCATAAGTACTGCTTTAAATTTATCCTGAAATACATGCCCGACTCTTTTGTATTTTTTATTTACATATTTAGCATAACTTGCACATATTTTCGAGATAATTTTCGATATAGGCACATCTTCACACTGTTCGATAAGTAAGTGAAAATGATTTGGCATAAGACAAAAAGCGTGTAGCTTGAATTTTCCTTTATGTGTGCCTGTAATCCTGATTCTTGAATATGGTTGGTGACATAATTGATGTGACAGTTCTTTTTCTTCGAATCCTAGTGCCAGACCAATTCTAAATATTAGCGCTTTATAGTCCTGCTCATCATGGAAAATTTTTTCTCGGTTATTGCCTCTATTGTATATATGAAAGATAGTTCCAGTGGCAAATTTTTTATAGTCTCTATTACCCATGAACCTATTATGTCAAAGACGGTCTTTGACAGCAATGGGGATTAGTTCTTTTAGTTTTAGTGTAGGATTAACATATGTCAAAGTTTCAGATTATTCTCTTAGCGATTTTCGCGGTTGCTATTGTCGCCGGCGTGGCGGCCTTCTCTTTGTATCGCGGTTCTGGTGGCCAGAATGTTGCCTTAACCGTCTGGGGAGATATTACCTCACAGGACTTTAATCTTTTACTTACCCCATCCCTTCTTGGTGAAGACCGGGCATTCTCCGTAAGTTATGAAGAAAAGTCAGCTGACACAATAGAGGCGGAATTTACCGAAGCGTTGGCGCGGGGAACTGGCCCTGACCTGATTATTCTCACTCAAGACAAACTTTGGAAAAATAAGCCCAAGCTCGCGCTCATTTCTTACAGCAATGTGAATGAGCGAGATTTCAAGAGCGTATTCATTGAAGAAGGGGAACTCTTCCTTGACCCGGGTGGTATCTACGCTCTTCCTCTCTCTCTAGACCCCTTGGTGCTTTACTATAATAGAGATTTGCTTACGGCAGCGGGGCAAGCCAGACCTATTGTGTATTGGGATGAAATATATCCGGCCGCTACCAATCTATCTAAAAAGGATGCCGCGGGTAATCTCATTTCTTCGGTCATGGCTCTGGGGGAGGCGCGAAATATTCCTCATGCCAAAGACATTCTCGCTCTACTGCTACTTCAGGCCGGCACGCCTATTACCAGTTTGGCCGGAATAGAATTGCGCTCACAAATCGCCGAAACTTTTGGTTTGACAATTTCGCCGGGTGAGGCGGCCCTAAGTTTTTACACCCAATTCTCAAACCCGACGAGGGTCTACTATAGTTGGAATCGTTCGCTCATTGATGCCCAGACCCACTTCACAAGTGGCGATTCCGCTTATTATCTGGGCTTTGCATCAGAACTTCGCGTGCTTAGGAACAAAAACCCCATTCTCAACTTTGCCGTCTCATCCGTACCCCAGTCGAGAGTCACCGGTAAGACTGTTACCTTCGGGCGACTGCGAGGGGTGGCCATATCCCGCGGTTCTCTAAATCCCGGCGCCGCACTTGCCCTCGCCACCAAATTGGTGTCAAAAGATGTGGCGCGGGCTTTATCCGAGATTCTTTCTCTACCACCGGCACGGCGCGACCTCCTATCTGTAAGACCGGCTGACACGGCATTGTCTGTCTTTTACGATGCGGCGCTTCAGTCTAAGGGCTGGCTGGACCCTGATACCGTGATGACCAAAACAATCTTTCATAACGCAATAGAATCCGTAACCAGTGGCCGTGCCCGCACTCTCGAGGCAGTCTACCATGCCCATAATGAGATTGAAGCGCTAATAAAACCATAATTATGTGGAAGACACTTATAGTCTGTGATGGTGTGGAAAAACTATGTACCTTCTCCAGTCTGATTTTGCTTGCTCAAAACCTTATAAATAATCTGATAGTCATCTCCACTTTTCTTGCTACCGCCGCTTTTGCCTACGCTGGCTTTATCCTACTGACATCGGGCGGTAACGAGTCGGCCAAGACGAAGGCAAAAGAGATTTTCCGGAAAGTACTTGTCGGCTACCTGTGGATACTCGGAGCTTGGCTTCTGATTTATACTATAACGAGTGTCTTGCTTAATACTGGCTACTCTCTCTTGGGTGCGCCTTAAATCATGAGCATGAAAAAATTATCCGTCGCCCTAATATCATTCTCCATATTTTTTGTCCTAGGCACGGTCTCGGTTTATGGTTTAACCCTAAAGAACCCGATTAACTGTGGCTCGGACTGCACGCTCTTTACCCTCCTTAGGATAATTATCGACAAGATTATTCTACCCATCGGCGGGGTACTTGCGGTACTCTCTTTCATCTATTCCGGCTTTCTTTATGTCACAGCACAAGGCAATGAGACGAATCTTAAGACCGCCCACAAGGCGTTACTCTACACGTCTGTGGGTACTGCGGTCTTACTCGGTTCTTGGGTGCTTGCGCAAGTGATTGAGACTACTATTAATAAACTAAGATGAACCCTCCAAGCGATTTCAAGGGTCTGGTGGATATCTTTATCGACTTGATACGCACGGCCTTGCCTGTAATCGCGAGTCTTGCTTTATTGGTGTTCCTCTGGGGCCTGGTCAAGTTTATCTTCCGTGTCGGCGGGGACGAGAAGGCTGTTGAGGAAGGCAAGAATTTAATGAAGTGGGGACTAATAGCGCTTTTTGTGCTATCATCTCTTATGGCGATTCTCGCCTTCGCATATAGAGACATAGGCTTCAGTCGACCGTTCGGTTTACCACTTTTACCACCGTATAAGTAGTTATTAATTTAAGATGAAAAAATATTCAAATATATTCGCGCTTGTAGCCCTCCTCTTGCCGGGTTTTGTGTTTGCCGCGCCTCTTACTGGTCTCAAGGCTCTCATAGAAGCAATCGGGGCTCTCACGAAGACATCAATTATAGTATTAGCCGGGCTATCCCTCTTGGTATTCTTTTGGGGTCTGGTAAAGTTTATCTTCCATGTAAGTGGAGACGAGAAAGCAATAGAAGAGGGCAAGAGGATTATGAAATGGGGTCTTATTGCCCTTTTTGTCATGGTCTCTGTCTGGGGGATAATCAAATTCATGCAGGTGCAGCTAGAGATTAAAAGTACAACTCCTCCACCCCCGCCTGTTGTGATATAGGTGCGGGGGATAACCATATTGCCTTTTATGCGCCTTGTTGTACCATATAGGCATACCGTTTAGGTATATTAAAAGTAATATTAGATAGTTAAATAAATGAAAAAAGTCATTCTTGTGACTCTGGCGCTTGTTCCGGCATTTGCCTTCGCCCAGACGCTTGGCAACATAACGATACTCTTTAATAGTATTAAAGGTTTGGTAGCTCTCGCGTTGCCAATTGTCGTGGGTCTTGCCCTTCTGGCATTTTTCTGGGGTTTGGTCAAATTCATCTTTGCTCAAGGAGATGAGGCGTCCAAGACGGAAGCCAAGAAAATTATGCTCTGGGGCCTCATTGCCCTATTCGTCATGGTTTCCGTCTGGGGTCTTGTCAGGTTCATCGGTACTAACTTGGGTATTACTGATAATTCAAACATCCAACCTCCGGGGATTATTGGCCTATAGTTAGTGGATGGATATTTCTGTTTTTCTCGGTAAGATTAATCAGTTCATACTGAACCCTCTGATTCTCTTGGCGTTTGCTATCGCTTTTCTGGTGTTCTTTTGGGGTGTCTTTCAATTCATTGCATCCCAGACTACCGATACTAATCGTGACGAGGGGAAGAGGAAAATCTTCTGGGGGCTTTTTGGGATGTTCATTATGATTTCTGCTTATGGTTTGATCCACTTAATTCTTGGTACGTTTGGTATTCCTGCCCGTTATCCGGTTAACTGAAAATTGGCCCTTCGACAAGCTCAGGCTAAAGAAAAGAGCGCCACGACCTCCGAGGTCGTGGCGCCTTTGGTATTGCGCTGTTCTCCCCCCCCTACCTCCGCGGGGCATAGTACACGCGGACTTTGATTTCCGCGGACTCCACTCCCTTCTTGGTGATGAAGACCCACACCCGGTCTTCCCCCCGCCGTATCATACGGCTAGAGAACTTGGAGTGGTCCCTATCCCAAACCTGGAGTTGCCACCCTCTTCGGACGACAACCTCGGCCGGTTGTCCCGGCCGGGCCACCACGGTGGTTATCTCGTCTGATGCGATAGGCACCGCCGGCGTTGTTGCCTTGGAAGACCAGTACGAGTAGGCACTGATTCCTAAGACAATCACGACGATTAAGACTAGCCACACCAGACATCCGTTTCCTCCTGGTGAGGAGCGACGACGTGGTGTCGGTGTCGGTTGCGGAGCCGCTACAGCAGTATCTTCTGTTCGTACACGTCGTCTGGTCTGCCGCTGGCGCCTGACCGACGTGTCGCGAAGGCGGTATGCTGTGTAGCCAGCCAGTATCGTCCCTAAAATTCCGATGGCGATAATTACCAGTAGCGTCATTTCGCCTGTCCTTTCTGTTAGTTTGTGGAGAGCATCTACTAGAATTATACACCTTTGATTCAATTATGTCAATAGATGTGATAGAATTTTATAAATAAAAGTGCCGCCGCCAGCTGAAAGCTGGCGACGGCACACGAACACTTCCTGTCTATTTCTTGTCTTCTGGTTTGTCCTCCTTTTTCGTATTTTTCACGACCTCTTTGCCGAGAGCGAGCAGGTTGCCGAAGAGTCCTCCGTCACTTGGCACCACGTACACGGTGTTGGCAGCCGGCAGGGCCGTTTCCAGCACGTCGAGCTGGGCGATGAAGCGCGCGTCAGGATCTTTCATCGCAGCAGCCATCGCGTTGATCCGGGCGGCTTCTCCTTCGCCCTTCTTGATCTCCCTCGTCTTGTCAGCCTCGGCCTGCAGCTCGGTTGCCACTGCCACACCTTCGGCAATACGGATTGTTCCTTGCTTCTGGCTGACTGCGGCTGCGGCATCCGCTCTGGCCTCGTTCACTCTCCGGCCCGGGTGGATGCTCTTGATGTAGGCATCACGAATGTGGATGCCCCAGGGTCTGCTCCCTTCACCCTTTTCCCCGACCAGAATCTCTGTCCTTTCCTTTATGAGTAGGCTGAAGAGAGACATCATCTCTTGGGCATGACCGAGAGTAACGGGTCCAAGGAGTTCCTGAAGCGTCCTGGATGCCATGTCCTCGATACGCTTCCTGATCTCTTCTTCTCGATTACGCCCACCCTCTGGGATGACGTTCTGGACGAAGTCTTTGATGGAATATTCGTCGTCGCCCTTCAAATACCACTCGACGACCACCGCGATCTCTCCTGTGAGTGGGGCGTGAAGCGAGTCCTCCTCCAGAGCTTTTCTTCTTGGCTCATTAAGGTCTTGGAAATGGACCTGATTCCATGCTGTGAGTGGGTCGGTACGGATGATGGTAGCGTCGCTCTCGGCCTTCTTCACGTAGAAGATGGCTTCCCCCTTTCCTTTCATGAGGACACGGAAAGGGAGTTTTTTCCCGGGACTGGGGATGTCGTTTACCCGATCGATATTGTCAGCTTCGGCCGGGAGTTCCTCCTGATGAGTCTGGGTCGAATACCTCTCGATGGTGTCAATGATTGGGATGATGAAGTGGGGGAATGTCCTGGGTTCAAGGACGCGTTTGAACGCCCTGAATCGAAACACGACCGCAATCGACCCGGTCTTCACCAAGACAATTGAGGCGTAGGCGAAGATGATTGTCCATAGAACGAGGAAACCGAGTGCCACGTACACATTTGTCATTACTCTTCTCCTGTGGTTACGCTACGTTGAGCGGGAAAGTTTACTAAGGTTATCTGCTGTCTGCCTTAATTATACAACAAGTGTTTATAAAATGCAAGTGGAACCGATTGATCTCTATAAATGTTATGATATGAGGACTTATAAGTTTATTTAAACCACATGAATACGGACATTTTATTTTTTATCGGCCGACTTTTGCTCGGAAGTTTCTTGCTTTACAACGCCTATAATCATTTGTTCAAGACTAAAGATTTAATTGCCTATACCGAATCCAAAAAAGTGCCAATGGCGAAGGTCGCAGTAATTGTTTCCGGACTTCTGTTGCTATTTGGTGGCTACACTATCATCACCGGAGTGCGGGTAACAGCTGGCATCATTGCTGTGGCACTTTTCTTTATACCGGTGACATTTACCATGCACACTTTCTGGAAAGAAGAGGGCCAAGCGCGCATGATGGACCAGATTCAGTTTATGAAAAACTTAGCCATTCTCGGCGCGGTCTTGATGCTTCTCGCCATTCCGACCCCTTGGCCGGTATCACTTTAAAATGGTTTTAGTTCTGCCTTGACACCCTCAAAGCTCTAGGGCTAGACTGTCAGAGGACAGTTATCCCCTTTGTCCAATTCTTTGGGAGAGGTGATAGATGGGTGAACAGAGCGGCGGTCTGGTCTTCTTTACCATTCACGAACCGGCCGACAAGCATCACAACCCCAGGAGTGCCCTCGTGATCGAGGCGCTCAAGGAGCACGGATGTACAACGGTGGTCGTGAAGTCCGTGATCGAGGCTGAAGCCAAGGTGCGTGGGAATGTAGTGGTGGCGCTCTGTGACGTCGAGTTCGGTGTCAACAGGTGGAGCCCTCGTCCTACAAACACGGCCGATGGGATGCCTGACTGGGTGCGGAGGCTTTCCACCGGTTCGTGTGTTGCCGTCGGCAGGAAGTGCGTGACCTTCCCGTCACATGTGAAAGGCGCGGCGCAACAGATCGCGACGATGTTCTCTCGCGAGTTCCGCCAGAACGGCCACGAGTACCCGTGGGGAAATGGTCCTTCCCCGCACCGCAGGAAGCGTCGCTCGCGCCAGCGCCTACCTCATCAGCATTATCTCCACTCGAAACGCTAGCGGCAACCGCCGCGCCGGCGGACACCCACTCTGGGTGTCCCGCCGGTTTTTTTATGTTTACCTATTCGTATCTATCTGTTATCTTGGCGTTTGCTTTAGTTAGTGGCACACCGATGCGCACCGGTACTTTCTTGATGATTTCTATAATTTTATCGTGGTCATCGACGATGTGAAAGAGATTGAGGTCCTCTGGCATGATGGCTTTACGGCCAAGTTGTTCCTTTTTCATAAAATCTTTGAGTTTACTCCAGAATTCGGAACCGACGCAAATTAATGGCACGTTGGCGATTTTTCTTGTTTGGATAAGAGTCAAAATTTCAAAAAATTCGTCGAGGGTGCCAAAGCCGCCGGGATAAAAGATGAACGCCTCGGCGGAGAAAGAAAGGCAAACCTTGCGTACAAAGAAATAATAGGAAGCGAATGACTTGGTGATATATTTATTTATCACCTGTCCCTCCGGGAGTTTAATCAGAAGCCCAAGCGAGTTCCCTCCGGCTTCAAAGGCGCCTCGATTAGCCGCTTCCATGATACCGGGACCGCCGCCGGAGAGCACCGAGTAGCCAAGCTCTTTGACCACTCGCGAGGCAAGGGCACGGGCGCTTATGTAATAAGGATTATCCTCCTGGGACTGGTTAGCGCCGAAGAAAGTGACGGATTTGGGGTAATCTTCAAGAAATTCGAATCCTTCCGTAAATTCTTTCGAGATTTCCGAGACTCTCTCTCGGGCGAGGATGTGCATTTCTTCTCGGCTTAAAGTCAGGATATTTTTGACGGGCGCTTTCCCAGTTGATTCTTTCATGGCGCTATCATATCATATAGACAGTACGCCTATAAAGTATAAAGAAAAATATGAGACATCTTAACAAAAATCAATGGGTTGCCGTATCCGCAAGTTTGGGTTTATTAGCATATCTTTTGTTTGCCAGTCCCATCATGAATCTCTTTAACCCTCCTCTTGATAACTTAAACGCACGAACGTTAGAGACGGGTATAGTGACGGAAGAAGTGGTAGTGGGAGAGGGTCTCGTGGCAGAATCGGGGGATACTCTTACTGTACATTACGTGGGCACTCTTTCGGATGGAAGGGTTTTCGATAGTTCTCTTGATAGAAACATACCGTTTAGTTTTACCCTTGGAACAGGAGAAGTTATTCGCGGTTGGGATGACGGACTCTCCGGTATGCGTGTGGGAGGCAAGCGCCGTCTCACCGTCGCCCCAGACTACGGCTACGGTCCGCTCGGGGTAGGAACTATTCCTCCCAATTCGACCCTTATCTTTGAAGTAGAACTCTTAAACATCGATAAACTTGCACCACGCTAGTCTGCTCATCGGTGGGGCGGAAGAGGGGGAATTATACGTACGCTCGCTCTATGCCAGTCTAGGTATTGAACTTGCCAATAACCCTGATTTCTTTGTTTTTAAAAAAGAGACTTTCGGTATTGACGAGGCGCGAGAGTTGAAGTTATTGTCCGCACGCAAGGCGTTAACCAACAGAAAGATTTTCCTCATTGTCCCAACGCGCATAACGCTTGAAGCGCAAAATGCTCTGCTCAAGACATTTGAAGAGCCATTTCCCGATACCTACTTCTTTCTTGTTACCAGAGAAGAGAGTTTAATTGTGCCGACTTTACTTTCCCGCATGCAAATTGTCCGCATCTCTGGCCATAAAATTCTTGGGTCTAAGGATGCGGAAGTGTTTCTCGCATCCTCTGTCAAAGACCGCCTCTTATTTGCCAAGACCTTTGCCGATGAGGAAAAAAGTTTGCCGATTTTTCTCGATAATCTCTTGTTGTTGTTAAGACAGCGGGTAGGAAAAAATGGGCCGGTCGAGAGTGTTTATCGTATCAGGCGTCTGGTGCGTGATCCTGTCCTTGCTCCGCGTTTAACCATCGAGCATCTGTCCCTGGTGCTATAATAATTTTATGGCATACGATTTCGCCGAATTTAGGCAAGCGGGTGAGTCGGCACTCGGCTGGCTCAAGAAGGAATACGCCGGTCTTAGTACCGGTCGGGCTACGCCGAGTATCCTCGACGGGGTATCGGTAAACGCTTACGGCTCGCCTATGACTATCAATCAACTGGCCACCGTCGCTATCGAAGACCCCAAGACCTTGCGCATAACAGCGTGGGATAAAGATGTTACCAAGGATATTGATAAAGCCATCAGAGAGTCAAATTTGGGACTTTCCGTGGCTATAGATGCGGCGGGTCTACGAGTCTCTTTCCCAGAATTGACTGGTGAACGGCGTGCTATGCTTTCAAAAGTGGCGAAAGAAAAACTGGAAGAAGCGCGTATTAAAATACGTACGGAACGCGAGAAGAGTTTGGAGACCATCGACCGCAAGGAAAAAGATGGAAGTGTCAGCGAAGATGATAAATTTAGGTTCAAGCAAGAGTTACAAAAGGTGGTTGATACTGCCAACCAGAAGCTTGAGGAGTTGGCCCTGAAGAAAGAAAGGGAGATTTTGGAGTAATCAGACTATATGTCCGTTATTATCTTCATCATTATTTTAAGCGCGCTTATTATTGTCCACGAGCTTGGGCATTTTCTGGTTGCGAAAAGATTCGGGATTCGGGTAGACGAATTCGGTCTGGGTTTCCCACCCCGCGCTAAAAGACTTTTTATTTGGAAAGATACCCCCTTTACTCTCAATTGGTTGCCGTTTGGCGGTTTTGTAAAAATCTTCGGAGAAAATCCTGCGGAAAAAACCGAAATTCTGTCTCCAGATAATTTTCAGTCCAAGCGCCGCGGCATCCAAGCGTCTGTGTTGGTGGCTGGGGTAGTGGGAAATTTTATGTTTGCGTGGTTATTAATCTCACTCGGATTTATTACCGGTTTGCCTGCCCCAGAGAGTCTCTCTTTGCCACTTGAAAATGCCCATACCGTTATCACTGTTGTCTTACCCGCTTCTCCGGCAGCTTCTGTCGGTATTAAATCCGGAGATACGGTGGTCTCGCTTTCCAGAAATGGGGTTAGTGCTTCACTTTTACCGGAGGAGGTGTCCGCTTTTATCGCTCAGTCGATGGAACCACTTATTTTCGAGGTAGAGAGAAGTGGGCAAATCTCTAAAAAGACTGTAGTACCGAAGGAGGGGATCGTTCCAGACAGACCCGCCGTGGGTATCTCTATGGATGTCATAGGTATAGTGAAATTGCCCCCGCATAAAGCCATCTGGTATGGACTCAAAACTACTTCTGAACTAACTTTATTGACTGGCCAGGCGATTGGTACCTTTATCTTAGAGGCTATGGGTGGCAGGGCCGACTTATCCAGTGTGACGGGACCGGTGGGCATTGTAGGTATGGTTGGGGATGCACGGGAACTGGGACTGGCTTACCTTTTGACTTTTACCGCCCTACTTTCTATTAATCTTACCGTTATTAATCTTTTGCCCCTTCCTGCGCTTGACGGTGGGCGACTATTGGTTGTCGGAATTGAAGCAATGAGCCGTCGGTCTATTCCGCCAAGAATTTTTAATATGTTGAATACTGTCGGTTTTGTCCTACTCATTATCCTGATGCTTGTTATAACCGTCCAAGACGTTCGTCATCTGTTCTAACCGGACTTTGTTTTACGTTGATTTTTCTGTAGAATAGTGCGATGCGACAGAGCGAACTATTTACCAAGACGCGCAAGGAAGCGCCCAAGGACGAAGTCTCTAAGAATGCCATTCTCCTCACTCGCGCGGGCTTCATTCATAAGGAGTTAGCTGGGGTCTATTCGTATCTACCTTTAGGTCTGCGAGTAGTGAAGAATATCGAAAATATCATCCGCGAGGAGATGAATGCTATAGGTGGTCAAGAGGTTCTCATGACCACTCTTCAGGACCCAGAAATATGGAAGAAGACGAACAGGTGGGACGATAAAGTAGTAGACAATTGGTTCAAGACCAAACTTGCGAATGGCAACGATCTAGGTATCGCTAACACTCATGAGGAACCGATGACAGCAATGCTCACAGAGTTTGTGAGTTCTTACAAAGATTTACCTCTATATACTTACCAATTCCAGACTAAATTCAGGAATGAACTGCGCGCCAAGAGTGGTATCATGCGTGTGCGGGAGTTTCTGATGAAAGATATGTATTCTTTCAATCGGACTGAAGATGAATTCAAAGAATTTTACGAAAAGTGCGCCGGGGCTTATCTAAAGATATTTGCCCGAGTTGGTCTGGGTGAAAAAACTTATCGTACGGTTGCTGCTGGAGGGTCATTTACCACAAATTTGACCGACGAGTTCCAAACCCTATCTGAAGCGGGTGAAGACATCATTTATATAACAGATGAGAGCAAGAAAATGGCGGTAAATAAGGAAGTCGAAGATAGGGGCGGAGAAGGTAGAAAATCAATAGAAGTAGGCAACATCTTTCCTTATGGTTCAAAATACCCAGACGCTTTCGGACTTCAGTTCCAAGATGAAAAGGGGGAGAAGAAATCAATATTTATGGGTGCTTATGGTATTGGTCTCGGACGGCTTATGGGCACGGTAGTGGAAGTGCTCTCCGACGAAAAAGGTATTGTCTGGCCAAGGGAGGTCGCGCCTTTCCAAGTTCACCTGCTTTCTCTGACAGAGGAAGCGAAGAAATTAGCGGACGAGGCGTACCAGACGCTTATCTCACATGGTATCGAAGTGCTCTACGATGACCGTGACATGCGCGCCGGAGAGAAGTTCGCTGATGCTGACCTCATCGGTATTCCCATGCAGGTGATAATTGGCACAAAAGCTCTTGTATCAAAAATGTTAGAGGTTAAAGAGCGGGCTACCGGCAAGACCGAAGAACTTAAGGTTGAGGATATCATTAACAAACTTAAACGGTAATGAAATTTCCCGGTATAAAAAACTTCCGCAGACTTTTTTCCCACGATGTCGGTATCGATCTTGGTACAGCCAATACCTTAGTCTATCTGCGCGGCAAGGGGATTGTAATTAACGAGCCGTCGGTGGTGGCGGTCAATCAAAAGACCGGACAGATTGTGGCCATCGGTACAGAGGCCAGGGCAATGCTTGGGCGTACTCCAGGGCATATCTTGGCTATCAAGCCCTTGGTAGACGGCGTGATTTCTGACTTCGAGATTACCGAAGAGATGATTAGCTATCTTTTAAGTAGAGCTACGGTAGGTTCGAATAAAGTTTTTAGCCCAAGAGTGGTGGTTGGTGTACCGTCAGGCATCACAGATGTGGAAATTCGCGCCGTGCGTGACGCCACCAGGAACGCCGGCGCCGGAGAGGTGCATATTATTGAGGAACCGATGGCGGCCGCTATTGGCATGCGCCTGCCCATTCATGACCCTGTCGGCAATATGGTCATAGACATAGGCGGTGGCACTTCCGATATCGCCATTATCTCGCTTGGCGGAGTGGTTAAGTCCAGAAATTTGCGCATCGCCGGAGATAAGTTTAACTCGGACATCATTGCTCATGTTCGTAATCAATTCAAAGTGCTCTTGGGGGAAAAGACTGCCGAGATGGTCAAGATTTCCATTGGCTCGGTTTTGCCCACCCACGCCCCGCTTGAAATGCCGGTCAAAGGGCGCGACCTGGTCTCCGGTCTTCCCAGAGAAATTATTCTTACCGACATGGATATCCGCGACGCCCTTTCTCAATCAATGGAAAGTCTCATAGAGACGATTAAGGAAGTATTGGAGTCTACCCCGCCCGATATTTTGAGTGACATCATGCATAGAGGAGTTTATCTCTCCGGCGGAGGAGCCTTGGTCAAGGGACTCGCCGAACTTATCGAAAGTGAGATTCATATACCGGTGCATGTAGCCGCCGACCCTCTCACCGCTGTGGCACGTGGTACCGGCATTATTCTTGAAGATTTGGAAAGTTTCCGAGATTTACTTGTAGAAAACGAAGGTGAATTACCTCCCAAAAAATAGATTAAAGCGTCCTTACTTTAAACGGATACTCGTTCTCGTGGCAATTTTCCTATCCGGAGCGATTATCTTCCCTTTTCTCGATGGGGCTTTAGTCTCGATGGTGTCTCCTGTCTGGAAGGCAGAGAATGTCATTGTCAGGAATTTGCGGAATGGAGTCGCTTTTGTCAGTTTACAACAAGCACTGGTGGAAGAAAATACCAGGCTTAAAGAAAGGTTGTCTTCCCTTGAGCTCGACATTCTTTCCATGTCCCAAGAGAGAATTCAAGAAAATACACTTCTGGAGTTGGTAGGTCGTAGAGGGGAATTCAATATGGTAGTGGCAGCGGTGCTGACCCGACCGCCCCAGACGCCCTACGATGTCATCATTATTGATGCGGGTTCAAATGAATCTATTACGGTAGGTTCCAGGGTGTCTCTACCGGAGGGCCCCGCTTTGGGGATAGTCTCCGAGGTTTTTTCTCGCTCGGCAAAAGTAAAGCTCTTCTCCTCCAGTGGTGAAGAAACAAGCGCGGTTTTGGAAAGGAATGAAGTGCCTATAATGCTTGTCGGTGCCGGTGGGGGTAATTTCAGAATGACTTTCCCGCGTGATGTGGCAATTGAAAAGGGTGACAGGATTCTCGTCGCTGACATCACCTCACGACTCTTGGCCGTGGTGGAAGAGATTGGCGTACAACCCACGGATTCATTTAAAGAAGTACTGGCCAAGAGTCCGACCAACATCTTTCATCTTCGGTTTGTGTTTGTCACGCCATGACCCGTCACGTCCTTAGTTTGGTAGTGGTACTGGTTTCTATCCTAGTCTTCCCGTACTGGGTTTATATACCGGTTTTATTTATCGCCATTATTATTACCCCGTTTTTTTGGGAAGGAATCTTGCTGGCGTTTTTGATTGACGTGATTCACGGTAGTGGGATGGAAGTGCCGTTTTCACTTGCGTCTCCGCTGGCACTTACGGCGTTGGTCGCGCTTATTGTGCTGTTACCTATTCGGGAGAATCTTAGAGCTTATGTTTAGACAACTGCTTCGCAAAACAAAAAAAAGTTTAAACCTGTTTCGGCAGACAGGAAAAAAATATCGCGATATTAACCCCGAGGACATTTTTATGGACTCCACGAACTTGCCGGGGTTTGAGGAGTATCGTCTGGAAGGCAGGATAGAGAAGCCGATGGGTGAGCAAACTTTTTTGGTGGTGAAGATTGTTTTAGCTCTCTTGATACTTACTCTCTTTGCGAAGCTTTGGGTCTTGGGAATCAAACAAGGCGCTATCTATGCGCAAATTTCGGAACATAACCGTTTGGAGCAAACTCTCATATTTGCGAACAGAGGGGTAATCTATGACAGAAATATGCGTGAATTGGCCACGAATGCCGTCAAGGAAGGTGACAGTGATTTTGCCGGCAGGCTTTACCTGCCTATCAAGGGGCTCGCACACGTGGTCGGCTATCTTAAGTATCCCCTCTTTGACCGAGCGGGTGTCTACTACGAAGAACATTATCGTGGCCGTGATGGAGTCGAGCGCGCCTACGATAATGTGCTTAGTGGAGTCAATGGTCTCAAGTTAAAAGAGACAAATGTTTTTGGCGAGGCTACTTCGGAGTCAATAGTCCAAAAGCCGGAAGATGGTCATCCTATCGTGCTCTCCATCGACTCTCGTTTGACCGGCAGGCTTTATTCGGCCATGGAGTCTTTGTCCAAGGATAAGGGTTTTGTAGGCGGGGCGGCCGTACTAATGGATGTCCGTTCTGGCGAGATTATCGCGATGACGAGCTTTCCCGAATATGACCAGAACATGCTTACATCGGGAAAAGACCAAAGGGCTATTAATTTTTTTATTAACAATCCATCCAAGCCATTTCTCAACCGCGCCATCGGTGGACTCTACACCCCGGGGTCTATTTTAAAGCCCATGGTTGCTTTGGCGGCCCTCAACGAGAAATTAATTTCTCCGGGCAAACAAATTTTAAGCACCGGCTCGATTACGGTGCCCAATCCATACAATCCGTCCCAACCCTCTGTCTTTAAAGACTGGAAGGCCCACGGTTGGACCGATATGAAAGAGGCCCTTGCTGTTTCTTCGGATACTTACTTTTATTCTATCGGTGGCGGCTTCGGTGACCAAAAAGGATTGGGTATAACCGCCCTGGATAGATACTTTCAACTCTTTGCTTTGACCGAGAGGACGGGGATTGAACTTCTGGGAGAAGTAGAGGGCGTTATTCCTACTCCGGAGTGGAAGAAGAACAAATTTAACGGTGAAATCTGGCGTCTAGGCGATACCTATATTACTGCCATCGGCCAATATGGCACGCAAATCACTCCTATCAATGCGGCAAGATTCACGGCCGCAATCGCTAATGGCGGTAACGTCCTAACGCCCTCATTGGTACTCGGTGGCAACCTAGAGTCCGCAGCGCGTGTCATTCAATTTAGTGACGAAGATTGGAAAGTCGTACGCGCCGGCATGAGCGATAGTGTCACTTACGGGACCTCGGTTGGTCTCAACGTACCATTTGTGCAAGTGGCTGCCAAAACAGGCACGGCGGAAGTGGGTTCTCTTAACCTCTATGTCAATTCTTGGTCTATTGGTTTTTTTCCGTTTGAGAATCCTAAATATGCCTGGGCGGTTGTGATGGAGAAGGGACCGAGCACAAACACCCTCGGGGCCACTTCCGTAGTTCGCCAACTTTTTGACTGGATGGCGGTCAATGCTCCGGAGTATTTCGAATAACCTGTTTGCTAGAGGGTTGTTTTTTGGTGGATAGTGGGATATGATGTCTGCCAATAATTAATTTAAAATTTGACTCCATGAACATCAAGCAAGAATACCTGACCCAAGAGAAGTTCAAGGAGCTGGAAACGGAATTGGAATCTCTAAAGACGGTAAAACGCAAAGAGGTTGCTGACGCTTTGGAATACGCCAAGTCTCTCGGAGATTTATCCGAAAATCAGGAATATCAGGAGGCGCGTGATAGTCAGGCCATCTTGGAAGACCGCATTAATCGCCTCGAGGTTATTTTAAAATCAGCTAAAATTGTTTCGACCCAAAGCACGCATTTGGTGACAGTTGGTTCAGTCATAAGTGTGGAAAAAGAATCCGACAAATCTCGTAAATCTTACACCATGGTTGGTTCTGAAGAAGCCGATGCCAATCTCGGCAAAATTTCCATGCATTCTCCCTTAGGTCTCGCCGCCATCGGCAAATCAAAAGGTGAATCTTTCTCTTTCGAGACCCCCAATGGTATAATGTCGTATAAGATTATCGACATTAAGTAATGACCTCCATAGAAGAAATACGTTCCGCACGTTTAGCCAAACTGAATTTTCTCACCGAGCAGGGGATTAACCCGTACCCTGCTACCGTCCATCGGGATATTACCTGCGAGGAAAGTATCGCTCGTTTTGACGAGCTCACCAAAAGTGGCAAGAGTCTTTACATGGTTGGTCGTATTATGTCGTTACGCGCGCAGGGTAAAATTACCTTTTTTGACTTCTACGATGGTACAGGTCGCTTTCAGGCCTTTCTTAAGAAGGGAGAGCCGCTGAAAGAGGAGTTATACGAGCTTTTTGAGAAGGCTTTTGATATTGGAGATTTTGTGGAAGTTAAGGGCACTTTTTTTCTGACCAAAAGAGACGAGAAGACTATTCTGGTAGAAGAAATCAGAATGCTCGCCAAATCCCTTCGTCCTCTGCCGGAAAAATGGCATGGTCTTACTGATGTGGAAGAACGCTTCCGCAAGCGTTATTTGGATCTACTCTCAAATTTAGAAGTTAAGGAGAGGTTTATTTTCAGGACCAAAGTAGTTACAGAAATCAGGAAGATTCTCGATGGGGCAGGATATCTGGAAGTGGAGACTCCGGTACTACAACCACTCTATGGCGGTGCTTCCGCTGAGCCATTTGTGACTCATCACAAAGCTCTAGACACCGATCTCTACCTCAGAATTTCTGATGAACTTTATTTAAAGAGACTTTTGGCCGCTGGTTTTCCGAAAGTTTATGAGATTGCTAGAGATTTCAGAAATGAAGGAATAGATATTACTCACAATCCAGAGTTCACAATGCTGGAGTTCTATGAAGCGTATTCGAATGCTACGGAGCAGCGGATTTTTGTGGAAGATATGATAAGGAGACTAGTTTTCCTAAGTAATTCCCAGGGTAAGATTGTTTTCGATAGTCGTGAGATTGATTTCAATAAACCTTTTGAGGTTACGAAGTATGGAGATTTCATTAGAGAACACACCGAACTAGGTAATCCTCTAGAGGCGTCGTTGTCTGAATTAGTAAAAGAAGCCGACCGCCTTGGGTCAAATGTAGAAGACAGGCATAGCTCCATGAAGGTATTAGATGCAATATTTAAAAAAATCAGACCAGCAATTATTCAGCCCACTTTCCTGGTAGATTATCCTCTTGATATGCTGCCTCTTACCAAGAAGAAAGAAGATAATCCGAAGCTTGTGGATGCGTTCCAGCTATACGCTGGCGGAATCGAATTGGTAAAAGCTTTTTCTGAATTAAACGACCCTGTTGACCAGCGCGAGCGCTTCGAAGTGCAGGAGAAAAATAAAAAAGAGGGGGACAAAGAAGCGCAACTGCTTGATGAAGATTTCATTGAAGCGATGGAATACGGTATTCCTCCTGCTGGTGGAGTCGGCATCGGCATTGACCGCCTAGCGATGCTCTTGAC
This sequence comes from bacterium, assembly GCA_030649135.1. Lineage (GTDB taxonomy): Bacteria > Patescibacteriota > Minisyncoccia > Phycocordibacterales > Zambryskibacteraceae > UBA5004. Next base: position 163,186 of record JAUSGI010000008.1, on the reverse strand, counting down.
TGGTGTCAAAAACATCAAAGAAGTCATCCTCTTCCCAACCCTGAAACCGAAGAACTAAACTCGCCCTTTTATTTCTTGTTTGAGTTTAGAAACTAGCTCTTCAATTCCAATCTGACCTAACTTTTCATCGTTACGACTCTCAAGTGTCACTTTACTTTCTGAAACCTCTTTGTCTCCAATTACCAACATATAAGGAATCTTCTCGGTTTTGGCATTTCTGATTTTCTTGCCCAGGCTTTCATTTGAATCGTCCAATTCTACCCTAATATTTTCTGCTTTTAATTTCTCAAAAACATTTTTTGCGTATTCAAAATGTGCTTCACCGATGGGCAGTATCTTGACTTGGACAGGCGAGAGCCAGAGAGGGAGAGTGCCTTCTAAATGTTCAAGAATGATTGCCACGCAGCGTTCAATCGACCCGGTAATAGCAGAGTGGATCATCACAATACGCTCCTTCTCTCCTTTCTCATTAATGCATGACAAGTCAAATCTTTCGGGTAGGTTCATATCAAGTTGAATAGTCGCTACTTGCCATTCGCGACCCGCGGCATTCTTGGCAACGAAATCAAGCTTCGGTCCGTAAAGGGCGGCCTCCCCCAGGCCTTCGAAGAAATCTGCCCCACGTTCTGTTGCAATTTCACGAAGCTCATCTTCGGCTCGGTTCCAAATTTCCGGTGTGCCAAGATATTTTTCCGGAGTAGCTGGGTCACGAAAAGACAGACGTACTCTAAGACTGAAACCGAAAGTACTGTAAAATTTATCCACCATATCCCAAATTTTAAGAAACTCTTCCTTGATTTGAGAAGCGCGACAGAAGACGTGAGAGTCGTCTTGAGTAATAGAAAGAACCCGGGTGAGGCCACCGAGTTCTCCAGACTGCTCATCACGATAGACCATGGTTGTCTCAGCATAGCGCTGGGGCATTTCACGATAGGAATGCGGCTTTCGAGCGAAGATTTGAGTATGGTGAGGGCAATTCATAGGCTTGAGTGCAAAGTCCTTGCCCTCGCGAGAAACTATTCTAAAAAGATCATCACCGAATTTCTCCCAATGGCCGGAAGTTTCGTAAAGGTCGCGCTTAGTAATGTGGGGAATTGTTACTCTCGAATAGTCATACTGGGAGCGTAACTCCCAGACGAAATTGTCTAGCTCCTGGCGAATAATAGTGCCTCGAGGAGTCCACATCGGCAGTCCGCTTCCTACCAAATCAGAAAACACGAACAAGTCGAGTTCTTGTCCAATACGCCGATGGTCGTTATTTCCCAGTTCGCTCATACGCTACATCCTACAAGGCCTTAATCTTTTCGGCAATGAATGAGGTCTCACCTTTCCGTTTCGAGACTTTGCCCTTGATAGCTATACATGCTTCCGGCTGGATGAAAGAACGAAATTCGTTGAGTATACTCGGAAAGATAGCCACCTCGATAATGCCGGACAAATCTGCCAAGCGCATGAAGACCATACGCTCATTTCCTTTGGTAAGAACGTCGCGGATTTCCTCGACCAGTCCGGCAATGACCGCCGTATCACCTTCGTGTAGGCCTGGGAGCTTCTCGATATTGACTTGGAGAGCCAGAAGCTTATCTTTGTATGCTTCCAGCGGATGTCCGGAGATATAGAGACCGAGCAGTTCTTTTTCCCACAGCAGTTTCTCCTTTTGCGTAGCGGCGGGAGCATTCGCGAGGCGTAAACCAGGCAGAGTGGATGTGTCGGACATGAGACCGAAAAGCGAGTCCTGGTTTTGAGGCGCATTTATTCTTTCCCGATGATATTCAAGTAAGTTATCCATATTGGCGAGTAGTACGCCTCGTTCGCCGACTTGTCCCGAGCTTGTCGAGGGGATGTCATCAAGAGCACCGCATTTTATCAGTGATTCAAGAGATTTTTTATTCAAATTTTTATCCCGGATGCAGTCAAGGAAATCCTCTAAATCTCTGAACTTACCATGCACTTTTCTTTCAGCTGTAATGGAACTGGATATGCCTTCTCCGAAATTTTTGATTGTAGTCAACCCAAAACGGATTTTGTATCCCCTAGGAAAGACCTCGGGGTACCCCGAGGTCTTTCCTAGGGGAACATTGTCTTTAACAACAGTAAATTGGGAAAAGCTCTCGTTTATAGAAGGGGGCAGAACCTCTATACCCATGCGCTTGCACTCTTTTATCATAACTCCTATTTTTTCCACATCACCGGATTCTGCCGTAAGTACGGCGGACATATAGATAGCGGGAAAATTTGCTTTCAAATAAGCCGTGACGTAGGCGATGTGACCATAACTGGCCGCATGAGCTTTATTGAAGCCGTAACCCTGAAATGGTTCAAAAAGTTTCCAAAGCGTCTCAGCCTTCTCCTTATTCATGCCGCCATTCTTTTGGCAGCCCTCGACGAAGATAATATGTTGTTTTCTCATCTCTTCCGGAATTTTCTTGCCTACCGCTTTACGGAATTTATCGACTTCGCCCCAGGAATAGCCGGCCACTTCAATGGCTGTCATGATGAGGTCGTCTTGGTAAACCAGTACCCCATAAGTAGTGTCCAGGAAATTCTTCATTTTGGGGTGGATATAGCTCGTCGGTTTCTGTCCGTGTTTTCTTGCGATATATTCCTTGATGTTGTCCATCGGTCCCGGACGATAGAGGGCAACCATAACGTTAATATCGTGAATAGAGTTAGGTTTCAGTTCCATCAGGGCTCGCGTCATACCGTCGCCGTTTAGTTGGAATGTGCCTTCCGTTTCGCCACGAGTCAGCATTTCAAATGTCTTACGATTGTCTATGGGTATGTCCGCTATCTTTATTGATTTACCTTCAATCTTTTCGATACGGACGAGAGTCTCGGCAATAATGGAGAGGTTTCTGATACCCAGGAAGTCAAACTTCAAGAGCCCGGTTTCCTCGATGGAGTACATGTCGTACTGGGTAATAATTTTCTTTTCTCCCTTGGTATCGTACTGAAGGGGAGTGTAGTCGACGAGTGGTTCCGGCGAGATTACTACACCGGCGGCATGAACACTAATATGCCGCGCATTACCCTCTATTTTTTGAGCCATGTCGATAATTCGTTTTACTTCCCCGTCTTCTTCATAGAGTTTTTTAAGTTCCGGATTTTCCGCCATAGCTCGGTTGAGGGTCATGGGGAATCCTTGAGCGCCGAGCGGAATCAGTTTGGCTATTTTGTCGCCCAAGGTATACGAGAAGTCGAGTGCTCGGGTGACGTCGCGTACCGCCCCGCGGGCCATCATGGTGCCGAAGGTGCCGATCTGGGCTACATGGTCTTTGCCATATTTTGTACGGGCATATTCTATGACCTCATCCCGTCTGTCATCCGCGATATCAAGGTCAATGTCCGGCGGTGAGGGGCGGTCCGGGTTAAGGAAGCGTTCAAAGGGCAGGGCATATTTGAGAGGGTCAACGGTGGTGATGCCCGAAAGGTAGGTAACCATAGAGCCCGCGGCCGAACCACGGGTATTGGTCAAAATGCCATGCTCATGCGCATAGCGCAGCAGGTCGGCGGCAACCAGGAAGTATGGAGAATAACCCTTACCGCAAATAATTTTTAATTCATATGCTACTCGCTCCAATGTTTCGGCATTCTGGGGCAGGTTCCTCTTTTTAAATCCGGCATAAACCACATCATGTAGCTCTTCGTCATACGACTTGCCACTCTCGACCACATAATTGGGGAAGACCCATTTGCCGAGTTCAAGTTCAATATTGCATCTCCTGGCGATTTTTTGCGTGTTCTCTATGGCATCCGGTGTTTCTTTGAAGTATTCTCTGGCTTCCTCGCTACTAATGAAAGAAAGATTCTCGACATCCTTGCCGAAGACTCCGCTATCTCCGCTTAGATTAAGATGACCTTGGATGGAGAGCAAGGTGTCTCGCGCCGACTTATCGTCCGGTTCCAGGTAGTAGACATCATGGGCGGCAACCAGAGAGATCCCCGCCTTTTGGGCGAAGGCGATTCTTTCTCGCATCTTTTCTTGGTGGCCTCTCACCTCCGGATGGCTGGTAAGTTCCAGAAAAAAGTTGTCCGGGCCGAAGATACTTTTATAATATTTTGCTTTCTCCTCTACATCTGCCGAAGTGGATGTCGGTAGAATAGCGATGAGACCCTCGCGGTATTTCTCAATCAACTCCTTGTCGATGCGTGGTTTGTAGTAGAAGCCTTCCAAGAAGGAATCGGTCACCAGTTTGAGGAGGTTTCGGTATCCCAGATTATTCTCGGCAAGGAGTACCAGGCGGCCATGCTCGTTGTCTATACGCGCTTCTTTATCGTTTCTGGTGCGCAAAGCGACGTAGAAGTCGACTCCGATTATCGGTTTAATGTCCTGTTTCTTACATTCTTTATAAAATTCTATAGCGCCGTACAAATTGCCGGAATCCGTCAAGGCAAGCGAGTTCATACCGGAGAGACGGGCTTTCTTGACGAGGTCCGGGACTTTTGGCAGAGCTTCGAGTAGAGAGTAATGCGAATGGGTATGTAGGTGGACAAACTTATTCATCAGAAGGTCATTATAAGGTATAATCTTCGGTAACGCATGAGTTATGTCGTAGGTATTGATGAAGCGGGTAGAGGGCCTTTGGCCGGTCCGGTGGCGGTAGGAGCAGTGGCGATTCCCAACCCCACTTCGCTTAAGCTTCGTAGGGCAAGTAAAAACTTTTTCAAGAGCATCAAAGATTCCAAAAAACTCTCCGCGGGTGATAGGGAACTGTGGTTTGCTTTGGCTCTCGAGGCTCGTAAAAAGGGTGTGCTCGACTTTGCGGTTTCGCTTGTGTCGGAAAAGATTATTGACCGCAAGGGCATCACCTACGCCATCAGACTCGGTATTAAGAGAAGCCTCGCCTCTCTTTCCGTACCGGAGGATGCTCAAGTATTTTTGGACGGAGGTATAAAAGCGCCGGACCGGTTTAGACATCAACTGACGGTTATAAAAGGGGATGAAAAGATTCCGATTATTTCGCTTGCGAGCATCATGGCAAAAGTAATACGAGACAAGAGAATGGTCAGACTCTCTAAAAAATTTCCAGAATTCAATTTTCATATACACAAGGGCTATGGCACCAGTCAGCATCGGAAAGCGATCCGAAAGTTTGGCCCAACCGTTATCCACCGTCGGAGTTTCCTAACTCGTTTGACAAAAGGCAAGTATATGTATTATAATTAGGAGTAGAAAATTGCAGGAAGTAGGAAGGAGGACGGAATGACTAAGTACTTTTCTTGCGCCGTGCCTTGCCGCAATGTCCGTTCTCCCCAGGAGACAACGGGCGGGAGTGTCGAGTTTCTGGTAATCAATTACCAGTCCGTCCACCCCAAGACTGGTAAGTTGGGCGAGATTCAGATTAAGTTTCCTGGCGGCGGTCTGAAGTACCATCACGAGTATCCGGGTCAGACTATGGCCAGAGAAGTATTTGAGGAGACATCGCTTTGCGTCTACCATTGGAAAAAAGAGTGGAGCGTTGAAGTAACCTCCACCCATACCCAGTACGGCTTTCTGGTCGACATAGATGATTGCCTCGGCGATATGAGACAAGAAGAGATGATCGACGACGATGGAGATCTGTTGTCCGCCCCTTACTGGGTCAGGGCGGAAGTTCTTGGGCACATTCTTTTTCCCAAACATCTGCCACATTATATGGAGGCCTGCCGCGAGCTCGGCATCGAACCCGCATCGGACCCCAACCACTCCCCGTGAGATAGCCTGCGCAAGCATGGCGTCTCACGGGGCTTTTCGTTCGCCAATTTATATGATAAAGTAGCTTCATGACAGTACGAATGAGACATACGAGGTCTCATACCAAAAACAGGCGCTCTCACCACGCGCTCGCCAAGCCCGCTCTCTCAAAAGATGAGTCAGGTAATTTTCATTTACGGCACAGACTTTCCAAAGTGAGTGGTACTTACCGTGGCAGAAAAATTATCGATCTAAGAGCTAAACTCGAGAAAAAGGCGAAAAAAACCAAATAGTTTCTTTGTTCTTTATGTCCAACCGACATCTATCGAGGTCCATCATTCTCCAGACGCTCTTTGCCTGGGACTTCGAAGGCGCTAAGCCCGGTGAGATATTCCAAATCTTTGAACGTACTCTCGCTGAATTTGCGCCGGGTACAAACGACCGCCCGTTTATGGACAAGCTCTTAAGGCAGGTGCTTGAGAAAAAAAGAGATCTGGACACTCTGATAGAAAAGGCGGCACCAGACTGGCCCATTGATAAAATTTCCGTCGTTGACCGTAATATTCTGCGTATCGGACTAGCCGAGCTTTTATTCGCGGACCGTAATGAGGTACCGCCCAAGGTGGCTATTAATGAGGCCATTGAGCTTGCCAAGACTTTCGGCGGGGATACTTCCGGAAGGTTTATTAATGGAGTGTTGGGCGCTGTTTATAAGGAGATGGGGGAGCCGGGTAAATTTGATGCGCCGAAAGCCAAGAAAAAATATGGTAATGTGCCTCTGGATAAATTGCCGGTCGAACGTTTGGCCGGGGCCATGGTCTATGCTCGCCATGGGGGAGACATTTATCTGGCTTTGGTTCATGATGTCTTCGGGCATTGGACTCTGGCTAAGGGTAAATTGGAGGGTACGGAGAGCGAGGAGGAGGGTCTTCGCCGAGAAGTGCAAGAGGAACTCGGCATACCAGTCAACATTATCGAACGATTGGGAGAAAATTCATATTCCACCTATCATCCGGAGAAAGGCAAAATATTGAAGCACGTCAGTTACTTTTTAGCGGAGGCATCATACCAAGAACTGACTCTCGAAAAAAAAGAGGTGCAAGGAGGGTTGGATGATGTGCGATGGTTCAAACTCGCCGACATCTTGGCTCTAAACTTTTATGATGATATCCTGCCTATCGTGACTAAAGCTATCAAAAAATTAGCGGAGTCTAAATAATTATATGGATTTCTCGAAATTTGAAGAAAGAGCGGGAGTGATATTTAAGGACAAGGGTTTGCTCAAGCAAGCCTTCACTCACCGTTCGTACATAAACGAGAATCGGGGCTCCGCTCTGGAGCATAACGAGCGTTTGGAATTTCTGGGTGATGCCGTGTTGGAATTGGTTATCACCGATTATCTCTATGGGCGTCTGAAAGATTCCACCGAGGGAGAATTAACCTCGCTACGCTCGGCTTTGGTCAATGCCGATACTTGTAGCCGCGTGGCGCAAACCCTGGGCGCCAACGATTTTCTGCTTCTTTCTAAGGGGGAAACGAAAGACATCGGCCGAGCGCGTCAATATATCCTTGCCAACACTCTGGAGGCCATCATCGGCGCCATTTATATTGACCAAGGCTATGAGATTGCGAAAAAATTTATTCTGGCTCACGTGGCGCCACTGACAGAAGAGATTCTTAAAAATGGCGCTTGGATAGATGCCAAAAGTCTTTTCCAAGAGAAAGCCCAAGAATATACGGGGCTAACCCCCACGTATAAAACAGTGCGTGAATCCGGTCCGGACCATGACAGACGTTTCGTTGTCAGTGTTTCCGTGGGCGCCGATTTGTATGGTCAAGGAGAAGGCCAATCCAAACAGGATGCGGAGCAAGAGGCCGCCCGGACCGCGCTTGAGTCTAAAGGCTGGAAGTAGTATGTACTTGAAGTCGATAGAACTTTCGGGGTTTAAGTCTTTTGCCAAGAAGAATATTTTTGAATTTGATTCGCCCGTTTCGGCCATTGTCGGGCCCAATGGCTCGGGCAAGTCGAATGTCGCCGAAGCCTTCCGCTTTGTGCTCGGGGAGCAATCCATCAAGAGCATGCGTGGCAAGCGGGGCGAGGACTTGATTTGGAACGGTGCTACTTCCGAGCCACGCGCCAACCGAGCATCTGTCAAGGTGGTTTTTGACAATACAAAAAAGATTTTTGATATAGATTTTCCGGAGGTGACTATCGAACGAACGGTTCATCGTGATGGTTTAAACGAGTATTTAATCAATGGCAGTACGGTACGGCTCAAGGATATTCTCGAGCTTCTGGCGCGGGCTCACATTGGCGCTTCCGGCCATCACATCATTTCCCAGGGCGAAGCCGATAAAATTCTCTCTGCCAGCCCCAAGGACCGGAAGAGCATGGTGGAAGATGCACTGGGGCTCAAGCTCTATCAATACAAACGTCTGGAGAGTGAACGCAAACTTGAGAAAACATTCGAAAATATTGCGCAGACCCAGGCTTTACGCAAGGAAATCGCCCCGCATCTGAAATTTCTCGGCAGGGAAGTCGAGAAGTTCAAGAGGGCGGAAGGTATGCGTGAGGAATTAATCTCGCTTGCCGGAGAATACTTCAAACGGGAAGACATTCATATCGCTTTCTCCCGGGCATCGCTTCTGGCCGAGCGGAAACCCTTAAACGAAGCTCTGGAAAAACTTTCCAAGGAATCACAGAGTGCGAAAAAGGTACTGGAATTTGAGTCGGGATTAAGTGTGGTTCGGAAGCAGAGGGATGACTTGACGAGAGAGCTCGGCAAGGTCGAGGGGCTTGTCATAGCTGAAGAAAGAGTGATAGAAAATGAAAAAAAACTTTCAGCCTCTGATGAATTTAAGACTGTACGGCTTAAGGATGTGGAGCATTTATATCAAGAGGTCAGCCTGCTCTCCAGTATTGCGGAAATTCTCGGCAAGCTTAAGGGGTTTATTAAGGACAGGAAACATAGCACAGACTCAAGGTTGGTAGCGGAAGCACAATCGAAGATAGATGAATTGAAAAAACGCCAAGCGGAACTGGAAAAATCTCTCACGACCGCGAAAGAAAAAGAGCAAGAAATTTCTAATGCGGAGAAAGCGGTTTTCCGCATCATGTCGGAGGAGAATGAATTGGTTTCAAAATTGAATTCCTTGAAAGCGCGTGAGGACAGACTCAATTTGGAGGCGGAGGAGTTTGCCCGCGAACTTGAAGAGGTGGGGCATCTGGTGGGGACCGAGGCTATTCGTTTCAAGGATATAAATACCGGAACGGAGAAGTTGGTGGTAGAAGAAGACAGGCAAAGACAAGAAGAACGTAAACGTGTTATCGAGAAGCTTAAAATCCGGCTTGAAGATTCAAATATTTCCGGCATGGAAGAAATGCATAAAGAGTATAAAGATACCTCTGAGCGTGACGCTTTCTTGGCCCGCGAGTTGCTTGACCTCGAGAAGTCAGCCGATACTCTTGCCGAGCTCATAAAGGAGTTGGAGACGCGCTTGGCGGTTGAATTTAGCTCTGGCCTTGAGAGTATTAATAAAGAATTTGGCAAGCTCTTTGTTTCTATGTTTGGTGGGGGAGAGGCTAGTTTGGTTTTAGTTAAAGAAAATAAATTAGCTCCAACAAATGATGAAGATCTATTAGAACCCGCCTCCGCCGAAGGCTCCGGCGTGGCAAGGGAGGGGGGTTTGGATATCAAGGTCAGTCTGCCTAAGAAAAAAATTCGGGGTCTCATGATGCTCTCCGGCGGGGAGCGGGCGCTTACTTCTATCGCTCTTATTTTTGCGATTTCTCAAGTTAACCCGCCGCCATTTATTATTCTTGATGAGACGGACGCAGCACTTGATGAATCTAATTCTAAAAAATATGGAGATTTGGTCGCGATACTCTCAAAGCATTCCCAACTTATTTTAATAACCCACAACCGCGAGACTATGAGCCGCGCCGGAGTGATTTACGGCGTGACCATGGGCTCAAACGGCATTTCCAAACTGCTTTCCATCTCGTTTGGCGAAGCCGTCGAGGTTGCGAAATAGTATTTAAACAAACTGGAAGTCTAAAGTCTTTCTTTCTGGGTCGGAGGCGACGAGTTTGACTCGGATTTTATCGCCTAGGGAATATTTCTTGCCGGTTTTTTTGCCCACGATGGCATAAAGTTTCTCATTCAGCTCATAGAAATCATCTTTCATGTCGCGTAGTTTGACCATACCTTCCGCCTTGGTATTAATCTCTTCGACATAAATGCCCCATTCCGAAACGCCGGAGACTATAGCGTCAAACTCTTCACCGATATGTTCCTGCATATATTCAACCTGTTTGTATTTGATAGAAGCTCGTTCCGCTTCTGCCGCCTCGAGCTCGCGCTCGCTTGAGTCATCACAGAGTCTTTGATATTTGATAATTTCGTCTTGCTCGATTTTACCATTCAATAAGAAGCGTAGGAGCAGGCGGTGAACCATTAAGTCGGGGTAACGGCGGATAGGCGAGGTGAAGTGAGTGTAGTATTCGAAAGCGAGTCCAAAATGGCCGATGTTGGAAGTGGAATATATGGCTTTCGACATTGACCTGATAGCGGCAGTTTTTATAAGCATTTCCGCGGGAGTGCCACCCACCGAACTTAACATCCGGGCGATGTCGCTACCGGTAGTTTCTCCATCTTTATTCTTGAGCTCGAAGCCAAGAGCTTTGACAAAAGTGGCAAGGTTCACAATTTTTTCTCTGTCCGGCGCATCGTGAATGCGGTAGACGAAGGCGGCACGGCTGTTCTTATCATTAGCGGTATGCATATGGGTGGCTACCTCGCGATTAGCCAACAGCATGAATTCTTCTATGAGTTTTTGGGTATCTTTACGCGCCTTCTTGTACACTCGGATGGGTTTGCCCAAATCGTCAAGTTCAAACTTCACTTCATCGGTTTCAAAATCAATGGCGCCATTTCTAAATCTCTCTTCACGAAGTTTTTTGGCGAGCGCATTCAAAGTTTTAAGCTCTTCGGCAAATATTCCCTTATCCTGGTCCATAATTTCTTGGGCTTCTTCGTAGGTGAAGCGCTTATCGGATTTGATGAGTGTTTTACCGAACCAGCGTTCTTTGACTTTGGCTTCTTTATCTATCACAAAGACGGCCGAGAAAGCATATTTGGGTTCATTGGCATTAAGGGAGCAGAGGTCATTGGAAAGTATTTCCGGAAGCATTGGGATAGTACGGTCTACGAGATAAATGGAAGTGCCTCGGTTGCGCGCCTCGCGATCGAGTTCGGTCTTTTCCACTACGAAATGAGAAACATCCGCAATGTGAATACCAATCTCGCAGCCACCGTTTGGCAGTATTTTAAAAGATAGAGCATCGTCGAAGTCCTTGGCATCTGCGGGGTCAATGGTAAAGGTAGTGGTTTCCCGGAAGTCCTTACGGTCTTTGAGCATATCTTCTTGTTTGTATTTTTCTTTCCATGCTTGGGCTTCTTGCTCCACTTCGGCAGGGAAGTCAACTTCAAACCCGCTCTCATAAACAATACCGAGCATTTCGGCATTGTGTTCACCGGCTCGGCCTATCACCCGAATCACTTCTCCCTTCGGACTCTTTGATGTATCGGGCCACAAGGTCAATCTGACTTGGACTTTGTCCCCCTCTTTGGCCTTCAGCACTTTATCTTCTGGTACGAAAATATCCCGATACATACGCTTGTCGTCCGGCACGAGGAAAAATCCCTCGTCGGCCTTCTCCAGAGTGCCCACAAAGGCTGTTTTATGGCGCTCTATGATATCCACCACTTTGGCCTGCATTCTGCCAAGGATTTCCGTGTGAAGTGACTCGACTTTGACCCTGTCTCTATTCAGAGCGCCGCTTAGATTCTCCGGCTGGATTTCCAAGTCATTTTCGGCATTTGGCACAGGGAAATAGCCGACACCCGAACCTGTGACGCGTACAATCCCTTCAAGTATATTATTTTCTTCTTGCTTCACTTATGATTCAGTGTGCTGTCAAGTAAGATGCCGTTAGCCCAATAGAACCCGGTCTCGCCTGATGGTAAGACATCATATGTAGCCTGCTCGCGGTAGGGGATAGATTCTACACTCGATACATAAGAGCCGTCATAAACTTCACCGACCAAGAGGTCTTGTACTTTTTGCCCATTGGTAACTGGGTGTCCTCCGGATACGAATACTTCTCGGCCATCATTAAGAACAAGATGAATCACTTGATGGGTCGGGGGTACAGGAGTTCTCGTAGTTTCTACGACAATAGCGGAGATACGCTCGCCTAATCGGTTTAGAGTCCAAATAGCCATGCCTTTTTCCAAATCTTGTACGGGAATTGTACCAGAAGGAGTATCGATTAACGTATTGCGAGCAAGACAAATCGGGCAAATCTGACTGGAATCTGTTTTCTTGCTAAACGTAGCGACATTTCCTTCAATTTTGGTAAGCGTGAGTGTGACAGTACAACCGTTGCTTACGACTTCACCGAGACGCAAAGTGACTGGATTGCCCTGTTCCATCGCTACCGGATATTCTCCGAAATTAAGACCAGTCACGCGGTCTGTATAAATTCTTTCCAGCAGGAACGAACTTTCCCGTTCTCCTTCACGCATAGAGATGAGCTGGAATTGTGGTTGTGGCAAAGAAGATGGACAAGCGGCGAAGGTGCAATTAGGACCACTTCGGCTTACGTAAGTGCCGTTAGGACATTGTTTGACATCGGCAGTACAAACTCCTGGTGCGGGTGGTGGCGGTGGAGTAGGAGGAGTAGTGGTGGCGCCTGGAGGAGTAGTGGTGGCGGTAGGGGAAATATACGGTTTATTGATTTGTCGGATGGTAAGGTATGCTCCCGCTCCAATAAGCAGAGCAACTACTACTACCGTATACACTATATTGATAAACCCTTTTTGGTGATTCATATTATTTTGTTAGATTAACTATATCGCTGATTTTAGCAAAAAATCGAAGAAAAGGAAAGATGTTGTTGTGGGCGGGAGAGGACTTGAACCTCCATGCCTTGCGGCACCAGTTCCTAAAACTGGCGTGTCTACCATTTCACCACCCGCCCAGTGCGCCCAGCAGGGATCGAACCTGCGACCTTATCCTTAAGAGGGATCTGCTCTACCAGCTGAGCTATAGGCGCGCTTGCCCCGTCTCGCCCCGCCATGGCGGGGTGAAGCGGGGTATAAGAGTACAGTATTTCAAAAAAGCAATGATTTATCAATTATGATAATGTATAAAAGTTAGTTAGCTGGACAATGGCGTAGTGGCGAAGTGGAAACGCGGCGGTCTGCAAAACCGATATGCGCGGGTTCGATTCCCGCCTACGCCTCCAGCCCGGGTGGCGGAATTGGTATACGCGCGAGACTTAAAATTTCGTGACCGCAAGGTCGTGTGGGTTCGATGCCCACCCCGGGCACCATGCGAGATTAGTTTAGTGGCAGAACTGGTGCTTCCCAAGCATCGGGCGCGAGTTCGATTCTCGCATCTCGCACTATATTAACTATGGGTAGGTTATAATAGCCTATTGATGAATCATATCGTCAAATCTCAACAGTTTGATAAAAGGTTCATTAATAAAATTTTCTCGATTGCGGATGGGTTAGAAAAGAAAACCGAGAATTCCTTACGAGGCAAGATCATGGCCTCGCTCTTTTACGAACCAAGTACCAGAACTCGGTTTTCTTTTGAATCAGCCATGTTGCGACTGGGCGGCAGCGTCATTACCACCGACAACGCCGATAAATTTTCTTCGGCCGTGAAAGGTGAGACTCTCGAGGACTCCGTCAGAGTCATCAGTAATTATGCTGATGTTATAGTGCTTCGTCATTACGAAAATGGAGCTTCGGAACGCGCCGCCCGAGTTTCCCGTGTTCCTATAATTAACGCGGGTGATGGGACTGGACAACATCCAACGCAGGCACTTCTGGACCTTTACACGATTAAAAAAGAGCTCGGCAGAATTGACGGCATTAGCATAGCCATGGTCGGAGACCTAAAGCATGGCCGGACTATTCGCTCGCTGGCGTATCTATTGGGAAAGTTCCAAAATATCACAATATTTTTCGTATCGCCCAAAGCTCTTCGAGTGGGAGAAGATATTAAAGCTTATTTAAATAAACACGGTATTCCATATCAAGAAATTGAAGATTGGGAATCAATTATCCCCAAAGTTGATGTTCTGTACCAGACGCGGATTCAAAAGGAGCGATTTAAGAGTGAAAAGGATTATAAAAAATTCAAAGGGTGTTACCGAATAGATGCTGAATTAGTGGCTCGAATGAAAGCCAAGTCGATTATTATGCACCCACTGCCAAGAGTAGACGAGATTCTCCTTGAGGTTGATAAGTCTCCCAAGGCAGTTTACTTCAAACAAGCCAAATATGGAGTGACAATCAGAATGGCTCTGTTGAAATATCTACTTACTTAACTCGTCCAGTCTCTGGCGGTTGCGTTCGCCGTAGTCTATTTTGAAATCGATATGGGGTATTAAACCAATGCGGGATTCGTCTCTCACGTATCTTTTAAACTCCGGAGTTTTTCTTATTAAAAATTTCAAAGCCGTATCCTCCTCGCTTTCGGGAAGGGTGGTAAAAAATATTTTTGCTTCTTTGCCGGTTGGGGAAAGCTCAACGCGGGTAATAGTCAGAAGCGATGCGCCACTTGCTTCGTCTCGCACAAATTCCGCCGCCAGACGGTGAATCATTGCTCCTATCTTTTCCTTTTTGATTTCTCTCATTTGGTAACCATAACTACCGCATTAAGTACGTCGCCGGGTGCCACTTCTATCTTGGATTCAATCATGGCGCCGAATTCAGTGCCTTCGCTCACGGTATCGGTCGTAATCTTAGACTGTTGGAGCTCCTTCACCCTGCCGGTACCTATTTCCGCTTCACGCCTGATGATTTTCACAATGGCACCGCGTTTAAGTTGACCAGAGAGCACTCGCCCGCCGATAACCTGCTTACCTTTGGTGATACCGAACAATTTTAACACTTTGACGGTACCCATTATTTCTTCCACTTCTATTCTCGGTTCTTTTTCAGTAAGTAGTTCCTTCACTTTATCTGTCAATTCATAAATAATGTTGAAGCCGAGTATTGTAATACCGGAACGTTCCGCCAGAGCCATAGCCTGCGAATCTACTTTGGCATTGAAGCCGATAATCACGGCACCGGCTGTGGCCAGCGCCGATTTGACGTCATTTTCGTTCACACTTCCCACGCTTGATAGAACGACTTTCGGTGTTATTCTTTCTCGGGTGAGTTTGCCAAGTTCGCTCTTGATAACTTCGAGACTTCCGGCAGTATCCGCCTTGATGATTAGAGGCAAGATAGACATGCCCTCCATCACTTTTGGTTCCGATTTGCTTTCAACCGATTCACTTTTTCTTTTTTCGGCATAGGCGAGTGCGTCTTCTTTCTTTAGAAATGTTTTGAACTCTTCTCCGATGGTTGGCATTTTGTCCCAACCAACAATTTGTACCGGACTTGAGAAGGAGAGTTCATCCACCGCATTTTCTTCCGCATCGAGGAGGAAGCGTATCGGGGCAATGGTTCCTAAAGTAGCGGCAAATAGACCCGGGCGCACCGTGCCATCCTTGATAATACCCACCGCGGTAATGCCTCTTTTGGCGTCGCACCGGCTCTCGATAATCACCCCGGAGCCGAGCGCGTCTCGGTCGGCCGTTTTTTCTTCGAGTTCTGTCATCAAACCAATCATGTCCAAGAATTCGTCCACCCCTTGACCTGTTGTCGCAGACAGTTCCACTACCGGTGTGTCGCCACCATAGCCTTCAACATAAATTTCGTTTTCCGCCAGATTTTGTTTGGTGCGCAAGACATTGGCTGAAGGCTTATCAATCTTGGTAATAACCACCATGTAAGGCAAGGCGCACTCCTTGATATGTTTGAACACTTCCAGAGTTTGGGGTTTAACTCCGTCTTCCGCGCTTACGATGAGCGCAGCGATGTCGGCTACATTGGCGCAACGGGTGCGAATGCTCGAGAAAGCTTCGTGTCCGGGAGTGTCAAGAAAAGTAATACGCCTGCTTCGGCCGTCTTTTGAAGTGTGGGTAACCTCATAAGCACTTGTGTGTTGAGTGATGCCTCCCGCTTCCGAGCCTGTCACGTTAGTTTTTCTGATGTAGTCAATAAGAGTCGACTTGCCGTGGTCGATGTGCCCCAAAATGGCCACCACCGGTGGGCGAGAGTCTTTATCTTTTTTGGGTTCTAGTTTAGCCATAATTAGGTTATAACCTTATCACAAATATGTTGCAAAAACACTTTGTATCTATAGAATGGCGGGATGAATTGGTTTAAACCAAAAAGGATTTTTCTTGACTATGCTTCCGCTACCCCGGTCTTGCCGGAAGTGAGACGTGTGATGGAGCAATATTGGTCTAAAGATTTCTACAATTCTTCGGCGATATACGAAGAAGGCGAGAGAGTCAAAGAAGCAGTTGAATATTGTCGCGCCAATATCGCGAAGATACTGGGGGTTGGAAAAGAGTCGGTCATCTTCACCTCCGGTGGGACGGAGTCCAATGTCTTGGCAATTCGTGGTGTAAAGCCGGGACAGATTGTCATTGATGCCGAGAGCCATCCGTCTGTCTTTGAAGCAGCAAAAGATATTGGCGGTCCGGAGATTACTCTTGTCTCAAGTATTACGACTGATAATAAACGGGGTCGCGCGATTCGCGAAGAAAGGAAAAAGAACAATTCCGAATATCCGCTTCTTCATGTTGATGCCTCGCAGACTGCGAATTATTTCCCCGTCGGGCTTGAAGTTCTTGCCTGTGATATCCTCACGCTTGATTCAGCCAAGCTTTATGGGCCCAAAGGCATCGGCGCCTTGGTCGTAAGGAAAGGAGTAAAACTCGCTATACCACCTCAAGGAACGCTTCCTGTGCCGCTGATTGCAGGTTTCGCTAAGGCGCTTGAGATTGCCGTACGCGATAGAGAAGCGGAGCGCATACGTCTGGAATCATTAAGTGCCGGATTTGTGGAAGCTATTGAGCGTTCCCTGCCTCAGGCGCTTGTCACTCGGAGCCTGCCCAATATCGTGCATGTTTTCGTGCCGGGCATTCTCCCTGAATATCTGGTGCTTGCCCTCGATCGGCAGGGTGTCATGGTCTCCGCCGGTCCCGCCTGTAACTCTTACAAGCCCGAACCACCCGATACTCCGGTGCGTTTCTCTTTCGGCCGCTTCACAACCGCAAGTGATGTGAGGCGAGCCGCCAAAATATTTTGTAGAATTGCCACGTCCGTGGTAAAATAGCGCCAATGCAGCCATTTGCCCACTTCACCACTAAGGCAAAAGAGGTTATAAGGAAGGCCCATGAGCTGGCTATTGAGCGTGGCCAGAATCACGTCAACCCCATGCATCTTTTGGCTGCTCTTTTGCTACAGGAGGAGAGCATGGCCATTTCTATTTTGGACAAGATGGATGTCGATACCATTCTCCTGACCGATTCGGTGCTCGATACCATAGAAAATTCCGAGACTAGTCAGACCATCTCGCCCTCCTACCAGATTTATCTCACCCCGGAACTGGCTCATACTATCGAGTCGAGTAACAAGGTGGCCCAATCTCTGGGAGATGAATTTGTTTCCACCGAGCATCTATTTATCGCGGTACTCGATGTTCCGGGAGAAGCGCGTGAACTTCTTTTAAAATTTAAAATCGACAGACAAACAATTCTAAAGGTGCTTGAGGAACTGAAAAAGACCAGCCCCACCGAGCCGAAAGAATCGAAGAAATATAAATCTCTTTCCAAATACACCCGTTCCCTAACCATGCTTGCCAAGGCAAATAAACTCGACCCGGTTATTGGTCGCGATGATGAAATCTCGCGCATTATCCAAATTCTTTCCCGCCGTACCAAAAATAATCCGATTCTCATCGGTGAAGCGGGCGTCGGTAAGACTGCCATTGCCGAAGGACTGGCACTACGCATGGCAAGCGGCAACGTCCCGGAATCTCTGCGGGATAAGGAATTGGTGTCTCTCGATATCGGACTCTTGATTGCCGGCACCAAGTACCGCGGCGAATTTGAAGAGCGGCTCAAAAATATCATTAAAGAAATCGAAAAATCGGAAGGCAAAATTGTTCTGTTTATAGATGAAATTCATACCATCGTCGGCGCCGGTGCCGCGGAAGGGGCTATGGATGCCTCCAATATGCTCAAACCTTCACTCGCTCGAGGGGAACTACGGGCTATTGGTGCCACAACTCTGCGTGAATATCAGAAACATATCGAGAAAGACCCGGCTTTGACCCGCCGTTTCCAGCCCGTTTATGTTCAGGAACCTTCTATCGATGATGCCGTGACCATCTTGCGTGGATTGAAAGAAAGGTACGAACTCTATCATGGGGTGCGTATTACCGATGATTCTATCCAAGCAGCCGTTAATCTCTCTTCGCGTTATATCACTGACAGGTTTTTGCCGGATAAAGCGGTAGACCTTATAGACGAGGCATCTTCGTTTCTCAAAATTTCTCTCGAGAATATGCCGCCGGTGCTTCAGGATGCCCACTCCAAGATTATGAAGTTAGATATCGAGAAGGAAGCACTTAAGAAAGAGTCCGGGAACCCTAAAGTGAAAGCACGACTGAAAGTTATTGACAAAGATATTGCCGATTTGCGCGAGAAGACTTCGGAGATAGAGTTGAAGTGGAAAAATGAGAAAGAAACGGTAGGGGAAATCAAGGAGATTAAAAAAACTCTGGGAACTCTGCGACTTGAGGCCGAAGCGGCGGAGGCACGCGCCGACCTTTCCCGCGCGGCGGAACTTCGATACGGCCAGATACCGGGTCTGGAGAAAGAATTAGAAGCCAAAGCCAAGCGTCTGAAAAAACTTCAAAGTTCCAGGAGCATTCTGAAAGAAGAAATTACCGCACCCGATATCGCGCTGGTAGTCAGTCGGTGGACCGGTATCCCGGTTTCCAGAATGCTTGAAGAAGAAGCGGCCAAACTTTCCCGAATGGAAGAATTCCTCAAGAAGCGTATTGTCGGTCAAGGCGAGGCAGTCAAAAAGATTGCTGACACCGTCAAGCGTTCGCGCGCCGGTATCTCCGACCCCAATCGTCCTATCGGTTCTTTCATCTTTCTTGGTCCGACTGGGGTGGGTAAGACCGAGCTGACTAAGGCCTTGGCGGAATTTATGTTTGACGATGAACGGGCACTCATCCGCGTAGATATGTCGGAGTTTATGGAAAAGCATTCCGTCTCCAAACTGATTGGCGCGCCACCGGGATACGTCGGCTTCGAAGAAGGTTCCAGTTTTGCCGAGTCTGTGCGACACAGGCCATATTCGGTCATCCTTTTCGATGAGATTGAGAAGGCGCATCCGGAGGTGTTTAACATTTTATTGCAAATCCTCGATAATGGTCGTCTGACCGATGCCAAGGGTAGGGTTATTAATTTCAAAAACACGGTCATCATCATGACCTCAAACATTGGTGCCCAATACATAGACAAGATGCAATCCATCGGCTTCAACAGTGGCGAGAAGGAAACTTACGAGGGTGTTAAAGAGAAAGTGCTCTCGACCCTCAAAGAGCATTTCCGACCGGAATTTCTCAACCGTCTTGACGATATTATTATCTTCGACATACTCTCCAAGGAGGCAATCAAAGAAATTGTTAATATCCAAATCGATATCATTAAGAAGCGTCTCGCAGAAAAGGAAATCAACCTTTCGGTCATGGAGTCGGTGTCGGAACTCTTGGCCGCAGAAGGTTATAATCCACAGTACGGAGCAAGACCCCTGAAGCGTCTGATTCAGGAAAAAATTCTGAACCCGGTGGCTTCCATGATGATATCCAATAAAGTGCTTTCCGGTGGTACGGTTTCGGTTGATGTGAAAGATGGCCAATTTACTTTCGATATTAAGAGGAGCAAACGCTCGGGTCATGTGAGTACAGTTGTATCAAGCAGAGAACCTGCGCTGAAATAGAAGTATTTTTGCAAGTCCGTCAGATTTCGATTAGAATAGCCCCATCGTGTCGGTCCCCGCCACAGCGGGGTAAAGGCGGAGCTTGCCCCGCCGAGGCGGGGCGGAATCAATCGCACGGACATGTGGCATGTATATATTCTTCAGAGCAAAAAGAATAGAAAATATTATATAGGGTGCTCAAATAATTATAAAAGGAGGCTGAAGGAACATAATAAAGGTCAAAATTTATCTACA
Source organism: bacterium (assembly GCA_030649135.1). Classification (GTDB taxonomy): domain Bacteria; phylum Patescibacteriota; class Minisyncoccia; order Phycocordibacterales; family Zambryskibacteraceae; genus UBA5004. The sequence continues at coordinate 143,341 of JAUSGI010000008.1, read as the reverse complement.
AAACTTGGCTGTCCGTGGGAAATAGTCCATTTGGAATTGTTCGAGGGACAACAAGAAGCTTTTGAGAGAGAAAAGAAGATCAAATCTTACAAAGGTGGCAATGGTTTGAAAAAACTGATAAATTGATGGTTATTGCGTCGGTGGCGGAGCGGTCAATCGCAAGGGACTGTAAATCCCTCGACCTTTGGTCTACGCAGGTTCGAATCCTGCCCGGCGCACCAGTATAAAATATGTTATATGCTACTCGTTAAAACAAGAATTGGTCCAAGTAAAATTAACGGTATTGGATTATTTGCTGCGGAGTTCGTCAAAAAGGGCACGCCTACTTGGAAGTTTACTCCAGGCCTTGATTTAGAGTTGAAGAAAGAAGATCTAGTTGCCCTCTCTGAATATAGTCGCGAGCAAATTCTAAACTATTCTTATATTGATAAAGAAAAGCCAGACATTTACATTCTATGTTTTGATGATGCTCGATTTGTCAATCACTCGAAAGAACCAAACATTACAAATGGTTCTCTAGAAAATGGAATTTATTCTGATATTGCCGCCCATGATATTCCGGAAGGAGAAGAGTTAACTTTCGATTACGAAGCTGAAGACCTCGACTATCACAGAAAGTTTGGCTTACCAGTACCAATCAAGACTCCGGAGGCATAGTTAAAGGGACGAATCTGGAAGAGTCGCGAGAGACCCCGGCCAGGCACACTAATTACTTTTATATTGATTTCGTTCATTTCCCCTCAGCATCGTGCTGGAGGCGGGGTGGGCGTCTTTTGTTTTTAAGTTAATTAAAAAATCTGCCTAAGGCAAGCTAGCTGGTCCAAAGTTATTTCCATAACATCAGGATAGTAATTATTAACGGGAGATAGAAAGATATCCGACGAAGTCTAGATGGGGAACTCGGTCTGATTAAGATTATTGAAGCTGAAATAAATGACAATGTGAATAGCACTAGTATTATTGGATGAACTGACGGACGAAAAGCCGGCCAACCATCCGGCGAGGGATCTACTGCCATAAGAGTAAACGGCAAACTCGCTATCCCAATGATCAGATAGATTAGTCCGATACCCAGTGTCAAACCACGAACAAAATATTGAGGAGTAAGCATTCTACAAGTATACCATAATCGTCACTATAGACAGTTGCAAAATCTAATAAATGGTGTAACATATATTGTCATGTCAAAAGACAATCCGATTGGCAAGGTGATGCACTGGTACGACAAGCTTTCTGTGGCTGTCAACCAGCCAAAGAAGGGTCAGAGGTTTATATTGCCGAATAGCCGTCTAGTATGTCGCAGAATCATCTCATCAAGCTAGTCTCGGTAGGGGACGAAAAGGGTGCCGGCAAAGGCCACACCTATTATTCTCGCAAAAATCGCAAATCCGTAGAGCGTAAACTCGAGTTTAAAAAATATAACCCCATCGTCCGCAAACACACGGTTTATAAGGAGAAGAAAGCTTAGTCTGTGCTAATATAGCCCTCGAAGGGCGATTAGTTAAGTGGTATAACTGCGGCCTCCAAATCTGCTATCCGAGGTTCGATTCCTCGATCGCCCGCATATGGCAGTAAGAAATATTTCAGTATTGGCCTTATACAATAAGGATAAGGAAATCCTTCTTCAACATAGAGACGAGGATGCGAAAAGACTTCCTAACTACTGGGGTTTCTTTGGGGGAGGGATAGAGAAAGGGGAAACTCCAGAGGCGGCTTTAGAGCGAGAAATTTTTGAAGAACTAGAATATAAAGTATCTAAGCCAGTTCGGGTGTTAGTTCAGAAATTTAATTGGAAGGAAGATGAAAATATCAAGTACGTTTTTGTTGAGGAATACGATTCTTCACAGCCGCTTATACAGCATGAGGGTCAAGGCAAGAGTTGGCGGAAGTTTGATGATTTAGGAAATCTCCAGATGATTGACCATGACATGCTAGCCATAGCTGAAATTCGAAAGTTTTTAGGTGTTTAGCTGAACATTTACTAATCTTTCTATCTTTTTGTATTCCTCCGGTTTAAACCACCTAATCTTTTTATTGCGTTTGAACCAAGTCATTTGGCGCTTGGCGTAACGTTTTATTTCAATATATAACTTATCAACCATTTCTTCCCGTGAGAGCTTGCCTTGTAGGTACATACCAACATATCTATATTCCAGCCCGAGCTGGTGCATGCGCTTGTAGGTGAGTCCTTGAGTGTGGAGTTTTTTGCCCTCGCGAATCATCCCATCAAGCCTCTCTATTAGTCTCTTATGAATTCTCCCGTCAAGATTATCCGGTTTGAGGCCGATGTAGATAAAGGGGCTAGGTTCTAGGGGCTTGGGGCTAGCTTGGGGCACCTTGCCCAGAGCCTCGACAATTTCCAATGCCCGTATCACACGTACTTTATTTCTCAAATCAATTGCTCCAGCTCTCCGGGGGTCCTTTTTATTTAACATTCGGAAAAGTTCAGACGCAGTTTTTTTCTCCAGCTTCTTGCGTAATAGAAGATTGGGTCCCACCTCCGGAAAATTAGCTCTGCCTGTCAAGGCATCAATATAAAACCCCGTCCCTCCTACCACAATGGGTAACTTATGCTTTTGTGCGATATATCGTACTTTTTCATCAGCTAGTTTTTTGTATTTCGATGCCGAGAATTGTTTTCGAGGATTTACCACATCCAGCAGATGATGGGGGACTCCCCGCATTTCCTGCTTGGTAATCTTGCCGGTGCCGATATCAAGACCCTTATATACTTGTCGCGAATCGGCAGAGATTATTTCTCCCCCGAATCTCTTGGCTAATCGAACGGCTAAATCTGACTTGCCTGAAGCGGTAGGGCCAAGGATAACGAGGACTTTTTGTTGCGCCATAAAAATTTTCTAACTTCTTCCACCAAGACAATAGAAGTAGCAAGGGCAATGATAACCAACCAGTCGGAAAGCGCAAGCGGCGCAGTATGTAAGAATTTTTGGAACAGGGGATTATAAACAGCCAGCAACTGGAAGGAAAAGGCCGCCAAGGTGGCAAATACCATGAACTTATTTTCAAAGGGGTTAGTCTGGAAGATAGACTCGCTCTCGGAGCGGCAATTCCAAGCATTGAACCATTGGAATACTGCCAGGAGGGTGAGGGAAATTGTCCAGGCTTTTGCCAAGTCAGTATTGAAGTAATTTTGAAACAGCACGAGCGTCGCTATCGTCATCGGGAGCGCCATGACAATCATCCGCCGTCCCATGAGGGCATCAACCAAATATTTTTTCGGCTTCTCAAAATTGCCGCGCAATAGTCCCTCCTCCCTCGGTTCCATGGCGAGCGCCAAGGTGAAAAATCCGTCAGTGACGAAGTTCAGCCAGATAATTTGTGTTGGCAAAAGCGGTAGGGGGAGCCCAACGATGATGGCTCCGGCAATAACAAAAATCTCTCCGAGACTGGTGGATAATAGATATAGAACAACTTTTTTAATAGTTTTATAAATACTCCTGCCCTCCTCAATGGCGGAAATGATACTGCCGAAGTTATCGTCCAAGAGTATGATATCGGAAGCTTCTTTGGCCACCTCGGTGCCGACTCTGCCCATCGCCACTCCGAGGTCTGCCGCCACTAGAGACGGCGCGTCGTTTACTCCGTCACCCGTCATCGCGACAATCTCTCCTCTCGATTTGTAGGCATTGATAATGCGGAGCTTGTGCTCCGGCGTTACTCTGGCAAAGACAGAAGTTTTGGTCAGGCGCTCTTTAAGCATGGTATCCGACAGATTATCAATTTCTGCGCCCGTCAAACTGATATCACCGGTCCTGTAGATACCGGCTTCTTTCGCTATGGTTTCCGCAGTATTTTGGTGGTCACCGGTAATCATCACCACCCTGATGCCGGCCGAGATCGCGCGTTTGGTGGCTTCCTTAACTTCCAGACGTAAGGCATCCTTTAGGCCCAAGAACCCGACAAAAGTGAGATGTTTAATATCTGTTTGATTAACATTTTCTGACACCTGTGGGCTTAAGGCAAGCGCGATAACTCTAAGCCCCCTCTTCGAAATACCGGAAAAAATGGATACCAATTCATCTTTCTCCTCCGGTAAGAGTTGCTCTGCCTGCCCGTTACGCCAGACTTTGCTCGAGATTCCCAAGATAGTTTCCGGCGCCCCCACGATTGTTGTAAAGTTTTGGTTATTGTCTTTGTGAACGGTCACGTGATATTTCAATTTATAGTCGAAAGGAATTTCCGATATGAGCGGGGACTCACGTTCCAAATCATCTTTATTAAATCCAAGTTTTTCTGCCACTACCAACATGGCCGCTTCCGTCGGATCGCCGGAGATTTTCCACTCCTTGGTCTTTTCCAGAAACATGACCCGAGCATTGGCGCAAAAAGCGGCCATTTTGCCGACTAGCAAAAGTTCCGGATGATTGGGCGGGTCTATAATCCGATTTTCCAGTTTGATATCTCCCTTAGGTTCATACCCGATGCCTCCGACCTCGAAAGTTTTACCATCCACATAGATAGTCTGGACCATCATCTCGTTTTTGGTAATAGTGCCGGTCTTATCTACCGCGATGACTCGGGCTTCTCCAAGCGCCTCGACCGCCTGCAGGCGCTTGACCAGAGCATTTCTCTTACTCATTCTCCAGACGCCGGCGGCTAAAATTATAGTGATGGCAATAGGCAAGTCTTCCGGTATGACGGAGACGAGCATGGAAACGACAAGAGAAAACATTTCTCGTGTAGATTGACCGGAAAAGCTGCCAAGGATAAAGATGGCGGTGCTGACGCCAATAGCAATTGCGATAATTATTCTGGAGAGATAACGGATATTGGTCTGAAGTGGAATTTCTGTCTCGATAGTTAGAACCTCTTTGGCAATTTTACCGATGACTGTTTCCACTCCGGTTTTTACCACAACTGCTTTGCCATTGCCCAGGACAATGTGGGTGCCTTTGAAGACCATATTGCTTTCCCCTATCATCGCCAAGTCTGGCTTGACCAGAGTGTCACTTGTCTTGTGCACCGCCTCGGACTCTCCGGTCAAAGAGGATTCGTCGATTTTTAGATTCCGGGCGACTATCAACCTTGCATCGGCGGCTATTCTGTCGCCCTCTTGGAGTAAGATGATATCCCCGACTACTACTTGCGTATCGGGGGCAATCACTTCTTTGCCGTCTCGCAGAATAACCGCTTTTGTCTCCACGAATTGCTTCAGGGCAAGTATGGTACTGCGGGCCCGTCCCTCCTGGATGGAGCCGATAACTGCATTAACAATAAGCACCGCCATAATAACGATACTGTTGACTGTTTCCCCCATGACAAAAACCGTCAGGGCGGCCGCGAGGAGGATATAAATCAAGGGACTTCGAAATTGGCGCAGGAAAATAAACGCGATGCTATCTGCTTTCGAATCCGGTAATTTATTCGGTCCGTTCTCGTCAAGCCGCCGATCCGCCTCTACGCTTGAGAGTCCGTGCTCACTAGACTTCAATATCTCAAATATTTCCGAAAGCTCTAGTGTATGCCACTTGGTTTCCATTCATCTTATTATACATTGCAAATATACAGAGTATGTTATGAAAATAAGAAAGCCCCGCACGGTAAGCTGTGTTGAGCTTTCCCATGCGAGGCTTGAACTCGCAATGTCTATTTCAGGGGACTGAGTTGGCGATGGTATTACCTTTCGCCGTGAAGTAGATTGCTATGAGGACTGCCACATACGCCACGATGTGATAACGGTTCGGGAGCTCCCCTGCCCAAACCATCTTCACGAGGGTTGCACCGATGGGTGATAAAGCCAAAATAGTCATGATCGCGACCAGGCTACCCTGGCTCAAGAATGCGCTGGTATACGAGTAGTCACCCACAAACCAGAGGAAGGCAGTACCGACAGCGATGGTAAGGAAGATGCCCGTCGGGAAGTGCACCGGCTCTCCCATGTACTTTACGTGTCCCAGTCGTACAAAGGCGAGCGAGAGCATCACGGAGTAGACGAGGACGAGGATCGACGCAGGGTGGAAACCATCCAGCTTCCGTTCCAAAATATTCGGAAGGAATGACCAACAGATCACACATATCCATGCGAAAACTAGTGACTTGTGCATCATGCCCTCCTTGGGCCCTGGGCTAAGATCGTTTTATTTTCTGCTTAGATTATACAATAGATATATGCTAAAAGTCAAGCACATGCAGTAAAAACTAACCATTTATGAAAATAAATTTAAAAAAGAAGAGGGCCTCTCCGACAGCGGTGTCGGAGAGGCCCGGGATGATTGCCCGTCTATACCTAGTTGCCGTTGTGGATTGACCACCCTTTACGAGAGAGGAACTCGTGCGGTTTGGCAAAACGGACTCGAACGCATGAGGCAGGAAGGACCGACAACAGATGGTCACCGAGATCGCGTGCCTCCTTCTCGACCTCCTTGGACTCTCGGGCGCCTGGCGCCCAGATGTGCGCCAAGAAACCACCACCCGTCTGCTCAAGTGTAAACCAGCCGGTTGTAGGTCCGATTTCCAACTGCACCGTCGTGCAGATTTGGGGACTTCGCTCCGGATACTCTAGATGCCTCGCGAAGAGCTGATTCTCCCAGCGCTTCGTGAGAGAATCTTTTACCGGAGAGTTTCGGAGGCACTCCCCAACCTGCTGGCATAACTGCAGTTTATCGCCTGGTGTCATGTCCTTCACCTCCTCCCTTGGTTCTATCTGATAAGTCGCGTTTGTACTGTTTAACACGAATTTTATATCACACTGATAGGAAGTCAATTATGGGTGCCGGGAGAGAGAATCCACATTCTATGATGGACGCTTGCTGTATCACCTTTTCTCTATAGACATTTCTTTAATAAACTGAGAAGCATTTCTATGAATTCTGAAAGTAAATTTTTCTCTGTTATCAGATAAGACCAATTTTTGTATAGAAGCCTTGTAGCGGGTTTTAAGAATCATCTTCGCCACACCTTGTGCGAGGCTTGGAATCTGAGTCACAAAATTTGCTGTTATATATTTTCTGTCTTTGTAAACCGAACCATCGGTCTCCCATAGTCCGCACAAACAAGCCTGACAAAGTTTTTTATTTCTAAATATCCAACTAGGTATGCGAACCGATTGTCTTATTTTTGAGCCACCGTAGGCCTTCCAACCGAGTAATTGCTCCCATTGATTTGAATAGCAGCTGACATCTATGGCATTATCTCCTCTATTGATTCGAGAGACTTTATTTTTAGGGGCCAATTTCTTTAATGACTGTTCAATCTTAGAAATCAAAAAGGGATATTTAGAGTCACAGGTTATTCTTAATCTAACTGCACGTCCATTCGGATTAGAAAGATTTCCATCGCCAAGAGCGATACCAATAACATATGCCACCAAAGTTTTATCGGTAAGATTTAGCATGTGCTGGAGGTGGGACTTGAACCCACACGGGCTTGCGCCCACAGCATTTTGAGTGCTGCATGTCTGCCATTCCATCACTCCAGCGTCTACCATAGAATAGCATAAAAACATTTGATATAATATTTGCATGTCCCGATTCTATAACGACTCTATTTTCTGGATAGAGGTGGATAAAATTAAGCCGAACCCATACCAGCCCCGCCGTGACTTCGATGAAGTTCAGCTCAAGAGTTTGGCGGATTCCATCCGCCAATATGGCGTGCTTCAGGCTCTTGTGGTGACGCGTAAAGAAGTGGAAAAGGAGGAGGGGGGGATTGGTGTGGAATATGAATTGGTGGCCGGCGAGCGGCGCCTCCGCGCCGCTCGCCTAGCTGGCCTCGCGCAAGTACCAGTACTCATTCGCGATGGTGAGGAAACTGACCTAATGAAACTTGAGCTCGCTATCATCGAAAACATTCAGCGCGAGGACCTTAGTCCCGTTGACCGTGCCCGCGCTTTCGACCGCCTGTCGAAAGAATTTAAGTTCAAGCATCACGAGATCGGCAAGAAAGTAGGGAAGAGTCGTGAGTTTGTCTCAAACTCTCTGCGCATTCTTTCTTTGCCGGAATATATTATTAACGCTCTATCGGAAAATAAGATTAGCGAGGGCCATACCCGGCCACTCATGATGCTTACCGACAGGCCACAGGAGCAAGAAACGCTTTTCAAAGAAATTATTTTCAAAAAACTCAACGTCAGGGAGGCGGAAGGTATCGCACGTCACATTGCGGTCGAGCGTGCCCGCAAGTTGATCGACCAAGAACTTATAGATATCGAGGGCTTGTTTAAAGAGAAATTGGGTACTCGAGTGAGAATAGAAAAGAAGGAAGAAGGCGGGCGAGTGACGATAGACTTTTTCAATAAAGATGACCTACGAGCTCTACTTGAAAGAATTATTGTGGATAAAGAATTTAAAAACTCACATGAAGTAAACATGTCTATAGCAGACGTTCCAGCTCTGACAGAGGAGGACAAAATTCTCGCAGAGGACGAGCCAGTAAAATCCGAAGACGACGAGTCTCTCTATTCTGTCGCCAATTTCAGTATCTAAGCGCGGTCAGGTTTCCTAAGTTTCCCAAGTTGATGTCGGATATGGCGGCGAGCCATTGAGGTTTTGGTCATCTCAAGCCATTTGCGATTAGGTTTAGCCGATTCGCTAGTCATGATGAAAACTATATCTCCATTGTGAAGCTTGGTGTCAAGTGAGACCAACTTGCCATTCACTTTGCTGCCCGTCATGCGGTCTCCGATGTCGGAATGTATCGAATAGGCAAAGTCGATGGGGGTTGAGTCAATAGGCAAGTCCACCACGTCGCCCTTCGGGGAGAAAACAAATATTCTTTGGCTGAAAAAGTCGCTTGTGAGCCTTTCTCGGAAGAGCCGTTGATTTTGGGAGGGCTCTTCATATGTGGCCAACTCCGATATCCATTTGGGCACATCCTTACTTTTAACAGTACCTGTGCCGTTTGCTTTTTTAGATTTTGGCAAAAGGGCATAGACCCAGGCCAAGACATTTTTATTGCGACCGTTTTCTTTATAGTAAAGGTGGGAAGCGATACCGTATTCGGAATACCGATACATCTCGTGAGTTTTAATCTGGACTTCCACAATATTGCCGTCTCCAATGAAGATAGTTGTATGTAGGGCCTGATAGCCATTCGGTTTGGGGAAAGCGATGTAATCTTTGATACGACGCGGTAAAGGTCTCCAGCGTCCATGTATCACTCCCAGCACTCGATAACAATCTGCTATAGAGTCCACTAGGATACGCATGGCGCTCACGTCATAGATCTTTTCCAGGTCTTTATCATATCTAAGATATTTTTTGTATAGACTATAGAGTCCCTTTACCCGATACTCTGTCTTGGCTTTGGTTAAACCTTCTTTGGCCAGCGCCTTCTGAACAGAGTGTGAAAATTTTTCTAAACTCTCTACTCTATCCGAGTGTCGTTCTTTGAGCATTTTTCGCATCTCTTCGTATTCCTTGGGATATACGTAAGGGAAGGATAAGTCTTCAAGCTCGCGATTAATCTTTCTGATACCCAGTCGGTAGGCGATGGGGGCGTAGATTTCGAGTGTCTCCGCCGCTATCCTTTTTTGTTTTTCTTTCGGCACATGAGAGAGCGTTCTCATATTATGTAGGCGGTCCGCGAGCTTGATGAGAAGCACTCTGATATCTTCCGACATGGCTACGAATAATTTACGCAAGCTCTCGTTGTGTCGGTTAACACCTTTATATTTAAGATGTCCGAGCTTGGTAACACCGTCAACCAAGAAAGCGACTTCTTCTCCAAATTCAGATACAATTTCCTCTCTTTTAACCCCAACATCTTCTATCGTATCGTGAAGTAATCCAGCTGCAATCGTTGGCCCTCCCGCGCCCAGCTCTGCCAGTATCAGTGCCGTTTCGGACAGATGTTTTAAATAAGGTTCCCCGGATAGTCTCTCGTGCCCTTGGTGAGCGCGGAGAGCGAAGGTAAAGGCCTTCTTGACGGTGACAACGTCTTCCGGCAAAGGGTTGACCATGCTCCTTATAATGTTGGCGAGTGGGTCTAGGTCTGATTGATTTTGTGTGGGTTGTGATTGGGACATTTTTTATCTGAACATCTCTCCGGAATAGTTTTCGTACCTTCCATCATCAAACTACCACAGAGTTTGCAGGTCTCACCGGTAGGCTTAGCATTGATGGCATACTTACAGTCGGGATAGTTTGAGCAGCTGTAGAATATTCCGAAGCGGCCGCGCCGTTCCGACAGAAAACCAGTTTTACATACGGGACATTTTACACCGGTGGAGTTTGCTTTCTCTTGCTCCTCATCTTTTTTGACAAACTTGCACTTGGGGAAACGCGAACAAGCCGTGAACATGCCGAACTTGCCTTCCCGAGTGACCAGATTACCCTTGCCGCACTTAGGGCATATTTCTCCGGTATCTTTAGGCCCTTCAAGCTCCTTGCCTTCCATGGTGCGTGCCCCTTGGCATTCCGGGTACTTCTCGCAGGACAAGAACTTACCGCTCTTGCCGAGCTTGATAATCATGTTAGCTCCGCAGACGGGGCACTTCAAGTCCGCTGGCGCTTTGCCTAGGTTAGTGATTTTGGCGACTTTATCTCGCTCTTTTACTTCTTTTGAAAATGGCGTATAAAAATCAGCCAGAGTTTTCTTATATGTGCGCGTACCGTTGGCGATGTCGTCCAGCTCGTCCTCCATTTCCGCAGTGAAGGAATCACTGATATAGGTAGGGAAATGCTCTTCGAGAAATGAGCTGACCACTTCACCTGTGTCGGTGGGGAAAAGGGCTTTAGCCCTTTTTTCCACATAGCCACGGTCGTCAAGTGTCTTGATAATGGAAGCATAGGTCGACGGTCGGCCGATGCCGCGTTTTTCAAGTTCTTTAATTAATCCTGCTTCGGAATATCGAGCGGGCGGTTCGGTTAGCTTTTCTTCCGAGCTTATATTCAAGAGCTTGAGCGGGTCGCCTGTCAAGATTTTCGGCAAGATAATATCCTCACTAGCCGAGCGTGGGTCGGCCTTAAGCCAGCCGTCAAAGATAATGCGCGAGCCATTGAGCCAGAAGTCCGGCATTTCCCCAGAGGTTAAACCTCCGGACTCCAATCCCAGAGGTTTAACCTCTGTGTTGGCCACGACTTTGGTCCGCATGACTTCCGCCGGTTTCATTTGGCTTGAGATGGTTCTCTGCCAGATTAGTTGGTAAAGTTTTTTCTCCCCATCTGTCGCCCCAGCCGTTTCTACATTCATGTGCGTTGGCCGAATGGCTTCGTGAGCTTCTTGTGCGTTTTTAGATTTTTTCGCAAAGACGTGCGATTCAAAATAATTCGCTCCGTATTTTTTCTTCACCACCTCCTCTATTTCTTTGCGCGCCGCACCACCAAGATTGGTGGAGTCGGTACGCATATAAGTAATGTGTCCGGCTTCGTAAAGTCTCTGGGCAAAGTACATAGAGCGAGAGGGTGCCATGCCAAGGCGAGAACTTGCTGTCTGTTGCAAGGTCGAGGTGATGAAGGGCGCGCGCGGAGCGCGCGCCACTTTGGTTTCCTTGATGTCCGTAACTTGCCAAGGGGAGACCTTGGCAGAATTAATGATATTTTCTACATCCTCTTTTTTATTTGGTTCTTGGGAACAGACGAAAACCAGATTATTTTTAGATTTATCTTCGAGATTGGCAGTAATAGTCCAGAAAGTGACCGGTAGAAAGGCGCGTATTTCGCGCTCGCGCTCCATTACGATGCGCAGAGCGGGGGATTGCACTCTGCCGGCGGACAGACCGTAACGCACCTTTTTCCAGATTAGTCCGGAAAGGTCATAGCCGACCAAACGGTCCAAAACCCTCCTTGCTTCCTGTGCTTCCCGAAGGTTGGTGTCAATTTCTCGGGGATGTTCGAGCGCTTCTTCTACGGCTTCTTTGGTTATCTCATAGAAGACAATACGTTTCGGAGACTTCAATCCAACCGCCTGCTCGACATGCCAAGCAATAGCCTCACCTTCGCGGTCTGGGTCGGTCGCGAGCAAGACTTCGTCGGCTTTTTTGGACAATGACTTAATTTCCGAAATCACTCTTTCTTTTCCCTTCACCACTTCGTAGTGCGGTATGAAGCCACCCGGTACATCAATAGCCGCCTTATTTGATTTGGGAAGGTCGCGAATATGCCCGACGGACGCGACCACGCGAAAATCTTTACCAAGATATTTCTCGATAGTCTTGGCTTTCGACGGCGACTCTACTATAAGTAAACGCATCACCTAACAAATACTACAGAAACTTTTTATTTGCAAATTATAAAACGAAAACCCGCCAAATCTTGCGACGAGGCGGGGAGCAGTGGAATCTGCTCAGTCCGTTGATGACATGCACATGCGGACCGCTGTGAACCACATTAGAATACCGACGGCCCAGACCAGCATCGCTGGCCAGCTACCCCACACGCTCTCGGCAGGCCACGAGGCCACGTAGAGCGCGAGTCCTCCGACCGACAGGATAGCAGTCAGCCATCTGTCGAATGTGAGGATCGTGCATAGCACAACAAGGAGAATCATGATGGCCGTGATGATTGACTCCATAACACACCTCCTGCGAGAAGCATAACATATCGTGTCAATAATGTCAAGGAAAATATGCGAATTGAAATATTTAAAACGTCTTTCGTACTTCACCCAGTTCTTCGCTAATTAAACCCTTAATCTCCAGAAGTGACAAAGTAGCGCTAGCGTTGCCGATATCGAGTTGTGATTTACGGATAAGTTCATCGCGTGAACATGGTTCCTCTAAGATTTTTATAAAAATTTTCTCTTCATCACTTAGCTCTTCTATATCTACGAGTGTTAGGTTCTCGTCCTTTCTCTGGAGTCCTAGAAGTTCCAGTACATCATTGGCATCTCGGATGAGTGCGGCGCCGAGGCGGATAAGCATATGCGGCCCATCGGAAGTGGGAGAATCAATTGGGCCGGGAACGCAACCAACTTCACGGTTATATTCTGTGGCGAGCCGTGAAGTTATGAGAGTCCCAGAACGCTTCTCCGCTTCGATGACGATAGTGGCGTGGCACATCCCAGCCATGATTCTGTTTCTTCTTGGGAAGGCCCACGCGCCACTTGGCATCGTATCGTCGTATTCCGAAATGAGTCCGCCACCATTTTCGATAATTTCTTCCGCGAGATTAACATGTGAGTGGGGGTGTAAGACTTTCCTATCAAGACCGGAGCCCGGGATGGCGATAGTCTGGAGGCCAGCGCGCAGAGCGGCGCGGTGGGCTATAGAATCGATACCGAGTGCCAAGCCGGAGACGATTGTGATGGGAGAACCGGACAGTCCGGAGATAATAGACTCGCATGATTCTCTGCCATAGCTCGAGTACTTTCTTGAACCGACGACAGCCAAAAGCTTATTGCCATCTTTCGGTAACATGCCTTCGTAACGAAGCCGTTGCGGGGCGTCAGGAATTTCTTTGAGAAGTGCGGGGAAATCAGGTGGGAGAAGTTCACGAATCATTATGATAATATTGTATCGTATTATGCTTGATATTAAGTTTATTAGGGAAAATAGAGAACTAGTCGAACTCGCGGCTAAAAAGAAACATATCGAATGCGATATCGATAGACTTATCGCAGTCGATGACAAGCGTAAAAAGCTCTTAGGCAAAGTGGAAGAGAAGCGAGCTGAACAGAAGGTGGCTAACAACGCAATAGTTAAGGCAAATTCCGAAGAACGCGACAATATTTTGGAAAAGATGAAAGTGCTGAAGGTAGAGCTTGGGCGAGAGGAAGAGGCATTAAAGGAAGTGATGCATGAATGGCAGGGACTGATGCTCTCTGTCCCTAACGTGCCGGATGCTTCTGTTCCCGAAGGCGCAAGCGAAGAAGAAAATGTTGTAATCAAAACTTGGGGTGACAAGCCTAAGTTCGACTTTGAGCCTAAAGATCATACCGAGCTCATGATTGGACTCGATATGGTTGATTTTGAAAGGGGAGTCAAGGTGCACGGCTTTCGGGGCTACTTTTTGAAAAATGCTGGAGCCATGCTCTCTTGGGCAATCTGGAATTATGCGCAACACTTCTTCCTGCGAAAAAACTTTACGCCATTCATTGCCCCAGCGATTGTTCATAAAAATTTCTTCTACGGTACCGGTCACTTGCCGGGAGGAGCCGAAGACATTTATCAAACTCAAGACGGTGATTATCTGGCCGGCACGGCCGAAGTGCCGATGATGGCCTATCATGCGGAAGAGATTCTCGACAAGGCAGAGTTGCCAAAGAGGTATCTGGCGTTTTCGCCGTGTTATCGCCGCGAAGCCGGCAGCTATTCAAAAGATGTAAAAGGTTTGATTCGGGTCAATGAGTTTTTCAAACTGGAACAACTTATTTTGTGTGAGGCAAGCCACGAAGAGTCCGTGAAGTTCCATGAAGAACTAAACAGAAATATGGAAGAGTTTATCGAGTCACTCGGTATTCCGTATCAACAGCTAGCGATATGTACCGGCGACCTCAAGGGTGCTCACGTCAAATCTTATGATACCGAACTCTGGGTGCCCAAAGAAGGCAGGTACAGAGAGATTGCCAGCGCATCGTACTATCATGACTTCCAAACCAGAAGATTCAACACTCGATATAAAGATGATGACGGCAAAATTAAATACGCCCACTCACTCAACGCCACTGCTGCGCCCACTCCGCGCATTCTGGTTTCTCTGATTGAGAATTTTCAACAGGCTGATGGTTCCATCAGGATTCCCGAGGTACTGGTGCCCTATATGAACGGACTCTCTGAAATAAGGAAATAAAAAAGAACACTATCTTGACGAATGTATTTATTTAATGTAGTGTCCACTGCAGACATCAGATCCTTAACAACAAACCCACGAAAGGTGAAAACATGAAAAAGATTCTCCTTGTCCACGGTTGGAATCACGATAACTATACATCGTCTGGATGCACGGATGCGTGGAGCAATCGCTCACGCTTCGTGGAAGAACTCTCGACATACTTTGAGGTTGTTCGCTTCAATCTTCCCGGATTCTGCGGGGAGAAAGAACCAGAACACCCATGGGTTCTTTCTGATTTTAGCCGGTATTTAGATCGGGTTATACAGAGGGAGAAACCGGACATCGTGCTCGGATACTCTTTCGGCGGAGCGATTTTGCTTCACTGGAAGGCAGTCTCGGGCAACAAGACAGTCAAGACCTTTCTCGTCTCCCCAGCCATTCTTCGCCGGTACGAGAAAAAGAGTGTCTCGATCGGTTGGCTCAAAGCCATCCTGCCGGAAAGACTCATTGTACTTGCCAGAGACTTCTATCTTACGAGCGTGGTGAGAAATCCCTACTACACTAAGGCCAGTCCCGTGATGAGAGAAACCTACCGCAACATCGTCGGTCTCGATCTCAGAGAGGACCTGCTGAAAGTGTCGGACGAACTCGTCCTGATCTACGGAGAGAAGGATTCTGCTACTCCGCTTGAGTCGGTAAAGGATTTTCTTGCTTCGCGCAAGAGCCACCACAAACTCCACGTCATCGAGGGCGGCGGACACGATATCGCCAACACTCACACTGATGAGCTTGTTTCAGTCATCGTCAACCTGACCTAGGGAGAACAAAGTGCAAATAAGTATCGAGACGATCAGAGCCATCTGGGAAGCAGAGGTTCACAACGTCAGTGACGGAACATCTTTCATGAGACTCAACGTCGCCTACATCAGGGAGTTTGAGACAGGCGGTGTTAGAGAGGGAAACGAACTCTACTTCGTAGTCTATAAAGACAATCCGAAAGAAGAGGGTTGGTACATCAACGCGTTTGATCGTACCAAAAATATCCCCAAACTTCGACAAAGAAGCAATATCGTCTTCGTGGTCGATGGCAGAGTCTCCGACGGCGACATGTACGGCCTGAAATATATCCGTGTTCACGACGTGTTTCTCGCAATCAATCAACTGCGGGAGTACGTTCTTTCGATTCTCAACCCACTAGTAGTGGGAGTTACTGGAAGTGTCGGTAAGACGACAACCGCCGCCATGATCCAGAGCATTCTATCCAAACGGTTTGAGTGCGGACGCATTTATTCGAAGCGTCTGACCCCACTCAATCTATCGTCTTGGATAGTCAACTACATGGACCCATCACACGAGGTTCTCTGTCTTGAGTACTCGATGTATCGGCCTCATCACATTTCTTTTTTCTAAAATTGTTAAAGGATTTGTTATACTTCTCTTATGAAAATTGTTTCGAGTGGCAGGGTCCTTAACTCGCGAGAATTCTATGAGAAGAAGAAAAGGAGGAGACTTATCCGGCTTACCCTGCTTTCTATTGGATTCCTGTCCATTCTTTCTTGGCTAATCTATCTTTCTCGTCTGGAACGCTTTCAAATAACCGATGTCACGATTTTGGGAGAGAATGTGGTTGATAAAGAAGAAATTATCCAAACGGTCAGACGCGGGCTTGCAGGTTACTATCTTTGGCTTATTCCCCGGGCCAATGTTCTCATCTATCCGCGGCGTGCCATCAGAGAAAATCTGCTTGGAGAATTTCCTAGGTTCAAGTCTGTTAATTTGGATTTAGGGGAACAACAGGAGTTGCTCGTAGCAGTTCTCGAGCGTATGCCTTTTGCCCTTTACTGCACTCCCGAATGTTTTTTCCTGGACGAAGAGGGATTCATTTTTGCTCCCGCGCCCTCCTTTTCGGATGGAGTCTACTTTGCCTACCTTGCTCCTAACCAGGCCGAGAGTCCCGTGGGTAAAAGATTCACTCCTATTCAAGATTTTCGATTACTTTCAAAGTTTATAGAAAATTTGGCGGCACTCAAGATTCAACCTTTGACCATGGAAGTCGGAAGCGAGGACTACAAGCTCGGGCTGTCCGAGGGAGGTCAGATTATATGGCGAAGGGAGGACGATCTCGTCCTTATCCGCTCGAACTTGGAGGCGTTTCTCTCCGACCCCGCCATCAAAGCCCAAAGTGATTTCTTCGACAGGATACGCTACCTCGATTTGCGTACCGAAAATAAAGTATTCTACAAATTCAAAGATTAATAGTATAATTAAGAAGTCATGGGTTTCTTCTATCTCTTACCTTTCTACACCAGGTGGCATTATACCGATGGCTTAAAAGATTTACTTCACAATTGGAAAAATCTTATTTTGTTCGTCCGTCACTTTTTCTCCTTGGGACTTCTCTTTAGAACTTGGTTTGCCCCATTTGGACGGCTTGATGAAGAGTATCAAAAAGGGCTTAACCCCGAAGTTTTTTTCGAAACTTTGGTGGTTAATACTCTGATGCGCATGGTGGGATTTGTCTTAAAAACGTTTGTGATGACGGCCGGGTTGCTCGTTTTGCTTCTGCTGGTTATCGCCGGTCCTGTAGCGTTTGTTTTATGGGCGCTCGTGCCGCTTATCATTTTGTTTCTTTTTTCTCTCGGCGCAATTAATCTCTTTATCTAAGGATTTATGCATTATGAAACATTAAAGAAAACACTTACCCCCTGGAAGCCGGTTTATCTGCTTGAGCAAACCTTACCGCGACGTGCGCGCGGTATTGTGAAGACCGTCCTTATTTTATTATTCGCTATTACTTCAATATGGTCCATAGGTCTTGGTCTCGCCTTTTTCTCGTTATGGCTCATACTCTCTTTGTTTGATTGTTTCTTTTACTCTCTTTATTTTAAGCGTTCCAAAGATACCGGTAGATTTGCCTGTGAGCTCGCCTTGATAGTTTTCGGTTCTCCGGAAGGCGATTTAACTTACGGCTTCATGTCGGCCAAGTTGGGAAGGGAAATACTTTGGCGTTGTGGCATAGACCAGGAATCCCAGAAGAACTTTTTATCGAACAGAAAGTCTAAGGTAACATCGGCCTCTTTCAAGTTAACTAGAGGCCATTCCATCCTTCGTGGATATCTAGGAGGATTGCTTACTTCCGATATCGAATTCAAGAACTTTATTCTCACTCATCACGTTACGGAGGAAGAATTTCTGGGAGCGGCGACATGGACCGCGTCAGTCAGATTTAATATCTTGAAATCAAAAAGATGGTGGGGCAAAGACAATCTTTTCAAAATAGACCCCATAGGCCGGGATTGGTCGTATGGAAAATCATTTTCTCTGATGAAGTATGCCCGTCCACTTATAATCTCCGACTCAATGGGTGAGGAAGGGTACCATATCGAAGAAGCCAAGCTTCTGGAAATTGCTCTGTCCCGGTCGCATGAAGCCAATGCTTTGCTTGTCGGTGACGACGGGGTAGGGAAGATGGAAGTGCTTGAGGAACTCCACAAACTTATAGAGAAAGACGAAGTGTCTGCCGCATTAAGCAACAAACAAATATGGGTTTTTGAAATCTCCACTCTTTCCGCGGCGGCAAGTAATGGTCAGATATTGGAACGCGAACTGATAAAGGTGCTGCAAGAGTCCGAAAGGGCCGGTAATGTCATATTCGTCATACCGAATATGGCCGCTTTTTTGTCGGCGGGCAATAGTTACGGAGTTTCTGTGCTGGCCCTGTTAAGTCCCTTTCTCTCTTCGTCGCAGATGCAGATTGTGGGCGTCTCCAATACCGAGGAATACCAGCGTCTGCTCGAACCCTTGGGCGAGATTAAACAACATTTTGAAAAAGTAAATGTCTTGCCGGTCGATGAAGACGCGTTGGTGCAAATGCTTGAATCGGAGGTCAACCATTTGGAGAAACAAATGAATATTTTGATTTCCTACCCGGCGCTCTCTGAAGCTGTGGCCGCATCCAAACAATATTTTGTGGACAGACCGCTTGCTGACAGCGCCATGGATCTTATAGCGACATCGTCAGCGAAAGTGAGCCAAGATGGAAGGGGGATAGTGAATAAGGAAGACATTCTCTCCGCGGTCAAGTCTAAAACCGGCATACCAACCGGTTTTGTCAAACCGGAAGAGAAAGACAAGCTCTTGAATCTTGAGATTATTCTCAAGGAGAGGATTGTGGGTCAAGATGATGCGATTAAGGCGGTGAGCGACGCTGTCAGACGCGCCCGCTCCGGCATAGGCAATCCGTTAAGACCCGCCGGCTCTTTTCTGTTTATCGGCCCTACCGGAGTTGGTAAAACGGAAACGGCTAAAGCTTTGGGGGAAGTCTTTTTCGGCCAAGCATCCAAATTACTTCGTCTCGACATGTCCGAATATAATGCTCCGGACTCGTTAAACAGATTGATAGGCTCATTTGAGTCCAAGACGCCGGGGACGCTTACTACTTTGCTTCGTGAGAACCCGTATGGCGTTCTTTTGCTTGATGAATTTGAAAAAACAGATTCGAAAGTACTGGACTTATTTCTCCAGATTATAGATGAGGGAATCTTTTCGGACATGCGGGGCGAAAAGGTGAGTGCCAGAAATGTCATCATTGTCGCCACCTCCAACGCTGGGAGTGACCTCATCTTTGAATACGTCAAGTCCGGTAAGGACCTTTCCCTGGCGCGCGAAACGATTATTAATGAGATAATCGCCAAGGGAATTTTCAAACCGGAGTTATTGAATCGCTTTGACGGCGTGATACTATTCCATCCCCTCGACGAAGCATCTTTACGTGAGGTGTCTAAACGCTTATTGTCCCACCTCACCTTACGTCTGAAGAAACAAGGCATCACTCTTAAAATCAGCGACTCTTTGATATCATTTCTAACCAAAAAAGGTATGGACCCGAAGTTCGGTGCCCGGCCGCTTAATCGCGCCATACAGGAGACTGTTGAACAGGTTATTGCCAAGAAGATGATATCCGGTGAAATTACTTCAGGCTCGGAAATAGAATTGACGGAAAAGGACGTGAATGGATAATTTCTGGCAGAAAATAGAAAAACCTGTTTTCGTCCTCGCTCCCATGGCGGATGTTACGGATGCCGCTTTTCGCAGAATAATCGCTAAGTACGGCTCGCCCCGCCTAGGTGGGCGGGGTAAACCCGCCGTGATGTGGACAGAATTTACTTCTGCCGACGGCTTGGCACTTGCGCCGGAAGAGGGGAAAAAGAAACTTTTGAAGAATCTGGAATATAGCGAAGCGGAGCGGCCAATCGTGGCGCAATTCTTTACCTCCTCTCCGGAACATATGAAAAAAGCCGCCGAGCTCGCAAAGGAGCTTGGCTTTGATGGTGTCGATATAAATATGGGTTGTCCGGACAAAAGTATCGAGAAACAAGGTGCCGGCGCATCACTTATGAAGAACGTGGTGCTGGCTCGGGAGCTTGTAAGGGCGGCTAAAGAAGGGGCTAGCACACTACCTGTCTCGGTCAAAACTCGTATAGGGTACAGTCGTCCTGACCTGGAGAGCTGGCTGTCAGAAATGCTTAAAGAGGGAGTGGCGATGGTTACCATTCATGCTCGTACCAGGAAAGAAATGTCGAAGGTGCCCGCTCGTTGGGAGTTTGTCAAACTGGCAGTCGAGATTCGTGATGCAAGTGGTAAAGACACTTTAATTTTGGGTAATGGGGATGTTAAAGATTTGAAAGAAGCAAGGATGAGAGTCGAAGAGACGGGCTGTGATGGTGTCATGCTCGGCCGGGCCATTTTCGGAAACCCGTGGCTATTTGTGGAAGGATATGTTCCGGCAACCGAAGAAAAACTGCGGGTGCTGGTTGAGCACACAAAGTTATTTGAAGAACTGCTCGGTGGGTACAAAAACTTTTCTGTGATGAAGAAACATTTTAAGGCCTACGTTACGGGCTTTGATAAAGCAGGGGATTTACGCGCCAAACTTATGGAAACGAACAACGCAAACGAGGTTAACAAAATAGTATCTGATATACTACGTTCATGAAAAAAGGAGAGAAGAGCGGGGGAGTGCTTTACCGCAAATATCGTCCCCAAACCTTTGGAGATATTATCGGGCAGGGTCATATTGTCAAAGTTTTGGAAGGGGCAATCAAACTCGGCAATATTTCCCATGCCTACCTTTTCTCTGGCTCACGAGGTACCGGCAAGACTTCCATGGCGAGAATTTTGTCGCGAGAAATTGGCACCTCGGCCAATGACCTCGTCGAGATGGACGCCGCTTCCAACCGTGGTATCGACGACGTGCGGGAGATTCGGGAATCGGTCAATACTTTGCCATTCGAGTCCAAATATAAGGTCTACATTATCGACGAAGTGCACATGCTTACCAAAGATGCCTGGAACGCGTTTCTAAAGACTCTTGAGGAACCACCGGCGCATGTGGTCTTCATCTTAGCTACCACCGAACTTGAGAAAGTGCCGGAGACGGTGATTTCTCGTTGCCAAACTTTTTCGTTCAAACAACCCAATCAAGCGACGCTCAAAGATTTCGCACTCTCGGTGGCGAAAAAGGAGGGCGCAGCGCTTGAGCCGGCCGCGGCGGAACTGGTGGCGCTACTGGGTGACGGCTCTTTCCGCGATGCGCATGGGATTTTGGAAAAAGTGCTTTCTTCTACCAAAAGTAAGAAGATAACCAGAGAGGAGATAGAACAAGTAACTGGTGCGCCGAAAGCGGAGCTGGTGCGCCAGATTCTCGAATCGATTGTCGAAAAAGATTTAGAAAAGGGGATGAAAGCAATCCAGAGCGCCGCCGGAGCCAATGCCGAGATGAAACTTTTCGCCAAACTTATTCTCGAGCGCCTGCGTTTCCTCTTTCTCCTGCGGCTCAAAGCAGGTATGGACGAATATATTGCCGGAGAAGTTAGTGAAGATGACTTTAAGTTTTTGCAAACCCTTAGAGACAAAGCTGGGACTGACCTAACTGCCGACGTTCTCCTGCGCTTCATTACTGCTTACGAAGACTCCGGCCGCACCAGTATCCCAGAACTGGCTCTCGAGCTTGCTCTCGCCGACACTGTCAAATAGCATTCTTATGTTCTCAAGAACACCAGTATAGAATGAGAAAACCTAAACAACTGCAAAAATTAGTTAGAGGGTTTTCAAACCATAGAAGGATAGAAATAATGGAGTTATTAGCCAAATCTCCCGAGTTGTCAGTCACGGAGATATCTGACATGTTGATAATAAATTACAAAACAGGGGCAGATCATATCCGGCGGTTAGCGCTTTCTGGTATTGTGATGAAAAGGAATGATAATAATAGTGTGCGCCATGCTTTAACTGATGATGGCAAATCTATTCTTAAGTTCTTGAGAACACTAGAATAGATTTTATGGAGGTGGCGAAAGGGATAGAATTTTGATAAATTGGACCTATTGCGGGATCGTCTAATGGTAGGACATCGCCCTTTGAAGGCGAGTATCTTGGTTCGAATCCAAGTCCCGCAGCCAAAATGAATCAATTTTGTATCATTGGGCAGGGCGGCGGAATGATTACTGCCTATCATGCTGGAGTCGTGTCCGCACTTGGGAAGAGATACGGCTTTAAAAAACTCCATCGTATTGTAGCAAGCTCAGGTGCAGCAGCAGTATATTCGTATCTTGTCAGCGGCCAGGAGAATCTCATCCAACCGATTTGGGAGGACTTAGTAAGATCTGGTAAATTTGTTACTCCCTGGAAATTCCCCATCGGTAAACGTGTCATGAACATTAATTTTCTTATCGATGAAATGCTTCAAAAGCGATATCCATTAAATCTTCCCGCATTTAAGAGTAACCCAACTAAATTAGAAATTGGCGTTACCGATGCTGAAACTGGAACTTCTGTTTTTTTCTCGAAAGATGATCCAATAAATTTTTATGAACTATTAAGATCAAGCTGTGCCGTTCCTTATTTTTCTGAAGGAAAGGTTTGTTTTGGGGGCCGGTGTTACTATGACGGCACTATTGGTAGTGTTTCTGGGCTAGAAAGAGTTTTTGATGAAGATAATATCCTGATAGTTCTTACAAGACCGCCTATGCCGTTGCCTAAAATGTTTTTCTTCCGTAAAATTTTACGCTGGCTTCTCATACGCGATGAAACAACTGCACTACAGGAAGCGATTTGGAGCATGCCCGCTCACTACGAGCAAATACCCAATCTTATTGAGAAAATACGCCAGAAGAAAAACATTGCTGTAATTCAGCCAAAGAAGAACTTACCAATTTTCAGAATAGACACCAGGTTTAACTGTTTGTCTCAGACGATCCAGCAGGGTTATGACGATACAATGAATCATCAGGGACTTGAGGACTTCTTCGGGAAAATCTCTTAAAAAATTTGAAATTGTCAAAAATCGCAGGTGTCTATTGTTGAAGCCTAAATCTGTTAAAATAGAGATTATGTACGATAACGTTCGTAGTTTACTCATACAAAAAAGAGGATACCGGGAAGATATCGCTGGTGATGCATTATCTCTCTACCTATCCAACAATCCTACGGCTGCAAAATGGCTTGGAGAACGCATTGGCAATACGAATAAGATTTTACTCGAACTCTGCTGTGCGGTTGGTGTTACACTTGAACGTTTAGCACCAGTGTTCAAGGGAGCTATTGGTGTCGATATAGATAAAAAAGTATTGGAAGCATGTCGAGAAAATTTAGAAAAAGCAGGTCTGCTTGAAAAAGTTAAATTAGTTTTGGGAGATGTGACTGATACCGATTTACTCAAAAGTATTGCTGCGGATATTGTTATTTACGATATTCCTTACTGGTACCCTGAGAAATATCCAAACTATTCGGCAGAAAAAAGGTCTCTAGTAAATCCTGACTTAGCTAAATTGATTTCTGATATCAAAGAGTTTATAACGAATGATATTGTAATCTTTGCGCCCAAAGAGATGGACTACGAGTACTTTAAAGGTGTTCTTGGTGAATGTGAGTGCGATGAAATATTCGTCAACGGGAAGCATGGCCGCAATTGCATCTTTCTAGGCAGTCTAATAAAGAAAAAAGGATTACACCGAGTAGATCTCTAGTGTAGAGACAGGTTCGGACTCTAAGAAACATCAAAAATATGGACATAATTACAAAAGCAAAAGAATTCGCATCGCACGCACACAAGGACCATGTGCGCAATGACGAAGCAAAAACACCATACATTTTTCACTTGGCAGAAGTTGCGGGTCTAGTTAAAGAATCGGGTGGTAATAATCAAGAGATTTCATCAGCTTGGTTACACGATACTGTTGAGGAACGATACAATGAGGCTTCGCAAAACCTAAAAAGGATTCAAGAACAAGTTCGCACCT
Source organism: bacterium (assembly GCA_030649135.1). Lineage (GTDB taxonomy): Bacteria > Patescibacteriota > Minisyncoccia > Phycocordibacterales > Zambryskibacteraceae > UBA5004. Next base: position 119,373 of record JAUSGI010000008.1, on the reverse strand, counting down.
GATGGTAAGATAAAAAATGAAGATTTAGGAATTACTACTAGCAAAACTCTTGGAAACTCACTCCCAAACAAAGCTCGTCGCTAGAGATATATGGCTTCTCGTAATTATTGCGGCGTTTTATTTGTATTTTTTCCAGAGAGGATTCATCGTGGAGCAGATAACCAGAGTAGTGGATGCACCCCTTTATGTACGTTACTGGGTTTATTTAGTATTAGGATGCCTACGCGGTTTTACTCTGATTCCGGTAACCTATTTAATAATACTGGGACTTTTATTCCTGCCCTTAAAGCCGCTTTTTATCCTAACCCTAGTTGGCATTATGGTATCTTCCATCGTTGTCTATTACTTCTCTGAATTTCTCCACTTAAGCGAATTTTTCGAACGCAAATATCCCACACAGATAGCCAAATTAAAGTCGGTAATCGAGAAAAATGAATTGCCAATCGTTATCCTTTGGAGTATGCTTCCATTCACGCCCACCGATGTCATATGCTATGTTTGCGGTTCGCTGAAGATAGATAAAAAAAAGTTTCTGCTGGGGGTATTTATTGGAGAAGGGATAACTTGCGCGGTCTATATCTTTCTGGGGAAAGAAATACTACTTTTCCTCCTCCGCGTAGTCTGACAACATGCTGGAACAATTAAATTTTTTCAAGGTCGCTTTCCTGGACAGTCAAATCGGCGCGCTAACGCGTAGTTCTAAATATGTGGTGAACGCTGTGGTGCGCCAGTTTGACGGTAGGGCACTGCGCCGGGTAGTAGAATATGGCCCCGGGGACGGGGTGCTGACAATGGAGATACTGAAAAGAATGCCGGAAGATGGAGAGCTTATCGTGGTGGAAACGAATCCAAAGTTTTTGAAAGTTTTAAAAAATATAGAAGATTCCCGACTGAAAATTATCAAAGGAACAGCCCAAGAAGCCTCCCGAGAATTAAGCCGCAGGAACGAGGCCACTATCGATTTAGTAGTTTCCAGCATCCCCTTTTCCATCTTGAAGTCTCTTGAGCGGGAAAAAATAGTGGGTGATACATTCGCAATGCTCAAGAGTACCGGTAAATTTATCGTCTTTCACCAGTATTCTCCGCTAATGCTTGGCCTACTGAATAAATACTTTAATAAAGATGCCGTTAATACTCAATTTGAACTTCGTAATATTCCGCCGTGTTTTATTATGAGCGCCCAAAAGTAATTTATATGAAAAGAGTCTACATAATTCACGGTTGGGATGGTCATCCCGAAGAATGCTGGTTTCCGTGGTTGAAGAAAGAACTAGAAGCCAGAGGTTTCGAAGTTTTTGTGCCAGCAATGCCAGACCCGTCAGAACCAAAGATAGAAACATGGATTCCATTTTTGAGTAACTTAGTGGGAACAGCCGATATCAATACATTTTTTATTGGACATAGTATCGGCTGCCAGGCCATTATCAGGTATCTCGAAACTTTGCCGGAAGGAGTTAAAATTGGCGGGGCTGTATTCGTAGCTGGGTTTTACAATCTTCGTAATCTGGAGACTGAAGAGGAAGAAAGAATTGCCGGACCATGGGTCAATACGCCACGCAACGATGAGAAAGTAAAAAGAGTGGTAAACAAAGCGGTTGCTATCTTTTCAGATAATGACCCTTTTGTTTTAGCGGAAAATCAGGAATCCTGGAAAGAAAAGGCCGGGGCCAAGATAATCGTAGAACACAACAAGGGGCATTTTAGCGGCAGTGACGGAGTAAGCAGTCTACCATCAGCTCTAGAAGCCGTGTTGGAGATGCAATGAGTGTATGAAATCTAAACTCTGTTAGAATATACCCATGAACGAATCAGAACCGCGTAGTCAGCTTGACTTACTGAAAGATTTAGAGAAACTGACTGAGGAGGTAAATAATATGGCGGGGAAGAAGGGTCAATCTGTTTTTAAAAGGTATCCGCTCACCTTTGCTCTGCTTGCACTTTTCGGCGCTGTTGCAGTCTCTGAAGGGGTGAAAGGGATTATCAGAAGCGTATTGATATTCGAGAATAACCCGTGGTATTTATTTTTAATTGGTCTTGTAATCCTTATTTTTACCGGTACTCTTTATAAAAAGTTGGATAAGTAGGACTTTTTCACTTCCAGACGAGGAGAAGGGCTCCGAGGACAAGTAATACTAGACCGGTGACGGATTTAAAGGTTAGAGCTTCACCGAGAAATATGGCGGCGAGAATGACGACAAAGACGACACTTAGTCTATCTAAAGCGGCTACACCGGTAGCCGGACCGTATTTAAGAGCGAGGAAGTAAAAGAGCCAGGAGAGAGCTCCGGCCACGCCGGAAAAGACAATAAAAGTCAGAGTTTGATTGCCGACAGTTTTGATGAGCGAGAATTTCTGCAATACAAGAGCGGCACCGAGGAGAAAAAGCGCCATAACCACAGCTCTGATAGTGGTTGCCAGAGTCGAGTCAACATTTTTCAGGCCGATTTTAGCAAGAATAGCGACCGCGGCCGCAAAGATAGCTGACAATAAAGCGTAACCTATCCACATAATATGATATTACATTTTATCACATGTTATAATAAGCGCATATGAAGAAGAAAAAAATTGTTTGGCTCGCGCTACGTTTATCAATGGGTCTAATTTTCCTTTGGGCGTTTGTCGATAAGTTGTTCGGACTCGGCTTTGCCACCACAAGCGAAAAAGCTTGGATTAACGGCGGTTCGCCCACTTCTGGATTCTTAATGAATGCCACCCGTGGGCCTTTGGCGGAATTTTTCAAGGGTCTCTCCGGGATGCCCGTGGTTGATTGGCTCTTTATGCTGGGACTTCTCTCCGTGGGACTTACCCTATTACTTAATAGGAAGGTTGTCTGGGGAGCACTTGCCGGCAGTCTTATGTTCTTGTTAATGTATTTGGCCGCTTTCCCGCCTGCCAACCATCCTCTGCTTGACGAACACATTGTTTATATTCTGGTGTTGGCTCTCTTGGCATTGAAAAGTACCGACAGGTCCTAGGAAGCGTATTTGAACTAACGGTAGAAAAGTGATTCAACGTTGTCCCACCAGCCGTTGCCATCCTGGTCGCGCAGTTTGGGATCAGCCTCGACACATCTTCCCGGTGTCGTTGTCTCTTCGAAACAAAACCTAAGGCCGAGCATCTTGGGAGTAAGGCTTTCATCTCTGGTGAAATAAAGAATTGCCACTATCGGTCCATCTGTAAACATCATAATCTGGCGTCGGTCTGCTTGGATATGTTTGAATTCGTCCATCTTTAGTTTACTAGCCATAATGTACACGCTGTCCATCAGAGCGAAACACCTCTGCTCTTTTACAGGGTCATTACATGTGTCGGAAATTTGATGAGACAAACTTTTTATCCCTGGTAGATTATGAGTGCGGGCAAATTCCAGATAGTTCTGGAAGGTCATCCATGCTCGGGTAGCCAATAGCGGGTCATTACCGGATAGTATGTCTATGGGCGGAGCAGAGAGCACAGGGGAGACAAGGGGTAAATCAGGGTTCGGGAAAGACCGCACGGTTTTCGATGGGTAAGTGCTAATAAAAAATATTATCCCAGCGGCGCAAACAGCAATTATAACGATAATTCGTCCCTTCATTGTTGATAATATAGCATATTTTATCTTGTTGGGCGGATAGTCGCATGATAGAATAGAGAGACATGATTGTTTTTGACCGTGTGTCTAAAATTTATCCCGATAATTCCATAGCTCTGGAGGAGGTAACGCTCTCAATCGAGCCGGAGGAATTTATCTCTATCGTCGGACCATCCGGTGCCGGCAAAACCACACTCTTGAAACTTTTTCTCGCGGAAGAAAAGCCGACCGAAGGTTCCGTGTATTACGAATCTACCAATATCCACACTCTCAACAAGAAAGAAATTGATGCCTTTCGCAGAAAAGTGGGCATGGTTTTCCAAGATTTTCGGCTTCTGCCCAATAAGACCGTCTACGAGAATATCGCCTTCACCATGGAAGCAGCTGGTCGAACGGATAGTGAGATAGAGTCGGATGTTCCCCATGTTCTTGAATTGGTAGACTTGATGCCGAAGATTTGGAATTTTCCGCGCGAACTCTCGGGCGGTGAGAAGCAGCGAGTAGCTATTGCCCGCGCCTTGGTCAACGAACCGGATATCATTATTGCCGATGAGCCGACAGGCAATCTTGACCCAGCCAATACCTACGACATAGTGCAGATATTAAAAAAGATTAACGATCTTGGCACCACCGTCATACTCGCCACGCACAATAAAGGTATAATTGATTTGTTGAAGAAGCGCGTCGTGGCCATGAATCGAGGCAAGATTGTCCGCGATGAAAAAGCCGGCAAATATTTCGTATGACGAAAAAGCAAATGTTTTGGACAAAATTAAAGAGAATCCTACGCACCGGATTTTTCAACTTCTGGAGAGACGGCACGGTTACTCTCGCCTCCGTTTTGGTGATGATGGTTACACTTTTGGTTATTGGTCTCATTTCTTTCTCCAGCGCCATTCTCGATACTACTCTGGCCGAATTGAAAAATAAGATTGATATTAACGTCACTTTTGTCACTTCGGCCAAAGAAGAGGATATTTTAAATATTAAACATACCATTGAATCTCTCTCCGAAGTCTTTTTGGTCACTTATGTTTCGCGCGAGGAGGCGCTCACTGCCTTCAAAGAGAGACACGCAAGTGACCAGCCCATTCTTTCCGCTCTTAATGAGCTGGGTGAAAATCCGCTGGGGGCGGTTCTTAATGTCAGAGCCAGGGACCCAGCCCAGTACGCTTCCGTAGCCGAGTTTCTGGAGAGTGGGAGCGCGCTTGCCTCCGGCGGTGTGCCTATTATTGACCGAGTTAATTACTTTCAGAACAAAGTGGCCATAGACAAACTGACACAAATTATTTCCTCCGCTGACCGGCTCGGTTTCGCCTTGACGCTCTTTCTGGCCATTATTTCCGTGCTGATTGCCTTCAATACCATTCGTCTGACCATCTACCTCGCTCGGGATGAGATAAGTGTCATGCGCTTGGTGGGTGCCTCGACCACCTACATCAGGGGACCGTTCGTGGTGGTTGGCATTATTTACGGAGTGGTGGCAGGCCTCTTGACTCTGCTAATCCTTTTACCCCTTACTTACTGGCTTGGCAGTACTACCGAAAGTTTCTTTGTAGGCTTCAATATCTTCTCTTATTATTTTCGCCACTTCCTGGAGATTGCTTCCATCATTATGGTTTCCGGAGTGTCTATCGGCGCGCTCTCGAGCGCTCTTGCCATTAGAAAGTACTTGAAGGTATAATTTAAAGTATCATGAATAATAAAATAATTTCAGTTGTCATTGTTGTTGTCCTGATTGTTGGCGGTTTCCTACTTTTCAAAAGTAAAAGTATTGCGCCAACGGCAGTAGTGGAAGAAAAAGTGCTGGAAGAGGAGGTACAAACTAACTTAATCGGAGTTAAGGAATTTAATATCGAGGCGGTTCCTTTCTCATTTACTCCTACGACCTTGGTGGTCAATAAAGGAGATACTGTTAAAATTACCGTTAAGAACGTGAACGGCACTCACGACTTAAAGATAGACGAATTTGGTGTCGCCACCCGTACCCTTAAAGTCGGAGAAGAACAAACGATTACCTTTGTCGCCGATAAGACTGGCTCTTTCCAATACTACTGCTCAATCGGCAATCATCGCGCTATGGGTATGGTTGGTACTCTGACTGTACGTTAGTTTACTCGATAAATGTGAGGGCCTTGCCTGACTTACTACCGCGGCCGGTACGGCCGATACGATGGACGTAGTCGTCATAGGTAGCCGGCAAATCAAAGTTGATGACATGTGTCACATCGGAAATGTCGAGACCACGTGCGGCCACATCGGTCGCGGTAAGCACTTGGGCGTGGTCGTGCTTGAAGAGCTCCAGCGCTCGCTGTCTTTGTGGTTGACTCTTGTTGCCGTGGATAGATTCGGCTTTGAAACCTCGCTTTCCTAACTCATGGGCAAGCTTCTCTACTCCGTGTTTAGTACGGCCGAAGATGAGCACCTTACTAAACTCCACTTGCGTAAGAAGATTGTGAAGGATATCCAGTTTGGTTTTATCTTTCGGAATTCTCACCACATCTTGGTGTACATTCTTGGGAGTATCTTGAGTTTTCACCGAGATACGCACCGGTTCGCGTAGGAATTCATGAATAAGTTTCTCAATCTCCGGCGATAAAGTGGCGGAGAAGAAGAGCGTGTGCCTCTCTTTGGGCATTTTTGACATCATAAAACGCATATCACGAATAAAGCCCATATCGAGCATTCTGTCAGCCTCATCAAGGACGATAGTCTTGAATCCGGAGAGGTCAAGTACTTTCTGTTCCATGAGGTCTTTCAAACGCCCGGGTGTGCCGATGACAAAATGGTGTCTCTGATAGAGTTCTCTAATCTGTTTACCCATACCGACACCGCCAATACAGAGCACGGAAAAAAGGTTTGAGTTTTTGGCAAAAACTCGTAGCTCCTCGTCTATCTGGTGCGCCAGCTCACGGGTGGGTACCACAATCAGGACCTTCTCTCGGGAGTCGAGAATAATTTTATTGATAAGTGGGATAAGGAAAGCGGCCGTCTTACCGGTACCGGTATTGGCGATACCGACAATATCTTTGCCGGCCATAACATAGGGGATGGCCTTATCCTGAATAGGCGTAAGAGTGATGTAGCCCTTCGCTTTGATATTTTGATTCAATATTTCTTGGAATTTGAAATCGGCGAAAGAATGTTCCGGCGCGAAGTGCTCCGTCTCAAGGTTGATAATATCCTTATTTATAAACTTCGACACGTCAGAAAAGGCCTTCTGGGGCCACTTGCCTATACGTCCTCTATTTTGCGGCCTAAAGCCGCGATTTCCATTTTGCATATAAGATAAACCTCGCTCGTGAGGTTTATAGACTTGCGTCTGCGTAATAGAGATAATCTCCAAACGAAACCTGTGAGTACTGATTTACCGCTCTAGTATATCGCACCTCGCTTATTTTGTCAAATAGTATCCGAGTATAGCTTTGATACCGGCTAGGTTCTTCTCCCACTCTATGTTCTCGTGGTCTTTAAGCTCGACCGTAATGGACGGGATACCGATAGAAGCGAGCCACCCTTCAGAGTCGCCTGTGACATCGTAACTGTCAAATGACTTGACCGCCTGGTATCCTGACGCACGCGAGTAGGCGTTCATGATATCAAGTGTTTCCGGAAGAATACCTGACTGGCACTCTGATGCGTACACAGCGTTGGATTGACTATGCCAAAAGATAACGGCATCCGGTTTGTTTTCTAAAACAAATGTTCGCAGTGCCATTGCTTCCGGCTCGGAGAATGGCTCGGAGCCGGCACTCACGGTCTTCTCTCGCCACAGGCTTGTCGGTTTCCAATTGCAGTCAAAGTTGCGATTAAGGTCTACCTTGTGCGCATTAAAACGTCCCGAGGCCAGGGTTTCTTTGTCGGTAGAAACATCGGTGCTGGTAAAACGACCTTCTTTGCTTACCACTCTATAGACTCCGTCAGGATTAGCCGAAGGTATTACTGCGATAGTTAAATTGGGGGGTACGGTAGTAGGATTGGCCGCCAAGTAGTCGATGAATTGATAAGCGAGGAGTACACTGTTCCACTCGTAACCCCCGTGGATGCCACCCACGAACAGCACATATTTATCTCCGTCTCCATATGTATAACTTTCAATTTTGCGCCCCTCGACGGATTGGCCGATGACTTCGAATTGGGGCCACTTGGGCTCTAAGTCTACTATCGATGGCGCTTCTCTAGATTTTCCGTAAAAATTAAACAGCACAAACGCACCAATACCCAAGATGACAATGACAACCGGAACAATAACCTTCCTGGGCATTATTTGACGTAATACTTGAGGAGAGCCTGGATGCCTTTCTGATTTTTTGTCCATTCGGTGTCTGTGTGGTTCGTGAGAAGCACGCTGATGGCTGGGATATTATTCTTGGCAAACCAATTGACCATGTCGCCCGTTACCTCATAGAAGTCGAAATCATCAAAAGCAGGATAGCCGGAGGTATCGGCAAATTCTTTTGTGATAGCCCGGGTTTCGGCGGAAATGCCCTTACCGCACTCGGAGGCATAGACACCCCCTGCGGCACTATACCAGGTCACGACTGCGTCTGGTTTGTTTAATTCTACGTAGCTTTTGATTGCCCGGGTTTCGGGTTCGGAGAAAGCCCTGCTTCCGCCGCTGACGGTTTTGCTTTGCCATGTGCCTGAAGCTTTCCAGTCACAGTCGAAGTTACGATTAAGGTCAACGGTATTGGCGTTAAAGCGACCAGCCACCGTGGCGGATATTGGCGACGGCACATCCGATGGGGTAAAGCGACCAGCAGTGCCGACAACTTTATTCAAACCGTCCGGGTTCAGTACCGGAATGACCGTCACTTTTATATTCTTGGGAATGATATTGGGGCTTGCCTTGAGATAGTCCATCAACTCAAATGCGACCAGTGCCGTATTCCACGAATATCCGCCATGTATCCCGCCAATAAACAATAGTTCCGTCTCACCGGTGCCGTAGTGGTAGGCGATGATGTCGCGATTCTCGACCGATTTACCGATAATCGATTCGCTTGGATTTTCTTCTTTCGCTATGGGCGTAGTGGTAGCAGTAGTATTCTGGCTTTCGGGAGGATTTACTACCTTTGTAGGACTCTTGTTTATAAAGTAAACACCCAAACCAGCAATCATGATTACAGCCAGCGCAATGATTATTTTGTTCATATGTTCTTATTGTAGCACATTTGTTCATGCGCTTAGTTATAGCAAACCTGGCTGCGGGACTTGGACTCGACTCCCGCCCGGCTGGCCGGGACAAGCAAGATGCTCGCCTTTTCACCCCGCCACGGCGGGGCAGGGATGGCGATGTCCCCGCCTGCTAGGGCCTGAGCTGGGAGACTTGGACTCGAACCAAGATAACCTCCTTCAGAGGGAGGTGTCCTACCATTAGACGATCTCCCAGCTCAACTCCCAGCGATGGCGGGCAGGCTACCATTAGACGATCCCGCAATAGTTCATACGATACCTGAAATCTGTTATAATTCCAATATGGAAACCAATATGGAAACCAAGAAATTATATCGCAGTAATACCAACAAGGTTTTTGCCGGTATCTGTGGAGGACTGGGGGAGTACTTCGGCATTGACCCAGTGCCATTACGCCTAGTTTGGCTCCTCGTAGTTATATTCAGCGGGGTGGTACCGGGACTTGTCGCATACATTTTGGCCATCTTTATTATCCCCAAAATGTCTTAGATATTGAGTGTGATAGAATCATCTGAATGAGAAAAAAGGAAGGTCGGTATAAATATATCTTTGTCGTGGGCGGAGTAATGTCGGGAGTCGGCAAAGGTATCGCCACCTCCTCTATTGGCGCCATTCTCCAGTCAAAAGGTTTCTCGGTCAGTCTGATCAAGGCTGACCCTTATTTAAATGTCGATGCCGGCACCATGAATCCGGTCGAACATGGAGAAGTCTTTGTGCTGGATTCCGGTCTTGAGACTGACCAGGATATGGGCAATTACGAACGTTTCCTCAATGCCGATATGCCTTCGGAAAATTATCTGACCAATGGCATGATTCTTAAACATGTTATAGATAAAGAGCGCGCTCTTGGATACAACGGCAAGTGTGTGGAACCGGTCTATCACGTAACGGAAGAGATATTCAATCGTATTCATCATTCAGTTTCTAAAACTAATGCGGATATTACCGTACTCGAAATCGGCGGTACGGTCGGCGAATATCAGAATGCCATTTTTCTCGAAGCAGCCCGCCTAATGAAAATTCGAGAACCAAGAAACGTTATGTTCGTGATGGTCTCTTATCTTCCTGTGCCGGGCAAGCTCGGCGAGATGAAAACCAAACTTACCCAAAATGCTATCCGCCAACTCAATTCCTACGGTATCCAACCGGACATGATTATCGCAAGAAGCGAGGTGTCGATTGACCAGAAGCGGAAGGAGAAAATCGCTCTGGCCACGGGCGTGTCGAGTGAGGATATCATTGCAGCGCCGGATATCGAAAGTATTTATGATGTGCCGATAAATTTTGAACGGGACGGGTTAAGTCAAAGGATTCTCGGCCACTTCGGTCTCAAACCACGCAAAAAGGATTTAGTCGCCTGGAAAAAATTTGTTTCTAAAACCAAGTCCGCCAAGAGGGAAGTGAGGGTTGCGGTAGTAGGTAAATATTTCGACACCGGAGACTTTGTGCTCTCCGATGCCTACGTGTCGGTTATAGAAGCTGTCAAATTCTCTGCCTATTGGCAAAGCGTGAAGCCTAAACTAGTCTGGATAAATGCCAAAGAATACGAGACGGGTAAACGCAAAGTAAGTGAACTTAAAAATTACGATGGAGTGATAGTGCCGGGTGGTTTTGGTTCCAACGGCGTGGAGGGCATTATCAGCGCAATTAAGTTTGTGAGGGAAAAGAAGATTCCGTATCTCGGGCTTTGTTACGGTATGCAACTGGCGGTAGTGGAGTACGCACGGCATGTGGCCGGTCTCAAGGGTGCACACACTACGGAAGTAGATAAAGAAACCAAATACCCGGTGATAGATGTCATGGAAGAGCAGAAAGATAAAATTAAAGACGGTAAACTTGGCGGCACCATGCGCCTGGGTGCTTGGCCGGCGGTTCTTAAACCAAAGACTCTTGCCCACAAGGCCTACGCGACAAATAAAATTTCCGAGAGACACAGGCATCGTTTTGAAGTTAATCCTGCTTATATTGAAAGACTTAATAAGGCAGGCATGATTTTCTCCGGCATGTCTCCAGACGGGAGACTTTGCGAAATAGCTGAATTGTCTAAAAATGCTCACCCATTTTATCTCTCAACGCAATTTCATCCGGAGTTCAAAGCGCGACCTCTTTCCCCCCACCCTCTTTTCACGGCTTTTATAAAAGCTATAATAAAAAATAAGAAATAAAATGGACATTCATCCACTGGTGATACACTACCCCATAGCATTTTTGACAACTTATACTGTTTTTGAACTAATGCGTTTCAAAAAATTATTGGACTCTCCGCACTGGCTCCCTATCAAAGGAACTTTGCTCGTAGTCGGTGAGCTGGGCGCTATTGCTACGGTTGTCACCGCTTACATGAGCGCTAATTTGGCGGGGGATAGTCCTCTGGTAACCATGTATAAAATTTTTATTCTTATCACTGCCACTATCTTCGGCATTATTTCTCTGGCTTACGTTAGATGGTCTAAAATGCTCTTGCCAGTCATCATAATTCCCTTGGCTATTATCGGACTATTTTTTATTGTGGTTGCCGGCGGACTCTTCGGCGCCACCGTCTACGGTACTCATTTCGACCCGTTCCTTGCTCCAATTTTCAAACTCCTAAATGTGTATTAGATTTATGGACGCTGTTGACAAGAGAATTGTGCTGTGCTATTAGTGAGAGCAGACCAAGGTTGTATTACCTATAGCCCTCCGAGAAATGGGAGGCAGAGTGGGGGAACCATGAACAGAATTTACATCGGGAGGATTTATTGGTTATCGCGTTACGACATGTCGCCCACACAGCGGCGGGCGATGCGAACTCTCCACGGTGTTTACGTGGAGATCGTGAAGGACCCCACGGTGTTCGTCACCACGGATGGGCTCGCGGACTACGTCCGCGAGCATGGCGATGGCTTCGTCTATGCCGTCGCGGATGTGCCGTTCTGCATCGCGGCCGCGCTGGCCCGTCTGCGTTTCGGGGTGTTCGTACATCACCCCGCACAGCGGGATGGCTCATGTACTCTGGCCGGCGTGTATCACATCGGCCATGGGTCCATCTCTCGGGTTTGGTTCAACCCCAACCCGGCAAGCGACCAGGGGGAGGCGCTGACATCTGCTTTCCCCACCAGTTACTAGACTAGGTGGCGTTTCGACTGGGCCCTGCCTACACGGAGGGCCCTTTTACTTTTAACTATTTAAAGCCATTGACAAATAAGTTGTATTATGCTATCATTGTAGCTAGAAAGTCCTCACCCTAAGTATAGACGAAGGGGAGGCACGATAAGGAGAACGCCATGAATGCGACACGCTCCATTGGCCGAGTGATAGAGTTTCTGGCCTGCACCCTGCCGGTGCAGGTCGCCACTTCGACCGTTGCGGCGGATATCGCCGCGGTCGAGCTCGACAAGCAACTCGCGACCTCCGATTTCTGGCGGCCACGCCTGGCGTGCGCCAGGCGCATGCTGTCCGAGCGGCGTCGGAAGGAGACCGAGTTCTCGGCCTCCATCCGTGAGGCGGCGCACAAGCGCTACCTCGCCCACCGGAGCGAGCGCGCGGAGGAGCAGCGCCGGATGGCCGCTGGCATGGGTGCCGGTAGCAAGAAGAAGAAGGGGTAACCGTGCAAACCCAGAGTTTCGGGAAGTATCTCAGCAAAACTTCCCGCTGTTCGCAGATGTGTATCTGCGCTGATGAGTCCGAAAGGGCGAAACAGTTAGTTCTTTGAGAAAGAAAATATAATCAAGTATCGATTCCCCGCACAGAGGGGGCTGAACCGCAGTGCGTATAGGCCTCGCAAGAGGACGCACTGCTAAATGTTTAAAGTCGCGCAAAGCGCGATGAGGAGAAGGCAATGAATGACGCATCGGGTCGGAGACTCGACAAGGAAACACGCCGGCTTCTTTTGCCAGCCGTGTGCGACGTGCTTGGGGACACGCCGACCTACGACGAGGTCGTCGTGCTTCTCACTCCGAGCTATCCGGAGTGGGTCGCGTGGCTGAGGCAGCGCCTCGGGATGGATCCGTCCCGGGTGTTACCGGGCGTCTCTCGCCCGTTCTCACGAAGTGGGGCGATCGGGGACTAGCAGAGTTTCAGATCCCAATGCGTGCCGATGTCACGCCTAAGTACAAACGAGTTGAGGACACGGCCTCAACTCACAACGGGACCCTGCCAGCATGGAGGGTCCTTTTTCTATACAACGATTACAACTAATTGACAAACTAGCTTGTTCATGCCACTCTAAAGGACAGAGCGTTAGTGTCTGTAAGCCTTCACCCTGAACATAATCGAAAGGGAAGCAGGACATAAGGAGCCCAGATGAAAAAGAGAAAGACAGGCGTAGATCCTTCGAGTAAGGAAATTCGACTCCTTAAGGGTTTTGGACTGATGCATGGGTCGGAGGATGAAGACCTCTCTGACCAGGATGTGATAGAAAGGGAGATGGTAGGGTGTGACGAAGACCTGAAACAAAGTCGGCCTCGTCGTAAGTTCCGACCCGCCGAGTAGAGAAGTAAAGGTTGGCAGACCTCCCCAAACTGCCACAGGACCCGGCCTACTTGGCGGGTCCTATTTTTTTATAAATTTTTCTACCGCGTATCTCTGAGAGACAAACTTTGTTTGAGACCGAAGAAGACTATCACCGCCAGAGCAAAAAAAATTTTATCGAACGAGAAAAAATTTAAAGTCAGAGTGGCGACTATGGCGCCCAAAACGAAACCGGACGCACGGGTTAAGCGAAAAATGCTTATCAGACCGGTATCACGCGCGTTGATATGTTTAAAGAAATAACTTTCGGTCATCGCCTCGATTAGACTCGCTCCAACTCTTGAGATAAAAAGGATAGCCATCCATGCCCAAAATACTTTCCCTATAAAAGGCATGATGAGCAGAGATATGCCAGTAATGAAAAAACCGGCACTCATAATCTCTTTTTCCCCCAGGAGACGGTCGGCAAGTTCGCCTGCTGGCCACTCGAACAGCACAAAAGGCAGAAGCATAACGGTGAAAATAATACCAAGTTCTGACCACGCGAAACCAAGCCCAGTATGGAGATAAATTGGAACATAGATAACCATAAAGGCGAAGAACAATTCGAGTGTTAGTCTGGCTAAAGTAACGCGTTGAATGTTTTTGGAATGCCACCAATCGCCGAATGGCAATCGCAGGGAATGGTGGTAGGGGCTGTGCGCTTTAGGCTGTTGAGATTTGAAAGAAAAAAGCGCTAGTATCGCCGGCGGTATTAACAACAGACCCGCCACTAAATACAGAAATTTAGTAGGCGGGCCCTCTTGCGCCAAGATCGCCAGAATAAGCGGTCCCACGACTATGCCGGCATTAAATACAGTAAGATAAATACCCCGGATTTCCCCCGTCTTGGCATTTGTCGATAGTTCTTCCAGGAAAACATCAAGGCAGTAATAAACCATGGGCAGGAAACTACTGTAGACGATAAAAGCAAAAATAATCACTGGTCGGGTGATAGTTAAAGCGAAAATAAACGTACTGGCGGCGGTTAGGACGAGGGAAAAAAAGAGCAGAGGACGCTTGCCGAATCGTTGAATCAACTTAGGAGCAAATAAAAAAAGAAAAATATTACCGAGGGCTCCAAGGAGAAAGAGAAAACTGACGACATTAGGTTTGAAGTAATCGTTTAAGAAAGAAGAATGGAAGTAAAGGGTACTGCCAAAGTGTACGGAGAGAAAGAGGCTGGCCGCGAAAACCGGTATGAATCGCATCATACTCCTAAGATGACCGGAATAACTATCGGTTTTTTGGCTGTGCGTTGGAAGAGAAACCGGGAGACATCCTCGGTGACTGCGTTCTTGGCGTAATCAAAATTAATCGGATTCATACCCACGGTGGTGCCTTCGATGGAGCGCTTAATGATGCCCCGCGCTTCGGAAAGCAATTCCTGCGATTCCCGCAGGTAGACGAAACCTCTGGCGATAATGTCCGGTGATTTTTTGAGATAGCCCGTGCGCGTGTTCACCAGGGCTATAACTACGAAAATACCGTCTTCCGCCAACATTTTTCTGTCTCGGATTACTACGTCAGAAATATCTCCGATAGAAAGACCCTCAACCACCATATCTTCCGAGGGCGCTTTCTCCCGTAATTTAACAAACTTAGCGCCTTTGTCTTGAATTTCGAGAATACTGCCGTTGTCCGGCACGATAATGTTTTCGCGCGGACAGCCGAGTCTCGCGGCTAGTTCGGCGTGCATCTTTAGTCTGTAGTGGTTGCCATGCACCGGCATAAAATATTTGTACGGCATTTGCTTGTGTAACCACTCCAATTCACCGCGCCTACCGTGGCCCGAGGTGTGCACGTCCGAATCAAGATAAGTGATAATTTTTGAATCATGACGATAGAGATTATCTTTCAGCTTGGAAATAGCGCGTTCATTACCGGGAATAGCGGAAGAAGAGAGCACAATGGTGTCGGAACGTTCCAGACGGACAAATTTGTGGGTCTTGTTGGACATGCGCATCAGAGCGGAGAATTCTTCGCCTTGGGCGCCGGTGGTGATAATCATAATCTTGTTGGGAGGATACTTCGTAGTATCTTCAATCGGAATGATATGGCTGGTTTCGACGAGATTAAGATGTTTGATAATCTCGACATTTGTTTTCATACTGCGGCCTTCAATAATCACTTTTCTCGAATAGTGCTGGGCCATCTTGATAAACTCAATCACCCTCTCCACTTGGGTAGCAAAGGTGGCTAAGATAATCCGGCCGGGCGCGGCGGCCACAATCCCGTCTATGTTTTTCAAAATAAAAGTTTCCGATAGCGAGAAGCCCGGTTGTTCGATGTTTGTCGAGTCCATACAAAAGAGCAGAATATTGCGGTCCTTGAACATTTTGTAATGCTCTATTTCCCTCTGGTCCGGTACGCCATTTTCGTTCTCTATACGCACGTCTCCGGTATTGACGATGTCGCCGTAAGGGGTCTCGATGATGACACCGGTGGAATCCGGAATAGAGTGGGTAACACCGAAAAAGCGCACCTTGAGATTGGCGGTTAACGGGATGGAAGTGTCGTTGGCTTCGACAATCCTGATATCAAGCGGCGCCAGGTGGGGAAATTCCACCTGCCTCTTCTGAATCAATAGGGCCCCAAACTCACGGGTATAGATTGGCGGATTACCAAGGCGGTCAATGACGTAGGGGATGGAGCCGATGTGGTCGAGGTGCCCGTGAGTAATCACCAAGGCGCGGATGTGGTCCTTGCGTTCCTCGAGATATTTAATATTAGGCAGGATATAGTCGACCCCTGGCGTCTCATAGTCGGTAAACTTAATGCCAGCATCAATGACTATGATATCTTCGCCGTATTCTATGACGGTCATGTTTCTGCCGATTTCTTCCACCCCGCCGAGCGGGATGATTCTAATGCTCTCTCCCAATGTCGGAATGATGTCATGAGGCTTTTTCGCCACCATGGGTGCGTTAGATCTCCTATGAATATTTTTGTGGCGCAGACCACTCGTAAATGTATTAAGCATGTTTCCTTAAATTTTAGTTAACGAATATTTTCCAAACTTTATCTGTTTCGATATACCATTCTCTAATACCCAGGAATCTATCTTGAGCAACCGTCAGAGAGTTTAGACTCAAGGCCGCTATTTTTTCCGGTACGACATAAAGGAAACTTGGCGTATAGAGGAAGACTGCCGGCATATCGGCCTCCAACTCTTTCGTGAAGGCCTTGTAACTTTCTTCCGCCGCTTGCGGGTTACTTGCACTTCGGGCATTGTCGAGTTCCTTGTCGGCCCGACTATTGGCATAGAGAGCGATATTGAGCCCGGGGTCGGCTCTCTGAGAAGAATGCCAGAATGGATACAGGTCGGCATCTCTGCTTACTACCTCACCGAAGAGAAGGGCGTCGAAGTTTCTCGGGCGTATGACGTTTTGGTTAAGGTCACCAGTCTCGAAGACGAGAACATTGACCTTGGCGCCGAGTTTTCCCCATTGAGCAACGAGCTCATTCGCTACCTGTTGAAGTTCGGGGGCATCACCGGTAGAGATTGCAAACGACAAGGTCATTGTACCAGAAGCGGATTTCTTTTCAAGCACTTCCGTCTCCGTGTTCATTTTCCAACCTGCTTTGGCAAGTAATGCTTGCGCTGTCTCTAATCTCTGGTCAAGTGGAGGTCTGTTCTTGTCGGTATTGGTCCAAGAGTATATGCCGGCGGGCATTGGGCCGTCGATAACGGTAGCGTAGCCGTCGAAAATTTTTTCGACTATTTCTTCCTTGGGACTGGCAAGGTCAAGCGCTTGGCGCACCTCTCTATTTAAAAGCGCCTTGGATTTACTTTGGTTGAAAAAGACGGCAAAAACGCGAGGTAGAGCGGAGGAAACAATGCGGGAATCGTTTATTTCGAGCTCCTGTACTCTCTCTGGCGAGATACCGCTAAGGCTTTCTACCGCATTTGTGTTATGGGCCATAATCAATTCGGCTTCGCTAGGATAAAATCTGAACACTAGATTTTTGATAAAGGGTGTTTTACCGGGCGTGTTCTCAAAGGGGATTAATTTGTATAAATTGGGTATGCCACCGGAATTTCTCTCGACACTTTCAACCTGATACGGTCCGGAACCGACGGGAAGAGTATTAAACTGACTAAAGGAAAACTCGTCGGGGGAAACATTTTTCCAAATATGTTTGGGCAAGATGCCTACCGCCAAGTTGTAGATGAAGGGAGTGTATGCCTGTCTTAGAGTAAACGAGACGGTTCTGTCGTCGATTTTCTCGACCTCAACCCCATCCCAATTGCCCCTTCTGGGACTTTTAATACTCGGGTCAATAATTTTCTGGATAGTAAAAATTACATCGTCAGCCGTCACTGGCGTACCGTCATGGAAATGGGCATCTTGGTGAATTTGAACCGTATAAACTAGGCGATTATTTGAAATTTCCACTTTTTCCGCCAAATCATTTTCCGTCTGGCCTTCCGGGGTGACGCGTACCAAGCCGGAGTAAAGCAGAGCTACCAAATTCTTGTCAGCTTCCGATATAGCCAGCACCGGGTTAATAAAGCGCGGATTACCGACTACGCCTTCCGTCAGGGTGCCGCCTTCGGTAGGTACTTCGACGAGATAGGTACTGCTCACTTTCCATAGGAGAGTGGTGCCGGAAAATACAAAGACCGAGACTAAGAAAAAGAACACCGCCTTTTCCGCTATGGAGAAAGAACGCAGAATTCCGCGTACTAAACGTTCCTTGGGCATACTGAAGCGCTTCAAGAGAAGCACTTGCAATTCTTTATAATTCATTGTTACTTACCGGTCGAGGAAAAGACTGGCAAAAGCGGAAAGGGCGAAAAGGATAGCCACTACTACCGTAGCGTTGAAAAGAATTTTTTCAAATCCACGTCGCATGAAACGACCTCCTATCGCACTGTCCCCTCCAAAGGCGGAACCGAGGCTGGCTTCCGAGCGCTGGAGGAGCACTCCTCCTATAAGAAGGATGCTCAAAAGAATCTGAATGTAGGGAAGAATCTGGGCCATTGTTTACCCCGAGTAAGGTCGAGGGGCCTGTACCGGGTTATACTAGCACAATTTAAACCAGCCACGCAAACCATTTAATTTGACTTTATGATTTTTTTGAATATAATGTGCGGGCAATATGAAAAAGAAAAATACAAAAACCCCTCGCAAAAACTCCGGGCAAGCAAAAGCCCAGATCAAGCCTTTTGGGGACAGAGTTCTGGTTCGTCCTTTTACCGAAGAAGAGATTCGACTGCGCCCCGCCGTGGCGGGGCAAGCTCAAGGTAAAAAGTCTCCACTCAATTTTATTCTCCCTGAATCCGTGACCAAAGAGAAATCGGCTCAAGGTAAAGTTTTAGCCGTCGGGGAGGGGAAATGGATCGAGGGAAAATTGGTACCGGTGCGTCTTAAGGTTGGCGACGTTGTCATCTTTTCCAAATACGGATATGACGAAGTTGAACAGGGCGGCGAGGAACTTTATCTCTTGAAAGAAGACAATATTTTAGCAGTCATTAAATAAACTCTCATGGCCAAACAGATTCTTTTCAACCAAGATGCTCGCGAAGCGCTGAAGCGCGGAGTAGACAAGGTGGCTAATGCCGTCAAGATTACCATAGGGCCCCGCGGTAGAAACGTCGTCTTGGACAAGGGCTATGGCGCGCCAACCATTACCAATGATGGTGTCACTATTGCCAAAGATATCACCCTCAAAGACAAGTTTGAAAATATGGGAGCTGAGATTGTCAAAGAAGTGGCGTCAAAAACCAATGATACTGCCGGTGATGGTACGACCACTTCGGTTATCATCACCCAATCTCTGGTGGAGGCGGGCTTTAAGAAGACCGTAACGGGAGCCAACTCGATGGCCATTCGTCATGGTATCGAACTGGCGACCAAAGATGCCATTGCCGAGCTGAAAAAAATAACTAAATCTATTAAATCTGATGCCGAAGTCAGACAAGTGGCTACCATCTCTGCCGAGTCGGAAGAAATCGGTATTATCATTGCGGACACTATTAAGAAGATTGGCAAGGATGGCGTCGTGACAGTCGAGGAGTCGCAGTCCTTCGGCGTAGATTCAGAAATTGTAGAAGGTCTCGAGTTTGATAAGGGTTTTATTTCTCCCTACATGATTACCAACGCGGAGCGTATGGAAGCGGAGTACCGCGACCCGGCAATTTTGGTCACAGACAAGAAGATTTCGGTCATCAAAGATATTTTGCCGCTCTTGGAGAAATTGGCCGCTAGCGGCAAAAAAGATTTGGTGATTATCGCCGAAGATGTTGACGGGGAAGCGCTGACGACTTTTGTAGTGAATAAGCTTAGGGGCAGTTTCAACGTGCTTGCGGTTAAGGCGCCCGGATACGGAGACAGAAAGAAGGAATTACTCGCAGACATCGCGGTTACTATTGGAGCGAAAGTAGTTTCGGAAGAATTGGGCATCAAGTTCGAGAACGCGGAACTGGCCATGCTCGGCCGAGCTTCGCGAGTAGTTTCGACCAAAGACAACACCATCATTGTGGGGGGCAAGGGCAAGAAATCGGAGATAGGAGATAGGGTAGAAAGTCTGCGTGTTCAAAGAAAAAATACCACTTCCAAATTTGATATAGAAAAACTTGATGAGCGTATTGGGAAACTCTCGGGAGGAGTGGCGGTTATCCGGGTCGGGGCCGCTACCGAAACCGAGATGAAGTATCTCAAGCTCAAAATTGAAGATGCAGTCAATGCGACCAAGGCCGCTTTAAGCGAGGGCATCGTTATAGGCGGTGGTAGCGCTTTGGCTAAGGTTTCTAAAAAAATTGGAGACAGGTATATGGCCAATGATAAAATTTTTGGTGATACGGAAAAGTCCGATTATACGTCGGGGTATTTCATAGTTGTCCGAGCTCTTGAGGAGCCCTTGAGACAGATTGCTAAAAATGCCGGCAAAGATGATGGCGTAGTGTTGAATGAAGTGGTTAAAGGTGCCGTCAATTCCGGTTACGATGCCCTGCACGATAAGGAGATTCTGGATATGTTCGAAGCTGGCATTATTGACCCGGTCAAGGTGACTAGATGCGCTTTGGAGAACGCCGCCTCCGCCGTGGCCATACTCTTGACTACTGAAGTGGCTATTGCCGATGAGCCGAAAGAAGAAGGTGGCATGCCTGCCCGCCCTAGCTTTAGCGATGGCGGGGACTACTAAATTAGTTTACAATTTGGTAACTAACCAAAAAGATATGAACAAAAGCGTTTTGGCAATTATAGGAGTGCTCGTTCTTCTCGTCATTTGGGGATTTTCTGGTTATAACGGCCTGATTTCATTGAACGAAGCGGCCGACGCCCAGTGGGCCAAAGTGGAAACACAGTATCAGAGACGATTTGACCTTATCCCTAACTTGGTAAATTCGGTTAAAGGCATCTTAACTCAAGAGCAAAAGATTTTCGGTGATATTGCCGAAGCCCGCACTCGCTACGCCGGCGCTACTTCCGCCAATGATAAGGCCCTCGCTGCGAGCCAAGTCGAAAATGCTTTCGCGAGACTCCTCGTAGTGATGGAGAACTATCCGCAATTACAGTCTTCCTCCAATGTGCGAGACCTGATGACCCAGCTTGAAGGTACGGAGAACCGTATCTCGGTGGAACGCATCCGCTTCAACGACATGATTCGTGACTATAATATCTCCGTAAAAAGATTTCCTAAGAATATTCTGGCGGGATTGCTTGGTTTTGGTGAACGTTCATACTTCGAATCAGCTAGTGGGGCCGAGACATCTCCTACAGTAAATCTCGAATAAGCGATGAGGTGGTCTGCTCTCGTTTTCTCTTTGATATTTCCGGCTATTGTCCTGGGCTATATTTCTCCCGGCCAGCCGATGGGATTTGTCAATGATTTTGCGAAAGTTCTCAAACCGGAAACTATTTCGAGTCTCAATCAGAGATTGACGCAGTTTGCAGAAGATACCAGTAATGAAATTACGGTAGTCACTATCCCTAAGCTCGAAGACGAGACTATCGAGACTTACGCGGAAAAACTGTTTCAAGAATGGAAAATCGGTAAGGAAAAGGAAGATAACGGCCTGCTTCTTCTGGTATCTCTCGAGGATAAAGAGGTGCGTATAGAAGTCGGTTACGGATTGGAGTCGGTAGTTACGGACATCGACAGCGGAAGAATCATCAGAGAGATTATTGTACCGGCATTTCGGGCGGGCAATTATGATGGCGGTATCAATGATGCTATTAACATCATTATCGGACTTATAGGAGGTGAGGAATTACCTTCTGGGGTAGAATCCGGCGGTGAGAATTGGTCAAACTTTTTTCCTTACGCTATCTTTATCTTAATTTACTTTGCCTCAATTTTAGGTAGGTCAAAGTCGTGGTGGGCGGGTGGTATCATAGGAGGCGTTCTGGGATTTATATTTTTATCCGGCGTTTTGTTCATTGGCTTAAGCATTTTGGTCGGATTGGTTTTCGACTTTCTGGTTTCTCGAGCTTACAAAAATGCGGTCACGCGGGGCGGAGTACCGCCATGGTGGATTGGCGGAGGCAGGGGAGGTGGCCACTCCGGTGGCTTCGGTGGTTTCGGCGGGGGAATGTCCGGTGGCGGGGGAGCGAGTGGTCGGTGGTAAGAAAAAATATGGGTGGAGATTTTAAAAAGGCGGAAATTGGGTTAGTATGCTTCAATCACGGAGGCGTCGCATAGTGGTCTAGTGCGCACGCTTGGAAAGCGTGTAGGGCGCAAGCCCTCGAGAGTTCGACTCTCTCCGCCTCCGCCAGTTGGGAATCGTGGTATAATTGAGAGAACAATATGCACCAAAAAGGATTTATAAATATAGCCCTTATCATAGCTGCCATTGTGGTTATCGGAGCAGGTTCTTATTTTGTTTACACCAAACAAAACGCAGTTTATCTGACGCCGCCCGCTGTAGATAATAGTCAATGTAATGTTGACCCGGATGCCAATGGAAAATGTCCGGCGGGTTGTGTAAATTATGGGGTCCCTCTAAATTGCGTGACACAGGAGTATTACGATAAATGTCAGAGGGGGGATACGGTTTGTCCACTTTAAGTGAAAGAATATTTTAAAAAAATTTGGACTGATAATCCCAAGGTCAGAAAAGTTACCGGTGTGGTGTTGGTCATTATCGGCTTGCTGTCCGTAATCACCCCTTTTACACCGGTAGGCTTTCTTTTGCTCGTAGGTTTAGAGTTATTGGGACTTAGAGTCTTACTATGGGATAAATTAAAGGGTTGGTTTAAAAGAAAGGATGGTTAAAGCAAGTTTGCACAAATTAGGACTATATGCTATAATCAAGCAATGTAAGGTTCTCGTTGAGAGGTTACTTGAGGTTTATCCGAGAGAGAGCGCGAGATGAGATCGGTCCGACACTTACATGCTTAACTTAAATGTCGGCACAAATAAAATGGCAACAAAGCTATACGTCGGTGGGATTCCTTATTCCACGACAGAAGCAGCCCTTAGCGACTTGTTCGCAAAGGCTGGAGCTGTCTCCTCTGCATCAATTATTATTGATCGCATGACCGGCAGAAGCAAAGGTTTCGGATTCGTCGAGATGTCAAATGATGATGAAGCTCAAGCAGCGATTAACATGTACAATGGTCAAGACTACGAAGGTAGAAAGTTGACTGTCAATGTTGCTCGCCCGCTAGAGCCTCGCGCTCCTCGCGATCGTCGACCTATGTAATTAACTGCGAAAGCAGTTAGTGAACAAACCCCGCCTCTGGCGGGGTTTGTTATAATAAAAAGATGAAGAATTTCTTCTTTCTTGTCTTGGGACTCCTCATTATACTCGGGTCAGTTTTTCTGTTCTTCAGCCGCCCAGTAGTTCCCGAAAGCCAGACAAAAATTATAAAAATAAACGATACCAGCATACAAGTTGAGGTAGTTGATACCCCGCAAACGCGCGCCAAGGGTTTGTCGGGTAGGAAAACGCTTCCGGCAGGAACGGGTATGCTTTTTATATTTGGTAATCCGGTTCAAGACGGCTTTTGGATGAAAGATATGCGTTTTGCCATTGATATCGTCTGGATTGATAATAATTTTCGTGTTGTTGATATAAACAAGGAAGTATCGCCGGATACTTTTCCACAAATTTTCTATCCCAATCAAGTAGTCCAATACGTCTTGGAACTTCCGGCTGGATTTAGCGCTCGACACTTTATTGATATAGGCGCTATGGTACAATTCTAGGATGGCAATACGAGTGGCAATCAATGGGGCGGGTAGAATCGGCAGGGCTTTTTATAAATTGGCTGTCGAGCGACCGGAGGTCGAGGTGGTGGCTGTTAACGACTTGGGTGACCGGGAGAACATTGAGTATCTATTAAAGCATGACACCGTTTACGGCAACTGGAACGGCAAATTTGATGTTAAATTTTTCCAGGAGAAAGACCCAAGTAACCTGCCATGGAAAGAACTCAATATAGATGTAGTTATTGAATCCACGGGATTTTTTGCAAGCTACGCCGGCTCGAAGGCGCATCTTGATGCCGGAGCTAAGAGGGTAGTGGTAACTGCTCCGATGAAAGATGAACCGATTGGGGGTATTGAGGGAGCCACAGTACTCATGGGGGTAAATGAAGAAAAACTTTCTACTTGCCTTATTACTTCCAATGCTTCCTGTACCACCAATGCCGGCAGTCCTTTAATTGCTATTCTCGATGAAGCCATCGGTATAGAGAAAGCGGTTTTGAACACTACCCACGGCTATACAGCTTCACAGTCTTTAGTGGATGGTCCTTCCCAGAGAGGCTTCCGGGAGGGACGCGCTGCAGCGCAAAATATAGTGCCATCCTCCACAGGTGCCGCTATTGCTGTGACTAAAGCATTTACCAAGCTTAACGGATTGTTCGATGGCATCGCTATGCGGGTACCGGTTGTGGCTGGTTCTATTGTAGACATCACCTTTGTATCCAAAAGGGCAACTACCGTCGAGGAGGTAAACAACATTTTGAAGAAAGCATCGGGCGAGGAGAGGTGGAAAAGAATCTTCACTGTTACTGAAGAAGAACTGGTCTCCTCGGATATTTTAAGTAGTCCCTACGGCTCGATTGCCGACCTTAACTTCACTCGCGTGGTCGGCGGTAACTTGGTGAAAGTGCTCGCTTGGTATGACAACGAAATGGGGTACTGCTACACGCTCTTAGAGCATGTTATTAAGTTAGGCTCGCACATCAAATGATATGAAAATTTTCGTAGGTTCTGACCATGCCGGATTCGGACTTAAGGAAAAACTAGTTCCTTTTCTCCAGGGGCTTGGTTACGAAGTGGGGGATAAGGGTGCCTTTGAATACAACGAGGAAGACGACTATCCCGATTTCATCATTCCAGTAGCCCGCGAAGTCTCAATGCACCCCAATGAAGTGAGAGGGATTGTCCTGGGCGGTTCCGGCCAGGGAGAAGGCATGGCGGCCAACAAATTTAATAACGTCCGGGCTACGGTTTATTATGGACAGGGACAATGCGTAGTGCAAGAAGAGCACGAGTCAATCATCAAGATCTCCCGAGCTGACAACGATGCCAACGTACTTTCTTTAGGAGCGAGATTTATCACCGAAGAAGAGATGAAAGAGGTGGTCAAAGAATGGCTCGATACTCCATTTAAGAATACGGAAAAATATGCGAGGCGTATTACTAAAATGAATCGTATTCATGAGTGAAATTATCCCGGCTATTTTACCTACCAACATTGCCGATTTAGATTTTAAGCTCTCCCAGATACCAAAGGAGGTAAGATTGGTGCACCTTGATACGCTCGAGGCAGATATCTGGATAGAGCCTCTGGGCATCAACTTTGAAGTGCACTTGATGGTAAAGCAACCAGGAGAAATTGTAGAGCGCTGGGTGAAGAGGGGAGCCAAGAGAATTATCGTTCATACTCTCGAAGAAAAGATTAGTAAGTTTAAAGGCAAAGTGGAGATTGGCTTGGCAGTAGAACTCGAAACACCGTTAGAAGAAGTTTCCCCGCTTGTACCTCAAATAGATTTTATCCATCTCATGTCTATCGCCCAGATTGGCGCGCAAGGACATCCGCTAGATGAACAGATTTTTGATAGAATAAAAAAGGTTAAAGAAAAGTTTCCCCAAGTGCCGATGAGCATTGATGGGGGAATCAATATTACCAACTATCAGGCGCTCCAAAATGCCGGCGCAGATAGGTTGGTGGTCGGGTCGGGCTTTCAAGAATTATGGAAATCACTGACGAAAAATTAACCGAACTTAAAGAGAAGGCGAATAACATTCGCATCTCGCTTATTGAAGCGCTTATTACCGCCGGCTCCGGGCATACCGCGGGACCTTTAGATATGGCCGATATCTTTACCGTACTATACTTTCATACCCTGAAGCATAATCCCCAGAAACCAGACTGGCCGGAACGGGACAGGTTGGTACTCTCGAATGGCCATATTTGTCCGGTGCTCTACTCGACCATGGCTCATGCCGGTTATTTTCCGGTCGAAGAGCTCAAGACTCTCCGAAAGTTCGGCTCACGCCTGCAGGGACATCCGCACCGAGATTTTTTGCCAATGTTAGAGTCCAGTTCCGGACCACTTGGCTCCGGGCTTTCCCAAGCAGTTGGTATGGCGCTTGCCGATAAGATTGACTACGGTCTGACAAGTGAGCGACGCATCTACGCGCTCCTCTCCGACGGGGAGCAGGATTGCGGGCAGACTTGGGAGGCAGCCATGCTTGCGGGCAAAGAGAAGCTACACAACCTGACTGCCGTAATAGACAGAAATAATATCCAGATAGAGGGGTATACCGAAAATATTATGCCACTTGAATCACTTTCCGATAAATGGTGCGCTTGGAATTGGCACGTGATTGAAATAGATGGGCACAATATCGAAGAAATTGCTGATGCCTTCGAGGCGGCTAAGGGGATATTCGGCAAACCAACCGTAATTATTGCTCATACTATCGCAGGTAAGGGAGTTCCGGAATTTGAACGTGATTACCGCTGGCACGGCAGTCCTCCCGGCAAAGGTCCGACCGATAAAGTGCCGGCTGATAAACAGGGTGATGTGGCTTTGTCCGAATTACGGACTCTGGGCGGTAAAATAAGAAGTGAACATGAGTGATTCAAACGAACAAAAGATAGTCAGGTTCCTTTTTGAAATGGGTACCATGCGCAAATTACCGCGCATGCACCGCCAAACTCTTCTGACGGATGACATGTCAGACAATATTGCCACTCACTCCTATCGGGCAACATTAATAGGCTGGTTTTTGGCCAAAATGGAGAAAGCGGATCCTTATAAGGTTGTGATGATGTGCCTTACTCATGATATGGGCGAAGTCAGAACGGGGGACCACAACTGGATTCACAAAAAATATGTCAAAATCTTCGACGAGGAGATTAAAGCTGAACAACTCGGCACTTTGCCCTTCGGAGATTTGAAGGAAATCGCCGACGAGTATGACAAGCGGGAAAGCGTGGAGGCTATAATAGCCAAAGAGGCTGACCTGATTGACCAACTTTTTCTCTTACGAGAGTACGTTTGGCAAGGCAATAAAGAAGCTTTGATTTGGTTAGAAGGAAAACCGGGTGAAGGGGGCGAGAAGGACAAATACTTGGAAAGATTCAAGACAAAAAGTGGCAAGGCCCTGGCTAAAATAGCTTTAAGCGAGGACCCGTCAAGTTGGTGGGATAATTTATGGACTAATAAAAATAGGTAGGTTCGATAAACTCACTATAAATAATGCTAAACCCTGACTTAAAACTGAATACGAAGATATTTGATAAGGATGTAGAACAAATACCGATTCGGCAAGGATTCGGCGAAGGACTTTTGGCGGCAGGGGAGAAAAACATGCAGGTAGTGGGGCTCTGCGCTGATTTGACAGAGTCTACCAAGATGAATCTGTTTGCCGAGAAATTTCCGAACCGATTTATTCAAGTTGGAGTGGCCGAACAAAACCTTGCCGGAGTAGCCAGCGGTTTAGCGGCGATGGGCAAGATTCCTTTCATCAGCTCTTACGCCATGTTTTCTCCCGGTAGGAATTGGGAGCAGATTCGCACCAATATTTGTTATAACGATAGGCCAGTTAAGATTATCGGCTCCCATGCCGGCATCTCTGTCGGTCCTGATGGCGGGACGCATCAGGCCATAGAAGACATCGCTATCACTCGCGTTATTCCTCGCATGATGGTACTTTCTCCTTGCGACGCCATAGAAGCCAAGAAAGCCACTTTGGCAAGCGTGGATACAGGCACGCCGGTTTATATACGCCTCGCCCGTGAAAAGACGCCTATTATAACAACAGAACAAACACCCTTCAAGATTGGTAAAGCAGAAACTTACTGGACTAGCGAAAAGCCCCAAGCGGGTATCATTGCTACCGGGGCGCTTCTTCACAGAGCACTCCTAGCAGCTAAAGAGCTTGAGGAGCAGGGGATTGAAGTAGAAGTAGTGAACCTTGCGACCATTAAACCTTTAGACGAAGAAAGTATTGTAAAATTTGCCAAGAAAGTTGGCAGGATAATAACTCTGGAAGAACATCAAATTCGTGGTGGTATGGGTTCTGCCGTGGCGGAATGTTTAGCTAAAAATTTCCCGGTGC
The DNA here is from genome assembly GCA_030649135.1 of bacterium. GTDB lineage: Bacteria > Patescibacteriota > Minisyncoccia > Phycocordibacterales > Zambryskibacteraceae > UBA5004. The sequence goes on along the minus strand of JAUSGI010000008.1, from coordinate 91,580 downwards.
CCATGGAGTTTCTGGGCGTAGACGACCAATTTGGCCAATCCGGAACTCCAGATGAACTCATAGAACACTACGGTATGGGCACCAAAAGTATTATCGGAGCAGTCAACAAAATTATAAAGCGGTAATATTATTTTACTTGCTTGGCTTTGAAATCGGGAGGGGCAGTTTTCAAATATTCTTCGATTTGAGGGCGGGTGAGCAAACCTTTTTGGGCGCCGACTTGTTGAACCACGGACATTGAATTGACTGCACCCCATGAGAGAGCGGTAGGGAGGTCATTACCAAGCGCCAGAGCGGCCACCGTCGTCGAAGCAAAGGCATCGCCCGCTCCGGTGCGTTCGTAAGGGGGCTTGGGATCGGGGTAGGGTGGCTGGAACAAGATATCCTTACCGTCAAAGACATATGCTCCATTCGGTCCATCTGTGATAACCACAATTTTGGGTCCGAGAGCCTGCATACGTTTTAAAAGCTCGTTTATGCCCAAAGTATCGATGCCCAGAATTTTTTCTGCTTCTCCAACGTTACAAAAAAATATATCTGTTCTCCCATAGATATCTTTGAGCTTATCTTTACCGAGACCAATTTGAAATATGCCAGGTTGGAAGGCAAGTTTGATGTTGGGATGGCCTTTAAGATACTCGACAATCTCGGTATGATATTTATCCGAATCTTTCCCAAGAGAAGTCAGATATACCCAGCTTGGCTCTCCAATATCCGGTAGTTTGTATATAAATTTACTATGTTTCTGGAGAATAGTTCTATCACTTTCGTACCAGAGCACGTAGTGGTAATTAGTTTTCTCACCCTCCTGGATACCGATATATTCGGTCGAGACTCCGTCTGCCTCCAGTGCGCGCAAACACTTTTCTCCATCGCTATCTTTGCCGATATTGGCAACGAGGGCGGACTTCAAGCCCAAGCGACTAGCAGACACGGAGGCATTGCCCGCATTACCGACCGCCGGTACCTCGACCACGAACTCATACGGCACTTTGGCCGCAAAAGGCAGACAGATTTTGCAATTCTCCTTATCTACATCGCAATTGACACTCGCATTCTCAAGCTTTATAAACGCGTCAATAGTAGTCTCGCCTATGGCTACGAAGTCATGCATACAGAAAGTATATCATGATAGAATTGTAAGAATGAAAACTTTAAGGGAATACCTAGCTTGGGCGAAAGAGAAACAAGTGGCTATAGGCCATTTCAATATTTCAGACTCGGAAGGGTTCAAGGCGGTAGTTGAGACAGCTAAGGAGCTGGGTGTCCCGGTCATCATCGGGGTTTCCGAAGGGGAGCGGGACTTCATCGGACTTGAGGAGGTGATTTCTTTGGTAAAAACCGCAAGGGCAAACGGTCTACCGGTTTTTATTAACGCCGACCATACTTATTCCGTGGAAAAGGCAAAGTTGGCCATTGATGCAGGAGTCGATAGCGTTATCATCGATGCTGCAGATAAAACACTTGAGGAAAACGTTAAAATGACCAGAGAGGTCGTGGAATATGCTCGTTCTAAAAATACGGAAATAATAGTAGAGGGGGAACTTGGTTTTATAGGCAAATCATCCAAACTGCTTGATGCCCTGCCTGAAGGTGTTTCGCTTGAAACACAAACCAAGCCTGAAGAGGCACTTGAGTTTGTGAGAGCTACCGGTGTGGCCATGCTTGCGCCATCCGTCGGTAACGTTCACGGCATAGTGAAAACAGGTGAGCCCAAGCTTAATATCGAACGCATTCAGGCTATTGCGGAAACTGTCGGCATACCGTTGGTGCTGCACGGCGGCTCCGGAAATCAAGAAGAGGAATTTCGGGAGGCAATCAAGGCCGGTATCAGAATTATTCATATCAATACCGAATTAAGGGTTGCTTACAAAGAGGGAATCGAGGAAGGTCTTAAGTCGGGTGAAATAGCACCTTATAAATTCTTGGCCGAAGGAGTGGAGGAAATGAAAAAAGTGGTTCTCGGCCGGCTGAAAATATTTAATATGCTATGACCTTAGCGGAAGAAGTCAGGAAATTTTTTAAAGGCGATATTTCGGATGACGAAGCGACCCTCAAGACATATTCGCACGATGCCTCATTGTTTGAAGTGAAGCCTAAGCTTGTGGTATTCCCGAAAGATACCGAAGACTTGAAGAATCTTGTCAAATGGGTAGGGGAGAATCCTGGTAATTCTGTCACCGTCAGAGCAGCCGGTTCGGATATGACCGGTGGACCACTCGGCGAGTCGGTAGTCGCCGACGTGACAAGATATCTTAATAAAATGGCTGAGATCTCCGAGCACAAAGGTTTAACCTCTGTGTTGGTAGAGCCGGGAATGTTCTATCGTGATTTTGAGCAAAGGACGCAAGAAAAAGGACTCATCTTGCCTTGCTTTACGGCTTCAAAAAATTTGTGCGCTCTCGGTGGTATGTTTGGCAATAATTGTGCGGGGGAGAGAAGTTTACGCTACGGCAAAATGGAAAACTTTATTCTGGAATCAAAAGTGATTTTCGCTGATGGCAATGAGTATGTAGTCAAGCCTCTCTCCAGAACCGAACTTGATGTCAAGATGGCACAAGGAGATTTCGAGGGCAGTATTTACCAAAAGATATTCAGTCTGGTGGAAGATAATAAAGAAGCTCTGGCACAAGCAAAACCTAAAGTATCAAAAAACTCTGCCGGATATTACCTTTGGAATGTCTGGGATGTCGAACACCAGGTGTTTGACATAAATAAGCTTTTGGTGGGTTCGCAGGGGACACTTGGCATCGTCACGGAAATGAAACTAAAGTTAGTGCCTGAAAAAAAGTATCACGACATGGTCGCACTTTTCTTAAAATCATGGGATGAGCTTCCGCAAGTGGTCAATGCTATCTTGCCCCATGACCCAGAGAGTCTCGAGACCTTTGATGAAGATACGCTCAAGCTAGGTATCCGCTTCATGCCAGAAATTGCCAGAAAAGCCGGAACCGGACTCGTATCATTTGCCGCGCAATTTATTCCAGAAATTCTTATTGGATTAAGAATGCTTGGTTTACCCAAACTCATCATTTTGGTAGAGATAGCTGAACAAGCAGAAGGAGAAGTAAAAGAAAAGGTTAAAAAAGTTATGGAAGCTCTCAAGTCGTTTAATGTCTGGTCAAGAGTGATAGAAAAGGATTCTGAAGAAGAAAAATTCTGGGTCATGCGCAGAGAGTCGTTTAATCTATTGAGAAAACATGTCAAGGGTAAAAGAACGGCCCCCTTCGTGGATGATTTCTGTATCTCGGCTGAGAAAGTTCCGGAATTTCTGCCGCGGGCGCTCAAAATTCTTGAAGAGGCGGGTATAGAGGCTAATATCGCCGGACACGCGGGTAACGGCAATTTCCACATCATTCCGCTTATGGATTTGAGAAAAGAAAGTGAGCGAAAAAAGATTCCAATTGTTGCTGATAAGTTTTATGACTTAGTAGCGGAGTATAAGGGAACGACTACTGCTGAACATAATGACGGCATCGTCCGCACTCCGTATTTAAATAAAATGTATTCGCCGAAGGTACTGGGACTCTTCAAACAAACCAAAGAAATTTTCGACCCACAAAATATCTTCAACCCCGGCAAGAAGGTGAACGGCACTTTGGAGTATCTTGAATCTCACATCGCAATCGAGTAAGATGGAGATATGCTTACCTTGAAGGCAGAGGCACGGAATAAGGCCGATAAATTGGATCAAATCAGAAAAGCGGGAAAGGTTCCCGCAGTCTTTTATGGTAAAAAGGAAGCATCTACCTCGATTTCTGTTCCCAAGATTGACTTTATAAAGGTTTGGAAGGAAGCAGGGGAATCAAGCGTAGTGACCCTAGAGACACCAGAAGGTATTAAGGAAAGCCTAATCCAAGATGTGGACCTCGACCCCATTACCGGCGTGCCTCGTCATGCGGATTTCTATGTCTTTGAAAAAGGCCACAAAGTAGAAGTGGAATTACCTCTCGAATTTATCGGGGTTTCACCGGCAGTCAAAGATTTGGGCGGAATGCTCGTAAAAGTGCTCTACAAACTCAAAATAGAAGCGATGCCAAAAGATTTACCCCATAGCATCAATATAGACATAAGCCCTCTAGCCAATTTCGGTGACCAGATTCTAGCTAAAGACATTATACTTTCATCGGGTGTTGAGCTTAAAGAAAATCCGGAGGAAGTGGTGGCTTTGGTATCGGCTCCACGAGAAGAGAAGGAGGAAGAGGTTCTACCGGTTGACCTTTCGGAAATAGAAGTGGAAAAGAAGGGCAAAGAAGGTGAGGAAACTATTGAAACCAATGAAAGTGAAGTCAAAAAAGAAACACCTCCAGTTTAATCCACTCCAAATAATTTCCGTCTCGATACTCGTTATCGGCTTTTTGATTGTTCCCAATTATCACTCCGCTCTCGCTCAAGATGCCTGTACCGACCAAATCGCCAATAAGAGTCGGGCCCAACTTGAACAAGAGCTTGAAGCCTGTAATAAAGAGATTGCTGAATGGACGGTAACGCTCAATAAAACTAAACAGGACAGCGCCTCATTTACTAGAGACATTGCAGCTCTTACTGCCAAAATAAAGGCCGCCCAAGCTAATATCAAGGGGAAAAATATTGCTATAGCTAACCTGACAAAAGATATCGCGGTCAAGCAAAAAGAAATTGTAGTACTTGATACCCGCATCACGAAGGGTAAAAACGCCATTGCTGATATTTTGCGTAAGACAAACGATATCAATTCTTATTCATTAGTCGAGGCCATGTTAAGCGACAAGAATCTTTCTGAATTTTTTATAGACATAGATACCTATGCTTCCACCGAGCAGGCGCTGGCTGACCTATTTACCGAATTAAGAACCACCAGAACCCTGACCGAAACGGAGAAAGCAATTCTGAATAAAAAAAGGGAAGCCGAGGCGGCTGCCCGCGCCGCCATGGAAGCATCCAAGAAAGAAGTGGAAATAGACCAGACCGAGAAAAAGACCCTCCTGGCTATTAACCAGACCAAAGAAAAAACTTACGAACAAGTCTTGGCAGACAGACAAGCTAAGGCAGCACAGATTAAAGCCGTACTCTTTCCACTAAGAGATGCCGGAGCGATTCCCTTCGGTACGGCCCTCCAATATGCCGAAACGGCAAGCGTCAAAACGGGAGTGCGACCGGCATTTATTTTGGCAATCCTCCAACAAGAGTCAAACCTCGGGGCAAATGTCGGTTCTTGTGTAATCACGAACCTTGCCACCGGTGAGACCAAGGGGGTCAACACAGGCAGAATGTTTTTAAACGGTATTCACCCGACACGTGACCTGCCGCTCTTGCAAACTATTTTAAAAAATCTGGGACGAGACGCTTTGGGGACTAGAGTTTCGTGTCCTATTGCGGGTGTCCCGGGATACGGTGGCGCTATGGGGCCGGCCCAGTTTATTCCTTCGACCTGGAACCTTATCGAAAGTCAGATTGCCTCGGCGGTTGGCAAGACGAATCCTGACCCCTGGAACCCGGCCGATGCCATTATGGCTTCGGCTATTCTACTTGGAAATCTTGGTGCCGGCTCCCAAGACTTTACCGATGAGCGTAGTGCCGCTTGTCGATATTACTCCGGTAAAACTTGCTACACCAGAGGTAGAGCAAATGTCGGTCTAAGCTATGGAAATCAGGTGATGAACAGGGCCTCGAACATCCAGCTGACCATGATTAACCCGTTGCAGAACCTCTAATTTGCTGATATAATAGAGTTCCAATGAGAAAAGAAATTCACCCCGCCAATTATCGACCGGTACTTTTTATCGATAACTCTGATGGCACAGAATTTATCATTCCTTCCACGGTTGTGACCAAGGAAACCGCCAAAGCCAAAGTAGACAAGAAAGAGTATCCTGTTTTTCGGGTAGAAATATCTTCCGCTACCCACCCTTTCTATACCGGAGAGGTGCGCACGCTCGATATCGCAGGTCGAGTCGAACGCTTCAAACAAAGACAGGCGCAAGCTACTCCTAGAAAGGTTCCCTCGACGAAGCTCGGGACAAGTCGTAGCAAGAAGAAGTGAGTTTTGATATAGAAAAATATAAAAATAATCCCAAGACTGCCTATTTAGCCAAGGCTCTTTTACGCCTGCCTCCCGAAGACGAGGAGTCGAAACAAATGATGCTTGAGGAGATGGACAGAATTCTTTCGGCAGAAAAAATTACAGGAGAAGACGATGAGTTCCCAAATGAAATTATCCTGGAAGTGCGTGCCGGTGCCGGAGGGGAGGAGGCGGCTCTCTTTGCCAGAGAACTCTCCGAAATGTATACCCTCTACGCCGCTCTCCAAGGCTGGGGGGTCTCCCCGCTCTACAGTTCTGATACATCGCTGGGGGGCTATAAGGAAGCGGCGTTTGAAATACGCGGACGGGATGTTTATAAGAAACTACGCTTCGAGACTGGGGTACATCGCATCCAACGAGTACCCGCGACGGAAAAGATGGGCAGGGTCCACACCTCGACTGCTTCTGTGGCTATTCTGCCGTTACGCAAAAAAACTACCATTGAAATCAAACCTTCCGACTTAGAGATAGAAACTTCCAGGTCGGGAGGTGCCGGGGGTCAAAATGTTAATAAGATCGAAACTGCGGTCAGGATTATCCATAAACCAACCGGCATTGATGTGCGCTCTACTGCCGAGAGAAGCCAATTAAAGAATCGTGAGAAAGCTATGAGCATTCTCATTGCCAAGCTTGAAGCTAAGAAAGAGGAGGAGGAAGAGGCCAAGTATTCCGCAGACAGGAAATCTCAAATTGGTACCGCGGACCGCTCGGAGAAGATTCGTACCTATAATATTCTCCAGGACCGCATTACCGACCACCGTCTCAAGGAGTCGTGGCATAACATAGAAAGAATCATGAAAGGGGAGATGGGACCGATTCTCGAAGCCACAGCGGCCAATTTAGGCAATTAAAACGAGATATCGCCATTTACCAAATTGATCTTGGCAAAAATCAATTTTATTAAAACTTTTAGTCATTAAAATCTTTTCTATCTCGTCTTTCTGGTGAGTATCGAATTCCATATAGACCGTGCCCCCTTCATTCAAATATTCTTTTACTTGGTCGAGAAAAGTTTTAATGTAGAGGAGGCCGTCGGTACCACCCCAAAGTGCTCCGCGCGGTTCATGGGTTAAGACAGATTCTGCCACATCACTCCTTCTGTTTTTGGCAATATATGGCGGATTGGCAAAAATATAATCATACGAGTCGTCTACACGTTGAAACCCATCCGATTTTATGACCTTCCAACGAGACGCTTCGATACCATTTAGTTTACAGTTGATGGCAATTTGTGTAATCGCTGTAGCGTCACAATCCACAAAATCTACTGTCGAAAAAGGGATGTTCTTAAGCACGGCAACCCCAATACATCCAGACCCGGCAAACATATCAAGACACCTTACCCCTGTAGGAACATCCTTCTTGATGCTTCTGATTGCTTGTTCCACCCAAAATTCCGTCTCTGCTCGAGGAATCAAAGTCTTTTGCGAGAGGTCAATTTTACACCCCAGAAAATCCACAAAGCCAATAACATAGGCTACGGGCTCACCCTGTTTAATTCTTTCTATGTCCGTCTGGGCCGCCTCACTCATTTGACCATGATACTTTTCTTCGAGTAGCCAACGGATATCTTGGCTATAATCCCTGCCTTTTGGGGTCTCTTTATTCAACATAAAACTAATCATACACCCCGGTTGATTTTTCTATATTTCTAGGTAAGGTGGGGTTAGGCCGCTCCGAACTATTTGAATCTCCTAGCATTTTTGAGTGATAAGGATGACCTACCCCCTATCCTACGGATTGACCAGACGAAGAACCCGAGAACCATCACCATCGAGAACAACCAGGCCATACACTTCGTCTGCAAGGCCGAGATGGTCATCATGGGGCTCGTGAAAGGCGAGTCTATCAGGGTACAGTGCAGTCGTTGTAGGTACGACGCGAACCTCGACAAACGCCGTCTCTACGACCTTGGTCTGTGGACTGCAGGGAGGGCGCTATGAGCGAGACGGCGCGCCCCTACTGCCCAGGGTGTGAAGGAGATGCCGACTCCACGAAGGAAATGCTGGAGATCAAGTGGTGCGAAAACCACACGCCTGGCATGTCCGGCTCTGAGGACATCCTCGTAGACTACCGGGGCTATATATCTGGTAGCGCCGAGGCTGGAAGCGACGGTAAGGCGTGGTGTACCGTCTTACACCGTGACTCTCCTTTTCGCAAGAAAAGGAAGGTAAGAAAACAGGAAACGCCCAGCTAAGCGTCCGCGCTCCCGCAGACCCAACAGTCACCACACCCTCGGCTGGCAACAGTCGAGGGTGTTTTTCTATCCTTGTAAGAGACGGGCTTTTCTGCTAAACTTATCGACCATGGAGAAAATCAACAAAGCTTCGGCGGTGAATGCTCTTTTTGCTGTTGGAGCTCACTTCGGTTTCGTAAAATCTCGCAGACACCCGTCTGCCAAACCCTTTATTTTCGGCTCCAAAAATAATCTCGAAATATTCAACCTGGAGAAAACCAGTAAGGAACTGGAGAAGGCACAAGCTTTTGTGGAAGAGAAAGGCAAGGAAAAGGCCGTGGCCCTTTGGGTCGGAGGCAAAAGTGAAGCAAGAGAAGCTATCAAGAAAGCCGGTAGGGAACTTGATATGCCTTATGTCGCCGGTCGGTGGATTGGGGGCACTCTCTCCAATTTTTCTGAAATCAAGAAACGTATTGCCAGGCTGGCAGAGCTTGTCGAACAAAGAGAAAAAGGTGAGCTAGGCAAATACACCAAAAAAGAACGCCTGCTTTTCGACCGTGAGATTGAGAGACTTACTATTTATTTCGGAGGACTGGCTCAACTTAAATCTTTACCGAAGTTTTTGGTAGTCATTGACCCTAAAAAAGAATCCATAGCCGTCGCTGAGGCACGCAAAATGCACATTCCGGTGGTAGCCCTGGCTGGCTCTGATTCTAACCTCTACGAAATTGACTATGCCGTCCCCGGTAACGACTCCTCGAGACAAAGCATTGCCTTTATCCTAGAAACGTTGGTGACTGCATATAAGAAAGGCAGGGAAACAGTACCAGCGGAACCAGCAGAACCAAAGGTTTAAAGATGATTACCACAGCTGAAATCAAAGCTCTGCGCGAAGAAACCGGCCTCTCCATCATGGAATGTCAGAAGGCTTTGGAAGCGGCGGAGGGGGATAAAGACAAGGCCATAATCCTTCTCAAGGAAAAAGGGGCCGAAATCGCCGCTAAGAAAGGCGGCCGCACTCTCGGAGCCGGCACAGTAGTCTCTTACATTCATACCGGTGAGACGGTCGGGGTGATGATTGAGTTCCTTTGCGAGACGGACTTTGTCGCCAAAAATCCCGAATTCAAATCTATCGCCCGCGATATTTGCATGCACATAGCTGCCATGAATCCAACCGATACTGCCGAACTGCTCGAGCAACCATTTATCAAAGACCCCGGACAAAAAATCAGCGACCTTATAAACAATACCGTACAGAAATTCGGCGAGCGTGCTGAAATAGGACATTTTGTGCGGTTTTCCGTTAATTAGCGCATGCCAGCTCTAGATTTGATATTTATAATCTCTTTTGCCGTCTCCGGTCTGGCGGTTGTGCTGCTTATAGCGGCCAAAAAGTTTGGGGAAAAACAAAAAAAACCGTTCTTCTTATTAAGCATCATCTCGAGGGGTGATATTCGCGTACGCGCTATTTATCACAAGGTAGTTCACTTGTATTCAGAAGGTAAGGAGAAAACTTCTTTTCTTTTCCACAAACAAATCCCCATTCATTCCAGAAATTCTTTCAACAAATTACTTGTTTACCTTGGAGAAAAAAGGGAACAGTACGCCAACAATATGCGCGACTCAAGGTTATTAAAAAAATCAGACGGCATCTCGGAATTCTTTAAAAACATATCCGACATTGAGAAAGGAAACGGGGAAATACATGATGTCTGCGAAGACGGTTCTCAAGACGACAAAAAAGAGGTAAGGTAGTGTAAATGCCGGGATAGCTCAGTTGGTAGAGCAGGGCTTTTGTAAAGCTCAGGTCGGAGGTTCGAGTCCTCTTCCCGGCTCCAGTTTGAAAATTAAAAAGGCCAGCGAAGACACACGACTATTTTCTTTAGTCGGTGCTCGCGTGACCTGGGGCCTTATCCACTAGAGGAATAGGCTTAGTCTGTTGGGTCCGCATGATGATCTTGAACAGAGACGTTGCTTCCTTGGCTGGCACCTCCCGCATTGGTGAAATAATAATTCTTACTGGAACATCTTCCCAGCTCATGGTATGCCCTCTCTCTCCTCGTCTACTGACGATTATTAGTCTAACGTTAGTCTAACCAATTTTTATCCCTTAATCAACCAATGTCTCTTCTAATAAGTGACCGCCTCTATAACACATTCATTTGGTTTTCGGAGTTGAGGTAGCTATCAGCGAGTTTGCCTCGATCACCAGTATCCCAGTCGTGGTGAATACTTCCTTCAACTCCAAGGATGAGCCGATCGTCGAGACGCCACAGGATGCAGTGCGAACGTTCCTGCGGATGAACCTCGATGCGCTCGTGCTTGATCGGTTTCTACTTGTAAAACGTACCTAACGCGCCGAAGTGGTATACTAGAAGTGTAAGGGGGTGGTGCAGTATGTACGAAGCCGAACTACAAAGCATCGTGGGAGATGTCCGGAGAGCGTTCGAGACGAAGAGTGTCGACGAGGCGTTACTTGCCGAACTCTATGGCGCGTATGCCGATGTCGGTGATACCGCACTCTTCGTGAAGCAAATACTCGGCTCGTTCCCGCACCTTGCCTGTGGTGCGGCAACTATCTACCTGCGCCACCGACTCGGTTTAGGCGCAATCATCCAAGGGAGGTACGGCGAGGAAAACCACACGTTCTTTCAGATGGACGACGGGACGATCGTCGACATCACAGCAGATCAGTACGGCGGGCCAAAGACCTACATCGGGAAACTCCAGCCGCCGTGGTCACTCAAGACCTAACTCTAAATTCTCTTCCCGTCTCGATACAGATACCTAATTGATTTTCGGAGTTGAAGTGGTGGCTTTTTCGGCGGCTTTGACCTTGGCCGCAAGCTCTTTGAGAGCGGGCACGGTCTTCTCCAAGTCTTCGACGGAGCGAAAGCCGTAATAGGTAAGACCGTTGATAATCATAGCCGGTAGGTCCGATTTAACTTTATAAATAGAAATGAGGGTGCCAACTGCCCCGACATCGAAGTGATAATCAAATGAGTATACTCGCAAGTCTTGATACTTATCCCGTAACGCTGTCAGAACATAGCCCATCCTTTCGCAGTCTTCACACTTCTCCTGGGTAGAGTAGAAATATAGAATGAAGGTTGGCCGGATACCACATTTCTCCGTCAGCCGTTTCATCAAGAGATAGTCCTTGATTTCAAGCAAGAAATACGAACGTTTCAGATACTCAAGGTCACCGGCGTTAAATTCGGTCTGGTTTTCCGCATAAGCGAGCTTCTCTCCGAGAGAGCCGAGTTCTTTAGAAAGAAAACCCGGGCCAATGTCTTTGCAGGAAGTTTCTTCAAGTAAGGCAAATTGGGTTTCCGATGAGAGAATATCGAGCGCCACCCGATTCTCGATGGCGCGAACATCCTCGAGCTTCTTTTGTCCTATCAGATTGGATACGAAAATTGCCGTGCCAAAGATAAAAGCAGTAATGATAAACGCAACAATATATTTTTTAAAGTCTATCATCTCCAACTAATTTGTCTCCTAAAGACAGTATTGAATAACGCCTTGGTTAACCACAAGGGCACGATGAAAATGTAGAGTACGAGGTAGTAGAAAATACCCCTCGTAAGATTCACCTTGCCGTCAGCCATTTTAATAGACAGATACAGAATAACGAGGGTAAGAGTTAGTGCGCCTATGGTAAGAAAGGGTGTCACACCAGTACTGATAAAAAACCAGTCGAAAGAGGGAAGCAACAACTTCCAGCTGAAACCTACCGTCCGGAATCTGGCCAAAAGGTCAAGCACTCCGGATAAATTATTCCAGAGAGTGCTACCGACAATAAAGAGAGTGGAAAAAATTGAGGAAGTGGCGACAGGCAAGACAAACATTCCAATGTGACCGTATTTTTTATTGAAGAACATCCCACGGTAGTCCAGAACATTATTAAGAAAACCGTAAGTCCAGCGCACCCTCTGTTTGTAAAGTGCCGGTAAATTTGCCGGCGTGACGGTATAAACATGCGCTCCATAGGAATTGACGATTTTATAATGATGCTTCTGCATGCGTAGCGCCATTTCCAAGTCCTCGGTATGGTGCCCGCGGACATAGCCGCCCAGTTCCGTAAACACCCGCGTGCGAAAGATGGAAAATGGTCCGGGCGTGACGTAAAGCGCGCCTATAGAGGAAAGCATTCGGCGCAGGAAGATACCCCAGCTGTACTCAATCTTCTGAACATGCTGTAAGACACTTTTGGGTTCAAAGACTTTAATCGAAGGGATTACCGCTTGAATATTGGCATCGTCAAAAAATGGCACAATTTTCCTCAAAGCAAGTGGGTCGACAAAGGAATCGGCATCAAGGCCGCCCACCAAGTCACTTTGGACTTTCGCCAAAGCGAGATTAAGCGCCGTATATTTGCCACCGTTCTCCTTGGAGAGAATACTAATTTGAGGATGCTTCTTAAACTTGGCAAGTTCACGGCCTGTCCCGTCGGTCGAGCCGTCATTCACGAGAATGACAGAAAGTTTATCTTTGGGATAATCCAAATTTAAAAGTGAGCGGACGGTTTTATTGACCGTATATGCCTCGTTAAAACAGGGGACGACGATGGTCACAGTTGGAAACCGGGTGATGGGCTTGGCAAGATGTTCCCCTTCGAGAATTAATTCTGCTTGTACTTCCAGATAGGTGATAAGCAGAAATACCTCGAAATAAAGCGAGACGAAAATGGAACCATACAAGAAAAGGGTTTGAATCTCAACCATTTGCGATAAAAACCACTATACCATACCATATAAGATAATGGCAGAAAATATAGTAATTCAATCAGAGGAAGAGCAGAAATTACGCAAGGACCTAGAGACGAAAAACGACCCGGAATCGGAGCGCCTGAAACGCTTTCTTTCCCTACCGGACCTTTCTCGCGCTACCGGCAGCCCATTAAAGGAGGTGGTGGACCGAACTCTCAAAGTCCGGAGTCTTGAAGGTTTTGACATAATTCAAATACCGGAAATTATTTCTACCGAGATTTTGTTTGACTTGTTTAACATGCCTCCCGGACACCCGGCCAGAAGTAAATCAGACACATATTATGTGGACGAAAATCATGTGTTACGTACTCACGACACGGTATTCTGGTATTACTACTTGAACCATCCGTCTATCAAGGAAAAAATAAAAAGGGGAGAAACTTTGAGAGTAATTTGTTTCGGCAAGGTATACCGCAAGGATGAGATAGACCGTACTCATATGAATGTATTTCACCAGATAGGCGGACTATATCTCGTGCCCGATGCCAAGATGACCGTTAAACCGGAAGACCTCAAAAACGTTCTTACGGAAGTTGCTGAAAACATTTTTGACAAAGGTACAAACTTCCGCTTTTATGACCATAACTTTCCTTATACTGACCCAAGTTTTGAGATGGAAGCGGAAGTGAAGGGAAAGTGGGTTGAGATGCTCGGCTCCGGTATGCCTAAAAAGAGTGTGCTTTCCAATTTCGGCTTAACCGAGTATCACGGCTGGGCATTCGGTTTCGGCCTTGAACGTCTCGCCATGATGGCCATGGACTTGCCTGATATTCGCCTGCTTTGGTCTACAGACGAGAGAGTGAAATCACAATTAACACTTGGCACTAAATTTAAAGAAGTCTCTAAATTTCCACCGGTGATACGGGACATTTCCTTCGTGGTAGACAAGGACTTCGTGCCCAATGATTATTTCGATGTCATCCGAGATATAGGAGGAAATTTGATTGAGCAAGTAGAACTTTTGGACAAATACGAGAACACGGAGAAATTTGGCGTTGGGAAGTTAAGTTACACTTTCCGCATTACTTACCGTAGCCTAGAAAGAACATTAACTAACGAGGAGGTCAATAAACTCCACGCCGAACTCGAGAATAAAACTGAAACAGACTTCAAAGCCGAAATTCGCAGGGTTTGAGTTTTTAAGAAGATATATACACACGTTATCTTCTACCTATAGACACTTTATAACGTATACACTTAATTTACGCTACAGCGTATTATAAATGTAAGAACGAGAATAGAAGAAGGAGTGTAAAAAGAAGTGGCCCTGCGCGATTGCTAGTCGCGCAGGGCCTTGGTGACACGTTGTGATCTTAGTGATGGCCCTGCTTCAGGTAGGCCACCGCTTCCTCGAGCGTTACGACCCGACCCTCCGCCCAGGTGGGCTGGAGGCAGATCGTCCCGCTCTCGACGCACGTGTAGCACTTCCCGTCGCAGACCTGCTCGCCAGGGCAGTCCGGGATATGGTGCGAGCACCAGCCGGTTCCCCTACAATCCGGGCAAGTCTCATGTGGGATCGCACCAGGGAAGGTGAAATCCGACACGAGGGCCCAAGCCGTCCCCTGCTGGAGGTTGGCCCGAACTTGAAACCCCTTGCACATCCAACGCTCTGCTGAGCGCTGCATGTCCTTCTCTTCTCCCCATCCGTACTGATACCACATTTTACTTCTCCCGCGTCTAGTCACTTGTGTGACTGAGACTCTTGAAGGAACTTCATTGGCATGACTCATCTTGTGAGTCGATGCCGGTTTGTAATCCCCTTTAACTGGCGGGGAACGGAAGCCTTGCGATCTAATCTGCTGTTAATGATAGCATATGTAAATAGATAAGTCAATCATGATTGATGGTATTAAATACGCTCTAAAATAATGGCCTAGTTAGGTCATGGATATATTGGGATACCTCCTCCGTCCAAAATCTATTTTCATAAACAAACTTTGGACGGAAGACGATTGGGAACCAATCGCCTTGTCTCTTTTCTCTTCCTCAGCCCACAGTAGATGCGTGCCTCATTGGAAGACGGCAAGAGGGATGCCGAGTCTGCGGTCTCGCCCACACTTATACCCTTGCCATTTAGGGACTTCATGTGGATTTCCGCTCACGTCTGTTCTAGACGGGCAATTGCTTTTGACCAGCAGTACTACTGCTTGATTTGGTCGAAAGCAACCCAGGAAATCCCTGTTTCACTGTATTGAACAGAGAGACCCCAGTTACCATACGTGTCCCGCGAGAGAAATAGAGGTTTCCCCTCGCAGGGCTGGCCCGACCTATCCACGAACCGGACGGGTTGATCCAGCGAAATCACATTTAGCATGCACATCCCTCCTTTCTAGGCTGAACGGGCTCAAGTCCCGAAATGCCTGGAGAGTGCATGGCTGGCCTTAAAACAGGCGTATAATCCACTTGTGATTATAGCATAATATAATTTTATTGTATATACAAAACATCACCCAATGTTAGAACTAGAATCCGAGTCTACTCTTAGGAAAACCCCTTTCGCTATCTTCATTCCAGGGAATAATTTAATGGGCAGGTTTCCATTATTACTTGTCTCTAGCGCAAAGATGTTATCCGTATCAGATCCTGTCAGGAAGGAACCTTGAGTAACATTTAATCCCATTTGAGCTAACGATGCTCTTGTACTTATTAAACAAACGAATTTGTTATTTAAAGTGACTTTTTCTTTGGTATAACAGACAATAAATTCTCCAGGCCTAAGTAAGTATCCTTCATCAGGCATCACTTTTTCTTCAAACTCTATAGAATCTCTTGCGTCAATGAATTCGGTAGTAACTTTTGGCAGACAAAACTTGTTACTTAGAGTGAAAGTGTAACTAACATCTTTAAGTAAAGACCCATTGAATGGCTGTATACTTATCTCTTTTTCTTCTATTGCTCGTCTAATCTTGTCTTCTGAAATAACCATCACTTAAATTATAACCTATATATGGGTTTTTGACACATTTTCTCTTTCTTTCTAGCTCTATTTATGCTAGAATAGGGGAAACTTAAATGCCGAAAAAAGAGAGCAATTACAGCGCTGAATCAATTACGGTCTTAGAGGGTCTCGAGCCGGTGCGCAAACGTCCAGGCATGTATATCGGTACCACCGGTCCCGACGGCCTCCACCACCTTGTGACGGAGATTTTCGACAACTCTCGGGATGAGGCCATGGGGGGATTTGCCGACGATATAGAGGTTGTGCTCTTGCCCAACAATCGTGTCCGCGTGGTTGATAACGGCCGGGGTATTCCGGTTGATACGCACAAACAAACCAAAGTCTCGGCACTCGAGACCATCATGACTACCCTGCATGCCGGCGGCAAGTTCGGCGGAGAGGGATACAAAATCTCCGGAGGACTACACGGCGTCGGTGGCTCGGTAGTCAATGCTCTCTCTATTTATTGCCGGGCCGAAGTGCACCGAGATGGGGGAGTTTATGCTCAAGAGTACAGCCAGGGCAAAAGAAAAAGTGCAGTCAAGAAAATTGGCGCCTCAAAACTCCATGGTACCGTCATTACCTTTCAACCGGACCCCGCTATTTTCCCGGATACCAACTTCAACTTCGAACGGATTGCCGATCATTTGCGCCAGCAGGCATATCTCGTCAAGGGTCTCCGCATATCGGTCCTGGATGCCCGAGGGATAGCAAAAGTTGCCGATAGCGAAGTCTTTTATCTACGAGAGTTGGGACTGGAAACACCTTCCATGTCTTTTTATTTCGAAGGGGGACTGGTATCTCTCGTACGATTCGAAAATGAGCGAAACAAACCGATACATAAAAATATTTTCTATGTTGAGAAGAAGGCGAACGGTAACGACTACGAGACAGTGGAGGTGGCCCTGCAATATGTCGATGATATCTCTTCCCGCATCCTGCCTTTCGCCAATAATATTTACACTACTGAAGGCGGTACTCACGTTACCGGTTTCAAGACTGCCCTGACCAGAAGTCTAAATTCATACGCCCGCAAGAATAATATGGTGAGTGAAAAGGAGGATAACTTCACCGGAGATGACGCGCTCGAGGGTCTGACTGCTGTCATTTCGATTAAATTGCGTGAGATTCAATTTGAGGGACAGACCAAATCAAAACTCGGTAGCGTGGAGGCCCAGAGCATGGTTAATACCGTCTTCGGTGACGCATTCTCTGCCTATCTTGAGGAAAATCCCGATGATGCCAGAAGTATGATTCAGAAGGTGGTACTCGCGCTCAAGGCGCGCAAAGCCGCCAAGGCGGCCAAGGACTCAGTCCTGCGCAAAGGAGCGCTTGAGGGCATGACTCTGCCTGGCAAACTCTCTGATTGCCAGTCTGGCACTACCCCAGAAGAAGCAGAGCTCTTTATCGTTGAGGGAGATTCGGCTGGCGGTACCGCCAAGATGGGAAGAGACAGACGCATCCAAGCCATACTCCCTTTGCGCGGTAAGATTCTCAATATTGAGCGCGCGCGTCTAGATAAGATGCTCGCGAGCGAACAGATTAAAAACCTAGTCATCGCCTTCGGCACGGCAATAGGGGATACTTTTGATATCACTAAACTCCGTTATCACAAAATTATTATTGCCACCGATGCCGATGTTGATGGCGCGCATATCCGTACTCTACTCTTGACATTACTTTATAGATTTTTCAGACCGCTCATCGATGCCGGCTATGTCTACATCGCTCAACCGCCGCTCTATAAAATCAAAAAAGGGAAAGAAATTATTTATGTCTATTCCGACGAAGAAAAAAACGAGAAGACTATCGAAGGCGCCGACATCCAACGTTATAAAGGTCTCGGGGAAATGAACTCGGAAGAACTTTGGGAAACAACCATGGATCCAAAAGCGAGAATTCTTAAACAAGTAACTGTTGTGGATGCGAGAGAAGCGGACCGTATTTTCGACATTCTCATGGGCACCGACGTCCCTTCCCGCAAATCTTTCATCCAATCAAACGCTAAAAAAGCCGTTTTAGACGTGTGATTTTTATAAAATGACAGACAAAAAATCAATAGAAGAGCGTGTTGCAGACTATGAACAGATAAAACGGGAAGCCGCAGCACTTTAAAAAACATTTATTTCTGTAAACTGTCCTGCACTTGGTCAGGAAATTCGTTTTACATCAGAGGGGTTTAACCACCTTGTTTATGGAGCGCCAAAGAAAATGAGAGATAAAAGAGCGCAAATACTTCGTTTTGACATGCTTGAGAAGGCGAAATTCATACTTGAGACGTCTACTACATTTCAAGAATACGATGAGGAAATCGTTTACAAGAAAGTAAATCGGAGAGGACTTTGGGTGCCAATGAATGTCGTTATCCGTTGTTGGGGTTTTGTAGCCATAGTGCAGAAATTCCGTGTAAAAGTCGTAGTAACACAAGAAGGTAACGGTGCTATTGAATTCCTAAGTGTTGTACCAGCATGGTTCACTAAACAATATAGGGATATAAAAATGATACAAACATCTACTGGAAAAGGGCTACGATCTTCCGATGACGATGAGACACTAAAAAATGCCGCCATAAGCGACATCCTTTAGTGTGCCTGTCTCCAGCGCAATATTTGGCTAGATAGGACTGACGTCCCGCAGACACACCCATACTATACTATGAAAGTAATATGGAGAGCAAATAGCCAATTTTTAGGGGATAGGTGTGGATAACCTAATCACTATAACTCTCCAGATAAAGATAGAAGCACAATCACAAACAACAATAATAAAATTCCTGCTAATTCTGGTTTAACGTCAACTTTAAATGTTTCTTTGTTTTGTGTGTTGCTAAGAATTAAAAGTATAAGGTGCCATATACCAACTAAACTAAAAAATAGAATGATATTTTGTAGAACATGACTAATCATCTGTCCAACTTGTTAAGTATCTCTATCTGTTTAGCTAATATGACTGCCAACACAAAAGTAACGAGTCACTCAAGACCTACTAATGAATAAAGTAAACCAAGAATTATTACTACCGTAAATCCTTTATCCAATCCAACGCTAAAAAAGCTATCCTTGACATATAAGTAGTAGTATGATAAGATAGCGGTAGATAACTTCGGAAGAAGGGAGACCAATGAATACCAAGAAAGGTTGTACCTACAACTTCGGTATTTACGGAACGCAGGGGGGAGGACTTGCCAGGAAGGTAGGAGAAACCTACATCTTCGTGACGAAACCCGACTGCCCTGGTCTCGGCATCGGCGACGATGTCCCGAGGGAATGGGATCTCGTCCCTGCCAATGCTCAGGCGGTCACGGAGGACGATCGGGACCAGAGGATGCCAGGCATGGACTGGTCGCTCTAACGACCACCACGAGCGGTAGGCCTCGCATAGAAAAAGCCAAGCATGGCTTCTCTGTGTGAGGCTTTCTCTATTTCAGAATTATATTGTGTCAAACACCTGGTGTTTGACATTTTTAGTATTGGGGATAAGGAGGGGATAAAAAGGGGATAACTTTAGTAGTGTTGTGGAATGTGGTGGTATAGAATGTTTGTTAGTGGGAAATAGTGGTAATATGAAAAAACAATGTTTATCGGCGAGTACACACATACAGTTGACGAGAAGAATCGCTTCTCTTTGCCTGCCAAATTCCGAAAAGCTCTCGGTAGCAAAGTCGTTGTTACTCGAGGCAAAGATCATTGTCTTTTTCTCTACCCCCACAAAACCTGGGTTCAAATCTCCGAAGAGGTGGGGAAACTTGGGCATGTAGAAAGTGACCATCGCTATGCACGATTCACTTTCTCCGGTGCATCTGAAGTTGAGATCGATTCTATAGGCAGAATTCTGGTCCCCGAATTTTTGCGGGAGTTTGCGGACCTGAAAAACCCAGTCGTTATTACCGGCGTTCACGACAGGGTGGAAATCTGGAATGCCTCAAGCTGGTCGGCCTATAGAAAACGACTCGAGTCAGAATATGCATAAACCTGTTCTTTTACACGAAAGCATTAATGCTCTCGACCTCAAGTCTGGGGAAATATTCCTCGACGCCACTTATGGCGGCGGGGGACATAGCAAGGAAGTGAGAAGGCGATTCCCGACAGTAAAGGTAATCGCCATCGACCAAGACCCGAAGGTAGATGTAACCCGAGCAAACTTCAGAGACTTGGACAAAGTCGTAACCCAAAAGGTTGACGCCATCCTCTTTGACCTCGGTATTTCCACCGACCAGCTCGAGCGCTCCGGCAGAGGATTCTCTTTTCTTAGAGACGAACCTCTGGACATGAGAATGTCTAACACAGGCATCCGAGCCGCCGACATTTTAAACTCCTGGGATGAGCACGCCATTGAACTCATCCTGCGCGGCTTCGGAGAAGAGAGGTTATCCGGAAAAATTGCAAGAGCCATTGTGGAACAAAGAAAGGTCAAACCGTTTCAAACCACATTCGACCTTGTTAGGGTGGTGGAGACGGTAAAACACAGAAGCTTTCGGGACAAAATTCACCCCGCCACCAAGACTTTCCAAGCTCTCCGAATCGCGACGAACGAAGAGCTTTCCAGTCTAGAGGTCGGACTGGAGAAAGGGTTTGAAGCTCTCGGACATCAAGGCAGATTGGTGGTTATCTCCTTCCATAGCTTAGAAGACCGAATAGTCAAGAATTTCTTCCGGGAAAAAATAAAGGAAAAATCCGCCAGGCAAATAACCAAAAAACCGATAACAGCAAGCGAAGAAGAGACGATGAACAACCCACGTTCGCGCAGTGCCAAGTTACGAGTTATAGAGAAAATATGATACACAAGACAAAAACAATTTCCTACGACCACCGAGCCCGTGTTTTCTGGATTTTAGTAGCTATATCGATACTATCTCTCTTTGCCTATATCTACGCCATACATGCCACCGCAAGAAATATTGCCACCAGACAAAACCTGGAGAGGCAGATGGCTAAAATCTCGGCTAATCTTGGTTCGCTCGAGTTTGACTACATCGAACTTAAGAATAACGTCTCCCTTGAGCTCGCGTATCAGCACGGCTTTCGAGAAGCTAAGAAGCCACTTTATGTTTCCCGTACGAGCGTGACATCCCTTTCGTTCAACACACTTAGTCGCTAAAATTGATGCATGGGCTTCAGAACAGATTACGACTCCTGTCGCTTTTCGTACTGTTAAGCGCTCTTCTGCTTGTTAGCAAACTTTATTTTATCCAGATAATATCGGGGGAAGATTTCGAAGCCAAAGCGGAGCATCAGTACGTTGCCGGAATAAATTACTTTGACCGGGGACTAATCTTTTTCACCGCTAAAGATGGTACGCTCGTACCGGCGGCCGGTATTAAGACCGGGTTTATTCTTTATATCAACCCGAGTATGCTGAGTCAGCGTACCGACTTAGAAAATATTTACGAAACCGTCAACACCATTACGCCAGTTGTCAAAGAAGACTTCTTTGCCAAAGTCGGTAAAAAAAATGACCCATACGAGGAGCTGGCGAAACGCCTACCGACAGAACAAGCGGATAAAATCCAAGCGCTTAAAATTTCCGGCCTCTCCGTCGCTAAGGAAAGATGGCGTACCTATCCAGGCCAAACCATAGCGGCCCATACCGTAGGACTCATTGGTTATAGCGGAGACGAACTTGCCGGGCGCTACGGATTGGAACGTTTCTATGAGTCTGTACTAAAGAGAAGCGGTGACGATGTTTTCGTCAATTTTTTCGCCGAGATTTTTTCCAGTATAAAGAAAGCTGTCAGCGAAGATGAGAGTTTCGAAGGAGATATAGTCACCACCATCGAACCATCGGTCGAAGCATATCTCGAGAGCGAGATAAAAAAAGTAACCGAGAAATATTCCTCCGACTTTACCGGCGGCATAGTGATTAATCCCAAAACGGGAGAAATATACGCCATGGCATTAACTCCCTCCTTCGACCCAAATTCCCCACAAAGCGAGCGTTATGCGGCTATTTTTAGTAACAGATTGATAGAAGATAGGTACGAAATGGGTTCAATCCTGAAAGCGCTGACTATGTCGGCTGGCATCGACTCTGGCGCCATCACAGCTAGAAGCACTTATAACGACCCGGGCTGTATGACACTCAATACCAGAACTTTCTGCAACTATGACGGCAAATCTCATGGCTCCGGTCTTTCCATGCAGGCAGTACTTAATAACTCTCTCAATACCGGTGCCGCCTTCGTAGTCTCTCGTATGGGTAACGCAAAATTCAGCGACTACATGCTTCGCTTCGGCCTCGAAACTACTACCGGCATTGACCTGCCAAACGAGGGTAAATCCCTGGTCTCCAATCTCAAAACCGGCCGCGACCTTGAACTGGCGCAGGCCTCTTTCGGCCAAGGTATTGCGCTCACCCCCATCATTACCGTACGCGCGCTCTCGGCTCTGGCCAATGGTGGCACGCTCATCACCCCCCACTTGGTCAAGGGAATTAGATATGAACTTGGGCCCACCAAAAATATTCTCTATCCCCCGGAGGAAGAGAGAGCACGCGTCCTTTCTCCCGATACTTCGGCGGAAATATCGCGCATGCTCACGGAAGTGGTGGACCGTTCTCTCCACTATGGTCAAGTTCGACTTGAGAACTACAATATTGCCGCCAAAACAGGCACCGCCCAAATCGCAAGACCAGAGGTAGGAGGATATTATGATGACCGTTACCTTCACTCATTCTTCGGCTATTTCCCATCCTATGACCCGGAATTCCTAGTGTTTCTCTATACTTATTATCCCAAGAATGTTCAATACGCCTCGGAAACCTTAACAGACACCTTTGTTAATACCGCCAAGTTTCTCATCAACTACTATGATATCCAGCCGGATAGGGAAGCCCCTCCGCCGGCACGACCGTAAAAATTTAAAAACTAGGAAACTATTGTGCAAGTGCAATTATCTTCGGCTTCACCGCACTTCTGGCACTGCGCTTGATATTTTGCTCCGAAACGACATTTCTGCCAATGTAATGGGTCAAAAACACTCGACGTGCTAGCGCACTTTGGACACTTCCAGTTGGGTGCATCCCCACCGCATTTTTTACATTTATCGCTACGAAACAAGTGGCTCATATTATTTTCTATATTATACAATAAAAGAAAAACGGCACCCATTAAGATGCCGGTTCTGCCTTCAACACCATCCCAATCTCCGGGATAACGTTACCACTTATAGGCATTTTGAAGTGTTCGTCGAGGTCGGTCTCTCCCGTTTCTCTAAAGCCAAGATGCTGGTAAAATGCGATAGCCTTGGTGTTGTAGGTTGCGACCCAAACCTCGATGTCTCGTGTAGCGTCAAGGAATTTACGACCCTCTTCCCACAAAGTGGTACCGACACCTCTTCCTTGATATTCGGGAAGAACGTAAAGTGCCTGCAGCTGGTTCTTGTTGGGAAGATTGATGACCCGGCAAACACCAACCACCAGATTTCCATCCCGAGCGGCTAAAGTCAACTCACCGATTGGGGGATTGGCCATCTGCTCACGCCGTTTGGCAAGGTACTCATCATCGAGCCGATTTTTCCAACGCTCCCTGATGTCCTCGACGGTGATACCGTACTCGACATTTGGGTAAGTTGCGAGCCAAGTCTTGTAGAAGACTTCCTGCATACCTAGTACGTCTTCTGGGGTTGCCTGGGTGATACGAATTGGAGCGGAAGTTGATTTCATGGAAGATTTCCCCCTCTTGACTTATCTAAACACAAAATAACACGATTTTATATAAAAATCAAGTTGTGAGGATATTCTAACCCATGCGCGAACCCACTTCGCACGCGTGGACTAGGCGCCCCGCCCTCGCCCCGTTCCGCCTTTCCATGTTTTCTCTTTTTCGCCGGAAGAATTTTTTAAAAATACAGGTATACACAACTAAAAAACGGATTGCTTTGCTCTCTATAAAATATTATACTTAAAAGGTCGGCGAATATATTAGAATACTAAACAACTATACTATGCCAGAAGAAACTAAATGTTCCAAGTGCGACCATGTTCACACCACCGAAAATGGTACTTGTGCCTGTGGATGTGAGGAGGGGAAGAAGTAATTGTGAGCCACTCGAATACACAAAAAGCCCGAGCAATCGGGCTTTTTGTGTATTGATAAATAAGGAATTATTTTAGGTAAAAATTGTATGCTTCGCATTCAAATCTATAATGTCCGCAGGCAAAGCAGTTTGCCTGCTTTACACATTTTGTGACCCTAACGATATCAGATTCAAAACCCTTTGTAGAGTTCTTTGTTAGGCTTGAGTGCTTCCGAGTAGCTTGTCTATGAACTCCTCAAGGGGTGTTCTCCAGTCGTCCTCAAGTTGTGTGTAAAGAAAAGCAATCAGCTCCTCCTGTCCTTTAGTTAGCTTTTTATTCTTGAATTTGGAGAGTTTTTCAAAAATGCGTTTATCCTGTTCTTTATCCAAAATATAAGGAGTTTTTGGTTCTGGTGGGAATTTCATTTTCTATTAATTAAATCAGCATAGTGTTCCATCATGAAATCACGGTAGAACTTATTGTCTGAAATGTACTTGTAAACATTTACTGTTTTCTCTGGTAGCTCGTTATTCAGTTCAGCACACAAGTTATCAATTTCTTGCTCATTTTCAGGTGAAAGCCTATATTCTTTGATTGAGCCATCTTTTAGCTTGAAAACAAAGATGATCTCCCTTTCTCCAACCATCTCATTCCAAAAGCCATTATTCAGCTTGGTTTTCATTAACTCAATGTACCCGTTCAACTTTTCATCTGGAACCTTTAGTGTTCTGTCTCCATCAGCCTTTTTCTCCTCAATACTAATACCCAAATCAGTAAGCTCTTTATCCTCAATATTGTCTGCTCCCATTAAGTAGCTTAGGTAGGTCATATGTACAAATTGTATACCAATAACGTATGCTTCGCATGCAAATCTATGTGAGCCACAATAATCTGCTCGTCGCCACTCGCAGATTTTCCAGCCCCGGACTCAGCTATTTTTCTTGATAGAAAAATATGCTTCCGTCTTCATACTTCGCCCGCACATGAAGCAGTTCATGTGCTTTCCGCTCGTATGACCTCACGGGGAATCGAACCCCGGTTCCAGCCTTGAGAAGGCTGTGTCCTAGCCGCTAGACGATGAGGCCTTTAACAAAGAAACAATAACGAAAAAGGGACGAGGAATCAAGAAAATATCAGACTTCCTTATACGTTGGGGCGGGTTCTTGCGCACCGGCTTTTCCCGCCACATGCCGAGCCAGGGCATACAGCAAACTCGAAAGACGATTAAGATACGCTCTAGTGGGAGCCGACGCTTCGTGGGGAGCATGTGCTCCAATAACTACTCGTTCCGCTCTGCGAGACACAGCTCGAGCATAGTCGAGCAGAGCCGACAACCCTGTTGCGCCGGGAATAATAAAGGCATGAGGATTTTCTATCTGCGCCTCATATCGGTCTACCGTCTTCTCCAACTCGTCCACTTGAGTCTGTGTAATGCATTTATCCGCCCCCGCCAATTCTGCCTGAACGACAAAAAGACGTTCCTGAACATTTCTGATCACGTCGGCCATAACCCCCCCTTCTTTCTCACGCAAGGTATACGCATGACATACACCCAGTAGGGAATTAAGTTCGTCTAGAGTACCGAGCGCTTCATAGATTGGGCTATCCTTCGAGAAACGCTCCTTAGTGCCGAAAAGCCCCGATGTCCCACTATCCCCCTTGCGAGTATAGAGCATTACCTATTTGACGGAACCGGGTTCAGCCGATGTCCCCACGGCATCAACATCACAAACACCGCTGACACAGGCAAGTTCCGCCTTCTGGTCAAGCTCGTTAGTCACTTCGTAGGTCACAATTTTGGAGAAATCAATGTTCCCGAAGCGCTTATTCATCTCGGTATATGTCTTTTCATCAATGGCCTCATAGGGCGCGAGTTTATAGACATGGCTCTCGCGCGGTAGGAAGGCCAGCCCCCCGACAATATCCCAATTTTTATAAATCCAGTTTGCCACTTCTATCCATTCGTCATCACCGATAGAAATAGTGGTGGAAGGATTATGCTCCGTAAAATTTTCTTTCACCATTTTCCAGTATTCCAGCTGGTCAATCGCACTTTGGTCATTTTTAAAGACCGAGCGGTCGGGTGCTTTCACCGGAAAATCCAAAACGAAGGTGGTGGCATTCTCCATAGTTTGTCCCACTTCCGGATGGAAGGGTACACCTTGGTCACGCAACATTTTGAAAAGTGAATCGGTATTGGAAATGCGAACACGTCGAATGTAGAATGCGGAATGTCGCGGGTGAATGCCGGAAGAGGAATCAACTGTTTGAGAAAGATTGCCGGACGGCTTAACGCAGGTCACGCAGGTAGATTGATTGATACTGAAACGCTTGGCATACACTTTATTTATTTTGACAGCTTCATCGCGCAATTTTCGCATGACTGCCGGTTTGCGCACGGCCGGACAATCCCACTGACCGGTGATAGAAACACCGAGCAGAGCTTCCTTCTCACAATTTTCCTGCCACTCTTTCGAGAGATACGGAAAATTGGTGAGCGATGCCTGATACGTCCCGAGAATAGTGGCAACTTTTAGTTTGCGCAGTAAAGTGGCTTCCGTATCTTCCGCTCGCGCCACAATTTCTGATAAATTACAAAATTGTTTTGACTGCAGAATAATTTCTCCGCACGGATTGCCTCCCCAACGCGGCATGGTCTCGGAAGTAAACTGGGACAGACGACGTTTGGGCAAAGTAAACTGTAACCCGCCGCGATTATAAATGCCACGTTCCCCGGAATTGGACTTCATCAGCGCCAGCCACTCGTCAACAAATTCGGTGTTGGTCGGTTTGGTCTCGTACACGGCAGAGTTATTGGCGAGCATTCTCTGCGGGTCTGTATTCCAAAATTGTCCTTTCTTGGCATCACGAATGGCGCTATCTTCGAGGTCGGAGAGGGAAATCATGGCGCTACGGCGCACGCCTCCGGCCACCACGATATTGCCTATTTCACAGATAATATCGTGGGCATCAATGTTTTCCAGCCGCTTGCCTTGTCGGGCAAGCATCTTTCTCCTGGTAAAGGTCAGGAGTTCGCGCAACGGCTCTGGTCCCGAGGACTTGCCTCCCATAGTTTTCAGCCGGGCGCCGGCGGGACGAAGTTGGGAAAAATCAAAATCAATATCCAAACCGTTTGCCCATGTTTCCATACCTAGCGTGAGTGCATCGCACCACCCTTCTTTACTATCAGGCACCACGAAGGTCGGCAGTTTCTTACCGGTCTGACGTTTAATTTGCGGCAACTTCTGAATATTTTCGCTTTCTACCGACCAACCTGCGCCAGTACCGGACATCGAGATATACATAATCTCGGAAAAATCACGAAAAACTTCCGGCGCGATATAAGAGCAGTTGTACGCGCATACATTATTTACCCGAGCGGCCTTGCCCGCAAATTGCAAGAGTCGCATAGACGGCATAGCTTCTTGTTTTAAAATAGATTCTCTCACCTCTGCGTATTCGGCATCTTTTAATTTCTGTCCAAGATTCTCTTTCATAAAATCCATGTACCTATCGACAGTCTCTATCCAAGTTTCTCTGCGATTCTCATCCTCAATCCATTTGGAATAAGTGCGATAATAAATAAATTCACCGAGTTGGTTTTTAAAATACTTTTTACTGTCGGTGGCAAGCTTTTTAACTTTTTGCGGCACTTCCACACCTTTGTAACGAAGCTTGGTTCGTTCTTCACGGTAGAGAATGTAGGCCTTGGCGGTGGCCAGAAACTTCTGAAGCATGAGTTCTGCTTCTACCAAGTCCTGCACACCCTCAACAGTTGGGGTTGGTAGTGACTTATCCTCTTTCGGCATGCGCACTTTCTGGAAAACGGCCTCCGCAATTCTCTCCGGCGCGCCATTTACCAACTCTCCGGCGGCGCGCATGGCTTTTTCTACCGCGCGGGCAATTTTGCCAGTATCAAAAGGTACTACTGAACCGTCTCGTTTGATGATGGAAAGAATTTGTGTGCGTTTAGCGCGAGAGACGGGTTTTTTCATGGCGTGGGTCTGTTATGTTTTTAATAGTCGATACATTATAGTACAGACAAACCTCTTTGGGTAAGAAAAAAGTTGTGGAGAGCGAGTCTCGAAACAAAAAAGACCATTTTGCAAGGGTATGGCTTTAGTTTTTAATAATGTGTAGTCTATTTAGAGAGCAGCTCAAGCCGTATGTTCTAGGGCTAACAACCAACCAAGGAGGTAGCAAATGCTCGACACTTTCCGGAGGGCAACTTCAGAATCACTGGATGCTGTCCACGAAGAGATGCTGATTCGCCACACTAGAGAAGTCTTTCTACTCTTTGCCATGGGCAGTCAGTTCGATCACCTCATCTTCCAGGCGCTCGCCAAACTCGGCGTCTACTGTCTGGTCGCTGACCCGGCATCAGTCACGGCTGAAGATGTCACCATACTTTCACCGACCGGCATCGTCTTGTCGGGTGGACCAGCTTCCGTTCATATGGAACCACCACCCTTCGACTCGAGAATTTTCGATCTCGGCATATCGGTGCTCGGTATCTGTTTGGGTTTCCAGATGTGGGCCAAGCACATCGGTATCCAGGTTTCTGCTGCCACTCGTAAAGAGTTCAGCACCCATGAGTTAAAGCTCCGTACCTTCGAGAAACTATTTCGCGGATGTTCGAAGGAAATGCTAGTGCTCCAAAGTCATGGAGACCAGATCCAAGGGAACGGACCAGTAAGCTTCGACACGGTCTACGGCTTTACCGAAAATGCTTTGGCAGCTGCTTCGTGGAGACATCTCCATGGAGTGCAGTTTCACCCGGAAGTTTCTGAAACCACAGATGGTCCACGAATATTGGAGAACTTCTGTTTCCTGATCTGCAAAGCGAGAGATCGCTTTCCGGCGGGAGACATCGCGAAGCGCAAGATCGCAGAGCTACGTGAACAAATCGGTGACAAGAGGGTTGTACTGGCCCTCTCCGGTGGGTCAGACTCTGCCACTTCTGCATACCTGATCAAGGAGGCTACAAGCGGGCGCGAGCAATTCTATGGTGTCTACCTTGGTGGTCTCGATCGGCCTGACGATAAGGCTTTCGTACGTCGTTACTTTGAGAACCAACCGTGGATCACCCTCATAATCGTCGATGCCACTGATAGGTTTCTTGGGGCACTCTCACCCAGGCGGTCATGGTGGCAACGTTTGCTGGGTATCAACAAGGCACCGACTGCTATGCGCGCCAAGCGCTTAGTAATGCGTGGTGTTTACAAACCCGTGCTCGAGGAAGAAGCCGAGCGCTTGAGCGAGAATGGTAAGTACCAGGTACTCATCGCACAAGGAACACTCAACACTGACATCTCCGAGAGCGGAGGAGGATACGCAAGCGGGGCGCGGAAAGCTACGATAAAGATCCATCACAACACAAACCTTAACTTCCGTTTTCAGGAACTGACACCACTCGCCGACTGCGTCAAGGACGGAGGAAGGGATATCGGGCGACAAATTGGTGTCCCGGAAGAACTTCTTACCCGTCATCCATTTCCTGGTCCAGGGCTTGCTGTACGTATCGAAGGGGAAGTGACTCGTGAGAAACTTGCCATGGAGAGCCAGTTGGACGGCATTTATATCGAAGAGCTCCGGAGCACCGGACTCTATCCATTGGTGTGGCAGGCTGGTGCCGTTGTCACCCAGTCAGTGCACACTACCACCAAGGGCGATGATGCTGGCAGTGGCCCAGTAATCGCCTACTGGGCAGTCTCTAGCGTGAACGGGTTCACTGCGCAGGCAATGGAGCTTCCGTTTGAGTTCCACAAGCGTTTCGTTCGTCGCGCCGGAAACGAAGTACCAGGAATCGGCGCCATGGTTTATCGTACTTCCGACAAGCCATTCTCGACTATCGAGTGGGGCTAGTCGGATTCGGTCGTGGTCGGTCGTCCTTCGTGGGCGACCGACCTTTTCTTTTACAATACCAACACGTAATATGTTAATGATGAATTTAAAAGAGAAAGTTTATACTGTAGTCAAAACTATTCCCAAAGGAAAAGTGCTCACTTATAAGGACGTGGCCAAGAGGGCAGGGAGGCCAAGGGCATACCGGGCGGTGGGGAATATTTTGAATAAAAATGTGGACCCCAAAGTGCCGTGCCACAGGGTGATACGCTCGGATGGGAAAATTGGCGGATACAGAGACGGGACAGTCTTTAAAATTGAGAGATTGAGAAAGGAAGGATATTTAAAATAGACAGATGAGGGCGAGCGCTTGGGGCGCCCGCCCTCGATAACGTGAACTAGTTCTTGGGAAGCGCCTCCTTACGCTTCCTTTGCTCGCGGAAGAACTCCTCGAGCTCGTCCGCGTAATCTTCCCCCCTCGTTAGGTAGTCATCGACCTGCTCGGGGGGAGTAGTAGAAGCATCCTTCTTCGCTTTCTTCGGGAGACGACTCATGGGAGCACCTCCTTCTTATTCGACAGTATCACGAAACAATCACAGTGTCAATCACTTCTTTAACCAAAGTGCCGTCAGCTTTGCCTTTCAACTCTTTCATGATGGTACCCATGAATTGATTCTTTTTGGCAGGGTCGGTCATACCAAGTTCTGCCTGTTTTGATTTCACATACGCCACAATTTCATCCTTGGACATTTGCTGTGGTAGATAAGTCTCGAGAATAGAGAGTTCTGATTTCTCCACTTCGGCCAAATCCGTTCGGCCACCTTTTTCAAATTGTTCTATTGAATCTTTTCTCTGCTTGACCGCCCTTCCTATGACAGTTAAAACCTCCTCATCCGAAAGTTCTTCGTCGGGCTTCCTTTTCTTGGAAACAGCCTCGTTGGTAAAGGAGGCCAAGAGACCGCGAATAACATTCAGACGTAAGGCGTCGCGAGCTTTCATGGCCTCTTTCATTTGCTCTCTGATATCTTGGTGCAGTGACATGATTCCATTCTATCCTTTTCCACTTGCAAAAGAAACTGTCTGATGATACCGTAAACATAATCTCAACAATCTGCTGAAATTAACTCCAAGAACGAGAGCACCCGGGTACGAGAAGCGAAAGGGTGATACTCTCAATCGAAGTTTTAGGCCGATTTTCCTTGAGAGAGGGATTAATAACGAGAAATTAACCAAAGTTAAATATGGCTTATGTTATTGGGCTAATCATAGCCCTGGCAGTCTGTATCGTACTTATTAAAGAATTAAAAAACTATAAATGACCACTTCCACTCTAATCACAGGCATTATTCTAGTTTTGGTGAATGCGACAGCCCTTTTCTTCTTCTATCGAGAGCTCAAGAAAAAGAAGGAGGGAAGTGAAGGACTTAATCTTTTACTGACTCAGCTCAATGAACTCTCCCGGACGGTAGATAACAAGATGTCCGAAAGTACCCGCCTAATGAATGACTCTGTTAGGGCCCAGTTCGGTGAATCCGCTAAGCTCATTAAAGAAGTAACTCAGGGACTGACCAAGCTCGATGAGACAAACAAGCAGGTAGTATCATTTGCCGACCAGCTCCAAAGCCTCCAGGAAATCTTAAAGAACCCTAAGCAGCGAGGTGTTCTTGGTGAGTATTATCTCGAAACGCTCCTTAAGAACGTTTTACCTGCTGGCAGCTACCAGATGCAATACGCCTTTCCAGACGGCACAATCGTCGATGCTGCGGTTTTTGTGAAAGATAAAATCATCCCAATCGATTCCAAATTCTCACTCGAGAACTACAACCGCCTCGTAGAAGAGAAAGACCCGATAGAAAAAGAAAAACGGGAAAAATCATTCGTCAATGATCTCAAAAACCGGATCACCGAGACTTCGAAATATATCCAGCCTGGGCAGGGGACTATGGATTTTGCCTTTATGTTCATTCCGCACGAGGCAATTTATTACGACCTTATCGTCAATAAAATTGGAATGCTCAAAGAAGATACTGAGTCGCTCATCCAGCGCGCCGCTTCCAAACACCACGTTCTCATCGTCTCACCAACCTCTTTCTTGGCTTACCTCCAGACTGTACTACAAGGCTTAAAGGCTCTGCATATAGAGGAAACCGTAAAGGACGTCATAAAGAATGTGGGGAATTTACAGAGACACCTTGCCGCCTATCAAGAAGCGCATGGAAAGCTAGGAAATGCTTTAGGAGTCGTAGTAAATCATTACAATACCTCTCACAAAGAGTTCAGAAATATAGATAAGGATATAGTAAGAATTTCTGGTGAGGGAATAGGATTAGAAACATTGACATTGGACAAACCTTCAGTAGAATAAGCTTCTTATGGAAGAGAGTAAAACGCCTATAAAAGCAGTTAAGAAAACCACCCCTAAGGCTCCCCAAAAGCCTACCAAGGCTCTTTATGCCGTCTTTACTACCGGTGGCAAACAATATCGCGTGGTAGTGGGGGATAAGGTCAAAATTGAGAAACTTGGTGATGAGTATAAAGAAGGGGACAAACTCGTCTTTGATAAAGTGCTGTTGGTGGATGATGGCGCAAGCGAGGCCACTATTGGTACACCATTTATTAAGGGTGCGGAAGTAAAAGCTACTTTAGCTAAAATAGCCAGATATAAAACTATTGACGTTATCAAATACAAACAGAAGTCGCGCTACTACAAAAAATACGGCCACCGCCAACCCTACTTCGAAATTAAAATAGATTCGATTAAATAAAAGAGCCCCGCGCAAAGGTCGTGCAGATTGCACGGGGCTCTGTCGGGGCTCGCTCGCCTGCGAGATGCTAGACCGAAACCTTTGGCCTTAGCACCTCACTGACCTTTTTGACCCGCAGAACTCCCTGCGGGTCACCACCATCCGTTTCCCGCACGCACCTGCCCACGAAATCGCAGGCAAATGTACCAAAAACGGCGGACTCCCTAGGTGCCAGCTTGTTGTTGATGAAGTCCGTCCAGTATGGAACGAGTTGGTCGGGCCACTTGGCATGAGAGTAGAGTCCTCTGGCTCGTCCTCTTTCGGCGCGGAGCTTAAGACCACCAAGCTCCTTCTTGAGTCGAGCTGCATCTTCAACATCTTGAGGGTCGTTCCGGTCGGTGGCCCCTTCGATGACGCACTCTCCTGCCGGGATAGAAGCGAAGGGCGCCGAGGCACCAAAACCTGGCCCCGTGACAAGGTGGACGTGGTGACCACCACAGGGGTGAAAGTGGGGAGAGAATCTCTCTGTCATCGGAGTCTCCTCAGTCAGTGGGGAGATGCATTTCGTCTATCTGAATAATACTCTCTTTTTGAAGAAAAGTCAACAGTCTACTTGGTCCTATGCAAAAAGGCGTTTTTGAGAGTCTCGGGGTCGGCATACTCGAGCTCGGCACCGGTCGAAAGGCCCTTCCCCAAAGTGGAAAATACCAAGACAATGCCTTGGTATTTTTGTTTGATAAATTCGGCGGTATTCTCGCCATCCAGATTAGCATTCATCGCTAAAATAATTTCCTTAAGGTTTTCACTGCTTTTGATTCTTTTTTCAAGTTCCTTAATCCTGATTCTTTTCTCCGGTTCTTTTTCAAGTATGGGAACAACACCGCCTAAAATAAAATAGTAGCCCTTATAACTGCCGCTCCGCTCGATCGCTTCAAAATCAATATCTCGCGGCACAATCATAAGCATTGAACTGTCCCTGGCATCATCCGCGCAGATTGAGCAGAGCTTCGAGACTTGACCATTCCCTGCAAAGAACCTCATGCATCCCTCGCACTGGATAATTTCCTTCTTGAGACTTTGGACCGCTTTCACCAATTCACTACTGTAGTCACCATTTCTGGAAAGCAGAAAGTAAACAAAGCGTTTAGCCTGTCTCGGTCCGATACCGGGAAAACGGGCGAATATTTCTGACAGTTTATCTATCGAATTCATCCGGTTTATAAATTATTAAATTCTTCTTCGGCTTTACCGTAATTTGAGTAATCTATTTCAACGAAAGTATTGAAGCGGGTGTGATAGTCGAGTGTGGCAACACCTAGAGGGCCATTTCTATGCTTGGCGATGATGAGTTCCTTCCTTTGAACCTCTTTCATCTTGCCATTCTCGTCGCGAATATCATCCTCATTGGAATGAATGAACATCACCAAGTCAGCATCCTGTTCAATGGACCCGGAATCCCGCAGGTCGGAGAGCTTGGGCTTGCCGCCGCGAGTTTCCACTGCGCGGGAAAGCTGAGAAAGTGCTACTACCGGGATATTGAGTTCACGAGCAAGATGTTTCAGCGAGCGGGAAATCTCCGTGACTTGCTGGACCATTGAGTCATTCATGCGCGCTGTGGAAGGTGCCATGAGTTGGAGATAATCAACGACCAGAAGTTTGAGCCCTTTTTCAATTTTCAGCTTACGAGCCGCCGAACGCATTTTCATAATGGTGTTACCCGGTTGGTCATCAATGTAGATAGGCGTGCGCGAGAGTTCATCGAGCGCGTCACGAATATTTTTGAAAACATCATCACGCCAAGTGCCGGTTTGAGTACGTATACCTTTCCTAATGACAGAAGAGTCTGTGCGTGATTGAGCCGCCACAATACGGTCAACAAGCTGGTCAGAGCTCATCTCAAGAGAAAAAATGCCTACAGGGGTTTGGTGGAGACTGGCCGTACGCCTGGCAATATCAAGAGCCAAGGCCGTCTTACCGACAGAGGGACGGGCGGCGATAATGATAAGGTCGGAGTTCTGGAAACCACCCAAGATGTCATCAAGCGACTTGAAACCCGTCGGCACGCCACGTAGTTCGTGCTCCGCCGAAGAGAGTTTTTCGAAGCGTTCAAATGCTTCGGCCAAGAGTGGCACGAGATCTCTGAAACGGGCAGAACCGGCGAAGCGTTCGGTAATGTCAAAAACTTTTTTCTCCGCTTGGTCGAGGATTTCCTCCAAGTCGCCGGATTCATCGAAGCCGAGATGGGAAAGATGCTCGGAAGCCTCTATGAGCTGGCGCATCATAAACTTTTTCATCACGATTTCGGCGTAATGTTTAGCGTTTGCCGAAGATGGCACCGCAGAAGAAAGTTCGGTTAAGTATGTAGTCCCACCAAGGCGTTCGAGCAAATCCTTTTCTTTGAGTCTCGAAGAAAGAGAAAGAATGTCTATCGGATTGTGCTTGCCGAACAATTCAAGCATAGTCTCAAAAATGGTTTTGTGTTTCTCGAAATAAAACGAAGCTGGCGTAACAATATCGAGCACGTCATAAATAGCGTCAGGACGAAGCATGATAGAACCAAGTAACGCCATCTCCGCCTCCATGCTGTGTGGCGGAATCCGCAAACCAGTTTTGTCGTCGAGAGTTAGTACCTGCATACCACAATGGTAGCAACCCCCGCCATGGCGGGGCAAGCTGACAAAGGTGTAAAAGTTGGTGTGTAAGTTGTGGAGAACCCGCATTCTTGACACAAACCTGCTTTGGGCGTATGACTCTACCAGATGCAACGCACTTCTCCTAGGGGGACAGACCATGCGAGTAAAAACATACTGGGCGGGGCGATTCGATGGGGAGTCGCGAGCACTCACCATTCTCGACAGGATGGTTGAGGAAGATCTTGGCACCAATGTGGAAATTCACTCGGTCACCGACACGTCGTATAGCAACGGCATCGCTCGAGCGGTTATCTTCAGCACACCCGAGAAGTAGCAACCATTCTCAACAATGAAGAAGAATTTGGACCCTCGGTTGCGCTCATGCGAACCGAGGGTCATTTTTTATATTCAAGTCCCAGCCCAAGTACTTTATCGAAATCCAAAATAGTGGCCAGTTTATCCTCCGGTGAGATGTCTTTATCTTTAATTAGACCCCAAACTACAGCCAAGGCCTGCGGTGTATTGAGATCGTTTTCCAACTTTTCCGTAAATTTTTGTTTGTAACTTTCGTCTACAACTCCTGTGCCCAACAAGCCGGCTACAAATTTCTTTAATCTGTTATAGGCATTTTCCGCCGCTTCAAGTGCTTCGAAGCTGAAGTTGGTCGGAGTGCGGTAGTGAGATAGCAGAAAGAGATATCTTAGTGCCAACGGGGAAACACCTTTCTCTGTTACCGCTCTAATGGTAATGAAGTTACCCAAACTTTTGGACATTTTTTCGGTTTTAACATTCAGAAATCCTGTATGTAACCAGTACTTAACCATGGGTTTCAGACCCGACGCCGATTCCATTTGAGCGATCTCCGCTTCATGGTGCGGAAAAATTAAATCCATTGAGCCGCCGTGGATATCGTATTGGGGACCAAGTTCGCTTTCGGTAATAGCCGTATCTTCTATATGCCAGCCCGGGCGACCTTCACCAAGTTCTGTTGACCAATATGGGTCATCTTCCTTTCGAAACTTCCAGAGACAAAAATCGCCGGGGTTTCTTTTCTCCTGGTTTTCATCAATTCTAGATACCGCATCGCCGGGCTCCAACGATAAACGTCCCGATAACCTTCCGTAATCTTCGAACTGTTTGATATCAAAATAATATCCATCGGAAATGCGATACGCCATATCCTTCGCCAATAGGCGTTTCACTTGGTCGACAATTTGCGGAATATAATCATGGGCCCTTGCGTATTTATCGACACTAATATTATTGAGCGCCGCCATATCTTCGAGATAATATCTCTCATACTCCTCTGCCAACATGTTTGGTTCGACATTTTTTTCACGAGCACGCTCTATTATCTTGTCGTCTATATCAGTAATATTTTGCACATACGTCACTTCATAGCCCATGTAACCCAGATAACGGGCGAGGAAGTCAAACTGAATGTATGTCTTCGCATGGCCTAAGTGTGAGAAATCGTAGACAGTCGGTCCACAGACAAACATCCCGACCTTACCGGATTTGAGAGGCTCAAATGCCTCAAGCGAACCTGTCAGAGTATTGTGTAGTTTTATAGCCACGTCTGTATTATATGATAGAATACCTAAAATGGAATTTTTAAAGAGACATGCCGCACTCTTGGTCCTCGGAGTGATTATCGCTGTCGGCTCTTTTAACCTTGGCTTCAACTCTGGAGAAAACAGTCCGTCCACGACAGTGGCCGGAATAGAAAACCAAACCGAAGGCAAGCCAGTTGATGTGGACTTCGCACCCTTTTGGAAAGCTTGGAATCTCATCGATGAAAAGTATGTATCTGCCAGTACTACCGCCCAGAAGGTGGACAACCAGGAAAGAGTTTGGGGAGCCATCCAAGGATTGACGGTATCACTCGGCGACCCTTATACAGTATTTTTTCCCCCCGTAGAATCTGCACTTTTTGAATCCGACATCCGAGGGAACTTTGAAGGGGTGGGTATGGAAGTAGTCGCCAAAGATGGCGCCATCATCGTGATTGCACCACTCAAGGACTCACCAGCTTCGAGAGCCGGTATCATGGCCGGTGACAGAATCGTCAAAATCAACAACAAAGATACAGCCAACCTCTCTACCGAGAAGGCCGTCCAGATTATCCGCGGACCAAAGGGCACTAGTGTGGCGCTCACTATTATCAGAAACGGCGCCAAAGAGCCGCTTGATATTAAGGTGGTTCGGGAAGTAATAAATATTCCTACCCTCAGTACCCGAGAATTGCCCGGGGGTGTTTTCGTCATAGAACTTTATAGCTTCTCGGCTCAATCTCCGAACTTCTTCCGGGCTGCCCTGCGAGAATTTATCCTCTCTGACAGCGATAAGCTTCTCCTTGACCTACGGGGCAATCCCGGTGGGTACCTTGAGGCCGCGATAGACATGGCCAGTTGGTTTCTGCCTCCGAGCAAGGTCGTAGTCAGAGAAGATTTCGGCCCATCAAGAGAAGAGAAAGTTTATCGAAGTAAGGGCTACGACATCTTCAACGAGGCGCTGAAATTTGTGATTTTGGTAGACAGAGGCTCCGCTTCGGCATCCGAGATATTGGCTGGAGCTCTTGCGGAACACGGCAGAGCAATTCTGGTAGGGGACAAGACTTTCGGTAAGGGGTCCGTCCAAGAATTAGTGGACATCACTTCGGAAACTTCTCTGAAGATTACCATAGCCCGCTGGCTAACCCCCAATGGCCTTTCTATTTCCCAAGACGGTATCGAGCCACAATTTCTCGTTAAATATAGTACAGCCGATAGGGAAGCGGGCCGTGACCCACAACTACAAAAAGCTGTTGAAATTCTAACACAATAGGATATGAAAGTTATTTTACTCACAGATATCAAAGGGGTGGGGAAGAAGTTTGAAGAAAAAAATATCTCTGACGGCTACGCAAATAATTTCTTAATTCCCAAAAATCTAGCAATGCCTGTAAATCCGACTTCTTTAAATATGATAAGACAAATGAAAGAACAGAGTGAGAAAAGTAGAGCAATAGAAGAGAAAGAGGTGAATGAAAAGTTAGCCAAACGTCAAGAAAAGCACGAAGCGCTTGAAAAATTTAGGAAGGCACAACACTCATAACTTTCTTTTTTATAACAGAGTTATCAAAGTGAACTAGGCGTTTGTAACTAATAGAGACTACGCCATCTTTGATGGCAAAGAGAGTATGGTCTTTACCCATTGAGACATTTTTACCAGCCAACACATCGGAGCCGCGCTGGCGTACGAGGACAGAGCCTACCCGGGCAGAACCGCCCGGAGAGACCTTAATACCAAGATGTTTCGGGTTGGAATCCCGACCGTTTTTGGATGCACCTCCTGCTTTTTTCGTTGCCATGGCTGTTTACGGTGAGCTTGTCGAACCGTATAATTACGGTTATGAATATAACAGAAGTGGTCTCTTATGACAAGGAGGGTAAAATTGAGCGCTTTCCTCTGTTCCAGAAATTATTTCTTTCCCTCACTATTATCTTGGTTGCTTTGCTTTCTTTCGGTATCGGTAGACTTAGCGTGGTAGGGAATAGGGAACCGATACGAATTGAATATGACCAGAGTCTTGTAGAAGAAACCGCATCTGTTATGAACGCAGTAGGGAAGCTTGCCCCGCCAAGTAGTAGCGACGGCGGGGTGGTAGTATCCAAGAACGGTACTCGCTACCACTACCTTTATTGTTCGGGTGCCAAACAGATAAAAGAGGGCAATAAAATTGTTTTCCCGACAGCCGCTGACGCCCTAGCCGCAGGCTACACCCTGGCAGCTAATTGCTCGCCAAAATGATTGTACTTGATGTAGAAACAACTGGGCTTAATCCGGAGAAAAATTCTTTAGTCTCCATAGGAGCCCTTGATTTCTCCAATCCCCAAGACAGATTCTATGAAGAGTGCCGTATTTGGGATGGCGCTGAAGTCAAACCGGAAGCCCTCCTAAGAAACGGCTATACGGAAGAGGATATAAGAGACCCGGGCAAGAAGTCCGAGGCAGAAGTTACCTTAAAATTTTTTGATTGGTTACGTAACAAGATTGACATTACAGTAGCCGGCCAAAATTGTTATGTAGATGTCCAATTCGTAGAAGCGGCTGCTAGACGAGCGAGAAGTAAGGAGAAACTACAAAGACGTATCTTTGACCAGCACTCTATCGCTGTATTCCACATGCTCAAGAGGGGAATCATTCCGCCGGTAAAAGACAGAAGGAGTGCATTAGATTCAGATGCCATTATGATATACGTGGGAATTCCACCGGAACCGAAGCCGCATATTGCCCTAAACGGCGCTATTTGGGAGTATGAGGCCCTCTATCGTTTAATCTATAACAAACCGGGTCTGGATGACTTTAAGCAGTATCCAATTCCATGGCTCAACAGAGCCACTTCATAAATATTTCACCATTTAAATTGCTTGACAGCAATAGCTGAATGTGATAGTATGTAGGTAAGTCAGCAAGAGCTGGCTTTTTCATTTAGGGGAGCCCTTACGGATACGGACACCTAAAATTAGAAGTTTATCCTACTGTTATCTTACAGCTCACAACCATTAGTCTTCTCCTTAGCTTCTCAACTTCCGCCGTTGCCGTATTACCTGCGATACCATCGCTTATAATGCCAACCGGGGAAATGAGGGCAACGGTAGAACCAATGCCTAAAGAAGTGCGAGCCGAAGACTATCAACCGATTACAGACTCGAAGAATGTTGAGAAATTCATCAACGACTACTTTGCCGACATTCCTATTCTCGCCGAAATTGCCAAGTGTGAATCACGTTACCGCCAATTCAATTCAGAAGGGAACGTGTTAAAAGGGAGAAGGGACCGCCGTGACACAGGAGTGATGCAGATTAACCTCTTCTATCACGCCCAAACCGCGGACAAGCTCGGTTTAGACGTCCATGACCTCGATGACAACGTTGCTTACGCGCGTTACCTCTACGAGAAGCAGGGCGCTAAGCCGTGGATGTCCTCTTCGGCTTGTTGGGCAAAATTCAGCAAATCTGAAATCGCTAAGAGGTAACTCTTAGACAAACCCGCGCCGGTTAGGGGCGGGTTTGTTGTTTAATATTTAACAAACGAAAAGCGCGGGCTCCCAGAAGGGGAGCCCGCGCGTTGCTGTCAGACCGGGAACTTCTCCACCATCTCCGCCACCTTAGCGTAGTTGGCCTTGAGAGCCTTCATCGCTTCGTGGGTAGCCTCCGGCGTCTCCCGGAAAACCTGCTTGTCCAGCTGGCGAGACTTGTCGCCACCAGGCCAGATACGCCACTCGTCGTTGGTGATAACGTCGCCGACGACGATTCTACCACTAGCAGTATCGTCCCTACCACACTCGATCTTGAGATCGACGAGCATGACGTCCTGTGTAGCCCACGCCGCCTCGAGAGCAGCGAAGGTCTGTTCAGCGAGCGAGACCATCTCGCGCAGAGCGAACCATTCCGTGGCCCGTCCATCTGCCATGGCTACCTCACGTAGATAGCCCTCTGCCAGAGGTTTCCTCGCATGGAAGAGGAGAATGCGCTCGCTGACAAAGTCGTGGATCACCAGCGGGTCGTGCTCTTCATCGATCTTGGCGAAGAACTCGACGACCACTGGTTTGAATAGCGTGCCCTCCTCGACATCAGGCCGGCGGTTGAGGTAGGAGCCGGTTGCCACACGTCGAACAACTACCTCCTTCTTGATCATCCTGAGCTTCCGTGCACAGAAGGTTG
Source organism: bacterium (assembly GCA_030649135.1). Classification (GTDB taxonomy): domain Bacteria; phylum Patescibacteriota; class Minisyncoccia; order Phycocordibacterales; family Zambryskibacteraceae; genus UBA5004. The sequence goes on along the minus strand of JAUSGI010000008.1, from coordinate 50,691 downwards.
TTGCGTCGAAGCCCCTGAGAAAGTGGTTGGGGATGCCGTGAGCCGTCAAAAGCTCGAAGCACTTTGCGGTGGTGGCGGTCGAGTAGGCGCCTTTGCCCTCGAATTCTTTCCGCCGGACACCATCGCCCGCAGTTACTTCATCCTTACTCTCGATGAGAACTCCAGAGGTCGTGTGTGCGTCGCGCCAGATCTTCTTGGTCTTACCTTCAGCCAGGAGTGAGCCCTTCTTAGGCATATAGCCCTCCGCAAGGAAGTTGGTTGTGTCTGGCGTCAAGTCTGCTCTAGGGAATAAGAGAAGTCAAACTGTTGTAGAATTGGGTTTATATGGATTTAAAGGAGACTTACAACAGAATTGCCGAGGATTGGCACCAAGACCACAAACCAGATGACTGGTGGGTTGAGGGAACGGATAAATTCATATCGCTTTTGAACCCGGGTGATTCGGTGCTCGATGTCGGTTGTGGCAGCGGCATAGAGTCAAAATATTTGATACAAAAAGGATTCGACGTCACAGGTATTGATTTCTCCGAAAAGATGATAGAGATTGCAAAGCGAGAAGTTCCGGAAGGAAAGTTCCAAACTCTAGACCTTAAAGATATAGATAAGCTGGATGGTGTTTTCGACGCTGTTTTCATGCAGGCAGTTTTACTTCATGTGCCTAAACACGAGGCTCAGAAAGTAATTGAAAAAATCGGAGACAAACTTAAATCAGGTGGCTATTTTTACATCGCAGTTAAGGAGAGACGGTCCGATAGGGCAGAGGAGGAAATAGTGGCAGAAAATGACTATGGGTATCCTTACGAGCGATTTTTCAGTTATTACACAATTGATGAAATTAAAAAATATTTGATGGATTCGGGTTTTGGTAGGATGGTATACGAAAATATTTCACCTGCCGGCAGGACAAATTGGATACAAGTCATCGCTCAAAAATAATTAGCGACATGAGGAGGGGAGAGGACTTTCTGGCTTTAGATGTGTGTCGCACAATATACCTTTGCGACCTTAGGCTAGGCTCTTACTGACCAAGAATTCTGATAACTGGATAATTTAATTATCACTCAATCTTCCCTACTATCTACTAAACATTTAACAAAATTGGATGTTATTGAAAATTACGCCCCCACCCCTCCCCTATTTTTTGACCATAATAGGGAAGTTTCCAAACTTGATTTTATTGATATTTGTATTAAGGTAACGCCAGACAGCGGGAATTAAATAGCCTGAAGGGGAGGCAGCATGAGCAGGTTAGACAACCTCAAGAAACAATTCGCGGAGGAGCTGTACCAGTGCGGGGCATTTAAGGACAGGGGTAAGTCACCCGGTGGAAATGGATTCCAGCTTCACAGGCACCTAACAGAACCAGACGCCCCGCTATCCCCTTACTATCTCGACCTAGCAGTCCTGCGGTCGTACCCGACCGGAGCCAAAGCCACGGCCGTGGACATCTTCGAGGAAATGATAGAACCATTCGACTGCGAGATTCTGGCCGATGTCCCCACTGCCATTACACCTGTCGTATCTTCGCTTTCGGATCGTACCGAATTCCCAATGATCACTCCGAAAGCACCGAAGAGCTACGGTGGTGGTGGTGACATCGACGGTGTTTGGTCGTCAGGAGCAAGTGTGCTCTTGTTCGATGGAGTCATCAACAGGGCAGGTAGCATACTCACTGCTGCCAAAGTGCTCAGAGCTCACGGACTCTACGGACTTAAAGTGCGAGACGTCTTCGTGCTCATCGACCGCGAAGAAGGGGGCCGGAACAACCTCAACGCCCATGGCCTGTTGCTTCACGCTGCGCTAAGTGTTTCCGAGCTCCTCCGGCTCTACCGTGACATGGACACCATTCCCCTCAACATCTATGAAGAGATTCAAGCCTATCGGTTTGCCAAGTAAGATGGCCCTCGGGCCCACTGTCGCAAGGCAGTGGGCCCTTTTTATTTGTATGTAAAGAAAATGGCCCGAGCTCTAGTTAGGAGCCTGGGCCAGGCAGCGATTTTGACCGCAGACTCACGGTCTGATGGAGGCGATCTCCTCGATGAGGCGCATGACCACCTCATACGGATGCAGTGACTGCGTCACCGCTCGTTCCACGATGACACGGTCGGCGCCGGCCCTGATAGCCATCGCTGGTGTCATAACACGCCCATAATTCTGGTCATCGTCCCGGATGACCATCCAGTCCGAACGAACGCCAGGACAGTTTAAGGTCATCACTTCACCGAAGTTCTTCCGAATCATCTGTACTTCTCCTGGTGCCAGGATGAGGCCATCGATGGCGGCGTCATCTGCCAGCCGGGCAAATCGTATGACCGCCTCATCAACCGAACGGTCGAATACCTCATCCGCATCGGTATCCTTGAAGCTTGTAAGGACCGGTACGCCGAGCACTTCCGTGTTCGGCAGTTCGGCCTTAAGCGCCTTCATCCCGGTAACCCCGGTGGCACACATCACCGTAACGAGCTCGGGTTTGTACTCATTGAGGAGTACGCCGTGGGCCGAGAGCTTCTCGGGCATACCGGAGAGCTTGGTGTCTGCGAAGACCTTAAGGCCACAACTGTGAATCACAGCGATAAGGTCATAACCGCAAGCTACGAGTGTGGATTCGACCTTGATGTAGACCTCGGTGCCCTTGAGCTTGTGGGCGAGATTGATGACTTGACCCACCGCCCAATCGCGGTTCTGACCACGCTTCGGGTTGGGCTTAGATTCAACCCCAACAACTAGTCGTTCCGCTGGCTTTAATAGCTTTGTACCACCCATGTTCCCCTCCTGTGGTTGATATGCCTCGCGAAATAATACCGTTTCCATCGGCTATACTAGCCGAAAAAAGGTAGCAAATCAACCAATTTCTATTTATCCAAAAGGGATGACCACCATTTGAAGGTGAAGGTCATCAAGAGATATGCCGGCACATAAATCGGCGCCAAAAGAAAGAAAGCAAGCAGTCTAATCATTTTCATCAAAACTTTCATATAGTTTTAACGAGAAGGCAAAAGGTCAAAAATGATACGCCAGAGGAAAAGCACGGGTACCTTGAGATAATACCAGACGAAACTCAACACATCTTTAATATAAGCAATGGTACCTCTCCCCTGTTCCGTACTGGCCGCGTCAAAAATAGACCAACCGAAGAAATATTTCAATAACGCTAAGGCAATAATAATCAGTACTAACCAACTGATAAAGCCTTTATCTTTTTTCATGATTATATTTTACCCCGCCACTGATTTAATATCAATTGAGGCGGGGTGAATTAAAGAACCGGTAAGTAAGCAAGCGGGTCAAGATAGGCCTTGATGTCGGAAACCGGAATAGGAACATTATGACACCCCGAGCCGGTATCTCTGTATCTTTGCGAAGTGAAAGAGCGAATTTCCACACCTTGGGAAGAAAAGAGTCCGAGATGAAGATGCGGTCCTCTGGAATTACCGGAACCGTACGCCCTAGGATACCCTCCAGAATATCCGATAATCTGCCCACTCCCCACTTTCTGTCCGGCCTTAACCAATGAAGCGGAAAGATGCGCATAAACGCTCGAAAGTCCGTTGAAATGTCTGATAAGAATCCACCGACCGAAAGAGTAACATCCTTTTTGGTCATCGGAATTGGCCGCCCCCTCGACTGTGCCACCGGCTATAGCCAAAATTGGGGTACCCACAGAAGCTCTGAAGTCTGTCCCGCCATGAAATCCCGCCGAGCGCATGCCAAACGGACTGGTGATAAAGACATTTTCCACCGGCCAGGACAGAGTGCCTTTTCGCGGTACGGGAATAAGCGAGGGGTCAAGAGTGATATTAAGTTCAGATTCAAGCCGGAACAAATCCTCCTCAAACTCTTTCTGCCTGGCCAGATTTTCGGCAAGCATTTTCTGATATTCAGATTCTTTATTTTTGGTCTCCGCGAGAATAATTTCTTTGGCTTTTTTATTCTCTTCGACTACTGATTTTTGTCCACTTAATTGCCCCTTGAGATTCTCCTGCTCTTCCTTCACCCTTTCCTTTTTTTCTTTTTCTTGACTAAGCATTTTGCGAGTCTCGCGCAGGGCGAGAATCTCTTCCGCCAGATGACTGTTCAATCCTTCAAGTTGGCTTCTATCCTTCCAAAGGTCCGAGAGTTCGGTGGAAGCAAGCAGGTTTAGTACTAGCGGGCGGGAATCATATTCCGAAAGCGTGGAGAGAGTCTGCGCGATAGCTTTGCGATGAGCGACTATTTGTCGCTCTTTCTCGCTCATGGTGTTTTCGAGCGACCGTATGGTTAGGTTGGTCGAAGTGATTCTCGACTGGGTAATACTAATGTCTTTGGCTAGCTTCAACTTCGTGGCGTTAAGCGACTTAACGGCGCTTCCCAGAGTCTGGCTTTCTTTATTGACAGCTTCGAGCTCTGTCTGAAGTTTCTTCTGCTCTTCTAAGAGAACTTCCCGCTCCTTCCTCACTTGTTCAATCTGCCGTTCCAACTCGCCTGTGTTGGCAGCCATACTCATCACCGGAATAGTAGCCAAAAATAATGCGAATGCTAAAATGACTTTCTTCATTTTTGACTTAAAGATTCAATAGCTTTTTCTATCCTTTTGACTGACTCATCTTTGCCAAGAATAGCGATGAGGGTAAACGGGTCCGGAGACTTTTCCTCGCCCGACAGAGCATAGCGTACTGGCCACAACACATTACCCTTCCCTTCCCTCTCGGCATAAGGCATCAGGTCATCACCATTTTCAATAATTTTTTTCGACTCAATGAGATGTTCGAGCGTTTCTTCCGAGCTAGTATCTTTCCAGCAAATTTTTTCTGTATCGAGTTCCGGAATCTTTTTGACATCAAACTCTTGGGCAATAATTTTTATCTTCTCTTCCGGAGAAAGCAGGTTTATATGTTGCTTATTCACCCATTCCAGTTTCTTCTCATCGAAAATCGCCCCGCCTTTGTGAATTTTGGCAATATCAAAAACTTTAATCAGTTCTGCCATGCTAAATATTTCCTGTTCCGTGCCGGGATTCCAGCCCAGAAGAGCCAGATAGTTGAACATCGCTTGAGGGAGATATCCTTTTTCTCGATATTCCAGAAGTGAAGTTGCCCCATGTCTTTTTGATAATTTAGAGCGGTCAGGAGCAAGAATCATCGGTATATGTATATACTGCGGACGATTAAACCCAAGCGCCTCTATCACCAATATTTGTCTTGGTGTATTAGAAATATGGTCCTCCCCTCTTATGACATGAGTAATGCCCATTTCGTAATCATCAATAACAACGGCAAAGTTATAAGTTGGGGTACCGTCTGACTTTAGAATAACCAGTTCACTAGGCACATCTTCAAATTTGATTTCTCCTCTTATAAGGTCGTTAAAAGAGATTTCTGTTTGAGCATTTTTCAAGATTACGGCGCCATCCACTTCGGAGGCAAGATTTTTGGCTATCAATTGCTTAGCATATTTCCCATAAATCTCCAGCCGATCACTTTGTCGCATCACAGGCTCATCGGATGTGATACCTAGCCATTCGAGCCCTTCCAGAATATCTTTTTCATATTCTTTTTTTGACCTTTCTAAATCAGTATCTTCTATACGAATGAGAAACTTACCGCCATTGTGCTTGGCGAAGAGAAAATTAAATAGCGCGGTACGAGCGGTACCGACATGTAGATTCCCTGTCGGTGAAGGCGCTATTCGTACTATCACCGCCTTTGGCGGGACCCCGCTACTAGCGGTGGCTGCATTATTATTTTTCAATTTCATGCCCTAGAGCAATTTTAAGAATTTCTTCGGCCACCAAACGCGCGGCGTCTGGTTTGTAGAATGCCTTGGCCGCCGCTTTCATCTTCGCCCGCTCGGACTCATTGGAAACCAGACGCGCAATCTCCGAAGCAAGAATATTGGTAGTGAGATTATTTTCTTCTATCACCTCGCAAGCGCCGGCGCGGTCATAGGCAAAAGCGTTGGAATGCTGGTCTCGACTAACTTTTTCGCTGATAGGAATAATGATGGAAGGCAGCCCCCACGCCGCAATCTCAAAGATTGTGGAGCCCGCGCGCGAGATAACCACGGAGGCGACTCCGGCTGCCATCCGAAGCGCCAAAACATTAAGATAATCGAACGCTTTGTATCTGTCTTTATGAATAGAGCTAAGTAGTACGGCCTCCCCGGTGGCTCTGACTTCTGCGATATTATTTTTACCGGTCTGGTGGATAATCGCATACTTCTCCACCAATTCCTTGAGACCCTCCAGGACGATATCATTTATCTTTTGCGCTCCTTGTGAGCCGCCCAAGACCAGGATAACCGGCACATCGTTTTCAATTTTTAGAAATTCACGGGCGCCGGAAGTAATGGGCAAAGCCACATCTTTGCGTACCGGTTGGCCGGTATGAGCCACTATAGTAGCCGGGAAATATTTCGCCGCCTCCTTATAAGAAACGGCGACGATGGCGGCAAATTTACCAGCCCACAAATTTACTCTGCCCGGAACAGTATCCGATTCATGGATAACCACGGGAATACGCAGGAGACGAGCCGCCACCAGTACCGGGAAACTCGCATAGCCACCTTTGCCGAAGATGACATCGGGGTAGAGCATGTAGACCATATAAAGCGAAGAGATAATCCCCCACCCTGTTTTAAATAAATCCAAGAAGTTAGGCAGAAAGGTCCACCAATTGGCGGAGCGACGTAATTTGCCGGCGCTATTTTTCTTATAAATAATACCGTTCTCGAAAAGTACTCCCGGGTTATAAGGAGTAGGAGACATAAAAAAAAGTTCAAGCCCAAGAAGTTTCTTCTCCTTCGCAAGAGAGTTTAGTTCTTCGGCAATAGAGACTATCGGATAGAAATGTCCTCCAGAGCCACCACCTGTAAATAGAATACGCATGATTTAGGATTTAAGACCCTCGAGTTCTAGAGATAGAGAGCACGATACCCACTTCCACAAGAGTGACAAAAAGGGAGGTGCCCCCATGGCTAACAAAAGGCAAAGTAATACCGGAGAGTGGAATCACTCCGAGCATGGCGCCGATATTGACGAATGCTTGGGAGACAATCATTATAACAATTCCAACCACCGTGAGTCTAGCAAAGACGCTTGTCGTCCCGGATGCAATCTTGAGGCCTCTGGTAGCGAAAAGGACAAAGATTAACAACAAGAAAACGGAACCCACGAAACCGAACTCCTCGGCCGCCACGGCAAAAACCGAGTCCCCGACCGGCTCGGGAAGATAGGTGAATTTCTGAACACTTTGACCGAATCCGCGACCGAAAAGGCCACCGGAACCGACAGCAATGAGAGACTGCTGGACTTGGTAGCTGGCACCTTGGGCATCCGTCTGCGGGTCAAAGAAAGTGGTAATGCGCTGCATCACGTACGGCCGCATAAAAGCCAGAAGGGTAAGCCCCACCACGCCGGCCAGTATAATCATAAAAACGTATCGCCACTTCCCTCCCGCGGCGATAAACATAGCCATGCCCGCGAAGATAATCAGAATAAGATTATCGGTATCCGGCTGTTTCAAGAGCAGAATGGCCGAGACGGCAAAAAGAACGAGGAGGGGCAAGAAACCCCAGGCAAAAGTTTTCATCTTCTCCTTGACTCCGGCGGCCCAGGCCGCGAAGTAGATAATGAAAGCCAATTTTAATATTTCTGATGTCTGGAAAGAAATACCACCGAGTATAATCCAACGCCTGGCGCCGGCGTGCTCGAACCCGATCCCCGGCACCAATACCAAAACATTGAGAATGATAGCGCCCAATAAAAGCCAGAAAGCCATTTTCTTCCAGTTTTTAGAGTCCAAACGCGAGACCACTATCATGGCCACCGTACCGAGAAAAAGCCCGAAAACCGTTTGAGAGAAAGCTACGCTTGAATAATTCGAACTTTCTTTGGCCAGTAGAGCAAGGGAGGCCGAGCTGAAGATAAAAAAACCGACCACTATCAAAACGACGGAGATGAGCAAAAACTGTTTATCCACTTTCCTGCCGCTTGCCATAATTACCGCGAGTTAAATGATGCCCCATTCTGAGTATCTTCCGAGAGTTCCGGTTGCGGAAATGTCAGATACTTGTTCATAAATATTACTCCAGCCAGTAGCCCCACCATCATTACTCCATACACTAACGCCCTAGGACGATGCCTGCCCCAACCGGTAAGAAGTACCAGTAAGAACAGGAAGGTGAGTACGAAAAGTGCATACGTGCCATAGGTTCGTGGCGATGAGATAATGCGCAACCATATGGATTGGTTGCCGGTATCCTCCGTGGATACGCCGAGCACCAATGGATTCACCATATTCAGAGGGCTGGGAATACCAGATACTTTAGGCAAGGTGGAGGTAGCATTTACTACACCCGCCTCTGTCTTCTGTGATGAAGCGAGAAACTGCACCACAAACACAGCCTCTCTACCCTTGTACATACCGGTGGCAATACCTACTCCGGTCTCGGTATAGCGCGGGCCAAGAAGATTAAGATTATGCATGGGAGAATTCTGCCAAGCCTTTACTACCCCCTCCGAATTAGCGAAGTTCACCGCCAAATTTTCACCGGCATACTGATACTGATACCCTGCCTGCTTAAACCAGTACCACGGTTTGGTACCATCTGGACCTATATGGGAAAAATATCCCTTGGAGGCCATGTCATCGGCTTTGGCCTGCGCGGCGAGAGTCAAAATATCGTTCACTTTTACATTCGCGATGTGGCCCTCCGCGCGGGCATTATTGGTAAGAAGGGTAACCACAGAGGGCAATACCGTCGCAAGCTCTATACCAAGACGCGGCCACACGAATGGACTTAGAAGCATCGTAAACTCGAGGAGCACTACGACAGTCAAGACGGCAGAGAGAGACTTATGCCGCAGTATATGGGGGTGGTGGTGATTACCGCGATGCGGTATAAAGGTATTCTTTAGTTTTCGGCGCATCATGTCATTTTACCTTATTTAGTGAGGATAAAGAACCGCCCCGGCGTGATGCCGGGGTGGTTCTTTTAATCAGTCCAGAGTGAGAGTATCGGTGTTAATAGTTCCGAATCTCTGTCTGAAGCGCCGTAATCAATTGGGCCTGTAATAAACCGATCAGTTGGCGGATAAGAGAGGACAGTTGAACCTTAACAGTCGCAATCTGTGCCAGTCTTTCAGCTTCGGTAAAGATGCCGAGGATTTCGCCCACCACTACATTGGCAGTTTGAGCAGAAACTCTTCGTGAGTCACCGGACCTTGAACCCCTTGATTCTGGTTCTGGTTCTGGTGCTGGAGCGGGAGCTGGAGCCGGGGCATTTGACAGCGTGGTCATAGCCTCGTCCACATACCATGGGTCAAAAGTAACATTGTCGCTCACCGCATCGCCTAGACCGCTAGGGTTGGTGGCATGAGTCGGACCTGTGACAGCTCCCCACCAGTTCGGAGAAGCGTTGATAATACCAGTATTGGTATTTTCCACACCGTCTGTGTTGCCTACAAATTTGTTATGCTCAACTACAGTGCCGGTAAAGTCAGAACCGAACGCAGACCACACATAGAGACCGAAAGCGTTATTTGTGAGAGTGTTGTTGGTTACCGAAACATCTGTGTTGTTTCCTTCAAACGCGACCGCGGCTCCCTGGTCAGGACCAGCACCGCTTACTAAGTCGTGAACATCGTTACCGTCTACAAGTGCACCGATTGCGCCGGTAGAAAGATAGATGCCTCCGTACACATCGTAGACTTCGTTAGTTGTAACTTCTGCATTGACAGAACCAGCCGCCAACGCAATACCCAATGCGGGAAAGCCGTGAACGACGTTGTGGGTAATAACTGTGTTACTGACAGGCGTTGTTTCAGCGATACCGTAGACTCCACTAAGACCGCTAGAAGTAACTTCGAAGCCGTTAACCGTAACATCACTTGCCCCGATAGAAACACCATTTTGTCCCGCCGAGCCGTTTATGACTGCTCCCACGGAATTGAGCGTTAATGATTTGTTAACTACGATACTTTCGTTGTAAGTTCCTGCGGTAACGTGAATGGTGTCGCCGGAAAGAGTACCTGCGTCATCGATTGCTGATTGAACGGTGTTGAAGAATAGTTCTCCTAAATCAAGAGTACCGTTCGCAACCCCCTCTTCCACGAAAACCGGACCGGTTGTCGGAGGTGGTGTGGCGGAAGGAGTCGTAACGGTATTGGCATCGAGCGTAACTGCGAATTTCGACAGTGCTCTTCCGTGTAGTGTAGCACCGGAGAGCATCGCAAGAGGCGTTCCTGCTTCAAGGATATTTCCCTCGAACGTAGAAGATGTTTGAAGTTGAGTCGCGCCAGCAACTGACCAGAAGACATTGTCAGATACTGCGCCGCCGGTTAGAAGAACCTTCTTGGCAGAGCTGATATCAAGAGTCCCCGGGATGATGAATATCCAAATATCACTTGGGCTACCCGAGAGGGTAACATCGTTTGTGATGATGACATTGCCAGGAGCTGTGAATGTATAGACGCCGGGAGCGAGAGTAAGCCCCGCGAGGTCACAAGTGCCAAGAGCACATCCTACGCCCGCATTGAATGCAAGGTCGATATCATCAGGTGTTCGGCTGTTGGCATCGGTTATTGCAGTTTCCATATCGCCTACGGCCGTACTTACTACAGTTGTAGCCAATACAGAGTCAGCTAACACACAAGGGAGAGGACCTGTCGAGTTGAACGAGTATATTGACCCCGTCACTTGGCCACACGTGATACCTGCGAAAGCAGTATCAGTACTGGCTTCATCTAAACTTGTTCCGATATTCCCAGTAATGACAGAGGTGGGAACGTTAGTGATTCCCGCTTTCGAGAGAATCGCAAAATCAGCCGCTGTTCCAAGATTGACTGTCGCTGGACTTACGAATGCATACGCGACCATTGACCCCAGAAAACCGATTACAAGGGAGACGGTCAGCACGGTTAGTATAATTGAACCCTTATTAGATTTTTCCATATGTTTTACTAGTTATTTAATTAATGACTTGAGCGAATAGTTGAGTTTACTACCTACCCTTGCCATAAATGCCGTTCCAGAGACGGAAATATTACAACCGGTTTATTTCGCCGAATGGTCTAAAAAAGATTGAATGTCTTTGATAATTTCATCGAGTCGATGGTCGGATTTGACATAGTACTTGCTCACACCGGAATCTACATAAGACTTGACAGTTTTGGGACTGGCGGCATTCGAAACTACGAAGACAGGAATTTTACTCCAGCGCCCGCCATTTGCTTTAAATTTTTTTACAAAATCAAGACCATCTTCTTTGCCCAAAAGGTGATGGTCCAGCCAAATTGCGTCTACTCGTTCCAAACTTTCAAGATAATTAAGCGCTTGCTCGATGCTTCGAACATTTATGACACCTAGGCCGTTTTTCGCGATATTCGCGTTGAACGCTTGCTCCACACTACGGGCCGCAATCACACCGAAACCGCTTTTTTCAAGTTTGTCATTAATGGCCTCAAGCAGAGGTTTCTCATCCTCTATTACCAGAATGGTTTGCTTTTTCACAGATTTGTTGGACATATGATTAATTATATATTAGCCGGCTTTTTCGCCCCATCCAAAGGCAGCGATACATAAAAGGTGGTGCCTTTATTTTCTTCCCCGCCCACGGACTTAAACCAGATTTTCCCGCCAGAATTTTCAACGACTGACTTTACAATATAGAGCCCGAGGCCCGTGCCGTCCGTGTCTTTATCTCTGACATTATCGGCCCGAAACAGCTTGGTAAATATTTTATCTTGCTGATTTTGGGGTATGCCGTAGCCCGTATCATCGACTTTCAGAAGAATATTATTTTTGTCCGCTAAGGAAATCGACATATCGATTTTCCCGCCTTCATGAGTATATTTTACCGCATTTGACAAGATATTTTGCACTATCATTCGCAGGAGTTTGGGGTCGGCCTGCATAAGTGAAATATTTTTCCCGAATGAAAAAGAAAATACTATTTTTTTGGCCTCAATCTGCGGTTTTTGTTCGTCTATGACACTTTGCGCTAGTTCGATTATATCGGTTGGTTCCGGCTCAACCACAAAGGTACCAATTTCAAGAGAAGCGACATCCAAAAGGGCGTTTACCAATTCAACCATTCGCTGATTACTGCGATATACCTCATCTAAATATTTCTTTTGTTTTTCATTCAACTCCCCCACATCTCCGGCCAGAAGCATTTCCGCGTACCAATTGACCGTAGAAAGCGGGGTGCGGAGCTGGTGTGAAGCAAGGGAAACAAATTCGGTTTTGGCTTTATCAATTTCCCGCTCGGCGGTAATATCTCGAAAAACTTCAATTGTTCCAATCACCTTCCCGTCAAGAATAACGGGCGTGACCATAATTGCCACAGGAAATTTCGTTTTATCTTTCCGCACATTATAGTAAGTGGAACCTACAATAGTAGTGGCAGTAGTAATGCCGCTTACTAGAGCCATCCTTACGGGATGTTTCTCTGACGGAATAGGCACCCCTTTTTCATCTACCAAAAGAACGGCTTCGGAAAAGACCTTTCCCATAGCTTCTTTACTCTTAATACCGAGTAGTTTTTCAGCTGTCTTATTTATAATAATAACATTTCCTTTTTCATTAGTCACAAGAAGTCCGTCACCAATCGAGAGCAAAACCGCCTCTTCCTTTGCTCTGGACATTTCTAGACTCTTGGTTCGTTCAAGCACTTTCTTCTCGAGTGTTTCGTACGACTTTTTGAGTTTCGCTGCAGTTACAGCAAGTTTAGCTGCTGTCACCACCAGCTTACGCCTGACGCTCTCCTTTTCCTTGGCTGTCACCACCAGCTTACGCCTGACACTTTCTTTTTCCTTAGCAGTCACTACCAGCTTGCGCCTGACACTTTCTTTTTCCTTAGCAGTCGCTGCAAGTTTACGCCTAACAATTTCTTTTTCCTTAGCAGTTACTGCGAGTTTGGCTGCCGTCGCGGCAAGCTTCTCTGCTGTCACGGCGAGTTTGGCTGCCGTCACGACTAGCTTTTCTGCCGTCACGACGAGTTTACGCCTAACAATTTCTTTTTCCTTGGCCGTCGCGGCAAGCTTCTCTGCTGTCACAGCAAGTTTGGCTGCGGTCACAGCAAGTTTGCGCCTGACACTCTCCTTTTCTTTGGCGGTCGCAGCAAGCTTCTCTGCTGTTACAGCAAGCTTAGCTGCTGTCGCGACTAGCTTCTTGCGTCTCACACTTTCTTTTTCCTCAGTAGTTGCGGAGAGTTTAGCTGCCGTTACTGCAAGTTTGGCTGCCGTCACGGCAAGTTTGCGCCTGACACTTTCCTTTTCCTCGGCAGTCACAGCAAGCTTCTCTGCGATTACAGCAAGCTTCTCTGCGGTCACCACTAACTTAAGCCTGACATGTTCCTTTTCTTCGGCAGTCACCGCTAGCTTAATCCTCACACTTTCTCTTTCCTTAGCTGTTATGGCAAGTTTCACTGCCGTCGCAGCAAGCCTCTCTGCTGTTACAGCAAGTTTGCGCCTGACAATTTCTTTTTCCTTAGCCGAAACTTTGAGATTTAGGATTATATCATCGGACGCAGAGATGATAGTTTTTTTATTCATGGAGTATTTTAAGTTTCCAATATTTCTTCGATCTTCTTTGCGATATCATGCAGCTTCCAATCCGATTTAATTAAATAATGCGTTGCCTTAAGCGTCGCCTTATCATCCCCAAACTGTTCATTGGTCGCACTCAAATTCGTTAGAATAATAATGGGAACTTTTTTCCCCCAAGCATCTTCTCGAATATTTTTGAGCGCAATTATACCGTCCATCTCCGGCATAATAAGGTCAAGCAAAATGAGGTCAGGGTGTTTGGAGAGCGCGAGCTCCACCCCCTCTCTACCATTTTTTGCCTCAAGAGACAAGAAGTTTTTGAGACGTAGAATGTCCACGATGGCATCGCGAAGACTTTTCTCATCTTCTATGATTAGTATTGTTTTGGGTGTTTGCATGATATTTAATCCAGAAATGTCAACGGTGGGATTAAGTCGTTTCTATACCAATAAGGCCGCTAGAAAGCTCTATTTATTACATAACGCACTGATATCCCAAGTATGTTATACTTACTGTAATATCTGTGTAGAGAAAAAGGGTCAGACCTAACGGTATTTAAGGCCTATAGATATGGTTATTTCTCTCTTTGTCGCAGTCAGATTGTAATAATTTTGTAATAAGACACGCCGAGATTCGGCTTAATGCTTAATATATGATGACCCCCAAACAGAAGGTGCGCCAACAGACAGTATTAACCCTAGCACACAATGACTACGAAAAGGGACTCAATGCACATGCCTTTTTCAAGATACACGACCATGCTAGGGGCGAAGACTTAGTACAAGACACCTTCATGAAAACATGGGCCTACCTCGTGAAAGGAGGGAAGATTGATGTCATGAAAGCTTTTCTCTACCACGTCCTCAATAATCTTATCATTGATGAATATCGGAAGCACAAAACCACTTCCCTTGATGTCCTACTTGAAAAAGGCTACGAGCCGAGCGTTGAACATTCCGAACTTCTTTTCAACACCCTAGACGGGAAAGCGGCACTCCTATTAATTCAACATCTTCCGACAAAATACCAGAAAGTGATACGCATGCGGTACGTGCAAAATCTGTCACTCAAAGAAATGGCTCTTATCACCGGACAATCAAAGAATGCTATGGCCGTGCAAGCACACCGAGGGCTTGAGAAACTTAAACTGTTATACAACCACGCGTAGGAGCGTTTGGGAGTTATTGATCGCCTGCTGTTATGGCCGCTGCAAGTTGCACCCGCAAGAGACCGATTAGTTGATTTATCTTCTCTATAAGTTGCCCGCGGACGGACACAATTTGAGCCTGTCTTTCATCTTCAGTGAAGGCTCCAAGGACTTGACCTACAACCGATACTGCTGATGCATTGGGTGTCGCTGCCAAGATTGCTCTGCGCGCGGCCGGAGAAAAGTCTCCTGCCCTGCTTGAACGAGGAGGGATAGGCGTAGCTGGAATAGAATCTAATTCTCCAAATTCCGTGAAGTGGAAGGTGACAATTTTAGTATCAGTACCATTTGATATTGCGCATTCGCTACCGGCTGGAGGGTTGCCTGGAGTTGCATACGGGTCGGCACAAACATTGGTTATCGTCTGCCAAGTATCTGAACCAGCTGGTTTGTAGCCAACTGTTCCAGTAACACCTGCAAGTAATATCGTAACGGGATTACTGAAGGTTAATGTTCCTTGAGACGAACCGACCGAGATAACAGTACCGCCAACGCTAAACCCAGCTGGGGCAGTGCCAGTAGTAGTGGTAGCCGTTGGTACGCTAATGACCCCATCCCAATCAGTCGGGCCAGTCACTGTCGTACTATCCGGAATTATAACATCCGCTACGTCGGAATTGATTGTAATCTCCGGCAATATTCCTATTCCATCGGTAATAAATGCACTAACATCAATTGTCGGATTTTCTGTGCCACTTTCAATTGTAATGTCAACAGGTTGATCCGGGTCTGTGATAACCACTTCCGTTGTGTCAGAGTCCATTGTCGCATTTCCGTCATCGTCAGGAGCTGTTTGTGTATTTTTTAACACACCGGCCATTCCAGCAGTAGCTGTGTTCTGCGCTGTGGACACTCCGGCTAAGTCTGAAGCGGAGTCAATCGCGATATCGCCATCCGACTTGAATCCGTTTAAGACCACTAGATTTTCAGCGGTGTAGTTTGTATCTGTATATAACGCGCGAGCAGTTGTAAGAGCTTCATGTGCCGTTGTTTTTGCTACGTCCAGTGTTGCCACTAAATCATCTTGCGCGATGGTAATATTATCGATTGCTGTATCAACTTCAGCTTGGGTATGTTGGTCGGTTACCACATTGGCGTCCACAATAGCTTGATACGTTGCCCAGCTTTCGGTCGTATAATCGCTTTCAACAACTGCGTCTAAAGCGGTGTTGTAATCAGTGAGGTCGGCAATAGCAATCAGATCAAGTTGCGCGGTAGTGATTGCGGCCGTCGCGTCATCAACTTCAGTTTGAGTGTTTTGGTCGGTCCTCGTATTGGCAGTCACAATTGCTTGGTAGGCAGACCAGCTTGCAGTCGTGTAGTCCGTCTGACTAACGGCATCCAAGGCGGTATTGTAAGCAATCATGTTTGCGGAAACAAGCGTCGTCATTCCGCTAGTGGAATACCACGGAACAAAGTTTACATTGTCGGAAATAGAATCACCGGTTCCCAAAGGATTGCTTGTAGTGTTGAACGGTCCGCTCACGTTGCCCCACCAGTTGTTGGCGGCATCAAATATCTGTCCAAGACCCGTATCGTAATTTACTATACCGTTCGCGTTACCAGTAATCGTATTTTTATCATTAGCAACATTACCTGCCCCAGGTGGAGTATCCGCTTCCGCGGGAACCGGATCACCTGCACCGCCAAAACGTATACCAGCCATTGTATTATTAACAATTGTGTTCCCAGTTATGGCGTTGTTTGCTGTCCCGTTTTCTAGTTGTATACCTACTTCTAGATTATTATGCAGATTGTTGTTGCTGACAGTCGCGTTATGAGAACTGGCCGACAAATTTATTCCATCATCCGTATCGGAAATGTCATTTTGGTCTATCAAGATTCCGGCCGTGGTTGCGCCATAAATCAAGATACCGGCACTGCGAGATACTGGATCTGCGTTGTAGTGCATTCCGCTGATAGTATTACTTGTAGTGTTACCAGCAGCTCCACCAATGAAAAGAATGCCGTTAGCGACCTGCCCAGAGATAGTACCAGGACCTACAAGCGTGTTGTGATTGATGTTGGCCGTAAGATTAGTTCCATCTGCAACAATCCCATTACGAGCCCAGTCTGTTATATGAGAACTTTTAACTTCAACGCTGTAAGTGCCACTATCAGCGCCACTTACTTCAATGCCATATGTACGGTTTGCATAGCCAGCTGTTTTAATGGAAGTGACCGTAGCATTATCAATGGTACCTGAAGATACTCCCAAAAGAACTCCGACGAGTCTGTCAGGCGAACCTGTTAAGGGCAAACTGGTAACATTAATACCGTCTACTTTAAGATCTTTTATAGTAACAGCGCTGGCATTTTCCACTAGGATAATACTTGATGCAGTTGTGCCAGACCAAAAAGTTCCGGCTGGGAAGGTATAAGTCTGGGTAAGCGTTGCGGGTGCAGATGGTCGGATGATAGTTGTATCACCAACACCTTGTAATATCAGGTCTTCTCCATCTATTACGACCTGTTCGTCATAAGTCCCCGCTGCGACATTTATCGTGTCGCCAGAAAATGCCCCGTCTACCGCTTTTTGAATTTTTGCTGTCCCACTAACATTGAAGATATTGCCGCTACCAGTCGCACTTGACGCAGCCGTGCCGCCGATAACTTCTGTTGTGTCGGCGGCCATTTGGAATATGTTTGAATTTACTGCGATTTCCGTCACCGCTCCGGTTCCGTTAGCCGTCCCGACTCTTAGGGCCCTAGAACCCCAATTACTGAACGTGTTTCCACTTACTGTTACGGTGGTAATTGATGTATCTGCTAGAGCATCCAGAAAATCAGTTAGGATTGCTATCTCACTACCGCTTGAGCCACTGATGGTGTTATTGGAGAATATGAGACTAGAAAGATTTGACAATTCGCTTGTCCAGAGAACATTTGTGCTATCAGTCGGAGTATTCAGAATTATTGTGTTGTAGCTTACCTCCGAACCCGACACATCGTGCAAGTCCATTCCATCACCAGTAACACCAGCGCCAGGATTTACAGTTATAGTGTTCCCTGTTATTAGCCAGCCAGAATGAGGTGTTGTATCAACTTGTTCGGCGTAAATGCCGCTGGAATAACCGTCAACAACTATGGTGTCATCTTGTACGGTAAGACCAGTTACCGCCGTTGCTCCGCCATTCGGAGTTCCCGCAACCCAGACACCATGGGCATTGGTTCCTGTGGTATGTATTTTAAGATTCTTTATTGTTATGCCGCTTGAATTTTTAATTGCAAAACCAATTCCGCTTGCTGGTTCAATAATGGTTGCCTCTCCAGCGCCTTGAATTGTAAGATTTGTCTTTCCGTCAAGCGAAACATTCTCCGCGTAAGTCCCCGCTCCAACATCTATCGTGTTACCGGAAATTGCCGCATCAATTGCAATCTGAATCGAAGCGTAGGAATGAGTTCCAATTGATGCACCATTCCCAGCCGGAGTTCCATAATCGCCATTTCCAAATTGACTAACAGACTCGAAACTTCCACTAGGAATATAAACTGATTTTCCCGAATTTCCAGCAGTGTCTCCGTATGTAGCCTCGTTTATAGTGGTCACCCCCTCAAGAAGTTGCAGAGTTTTACCAATGTCAGTTAGGACCATAACTGATTGATAATGGCATTTAACTCCTCCATTTACAGAGGAATCATTGTCGCGACAGATTACCGCTTTCTCACCCGCTGGTATAGAATAAGGTCCGGAAATAGTGTGATCTGAACCATCGTTTAATATCCAACCTCCAATATCTACTGGGCTTAAAGAATTGTTCTGAACTTCAATCCACTCGCCGTCGGCATCAGCCACAGCATTGGGAGTCGCCATTATTTCTGTAAATACTATGTCATCTAAGGTGGCCGCTTGGACCGACCCGGCCATTAGCACTAAGCTAAGAATTACCCCCATGAGTTTTGTCATTTTTTTTAAATTTTTTTTATTGTGTAATATAAGCTAACAGGACAAGTACAGTATGCGGCAACACTACACCCCACCTTCTGGCCGTCAAGTTGACAATGTTAATTAACCTGTTCACAGCTTGTGCATAACTTTTTCCTAATACGCAAGAAAAATCCGTCCAGCCAAGGCCTCTGCATTAGAAAGTCTAAATGTCCTTTAGATTGTCCTTTATCTAACCGATTTATAAGCCCGCCATGTGCTCTCAACCATTTCTTTAAGCCCTAGTTTAGGAACCCACTTGAGAATCGACTATGGCTAATTCGCACGAATGGTAGAATAACGGGAACGGGGGCATTGTCTTCATGGGGGTTGTCATTATTTTATTTATAGTGTGCCCAAAACAGAAGACCCCCTTGCGGGGCTTCTGTGATTAAGCTGTTACCGGTGTGGCAGAGATAATATTTATGGGAACTCCTTGCTTTATATTGTTTTCAAGTTCTTGCCCTTGTTTTGAAGATGCATCTAATAGTTCCATTCCGACGATATCACCCGACGCGGAAAGGTCGACGACAAGCCTGTCGTCTACTTTTATAGACTTAGCAACTTTATCACTTTTAACAGTGAAATAAATTGCATCTGCTACTTTGTCGTAATCTATTTTCATATTTTACAAATAATATGCCGTGATTATTAAGTATTCGTCTTTTCTATCTTTGAATGTCTCCCTACAGTATATCACCTCGATTTTTTTATCCCCAATTTGTTTTGTTACCTTTAAAGCCCCATCATGGGCATCTACTGTTTCGTCCGATGAGCTAAGTGCCCTTTTGACATCATCCAGCTCTATTCCCCGATGCTGTATCATGTCCTGGAAATGCCGGGTTAGCTTGAGGTTCATATAGTACTCATACTACCAGTATTGTCAACTAAATCTAGCCGTATGAAGATTGTGATTATTACACTTCGCTGGTTTTTCTATAAGCCCGCCAGGTACTTTCAACCATTTCTCTAAGCCCTAGTTTAGGAACCCACTTGAGAATCGACTTTGCCTTAGCGGAAGTGGCAATTAGAGAGGCGGGATCTCCCGCCCGTCTCTTGATTATCTTATACGGCACTTTTTCACCGGAAACTCTCTCAAATTCTTTGACAATTTCCAGCACCGAATACCCCTTTTCACTACCAAGATTGATAAAATGGGAACCTTTCACCTTTAAAGCTTTTTCGTGAGCCTTGGCCAAATCGGTAACATGAATGTAGTCTCGGATACCCGTCCCGTCCTTAGTATGATAGTCACCTCCGAATATTTCCAACACCTTTTTCCTGCCACACAGGACCTCGCCAATAACATTAAAGATATTTCGGGCCTTGGGGTCTATATAATTGAGCCCCCCGTCACCTGCAACATTAAAATATCTAAGCGCCACATATTCTATTCCCTTTAGTTTCCTTGCCCATTCCAAGAGTTCCTCTCCCGCAAGTTTGGTATAGCCATAAAAGTTGGTAGGATGGCATGAATGGTCTTCGTCAATAACCCTCGTTCCCGGCTCACCGTAAACAGCCGCTGAAGAGGAGAAGACAAATTGCTTGACCTTCAATTTCGGAGCAATTTTAAGGAGATTCATCACCCCTGTGATGTTGTCCTGATACCAATCCGACCTGACCATAGATTCACCGGCATCTTTCAAGGCGGCAAAATGTACAATCACATCAAATTTCTTGCCTCTGGAAAACCTCTCTAAAGCCGGCAAATTGATAACATCCAGTTTGTGGAAAACAGCCCTTTTATCTATCAGTTCTCTCCTCCCCTTATAGAGATTGTCCAGAACAGTCACTTTGTGCCCGCTATTAAGCAATCCTCTGACCGTGACACTGCCGATGTAGCCGGCCCCGCCTGTAACGAGAATGTTTTTCATGTTACTGAAGAGTTAACTTATCAACACTAGAATCACGCCCGTGATGGCAGAGATGATAGAGACTATCCAGTAGCGCATGACCACCTTTTCTCTCGACCAGCCTATTGCTTGGAAGTGATGGTGAAGCGGAGCCACTTTGAAAACCCTATGCTTATTGAAGAATTTGTAAGAAACCATCTGTATGATGTCTGATAACGCAGTTATAACCAAAGGAAAGGCAATGACTGGCAATAAGAGAACCGTATCGGTAAGAAAGGCAATAACCGCGAGCACCACAGTCAGAGCCAGTATCCCCGTTTCTCCCATGTAGAAACGCGCGGGCGGAACATTAAACCACAAGAAGGCAAGAATCCCGCCGGCGATAGCGCCCGAGAGAGCGGAAATATCAATCTGATTATTGATGAAAGCGATAACGGCAAAGGCGGAGAAAACGGACGTAAGCACTCCGCCGGCCAGACCATCGATACCGTCAATGACGGAGGTCGAGAAAGTGGCGAGCATGACTATGATGAAAAAAGGAATAAAGACAATACCGAGTTCGAGGTTGCCTCCGAAAGGAATGTGGATGGAACTGAAGTCGAGCTTGTAGTAGAACCACAGACTGATGACAATGCCGATAAGGATTACCAACATGATTTTAACTTTGCGGTAGACAAGTGCGTCTCGAGCGTAAGTCCCCCATCCGGTAATCTGCAACATGTCATCGATTAGTCCTACGAAGGCGGCGAAGAAAAAGGCTCCCAAAGGCACCAAGGTCTGCGACCTCGAGAAGAAGTTGAGTTTGAGAGTCAAGTCAGACGGGAATATCAGGGAAAGAAAATAAATCACACAGACGGTAAAGAGGACCGCAGACCAGATAATGACCCCGCCCACACGCGGGGTACTGGTCTCGGAAGTAGTGTTATGAATCTTGTTGAAAGTCTCAGAGGTGTCTGCCTCGGTTCTCGGTAACTTTTTCCACATTCGATATCGGTAGAAGTATCTGGAGAAAAATGGCGTGATGGAAAGACCGATAAAAAATGTCAGAACAGTTGGGAAAATGATTTTTAGAATATCCATATCCTAATTTTTGATATATTCCATGACAGCGCCGACGAGCATACGCGCATCAATAAACCGACCCTCTTCGGTAGAGCCAAGTATCGAGATGATAATGGGCCGACCCAACTCCGGGTCAAAGGCTATCACCAAGTTGCCTCCTGCCGTATCGGTCAAACCAGTCTTAGAAGCCAAGAGTCCGGGAATCTCGGCAATAATACTATTGGTATTTGTAGCCACATGCAAACGATTATCGAGAGACCGGAGCGTCATACTGACCTCTCTGGTGGCTGAGAACAGGTCAGGATAATGCGCGAGAATATATTCTAAAAGTAATGCCATGTCTCGGGCGGTGCCGTAGGCACCGCCCTTAACAGCCGACTCATCAAGTCCGGTCTCATTCCAGAAATAGGTATTCTTTAGACCAATCTGGCTCGCCTTACTATTCATCTCTCCAACAAAATCATTGATAATCTCTTCTGAACTGGCGCCGGCTCTAGAGAGTGCTCCAAGCGAGAGAGCCACCGCGCGCATGCCATCGTTGGAAGAAGTAACCAAAGAAAAATCGAGTAAATTCTTGAGCGACCATTTCTCATCTCGGTAGAGACCGCTGTCCCCCTCCGCCTGTAGCGCCTCATTACCGACCGTCACGGTGCCATACAAGGGACTTGAGTCTTGGGCCACCAAGGCCGACATAATCTTGGATAGAGAAGCAAGTGGCAGGCGAGTATTCTCATTTTGGGCAAACAAGATAGTTTTAGTACGAACATCGTAGACGTAAGCCGCCTTGGCCTTGAGGACCACCGTTGAAAACGGCTTGAAAGCCGCCTTCGAAGGGACCGAACTATCCTTCCTCTCTACTTTCAAACCGAACACAAAGGAGAGAATCAGCAGGACAAATAGGGTCGTGGCCAAAATCACAAAAAGTCTGATTTCAGTATTGCGGATAATGAATGGCTGGTTATTCATTTTGTGCGGCAGGCGTTGTTTTGATAAATCCTTCGATGCTCTTAAAAGCGTTTTCGTAGTCCGGCAAATCTTTTAGGCGAGTAACGCCGAGATATTCCAAAAGCTTGATGGTTGCTTTGTAACTATAACTTCTGTCGCCGGAAACACCTTCCGCGCGTTCTATCAATCCACGGATGAGAAGAGAACGCAGAATAAAACCGGAATTGACCCCCCGAATATGGTCAATCTCTCGGCGAGAAATCGGTCCTTTATAGAGAATGACAGAGAGGGTCTCGAGACCGGCTCGACCCAGCTCGCGGGATAATTCTTCTTTCTGCAAACTTTCTATAATTTCGCAGGTGTTCGGATGCGTGCCAAGACTAACCGACTCTCCAAGAGAGATTAGCACTATTCCGCGATTTTTGTAAGAACCCTCTAGATTCGAGAGCGCTTTCTTGACAGCATCCGGTTTTTCTCCGAGCCACTTCCCCAGCTCGGCAATAGAGACCGGCTCATTCTTGAAAAAAAGTATTGCTTCTATTTTTGATTCCAGGTTCATTATTTTCTATGCGTTATTCAGGCGTAATTCGGCACACCCACCTTCTCGCTCTCCATTTCGATATTTCCCCGACCATCCTGCGTCACACGGATAGCGCCCCGTTTAATAAGTTCAAGCATTGCGAGAAATCCTACTATGATAGAAACCTTTTTCTCATAAGTCATGCCTCCCTTAGCACTTTGGAACTCGTTGAAGTTCAGTTTGCTTGCTTTACTAATACGCTCTGCCAACCTCTCTATCATCTCCTCGAGACTAATGACTTTCCTGACAGTCACTGTCGGCAACATTTCCTTCCTTGGTAAGGCCTCCATCACTTTCCCGAGAGCCAGCAGAAGATTCTCGGTATTGGTGTGGGCATCGGGGGAGAAAATTATGGTCGGATTCTTACCGGGAACCTTTTCGAATATGATATTTTTGCCAAAAATTTGTTTCAATCCCAAGGAGAGCTCCTTGACTCGGGCGTAGAGGACAAGGCGATTCTCCAAATCGTGAATGCTTTCTTCTTCTTCCAGAGTAAAATCAATCATCGGTAACAGCGACCGAGATTTGATAAGCATCAAGGTTGAGGCCACGACAATAAACTCGGCCGACTCACCTAGCGGAAATTCTTCATGCCCTTCAAGATAGTGGATGAAGTCATCCGTCACTTGAGCAAGCGAAACGTCATTAACAAAAAGCTTCCTTTTGGTCACTAAGTCAAGAAGAAGGTCCAAAGGACCTTCAAACGCCGCCGTTTTAACGGTATATTGGGATTTATCCATTCTGGGCAATTATACCCTTTTGTAAGCCCTATTTTCAACGTTTGCGGGGATTATTCTGAAATAAAACCACCCGCCTGTAAACTCCATAATCTCTTGTAAAGACCTTTTTCTTTTACCAATAGGTCATCATGACTGCCATCCTCTACTATTTGACCCGCCTCAATGACAATAATCCTATCCATCTTGCGAACGGTAGACAAGCGATGCGCAATAACGATACTGGTTTTACCTTTCATAAGTTTTTCAAGAGCGTCTTGTATTAAAGACTCGGAATACGAGTCGAGGCTCGAGGTTGCTTCGTCAAGTATTAGGATGGGTGCGTTCTTGAGGATGGCCCTGGCAATAGCCACTCTCTGACGTTCGCCTCCAGAAAGTTTTACCCCCCTTTCTCCCACAAAAGTATCGTATTTGAGAGGAAGCGTTTCTATAAATTCATCGCAATGCGCCAACCTTGCCGCCTCTACAACTTCAATGTCCGTCGCATCCAGTCGTCCATATCGAATATTTTCCAACAGAGTTCTGTGAAATAAGACCGGGTCTTGTGGCACCAGACTGATGTTTTGCCGCAAACTTTCTTGAGTTACACGTTGGATATTCTGGTTATCTATCAGAATGGAACCGGATGTTAGGTCATATGTTCTCAGTAGAAGTTTGACTATCGTCGACTTGCCGGCACCAGAAGGGCCGATAAGCGCCACCTTTTCCCCTCTGCCAATAGACAGATTCAAGTTATCGATCAAACCTCGTGTTTTGTTGAAGCTAAACGATACTTCTTTAAACTCTACTTTCCCCTCTTGAACTTCAAGAATGGTAGCGGCTGGCAAATTTTTCACCTCATGAGGTGTCGCTAAGATTTCCACCATCTCTTTGGAATCCGCAAGGCTTTCGTAGAGATTTCTTATGATTTTACCGAAATCCCAGAGTCGGTGAGCGATACTCAAGATGTAAACCTGAATCAGCACGAAAGTACCGAGAGTTATCAAGTTTCTTTGCCAAAATTGTACAGCGTAGTAAAAAATAAGGAACTCCACGATGACGATGAGCCCGCCCTGCACACCATCAACGATGTTGCCGAGATTCCAAGTGAATCTTTGAATCTTGGCTTGGTTGTGGGTGGCATCTTTGAAAGACAGGGACTCACTATAGAAATTGGTAAAGTGGGTAATGGCACTTTGATTCGTTACAGCGTCAGCCAAGAGAGCTGTGGTAGCCGAGTCGGCTTTGGCAGACTCCAAATCGTATTTCAATTTCCATCTGGAAAAGAAGAAGTTAAATATCATAATAACAACTATCCACACACAAATAATGTAAGAAATTATTGGTTCATGGAACCAGACTATAATTATCACTCCCACTATATTGATAAAAAGAGGAATGATATTGAATACCAAGGTATCGAAAAGTTTTTCGAATGACCTACTGAACCGACTGACTCTTTGAACCAAAGCTCCGGTGAAGCTATTGGCAAAGAAGGAGTGAGAGTGATTAATCATGTAGTCGAAAGACATTTGCTTTAGTTGAGCCATAGTTTTAGACTCAAAATCATTCAGTACAAACATAGCCGTCCTGAAAAAAATCCATACTATCCCATGGATTATAAGGATAATGAGCAGAAATTTGACAAGTTGTGGTGCCAGAAAATTCCTATTTCCCTCTGTAGCGAGAACATCAAAAAATTGTTTGTATACCAATGGCACTATCAAATCCAATACGCTCACAACAGAGTAAGCGAATATCGCGAAATACATTGAGATTTGCCGCGGTCGTATTGCTTGCCAGAAAGCCTTCAGTACATCAGACAATCCAACTTTTGGAACATTGGGACTGTTCATATAAAATTATTACGGAATTGGCACTATAGCACAAAATTAGCTTAATGTTTAGCTAAGTTAGTCTAATTCGCGCGAATAGGAGAATAGTTTATTCTGGTGTTCTTGAGAACATGAGAATAGATTTATTTAAGTAATTTTTCTAACGCTGGCCTTTGAGCAATAAGGTGTCCACTGCCAAAAATAACAAAAATACTCTTTCCCTCTCTCCAACACCTCTCAATTTCAGAGACTATACTTACTTCGCGAGCATCGGTTAAAATAGCAGCAACCTCATTCATTCGTGTCCCCGTTTTATTAGGGTCTGCCAGTTGATTCATATTGTCTTTCAAATCAAAATTTTTACCCAGAACCTTTTTATAAATCTTTTCCATTGTAGATAGGGAGATCTCAATATCCTCCCATGTTTTTAATCCTTTTCTTTGTCGGCTCCACTCCTCCATAACCTCTTCAAAAGTGCCAATAATATTATGACGCTGGTAACTATCTACTTTGTTTATGAACCTCATCAACAATACTTCTTCTTTTGGAATCTCGGGAAATTGCTCAGCAAGCCTCTCAAGACTTGGGTCTGGGGACACTACTAGAATATTTAAATTATGAGCAAGTAGAGTTATGAGACCAGCTTCAGACCCATGTCTTATAGCTGTTTCATCATCTTTTTCTATACTACGAGAACCACCTTCTATTAAAACTATTTTTTCTTTACCTTCCGTTGTTTTTAAAAACTTTTCCCAATATTCCCGTAGTATCGGGTATTGATGATTATTCGGGTCATGAGAGTGATTAGCGCCAAAGTAAAACAACACCTGTTCTGACTTCTCGATTTCAAAAGTAAATGGACTTTCTCCATATTGTTTGCTTACTTCAACATATTTTTTTCTCGGGAGGAGGAGGTCTTTAATTATTTTATTAGTACATTAATTATCTTGTGTAAATTTTTGTCGGAGTTCCACATATCGCGGACCTTGGCTCGCATTTCTTGATGTCGTTGATAACCATAATCGACTGCTCCGTCCAACAAATCAGAGAATTCAAGATTTAACAGTTCAGTGAGAGACTCTTTTATATCATTGTATTTTTCTTTTGAAACTCCTTGATCAAACAACTTTTTGTAAAATAAATGCCAAGTATAAAAATGGAAAATCTCATGCATAATAGTTCTATTAGAAGATTTGTTCTTTAGATAAACAAAAAAATAATTCTCTTTTGTATTGTAAGAACAGCGATTATTTGTGGTTAGATAAGCAGTGATTTTCTCAAGGGGATATTTAATGCCAAAGATCTTTTCTGCTCTTTCAATAAACTTTTCATGAATAGGTAACCAGTTATTCTCAATTTCAGCAATAACAGCTGGAATATCGATGTTTATCGTATGTTCTTTGATAAACTTTTTTACTAAATCTGGTTTGAAATCTTGACCACGTTTTTCAATGTAGAGTCTATGAAAAGCTGTATGTTCCTTATTATTTACTGAGTTAAGCGTCTTAGCAAAGTTTTCAACATCCTTATCAAGATCGTAGGCAAATTCTACTCTCATCTTTACGGATTCAAGCGTTTGACGTCCCGGGGTAAATAAGTAGCTTCGCGGACGTTAGGTAAGTCCAGGATTTTCATGATGAAGCGGCCTGGGCCGATACCAGCCCCGCCATGCGGCGGACAGCCGTAGCGGAAGAAATTGAGATAGTCCTTTAGTGGTTCCAAATCTACACCTTTTTCCTTGGCTTGTTTTTCCAGAATTTCGGGTCTATGTTCCCGCTGAGCCAGGGTTGTGACTTCGATACCGCGGTATAGTAAATCAGCCCTTCGACTGCGCTCAGGGTTATCATCTGCTAAACGCATGTGATAAAAAGCGCTTTTGGATTTGTGATATTCGGTAATGAAGACAAATTCGTGATTGTGTTCTTTTTTGACATAATCCGAAATGGCACGCTCTTCTTCCGGAGACAAATCGTGTTCTTCCGGACTTGGCACATTTAAATCAAGCAATATCTTTTTAGCCTCTACCATTGTAAGTCTGGGAAATGGCCGAGCAGGCATACTGATGTTGAGGTCTGGGAACACTTCCAGAAGCTGTTTGAACCCCGCAACAACCATACCTTCGAGAGCATCCATCACATCATGATAATTCTCTATATAAGAAATCTCGAAATCCCACCCGGTAAATTCTGTCAGATGGCGAGTGGTGAAGGACGGCTCGGCGCGAAACACGGAAGACGTCATGAAAACTTTTTCGAAACCGGCAGCCATAGCCATTTGTTTGTAGAATTGCGGAGACTGGGCAAGATAAGCCTTGCGGTCAAAGTAATTGACTTCGAAAACTTCCGCCCCGCCTTCGGAGGGCGTGGACATCAAAGCCGGTGGATAAAGTTGAATAAAATTATTGTTACTCCAATACTGACGCCAGCCTTTCTCAAACTCTGTCCAGACTTTGAAAATCCTTGCTTTCTCTGGCTTCCTCAAATCAAGCCAGCGGTAATCGAAACGTATCGGCGCTTCTGTCTCTTCGTCTGAACCCTTGATTACGACAGGCATAGGCAGTTCCGGTAAAGCCGCCGAGAGCACTTCTATCTTCGTTGGATGCATTTCACTACCACCCGGTGCATTCTTCTCTTCTTTCATTTCTCCCGTCGCCCTGATGACTGACTCGAGAGACAAGTTCTTGGCCGTTTCAAACTCGGAATTATCGGCCGTCACAACCACCTGCGTCAACCCTTTGAGATTCCTTACAATGATGAAAATAATCTTCGACTGCACCCGCAGAGCATGTACGAATCCTTGGATCATGATATTTTTAGGCCTATTTTTTCTCTCACCTCTTCCATTTTCTTTTCTGCCCTTTCCCGAGCTACTTGGCCGCCCGCTTTAAGCACTTCGAGTACGACCCCTTTATCTTTTTCAAGCGCCTGTCTCTTTTCACGCATGGGTCCGATAAACTTCTTCAAGTCTTCAATAAGCGCTTCTTTCAGTTCTTTGTATTGACCTTTCTTTTCGGCATAAAGTTTATCCAAATCTCCCTTCTCACGCAGGAGAGTATGGATGGCATAGACATTCTCCGGTATACCAGAAGAGGAGTCCGTGACAATACTCATGACTGCTTTCTCAATTTCTTCGTCAGTGGCAAAAATTGGAATAGTATTGCCATAGCTTTTAGACATCTTTCTGCCGTCTGTTCCTGGTACAGTAGCAACGCTTTCGAGAATTATTGACTCCGGTAATTTAAAAGTTCCCCCAAATACATTATTAAACTTTTGAGCTGTGTCGCGGGCAATCTCGACATGTTGTTTCTGGTCCTGCCCCACCGGTACCACATCGGCACCCTGGATGAGAATATCAGCCGCCATAAGTAAAGGGTAATCGAAAAGACCAACTGTTGGTTCTTTGCCATTAGCGACTGCATCCTTATATGCATGTGCTCGCATTAAATACGGCACTGTAGTAAGACAATTGAAAATCCAAGTTAGTTCCGTCACTTGAGGCACATCAGACTGCTTGTAAAGAGTAACCTTTTGCGGATTAAGACCAATAGCCATGTAATCTAGTAACACCCCAAGAGTATTGCTCTTAAGTTCTTGTTTATTTTGGAGGCTGGTCAAAGCATGCGAGTCTGCAATAAATACATAGCTCTCGTATGAACCTTGCATCTCAACAAATCGCTTCATGGCGCCAAAATAATTCCCTATGTGTGGCCTGCCGGTAGGTTTAACCCCCGAAAGCAGTATTTTCTTATCGGCCATATTAACCCTATAGTATCAAGAATTAACCGGTAACTCCATGTAGAAAGTAGAGCCTTTGTCGGGACCGGCGGATTCGGCCCAGACGCGACCCTTGTGCGCTTCTACCACACCCTTCACGAAGGACAAGCCGAAGCCGGTCGAGTTTACATTGACCTTGAGCGAATCCTTGTCCCTGCCGCCTTTGGTGAAGAGCCTGGGTTTGAGTTCCTCCGAGATGCCCACACCGGTATCATTAACCGCGAGAAGAATTTTGTCGTTGGGGTGTGACAGATTAACGACCAGACCACCCTTCGGTGTATAGCGGACGGAATTGTCAATCAAGTTTTTTACTGCCTGACCAAGCTGACTCGCGTCCCCTTTCATGTTATAGTCGCCGGGAATAGCCGTGAGCTCGAAGGAGAGACCTTTTTCCTTTGCCGTCTCTTTTTGTTTCTCGGCCACTTCGGTTACTATTGTTTTAAAGTCCACAGATTGCATATCATAGACGAAAGTTCCTTTCTCAATATTGGAGGCGGTTAAAAAGTCCGTGACAAAGGTGACTCCTTCGGTGAGCGAGTTGAATCCTTCCTCGAGCATGGGTTTAGCGGTGGGAGTAACCGGACCGTAGGACGGTTCGGAGAGCAATTCGGAGAAAATGTTTCTCGCCTTAGCTAAATAGCCTTTGATTTGGTGGTTAATGATGTGTATTAAATTTGCCTGCCCCTCATTAGCAATCTCGAGTTCGCTATTCAAGTTCTCGACCTGTTTATACAATCGGACTACCTCAAGATTTTGTTTGTACAGTTCCTCTGTAACTTTTTTATATTCCTCGCTAGAAATCTGGTTATTCATGTCACTGTCCGCCATAGTTTTACTGTAAACTTAAAGGTATCTCTGCTGGAGCAAGATTTGACAGAAATGGCGTTGCCGCCTCCCTGCACACTTCACGAGAAGCTCGCCCAAATAGACGCTCGTACTGACTGACCAATTTATCAATGACAAGTTTACTGTCTCCATTCCCCACAGTAACAGAACCAGACCTCGCATCAATAATGTGCACGCCACTTACTTTTCCGGCTTCTTGCCACGCCAGAGGACCTATAATAAGCTCCTGTTCTTTGATGATTGTCCCGGCAATTTGGTCGATAGTAGTCATGTTTTTAATTGGCGCTTGACACCTTTCTTTGATCAAACATCACAACGCCCATAGATAAAATAAACACGGCTGTAGTAAATAATAAGTCTACCCAATTCGCCGGACGCCAAGTCCCAAGAGTCGTCGTATAGGAGAATAGGAAATCCGCGCAGTACATAATGAGAAATCCGGCAAGCATAAAGTAAACAGCCTTCTTGTAGACCCCTCCAAAATAATTAAACGATAATCCATAAATTAACGTGGCAAGTGTCAGAATGATGACATCGCTTACCGGATACGCAAGATCGAAGAAGATCTTCAGAATACCGCTATTCGATAAATCAATATGTCCTCCGCGAGCAACCACAACTAACAGATAATATGAAAGCAGGATTACAATGACTGGTATAGTGAGAAATACCAGCTTACCATTAAAAGATCGCAGGCCGTATTTTGCCCCCGTGGCACGGGAAAGTTGGATTATACCAATGACCCAAAGAGGCAAACTCAATATATAGCCGACATCAGCCAGAGAAGGATAAGGTACTTCCACTTGTAGTAGAAAATTGTATACGCCGGAGAATATGTACGTTCCTAAGCCCCAAGAGATTAAGCCCAGAGACAGGAAGATAATTGCTCTTCCTACAGCACTTCTGAAGGCACCCCATTGCTTTGCAATTATAAGTCCCGTGATACCACCTAACATAGGAATTAATCCTAGAAAAAGTACCCCATAGAGATCGATGACAACAGAACTGGTGATGTTTGATAGAGACAACCAAATAACCACCCCTAGAGCTAGAATGTAGTCCAATATCAACAACTTTTTTACTATATTCATCTTTAGCTTACTTTCATCAATTCTACCATCTTTACGTTTTTTATTGTACTATACACGTATTGTTATTGCACAATAATCAGACTGAATGAGGAAGCCGCTTTACATACTAGGGTTAAATTTTGCTTACCACGAGCTGTCAGCATGTCTTGTGAAAGATGGCAAGCTTCTGGCAGCCGTAGAGGAAGAAAGATTTTCTCGCATAAAAAGAGGTAAAAAATCACTAGTAGGTAACCCGGATACCCTGCCTTTGAAATCAATAGAATACTGCCTTAAGGTAGGCGGTATAACACTTAATAAAATCGACTATATCGGTCTTTCTTTTCTGCCAGAAGATCGTTTAAAGAACATCGGTACCGACAAATATTTCAACAAAGGAGACTGGGGCAGCGAGGAGGGAGAAAAGCTGTTTTATAAAAAAATAAAGCGCATACCCATGATGCTTAATAAAATAGCTGGCCAAGATATTTCAAAAAAAATTCACTGGATACCGCATCATATTTGCCATGCGAGCAGTGCTTTCTTCGTCTCTCCTTTCAAAAAATCCGCCATTATCTCTATTGATGGCATAGGTGAATTTTCTTCTACATGGATGGGAATCGGTCAAGATAATAAGATAAGAGTTATTAAAGAAGTTAACTATCCCAATTCTGTTGGTTTTTTATGGGAAAAAATCAGCAAGTATTTAGGATTTACAGAATATGATTCATCAAAAGTAATGGGGCTTGCTGCTTACGGTAATCCTGACCGATTTTATAAACAATTTCAAACATTAGTTAGTCTTCTGCCAAATGGTGAGTTCTTAATCAATAACAGCGCCATGCGCTTTCGCATAGATGATTTCAGCCAGTTAGAGAGCTTATTTGGTGTTAGAAAAATCAATACTCCAAACGAGATCGGAAAGGATCAAGAAGATATATCTGCAGGGCTACAGAAAATAACCAATGATGTTATTCTACATTTGGCAGAGTTCATTCAACAGAAAACAATATCCGGAAATTTGTGTTTGGCTGGTGGCGTAGCACTAAATTGCGTATCCAATCAAATGCTGATGAATAGCTCGCTATTTAGAAATATATACGTACAGCCGGCTGCCAATGATGCCGGGACAGCTCTGGGTGCTGCATATTATATTTGGAACCAAATGTTAGGTGGCAAGAGATCTTTTGTCATGGAGCACGCATACTGGGGTCCAGAATATACTGACAAAGAAATACGGGAAGCCCTAGATCGCGCAGGATTAAAATATGAGAAAGCTAAGAACCTCGTCCACGATGTGGCGGCACGTTTGGCAGAGGGTAACATTATTGGGTGGTTTCAGGGTAGGAGTGAGTGGGGACCACGTGCCTTGGGTAACCGCTCGCTTCTCGCTGACCCACGCTCGCAGAGAATGAAGAATCTTCTTAATATTCGTATTAAGAAGCGCGAGCCATTTAGACCATTTGCTCCGAGTGTATTGAGAGAACAAGTACAAAATTGGTTTAGTATCTCACCAGATTGCAGATCTATTTCCACAGAGTTTATGGAAATAAATTTTGACGTGAGTAAAGACAAACACGGTAAAATTCCAGCAGTCACCCACAAAGACAATACAAGCCGCGCACAAGTGGTAAACAAGAACACTAATCCCCTATATCACAAGCTTATTACTAGTTTTTTAAAGCAGACTGGAGTACCCCTAGTGCTAAATACTTCATTTAACGATAACGAACCTATTGTGTGCTCGCCGGAGGACGCGATAAAAACATTTATGAGAACAAAAATGGACCACTTGGCAATCGGTGAATATCTTGTAGGGAAAGAAAAGGGCCCCTATTCTAGATTACGAAAACACACAAAGAAACAGCACATGTCCATTGGTCATCACCAAAGTTCTCGATAGATGCTCCGATAGCATCAAGAAATTTTATATCAAGTTCTTCAAGCATAACGCCAACCTTTAACGAAAACATTTCTCGCGCCAGTTTTTTCGCTATATTTTCCGCCTCATCTTTACTGGAAGCACTTCCATGGTATTCGGAAATATAGCCAAAATTTGTAAATTTTCCCGATTGCACAATACCTACTGCTGATGAAGCGGTATGGCCACTAGTATTGGTATCTTGTCTAGCCATGATGCAGAAAACTATTTGACCCGGGATCAGCATTTTAAAACCTTCTTCTGCAGAAATAATTTTACACTCTGACGGTATGATACTTGATACTGAAACCAAATTATGCGCAAAGGGACCGGCGCTAAGAAGAGCTCGATCGAAGGCTTGGAGACGATCATGGTGCCGGCCAGTACCGGCTACAAAAAAAGCGAACTTGGGCAAAAGATTCGTCATGTTTAAAAAAGATTAACAAATATCTGCAATGCGCACAAGCAAAGATGCCCGGGAATCCTTGGATTCCCGGGCGTTTACCCCCTTTCATTTCCGCCCAAGCTCGAGGCAGACTACTGCCCCGAGAGCTAGGACGATTCCCAACCACTGCAGTGTGGTTGGTCCTGCTACGTTGTAGATGACGTCCCATGCCGCCACGAAAGCGACATTGACGAGGACCACGAGCACCAGCGCGACCGTTAGGGTATGCCCGCCGATCACGCCCAGCCGGATGATCAGGCCAAGTCCTGTTACAAATCCGAGACTTCCCGCCGCACCGGCCAGCCACCACACCAGTCGATTTGTCTGGCTCCAGTAGCTGATCAGCACATCAGCTACTGCGCCAACGAATCCCGCGCAAATGACGAGAAACCAAAACATAGCTTATATCTCCTCTCTAGAGAGATCGATGTGTCTACTCTAATTATAGCACAAAACAGGCCAAAATGTCAATATTAATTAAAGCAGATTTTTTCGGGATAGCTAAAGCCTATTTTTATAAAATTATTGACAGACAATATAATGTAATGTACGTTTAAAAAGGACAAATCGCGCACTTAAGGAGAGAAAAGGTGAACAAGATTAATCTCTACCTCCACGACAAGCAGAAGAAGGTGGACGGATGGATCTGGGGCTACGACCTCCGGAAACATCTCACGGAGACAGGCCTCATCAAGCAATGCTATTCCCTCGAGGACGAGCGGGTCAAAGGTTGGCTCGTCAACCCGTCTTCTTACCAAAAGAAGCTCAAGAAGAAAGTGGTTTCTCTCTGGAACTCTCAGGGAGGATCGCCAGGCGATCCTAGCGTCGCCTGTCTGGTCTGGAGCGCCACGGAAAAACGAGTAATCGTGGTGCGGTGGAAGCTCCACAACGTTTGGCGGAAACGCCACCCTGCCGCTCTCAAGCAAGTCTGAACAACAGAGAATGGACCCAACCCTCGGTCTCGCTCGCGCGAACCGAGGGTCGATTTTTATTGACCATATAAAAATAAAACACCGCACGGGCGACGACCGAAGTCGCCCGCGCGGCACGAGTCCGAAGACGGCCTTAGTGATTCTAGGCCGCGTCGCCAGTCGCCCCCCAGAAGTCGTCGTCACGCTCGGTTACCGACAAACGCGGTGGTACCCGCCGGCGGTGAAGCAGGTCGCACATCAGCCGGTTGGCAACAGCCCAGTCGTCGCCATAAACGCAATGATGGTGTGGGCATAGCCCGGCTTCGCCGGAAAGCTGGAGACCACAAGACGCACAAAGGCTCATAGTTCACCTCCTCCCGAAATTCTACCCCAAACAGATACCCTGTCAATTTAAACAATTACAACCCCAGTTTCTTCAATTCCTCAACCGTCCTGCGGGCATCTGGGGAAAGTTTTTCTGGGATTTGGACAGAGATGCGTATGTAGAGGTCGCCTCTTTTACCCGCCGAAGCTTCAGCGAAGGCGGGGCGACCTCCGGTTGGCACTCCCTTCCCTTTAACCCGCAAGATACTGCCATGTTTGGTGCTGGCCGCAATTTTCAAAGTAATTTCCCCGTCTAGAGTATGAATAATTTTTTCTGCGCCCAGGAGTGCCTCGGTCAGTTTAATTTCCAAATCCATTATCAGGTTATATCCCTCTTTGCGCAGATACGGATGCTTACGAACATGAACTTTGACATACAAGTCGCCTGGCACCCCGCCCTCAAGAATTTCGCCCTGACCGGTGAGACGAACCATCTGACCGTCATCAATGCCGGGCGGTACGCCTATTGAAACTTCCTTCTGCTTTACAAACTTTGAGTTAATGACCACTTTTCTCTCCGCGCCGAAGATAGATTCTTGGAAAGAGAGCTCAATATCTACAGCGATGTCACGACCGCGGCGCACACGGCGTCCACCAAAAATGCTTGAAAGAATATCACCCAAGTCAGACGTATCGAAACCGGCGTTGCCGAAACCGGAGAAATCGAAACCAAACCCGGATGGGTCAAATCCTGCCCCGCCGGCTTGACTGCCTTGAAAGCCCGCGAAACCGGGGGCATCATATTGGGCACGCTTCTTTTTGTCGGAGAGCACGGAGTAGGCCTCGCTTGCTTCCTTAAACTTCGCTTCGTTGCCGCCAGATTTATCCGGATGATGAACGTGCGCGAGCTTACGAAAGGCCTTTTTTATTTCCTCCTCTGAAGCATCACGACTTATACCGAGTATCTTATAGTAATCTTTCATAGAATTTTGCCTGCCCCGTAGCTAGCTTTGCTATGCTACTGGGGTAATAATCTTTCATTGTAAAATTTATCCAATAAGTTGTCTTGCTTGTTTTCGTATATTTGCAAGTACTTTCTTATCGAGTTCGCCTATTTTATCCTTAAGAAAAGAGGAGTCAAGAGCGCGAATATGAAATACGAGTGCTACAGAATTGACAGATAGACCGTTCCTTTTTGTTGCTTCTATCTCATATGTGTATGGGAAACGAAGAGCAAGTTTATTTCCAGTGCAAGGGATGATTGTAACGATGGTTTTTGTAACTCGAGCAATGACCACTACAGGTCTTGTTCCACTCTGTTCGTGAGTACCGAGTTCGGGAATACGAACAATATATACATCACCCGGTTTCATATCTAGAACTTATATTTTTGCATTGTTTGTGCAGACAAAACATCCCACAGATGAAGCTCTTTCTGAAGGTCTGTGAGTTCTTTCATACTACCGAGGTAAGAAGAAACTGCGCGATTTATAACCTCACGAGGATTTAAGCCAAGCCTTTTGGAAACCATTTTAACTTGTTTGTGCAACTTTATATCCAGAATTTGCATGTACTTATTATAAGATTTTTTGACTTTAAGTATACTTGACATAAACTCACAAATATAGTATCGTAGCCCCAGAGTTGTGCGATTTCAGTGCATCGAGAGATGCAGGAAGAGGTTCGAAATGGATCCGCAAGCCAGGGAGGCGTTGGGCAGGAAACTGCAGTCTCTCCTCACTGAAGCGGGCTTACCCGAAGAGCGTGAGCTCATCGGCCGCAAGTTCGCCTTCACATACGAAATGGTAGTACCCAAAGGATGGGGAGAAGAAGGGCTCGTTCGAATCAGCGGTACAATCCACGGGATCGAGCTACACGGCAATTCCAATGGATTCACACTGATCACGAGTCAACTTCCCCGACAGTGGACGAGGGATACCGTGACACCGTCGATCTCATTCGGAATCAACAGACAGCCTGCCCCTTGGAGTATCATTTTCTACCACAACGACGGCGAGGGCAAACCCGACATCAACCTGCACGAGATGTTCTTCGGAGATCTCGAGCTTCTCTAACCGCCGCCCCGTTTCAGACAGGCCCCGTGCCTGTCTGGACGGGGTTTTGTTTACCCTGAGCTTGTCGAAGGGTTTTTATTTAAATCCACTAAACTTTTGGTTCCGAATCGTCTTTCTTTGGTTCTTCTTTTACTTCCGCATCTTTAACTTCCGGCTGTGGCTCGCCGGAGCTTCCAGCGGAGGCGGCTTCGCCTGCCGGTGGATTCTTACTAAGATACTCCCCTATCTTCTGCATCTCGGTAGAGAGTGCCTCTGTGGCGGATTTAATTGATTCAACAGTACCGCTATCCTTTTCTTTCTTAAGCCCGGCTATTTTATCGTTGACTGCGGTTTTAATATCATCCGGAATACTAGGCGCATCCTTCAGAGATTTTTCAGCTGTGTAAATAAGTTGTTCAGCAAGATTTTTAGCATCAACCAAATCTTTTTTCTTTTGGTCTTCTGTGGCGTGAGCCTCCGCATCCTTTTGCATCCTCTCGATTTCTTCTTTCGACAAACTCGACCTTGCCTCTATTCTGATAGATTGTTCTTTGCCGGAAGTTTTATCTTTAGCCTTCACATTGAGAATGCCGTTAGCGTCAACATCGAAAGTCACTTCAATCTGGGGCATGCCGCGCGGCGCCGGAGGAATACCGTCCAGGATAAACCGACCAAGAGATTTGTTGTCCGTCGCCATGGCACGCTCGCCTTGCACGATATGAATTTCCACCGAGGTTTGATTATCGGCGGCTGTGGAGAAGACCTGCGACTTTGCCGATGGAATGGTGGTATTTTTCTCAATCAACTTGGTAGCAACGCCACCCATAGTCTCAATACCGAGTGAGAGAGGAATAACATCGAGCAGAAGCACATCTTTGACATCACCGGCAAGAATCCCACCTTGAATAGCGGCGCCTAGTGCCACCACTTCGTCAGGATTAATGGACTTGTTCGGTTCCTTGCCAAAGAATTTTTTAACTACTTCCACAATCATCGGCATGCGTGTCTGCCCTCCCACCAAAATAACTTCCTGCAAGTCACCGACTTTAAACGGAGAGGCTTCCATGGCGCGTTTGGTAATTTCCATGGCTCGATCCAGAAATTCTCTGGAAAGTTCTTCGAGCTTCGCTCTGGAAAGTTTTAACAGCAAATGTCTCGGGCCCGATGAATCGGAAGTGATGAACGGAATATTGATTTCCGTTTCGGTCGCGGTGGAGAGTTCAATCTTGGCCTTCTCGGCGGCCTCATCCAGACGCTGAAGGGCCAGAGCATCTTTTCTAACGTCTATACCGGACTCCTTCTTGAACTCCTCGGCGATGTAGTTAAGCACCTTCTGGTCAATATCTTTACCCCCCAAGTGCGAATCGCCATCGGTGGACTTTACCTCGACCACATCATCCCCCACTTCAAGGATGGAGATGTCGAAAGTGCCGCCGCCAAAGTCGAAAACGGCAATTTTCTCATTCTTTTTTTTATTAAATCCATAAGCCAGGGCGGCGGCAGTCGGTTCGTTGATGATACGTTTGACGTCGAGTCCCGCAATCTGACCGGCATCTTTGGTCGCCTTTCTTTGAGCATCGTTGAAATAGGCCGGCACGGTAATAATGGCTTCCGTAATTTTTTCACCAAGCTTGGCTTCCGCGTCCGCCTTAAGCTTCTGAAGAATCATGGCGGAAATTTCTTCCGGGCGATTATCTTTGTCACCCATCTTGACCATCACCGAACCATCGGAAGCGGCAAGCACCGCGAATGGTACGGTGGCCTTGTCCTTCTGAACCGCGGGGTCAGAGAAGGTGTGTCCGATAAAACGCTTGATGCCGAAAATGGTATTTTGAGGATTGGTCACCGCCTGACGTTTGGCAAGGAGTCCGACCAAGCGGTCGCCGGTTTTGGAAATAGCCGCGATAGAGGGAGTGGTACGCGCACCCTCGGCATTCTCGATAATTTTCGGCTGGCCGGCTTCCATCACCGCAACAGCGGAGTTTGTCGTACCAAGATCGATGCCAATGATTTTTGCCATATTGTTTTTAGTTTTTATTAATAAATTCTCCCACCTTCACTTTCGCTGGTCGCACTATCTTGCTATTCAATTTATACCCTTTCTGCAGAACCTCAAGTACTTTGTGGTCTTCCTCATGCTTTTCCGTATGAATTGTGGCAATGGCTTCGTGTTCGTGCGGGCTGAAAGTTTCTCCAAGCGGGTCAAGCACTTCCAGACCATTGGTTTTGAGCACTGCCAGTAACTGATTATATAGCGGTTCCAAGTCTTTGTGGCCCTGGGACAAAGCTATATTAAAACTATCGAGCACGGGAATCAATTCCGCCACCAGAGAAAACCGGGCAAATTTAAGAAACTCGGCCTTGGCCTCCTCATCGCGCCGACGCAGATTGGCAAAATCCGCTTGCGCCCTCTGCCATCCGTCCAGATATTCCTTGGCCTTAGTCTCCGCTTGCTTAAGTTTTTCTCTAAGCTTCTTGAGCACTTCGGTCGAAGCTATCGAATCCGGATCGTCTTCTATTACGATGTCGTTGTTTTCCTCTTTCATATTACTGGATGACTTAACGCTTACTCCACTTCGGGGCCTTGCGCGCTTTCTTGAGACCGAACTTCCTGCGTTCCTTGGCACGCGGGTCGCGCTTGAGAAAGCCTTTCACCTTAAGCTTGATGCGTAGACCAGGCTCGTGAGAGACTAAAGCTCTCGCCAAACCATGCCGTAGAGCTTCGGCCTGTGAAGAGATGCCTCCGCCATTAAGTTTGGCCGTTACCAGAAACTTCTCCGGAGTATCGTTAAAGACGGATAAAACAGTCATTCTAAGCGCGGGAGTCGGAAAATATTTCTCAAATTCCTTGTCGTTGACCGATACGGAAATCTTGGAAGCCGGGGTAATGCGCACCCGTGCCACGGAAGTCTTCCTTCTGCCTACCGCTTCTATGTACCTCTCTTTAGTATCAGCCATATTATTTTTTTATCTTAAGATTCTTCATCATCTGGGCGCGTAATTTATTTTTGGGAAGCATGCCATAGACAGCACGGCGAAGCACTTCCTGCGGTCCTTTAGTATCGACTACGTGGCCTTGCGATTCTTGTCGGAGACTGCCCGGGTAACCGGAGTGGCTGACATACATTTTTTCCCTTAATTTTTTAGTACTCAGCGACATTTGAGAGCTTGAAATGACTTCCACTAAAACGTCCGGGATACGATTTCTGGCAAAATCCGTTCTATCTTTACCCATTAAAATGACCGCTATCTCCGTAGCTATCCGTCCCGGCACTCTACCCTTGGCGTCTATGATATGAGTTTTCATTTATGGTGAGTTTATCGAACTATACGAATTCGATGATAGCCATAGGACTGGCATCGGTAGCCCGTGGTCCCATTTTGGTAATGCGAGTGTAGCCACCGGCCCTGTCTTTATACGTTGCCGAAAGTGTGCCCGCGATTTTTTTCGCGGCCTCTACGCCAATTCGGCTCTCGAGCACGCGGCGGGAAGCCAGAGTTTGTTTCTTGCCTAAAGTGACAAGTTTTTCCATATATGGCCGGAGTGACTTGGCTTTGGGTTCGGTGGTTTTAATTTTGCCCTTGAGCACCAGCGAATACGCGAGGGAACGCATGAGAGCGACTCTCTGATTTCTTTCACGGCCGAATTTTCTGTTGGCATTATGATGTCGCATGATTACTTTAAAGTGATGCCGAACTCTCCGAGGGCTTTTTTAATCTCCTGGATACCCTTGGCTCCGAGACCGTCAATTTCTAGCAAGTCCTTCTCTTTCTTGCGGGCCAAACCACCTACCGTGCGAATATTGGCAAGGGCAAGCGCATGGCTGGTGCGGGGAGAAACTTCCAGAGATTCCACGCGAGTCTTAAGCACTTCAGGGTCGGCCACCGACTTCGAGACTGAACCTCGACCTTCTCGAGCCGGTTTTTCTTCGGCTACCGGCTCATCTTCTCGAAAACCTATAATCGCCTTGAGTTGTCCTATCATAATCTCAATGGCGGAAGAGAGAGCCACCGAAGGAGAAACGGTGCCGTCAGTCTCGATAGACATTCTTAATTTGTTAAAATCGGTTCTGTCCCCGACACGCATGTTCTCCACCTCATAACTCGCGCGCCTAATTGGAGTGAAGATACCGTCCAAAGCGATAGTCCCGATATCCACGCGATTTTTTTCTATCATTTCTTTGGGCATGAAACCGAGACCTTTTTCCGCCTTGATTTCCATATCGAGCACCGTGTTTTTGCCAATGATGGTGGCGATAATTTCATCCGGTGTGAGAATTTCTACTTGACCCGGCACCTCCAGGTCAGAAGCTCGAATCACCTTTTCCCCGTCCTGCGCAGAGAGACCCTTCGCTTTGAGATACAGAGTCTGCGGTTCATCGGTAGTGAAGCGCATACGAATTCTCTTGAGATTGAGCAGGATAGTGACAATATCTTCTTTCACTCCATCCAAGACGGAGAATTCATGGCTAACACCGGCAATTTTGACCGAAGTGATAGCTACCCCGGGCAAAGACGAGAGGATGATGCGACGCAGACTGTTGCCAAGAGTGTGGCCATAACCCGGATAAAGCCCCTCAATCTCGAAGACGCCGCTCTCTCCTTTTTCGGAAATTACCTTTGGTTTTGAAGGTAAAAGTATTGTGTAATCAGCCATAAAAAATATAAAAAAATTAAGTTTTAATTATAACACTATCTGTTATAGAATTCAATCACTATTCCAAGATCGAAGACATGTTCCTTCCCCACGTACACCGGCTTCTCCAGCACAGTCACAGACTTGCTGGCCGGGTCAACCTTAAGCCATGCCGGCGCTGCCAAGGTCTTCATCCTCTCCTCTACCTCTCCAAACAGAGGACTTCCGGCGGAACCGGCGCGCAGACTGACGGTATCGCCCTGCGACAATAGAATTGATGGTACGGTCACCCGAGCGTTGTTAATCAAGGTGTGACCATGGCCGGCAATCTGACGGGCCTGCGCGCGCGTTTTGGCCAGCCCGGCACGGAAGAGCACATTGTCGAGTCGACTCTCAAGAGTGGCAAACAATCCTTGTATAGGATCCAGGGAGCGCAACGCCTTGCTAACATAATTTCTGAATTGTTTCTCGCCGATGCCGTAGCTGAAACGAGCTTTCTGCTTTTCCACAAGCGCGATACCGAATTCGCTTTTCGGCTTTTTACGACCCTTGCGGTCACTTCTCTCTTTGCGAGCCAGCGACAGTGCGTATTTCGGGGTTTGGGTTTTTTCAAATATTGGTGCACCCAAGCGTCTCGCTATTTTATATTTAGGTCCTATTTTCATATTTGTTAAGTTCTCCTCGGCTTAGGTGGTTTCGGACCATTGTGGGGCACTGGAGTCTTATCTTGGATAGTGGTCAAATTAATGCCTTTAGAAATAAACCCTCGGATAGCCGACTCCCGACCGGAACCCACGCCCTTGACTATCACTTTGACCTCTTTGATACCCAGAGTTTGGGCCTTAAGTGACAGTGTTTCGCCCACTTTTGCGGCGGCAAATGGTGTACCCTTCTTAGCCCCTCTGAATCCGAGACTACCGCTTGAAGACCACGCAAGAGTATTACTCTTGCTGTCGGTGAGTGTCAGCTTGGTATTGTTGTATGTAGACTCGACGTAGAGAATACCGGAGTCGAAGTGTCTGCGCGACACCTTCACCTCCTCCTTTTTTTCCACACCCGCAATACTGCCATCTGTGCTTTTGACGGCTTCTTCTTCTGTCTTTACTATTCTTTTCTTACCCATTATATTTTA
Organism: bacterium; assembly: GCA_030649135.1. Classification (GTDB taxonomy): domain Bacteria; phylum Patescibacteriota; class Minisyncoccia; order Phycocordibacterales; family Zambryskibacteraceae; genus UBA5004. Next base: position 7,934 of record JAUSGI010000008.1, on the reverse strand, counting down.
TTTCTTTTCCGCTACTTTGCGTCCCGTACCCATGGTCTTTCTCGCGCCTCGTTTCGTTCGCGCATTGGACTTGGTGCGCTGACCATGGACAGGCAGATTACGCATATGGCGCACGCCTCGGTAAGTCTTGATATCTTTAAGCCGTTTAATATTGCCCGCCACTTCCCTTTTCAAATCACCTTCTAAAGTCAGACTTTCGATAACCGAACGAATTTTATTTTCCTCTTCTATACTGACCTCCTTTGATTTCTTGCCCAGAGGCACACCGGCCTTGGTGAGGATGGTTCTGGCGCGAGGACGACCAATGCCGAAAATGGCCGTGAGACCAATTTCAAGACGCTTTTCCTCCGGGATAGTTATGCCTAATATTCTCATCTAGCCTTGTCTTTGCTTATGTCTAGGATTTGCTTTGCAAGTTACGTAAACATAGCCCTTTCTACGGACTATTTGGCACTTTGCGCATAGCTTTCTAACCGCCGCTTTTACCTTCATAACAGGTTTGCATTCTAGCTTAACTTCCTTTTTTTGTCTAGAGTCGCTTGATAATACGAGCCTTACCGCCATAGGGTTCGAGCTCGAGTAATACCTTATCCCCCACCAAGACCCGAATACGATGCAGACGCATCTTGCCGGACAGATAGGAAAGAATCGTATCCTCTCCGCTAGCCGGCGAGTCATCAAGCTTCACCCGGAACATGATATTGGGCAGAGACTCAACCACAACACCCATTCTCTCTACATCCAAAGCTTTGCTTTGTGGCATATATTAATTGACAGGTAGTTTCTTCATTGATATGCGCGCGCCGTCCGATGGGAAAGAGCTTTTCCAAAACGGCCGGATGGTGGTGGTGGCAGACAGCACGGTTGGATAGTTATTGAGGATGGAAGAAATATCTCTTTTATGCTTCCCGGCTAAGTCAGCCTTCAGAGCCACCTCATCGGTGCGCCATACCGCCGTTACTTCTCCCGTCACAATAAACTTAATCTCATCCACCAGTAATAAATCCGCCGGTGAAGTATTCACGAAAATAAAATTAAGGGAATCTAGCGCCACAAGGTCTATTGTCTCGCCGGCCACACGCGTAATTTTACCGAGAGCCAGGTGATTAGTTAAATCACTTTTCTTGAACATGACCCCCTGTAAATTACCCCGTATGTTGACAGTCGCGCTATCTTTACTTAGAGAGCCTGTCTGGGGCAGGTCCTCGAAAGTCACACGAGAGAGAGACGGGAACAAGATGAAATCTTCCGGCACTTGGGCTCTGGCTTCGGAGATAAGCTCGTCTCTTAATGTCGTCTCGAGACGCACCCTCACTTGCGCCTTCTCTTGGTTGTTGACCACTTTTTCCACACCCATAAACCCGCCCGACATCTCTGTCTTAGAGCGAGCGTACACAGACGAGAAGAGCGATGTGCCTTTCAAACCCGGTAGGGAGAAATCTGTTAGACCAATATTAAATTCTTCTCCGGGATTTTCCGCATAAACCTTGACTTCTATGACACCCGGTTCCTCGACACCGCGCACTATCTTCTGACCCGGCACGACGATGGCATCTTGGACCTGATAAGTTTTGCCATCCGGAGTCTCGAAGCGCGTAGTCGCCCTTAATCTCTGTTGTTTGGCGCCTGTGTTGTAGACAATGATGAGACCGCTGGCCTTCCTTCGAATCTCTTCTTCCCCAGATGCAGACACATCTAGTCCCTTGTCTCCAGAAAGTTTGATAATGCTGTAAAGAAGTTTGCCTTCTCCGGACTTATGCGCCGTGTAAACATCTTTGTCGAAAGAGATTGCCAGAGACTTGGGGACATAAGCCAAAGTAGCCCCATTAAATATGGAGAGCGCGGCGAAGATGAGCACTATGATAGCCACACCGGTAGCAACCCACACGCTTTTACCAAAAAATTTGGGAAACCTCCTGTTTTCTCGGCGCAAGTCGATATCGCGGTGCCCCACTTCCGGAAAATTATGTTCTCTCGGCAGAGAAGAGTCGGAGATATCTTCATTCTTTCTACGGCTTTCCGGAATAGGAACATCTCTGATACTCCTTTTTCTTACCGGTACAATAATATCTTCAATTTTTTTCGGCATCCTTTATATTATAACTTAGTTTTTAAATTTATTCTCCCCAGCCACACTGGAAATTTGTTTGTGTTGTTCCATTTGTTGTTGAAATTTTACTCTGTCGACCGGCACAACTTCTTCGATAATCTCCAATGGCAATCCGTAGCTGGTAAAAAGCGTAAATGGATCCTCGCCTTTCTCGATTTGCTTCAGACCCGCTTCGAGTGTTTTTTTAAATTTCTCTATTTCTTCAGTAACTAACTTTACAGTATCGACATTAAAAGTATAAAGTCCTTTATAACTTGGATGCTCAAGCACTATATTCGCCACAGCGTGCAAAATATCGATATCCGCTCCCATTTTTCTCGCATATATATAGGAACGGCGCAGCAATCTGCGTAAAACATATCCCCTGTCGGTATTGGAAGGTGTGACGCCATCTGCAATCATAAAGACCGAAGTACGGATATGGTCAGTAACAATGCGTGCAGAGCGAACATCTGGAAAAGATACGCTTGAGAGAGCCGCCATCATCGGGGCAAACAAATCTGTGTCGAAAATATTGTCTTTATTTTGCAGAGCCGTAGTCAAACGCTCCAAACCCGCGCCGGTATCCACATTTTTTTGGGAAAGCTTGCCGACTACCCGACCATCTTTCTTCTCATATTCCATAAAGACGTCGTTCCATATTTCGACCACGTTTTGCCTTTCATCGGCCGCTATGTATTCTTCTTTACTCATATCGCCGAGACCTTCCTTGGTGATATCGTAGAACATTTCCGTATCGGGGCCACAGGGGCCACTCTCTCCCACACTCCACCAATTTGATTTTGCGCCCCGAAAAAATATTCGATTCTCCGGCATATATTTTTTCCAAGTTTCAAAAGACTCCACATCGCGAGGAGCATTTTCATCCCCTTCGAATACCGTTATATATAGACGGCTAGGGTCAAGACCAAAACCTTCCGACTCGGAAGTCAGGAGCTCGAAACTCCATTTAATCGCATCTTCTTTAAAATAATCACCGAGAGACCAGTTGCCTAGCATTTCAAAAAAAGTATCGTGAGTATTGTCGCCCACTTCTTCTATGTCTTGAGTACGTACGCATTTCTGAATATTGACCAAGCGCTTACCTTGAGGATGTTTCTTACCCATTAAATACGGCACCAGAGGCTGCATCCCGGCAGTGGTGAAGAGGACCGAAGAATCATTTTCTGGTACAAGCGAGGCAGAAGGAATAACGGCGTGTCCGCGCTTCTCAAAAAATGCCAGGAATCGCCGCCTGATTTCTTCAGATTTCATTGAAGCCAATATAACATACTTAAATTAGAGTCCTAAGCGCTTTGAAATCTTCTTTGAGAGTGCCCAGCAGATGCTGATTGTAAATGGCGGCGGCGGGATGGTACAGGGGAATAAATTGGAAATCTTTTGCGCTAAAGACTTTGCCATGAAGCTTGCTGATAGAATCCAATTCCCATTCGAGGCCGTAGCGCGTCATCACATACTGCATCGAGAAACGCCCCAGCGTGGCCACTATTTTGGGCTTGATGATTTCAATCTGGCGGTCAAGAAACGGCGCATAAATCGCTATCTCATCCGGTAATGGGTCACGATTGCCGGGCGGGCGGTCTTTGACGATATTGGTCACGTAGACATCTTTTCTTTCTATGCCGACAGAAATCAAGAGGTCATCAAGCACTTTCCCCGCCCGCCCGCAAAACGGCCTGCCGGTCTTCGCTTCATTTTCCCCCGGCGCCTCGCCGATAAACATTATTTCAGCCGAGTGACTACCCTCCCCTATCACCGGAAAATATTTATTCCTCATCCTCTCGGCATAGAGCGGCGAGGCGCCTAGGCCGATTACCTCTTCTTTGATTTTCTTCAGAGCCTCGTCTCTCTCACTCATTTTTTCCATTAGGAATAACTTTGTGTTCGATAAACCAAAAGACGGTAAAGACCAGGAGAGTCGCTACCGTGGCGAAAAGTGCCAAGGGTAGAAGTCCGTAACCAACCGCCATACCGATACCGGCGGCTACCCATAATCCGGCAGCCGTGGTCAAACCAGTTAAAGTGGAATCTTTGAAAACAATTACGCCACCGCAAAGAAAACCTATACCCATCACCACCCCAGCCGCCATCCTCAATGGGTCATAATTAACCGCTTCAAAAGTCGGGATAACAAATCGCGCGATGAGAATGAAAAGACAGGAACCCATAGAGACCAGACCGAAAGTACGCACACCGGCAGTCTTACCGGCCAAAGACCGTTCCAGTCCCAAAGTAGAACCAAGAATCAGAGCCACGACCAAAAGAGAGAAGAGTTCCATTATAATTCGTTTATTTCATTAATAACCGGAGTAATATCAAAACTATTGCCCAATAATTCAGTCAGCAATTTCGGATTTTTCTTGATATCCGAACAAAGCACTATCCTTTTGCCGAGAAGCGTTTTCTTATCGGCAGCCGAGAGAGAGGCGAGACAGGTTACGGGGTGGAGCGCCTCATCTTCAATCATGTCTTGCAAACTACCTTTCTCCGGATAATTCCATCCTATCATAGTCAGATTTTTACAAACGCCGTAGTGAATAGCCGTACTGGAGAATTTGGTATTGGTGATAAGCCAACAGTCGGTAATATGTCTGTTATTTCCACCGTAGTTGAAGACGTTTTCCTGGAGGTCGTCAAATCGCGCTTTGATGTAAAGCACTACCTTCAAGTCCGACTTGGTACCCAGCTCGTTATGGAACTTGGCCTCAACCATAATTAGTTTCTTTTTGTTATAGGCCACCACATCCACTTCGTGTGGCACACATCCGCCAAGCACAGTCTGGCGAGTCTCGCACTCAAATCCCTTGGCCTTAAGAATTTCGGCCACGAAATCTTCGAAGGGAAAGCCCGAGGGTCCCAGATCCATGACAGCGCGGCGGAGAGAATAACTTCTGGCAACCGGTTTGCTTATTTCTTGAAGAATGGAGAAAGCATGCTTATAAATATCATCGGTAGTCATGCCGTCGCGAAGTTCCGGCAAGACGTGCGATATAACTTTCTCGGTGGCCTCTTCGGTGGCGCCAGAGTGTAGAAGCGAAGCGGTAAGCTTTTCTATTTCAAAGGCCTCGCGTCTGCCGTTCGCCTTCAGAACCGTGATTTGCTCGGTTGTTGTCCGCATTGTCTTTTTATTATACCTTATGGCTAGACCTGAACCTCAAACAAAGACAAGGAGACCAAACCATGGGGAAGAAAGTGCTGCTCGTTGGTGGTGGTGGCCGTGAACACGCACTGGCGTGGAAGCTTTGTCAGTCGCCGGAAATAAGTGAGCTCTATGTTGCTCCTGGAAACGCGGGAACGGAGGGCTTAACCAAAGTCAGAAACGTCCCGATCAAAGCAACAAACATCCTGGCGCTCGCAGCCTTCGCTCTCAAGGAAGGCATTGAGTTCACCATCGTCGGACAAGACGATCCACTAGCCCTAGGTATCGTCGACTTGTTTCAAAGCCACAAACTGCGTATCTTAGGGCCATCAAAAATGGCCACTAGGATTGAGTCATCCAAGGTGTATTCGAAAGAGCTCATGAGATCAGTCCGAGTGCCAACAGCGCCATTCACGGTCCTCGACAACTACCCCAACGCTGTAGTCCTGGCACAAGAACACTTCGGCAACAAGAATTTACGGCCAATCGTGCTCAAGGCATCAGGACTTGCGCTCGGCAAAGGAGCCTACGTCTGCCGCAGTTACAAAGAGGTACTGCACGCACTCGATGAGCTCATGATACAGCGCATCCACGGCAGTGCGGGTGACAAGGTCGTTGCGGAAGAGTTCGTGGATGGGCAAGAGATATCCGTTCACGCCTTATGTGATGGTACGTCGTATGAGTTGTTTCCGTCGGCACAGGACCACAAGCCGATATATGATGGCGATGAGGGTCCGAATACCGGCGGCATGGGCACCATCGCTCCCGTACCGTGGTTCAACCACCATGACTTCGTCCGCCAGTGTATCATCGAGCCGATTCTTGCTGGTATGCAAAGGGATGGTCACCCGTTCGTCGGCCTGCTCTACCCCGGACTCAAGATGAGGGAGGGGTGGCCGGTGGTACTCGAGTTTAATGCCCGGTTCGGTGACCCGGAAGCGCAAGTTTACATGCGTCTGTGGGAATCAGACCTCCTAAAGACTCTTTGGGCGTGTGTGGACGGCAGACTCCGCGAAACCAAGATCAAGTGGAATCCAGGCTACGCAGCATGCATTACAATGGCATCAGCCCGATACCCCTCTCCCGACTACAAGAAGGGTATGCCGATTACCGGTATCGACAAAGCGCAAAGCCTGCCGGGAGTCGTGGTGTTCCATGCCGGAACCCAAATGGTCAATGGCCAACTGGTCACTTCTGGCGGGCGAGTGCTCTACGTGACAGCGGTTGGTGCGACTCTCAAGGAAGCGATCTATCGTGCGTATGCCGGCGTCAAGTGCATCTCCTTCGAGGGAATGCAGTACCGGAAGGACATCGGCGCAAAGTCTCTCAATAAGTAGGTTGCACAGTTCTTCGTTCGGAATTCAGCTAGGCCTGCGGCACCAAACCGCAGGCCTATTTTATTGGCACAACTTTATCCATCACTCCCCCGCCAAGGCAAATATCGCCATTGTAGAAAACTATCGACTGGCCGAGAGAAAGGCCCCGCACCGGTTTTCTGAATTCCACTACAATATGAGAACCTTCGAGCGAGAGTATGGCGGGCAGTTTTTCTCCTCGGTACCGAATTCTTGCAGTAAGCGAAGGTCCCAAAGGTTCGGTAATCCAGTTAACATTCTTGACTGTAATTTTGGTTGGCGAAAGTGCCAATATTTCCGGTTCTTTGTTTGACACCGTAATGGTATTTGCTTTCATATTCTTGGATAATATGTAGTAAGCCCCATCTTCCGATTGTTTCTTGAGAACTTCAAAGCCGTGCCTTTCTCCTATAGTGTAGAGTAAAGCCCCGCTGTGAGTTCCCACAATTTCGCCTCGAGTATTCAAAACATCGCCCGGTTTAGTCGAGATAAAATGGGCAAGGAATTCGTCCATCCTAACGTCCCCGATAAAACAGATACCCTGACTGTCCTTCTTTTCGGAAACCGGCAGATTATATTTTCGGGCAAGCTTACGCACTTCACTTTTTTTCAAATTACCGACCGGGAAAAGAATATGTGAAAGGTCGTTTTGCTTGAGGGTCCAGAGGAAATAGGATTGGTCCTTGTCTTTATCTTTCCCTTCTTTCATTTTCCCATCTTCAATATTCGCGTAGTGACCTGTCGCAATATAATCTGCTCCCATTTCCCTGGCTTTCTTCCAAAACGCCCCGAACTTAACTTCTTTGTTGCAAAGCACGTCAGGATTTGGGGTTCGGCCAATCTCATATTCGGCTATCATTTTATCAACGACACCCTTTTTATACTCTTCCTCAAAATCAAAGAAAAGAAACGGAATATCAAGCATGATAGCTACTTTCATCGCATCACGCCGCTCGTCTCTCCAACCGCAAGGTAAAAAATCCGGCTGCCAAACCTTGATAAAGACACCCGTGACATCAAACCCGCGTTTTTTCAGAAGTGCCGCGCTGACTGCAGAATCCACCCCTCCGGAAAGTCCGACGAAGACCTTTCTTTTAAGAGGGGTATTTGATTGTTTGTGTTTATTCCAAATTCTAGCCATATTCGTTTCGTTCACCGGGCCTAGGGTAGCCCCAGCATTAAAAGTACCGGGAATGTCAGTTTTGTCCATTTCCCGTTCGTGAATCTTATTCGGCAGAGGGATGGTGGCAAAAATCTTGACGCTCTCGCCTTCGATCACCACTTCATCAATTACGAGTTTTATTATATCTTTTTTCAGCCGTTCTGTCAC